>JBHGXV010000051.1:0-91150 GCA_041920505.1 Paenibacillaceae bacterium
CCGGTTTCAGTTCGCCCGCCTGCACCCGCCGGGCCAACTGCGCAAACGCGTGGACAAGCTCGGTCCGCCCGCCGTAGTTGAGCGCGAAGTTAAGCTGAAGACCGGTGTTGTGTTTCGTCCGCTCTTCCGCCGCCTCCAACGCTTCCAGCGTGTGCACAGGCAGTCCTTCCTTGACCCCCAGCATGCGCAGCCGAACATTCCGTTCGATTAATTCATCCAATTCTGTCGAAAGAAATTCCTGGGGCAATTTCATCAAAAAGTCCACTTCTTCGCGCGGACGCTTCCAGTTTTCCGTGGAAAACGCGTACATCGTCATCGTTTTGACGCCGATTTCGTCGGCCGCCTTGACGATTTCCTTGACGGTGTTCATCCCCGCCCGATGGCCGAAAAAACGCGGCAGATTGCGCATTTTGGCCCATCTGCCGTTCCCGTCCATGATCACCGCGATATGCGCCGGGATTTCGCCACACTCGTCAAATTCAAGGGGTTTGTCGTTTTGATTGGCTTTGCGGGCCAACATCTGTCCGATACGTTCTAGCATAAGTGTTCCCCCAAAAAGAGAGATATAGACATACCTCCCCCTCCGTGAGAGGGGGAGATGTGAGCCGGTGATCAAACTTCGAGAATGTCTTTTTCCTTTTCCTTGACGATTTTGTCGACTTCGCCGATGTACTTGTCCGTGGCCTTTTGCACGGATTCCTGATAGCGGCGGGATTCGTCTTCGGAAATCGCGCCGGATTTCTCCAGCTTTTTCAGTTCGTCGTTGGCGTCGCGGCGAATGTTGCGGATCGCCACTTTCGCTTCCTCGCCGCTCTTGTTGGCCACTTTGACCAGTTCCTTGCGGCGCTCTTCCGTGAGCGGCGGAATGGCGATGCGGATGATGCTGCCGTCATTGGTCGGCGTGAGCCCCAGATCGGACTGCATGATCGCCTTGTCGATGTCCTTGAGTGCGCTCTTGTCCCACGGCTGGATCGTCAACAGGCGCGGCTCCGGCGCACTGATGTTGGCCAGTTGGCTGATCGGCGTCGGCGTGCCGTAGTAGTCAACAACGATCTTATCGAGAAGCGCCGGGGTAGCGCGCCCGGCCCGCAGCGTCGCCAGGTCTTTTTTCAGTGTCGCGACTGCTTTCGACATACGGTCTTCCATTTCTTTTAGTACAGTTTGTGGCATTAGGCATCCCCCTTTACAATCGTTCCGATTTTTTCCCCCATGACCGCGCGGCGAATGTTGCCTTCTTCGGTGATGGAGAAGACAATCAGTGGAATGTGGTTATCCATGCACAGGCTGGACGCGGTCGAATCCATCACGCCCAAGCCTTGGTTCAGCATCTCCAGATAGGTAAGTTGCTCGTATTTTTTCGCAGTCGGATCGACGCTCGGGTCGGCGGTGTAAACGCCGTCCACCTTGTTTTTCGCCATCAGGATGACTTCCGCCTCGATCTCGGCGGCGCGCAAGGCAGCAGTCGTATCCGTGGAAAAGAATGGATTACCGGTTCCGGCGGCAAAGATCACCACGCGGTTTTTCTCCAGGTGGCGAATCGCTCTCCGCCGTATGTAAGGTTCAGCCACTTGACGCATTTCGATCGAGGTTTGGACGCGCGTCGGCACGTTAACCTTTTCCAGCCCGTCCTGCAACGCCAGTGCGTTCATGATCGTGGCGAGCATGCCCATGTAGTCCGCCGTCGCCCGGTCCATTCCCTTGGAACTGCCGGACAGACCGCGCCAGATGTTGCCGCCGCCGACGACGATGGCCACTTGCACCCCCAGTTCTACAATCTCCTTGATCTGGTTGGCGATGGAAAAGATCACGTTCGGGTCGATGCCGTACCCCACTTCTCCGGCCAGCGCTTCCCCACTCAACTTTAACACAATCCGTTTATAGGCAGGTAGTGGCATGTGCAAAGGCCCCCATTCATTTCCGATTTTACCTCGTCTCTCACGCTTTAAAAATAGGGAACACAAAGGTGTTCCCTATTTTTTCTCCTTACTGCTTATTCACTTGCGCCATGACTTCTGCGGCGAAGTCTTCCTGTTTCTTCTCGATGCCTTCGCCCACTTGGAAGCGAACGAACGTTTTCGCGGTTGCGCCGGCTTCTTTCAAGAGAGCGGATACTTTCTTGTCCGGGTCTTTGACGAACGGTTGTTCCACGAGGCAGAACTCCTCGAAGAATTTGGAGAGGCGGCCTTCCACCATTTTCTCCACGATGTTCGCCGGTTTGCCTTCTGCCAGCGCCTGATTTTTCAGCACTTCGCGTTCGCGCTCGATCTCGTCGGCGGACACTTCTTCACGGGTGACAAAACGCGGGTTGGCCGCAGCCGCGTGCATCGCCACGTCTTTGGCCAGCGCCTGATCGCTGGTGCCTTCGAGCACAACCAGCACGCCGATTTTGCCGCCCATATGCAGATATTCGCCGAAAACGCCATTATCCGGCTTTTCCAGGACAGCCAGGCGGCGGAACGAGATGTTTTCGCCGATGGTGGCGATTTTCTCGTTGATGACTTGGGAGAGCGCGTCGCCTTGGCCTTTGAACGGTTGCTCCAGCGCCGCCTCCACAGTAGCCGGACGTTGGGTTACCACGTGCTCGGCAATATCTTTTACCAGTGTTTGGAATTCCGGGTTTTTCGCCACGAAGTCGGTTTCGCAGTTGACTTCGACGATGGCGCCGACATTGCCGGAAACGGCGATGGCGGTCAACCCTTCAGCCGCGATGCGGCCCGCTTTTTTCGCCGCTTTTGCGATCCCGCGCTCACTCAACAGGTCGATCGCTATTTCCATGACGCCGTTGGTTTCTTCCAAGGCATTTTTACAATCCATCATCCCTGCGCCGGGACGTTCGCGCAGTTCTTTTACGGCTTGTGCACTGATCGCCATGAATATAATCCTCCTTGGGGTGTTGGTTTCTGTTCGACTAAAAAAGGTGGACGGGGTTCTGAAACCCTCAGTCCACCCTCGTTTCTTACGCCGTCGTGGTTTGTTCTCCGCCTTGGCTGCCTTCGAGAAGAGCGTCCGCCATTTTGCTGGTCAACAGCTTGACCGCGCGAATCGCGTCGTCGTTACCCGGAATCACGTAGTCGATTTCATCCGGATCGCAGTTGGTGTCGACGATCGCTACGATCGGGATGCCCAGC
This sequence comes from Paenibacillaceae bacterium, assembly GCA_041920505.1. GTDB lineage: Bacteria > Bacillota > Bacilli > Brevibacillales > Brevibacillaceae > JBHGXV01. The sequence goes on from JBHGXV010000051.1 coordinate 3,129, forward strand.
TTGCGAGCTTCGGCAACCGCGATGCGCTCTTTGCGAGGGTCGATGACGAACAGCGCGTCTGGCAGTTTGTCCATGTTGGCGATCCCGCCGAGGAATTTTTCCAGACGTTCTTTCTCTTTGCGGAGAATGATGACTTCTTTCTTCGGCAGAACGTCGAACGTGCCGTCCTCTTCCATCCGCTTCAACTCAGCCAGACGGGCGGTGCGCTTCTGGATGGTGGCGAAGTTCGTCAGGGTGCCGCCCAGCCAGCGTTGGTTGATGTAGTAGTGGCCGGTGCGTTCCGCTTCTTCTTTTACGGAATCTTGCGCCTGTTTCTTGGTGCCGACAAACAGCATTTTGCCGCCGTTGGCAGCCAGTTCGCGGACAAAGTTGTACGCTTCTTCCACTTTTTTGACCGTTTTTTGCAGGTCGATGATGTAGATACCGTTACGTTCGGTGAAAATATAGCGTTCCATTTTCGGGTTCCAGCGGCGAGTTTGGTGACCGAAGTGAACACCAGCCTCAAGCAGCTGTTTCATGGAGATAACCGCCATATTATCACACCTCCTCTTTCCATGGTTTTTTGTGTCTACCTCCGCCTCCCGCATCTTCCGACAAAACTACCGAACGTAGCACCCTTGCCGGAATTGGGCGGCGTGTGTAATCAACACCGAAGAAAACTATAACATATGGATAAACCAATTGCAAGAAACGTCCCAGGCAAAATTTTACCCGATTATGAAGCGGGCGGAGTGGTGAGGATGCGGGCGATCTCCTCCGGCGGCGTGCCTTTGGCGATCCGGTAGGTGCCTACCCGGATGCGGTTGAGCAACTGTTTCTCGCGCAGCAGTTGCACAAACCCGTTGTTTTGCGGCAGCAGACCGGCCTTGACCAGGATCGCCGCGGCCTGGGTGGCGTTGGTGCGATAGGGGATGTACACGGTCACCAGTTCCGGAGCGGGTTTGGGCGCGGTCGGCGCCACGTTCCCTGTCGGGGCGCTCGGCGGCGTCGGCATTGTGCCCCCTTGCGGCATCGTCGGAGGTGTGGGCGGTGTGCTGGCCTGCGGCGCTGTCGGTGCCTCATCCCTTGTCAGGGTCGTGGCGGGGGAGGATGCGCCGTTGCCCGGCGGAGTCGTCTGTCCGGCGGGCGCTGTCCCTGATCCCTGGGGTTTCTGCGACGCTGTCGCCGCCGGGGCCGTCTTGTCCGCGCCGCCTTGCTGCTTGTCGCGGAGCAACTGGTCGTACTCCTGTTTGCTCAGGACGACCAAATCCTGCGAAAAGGCGGCGGCGCGTATCTGTTCCGCTGTCATCGCCTGCTTGGGGGGTGTTGGCGGAAAGACCAGCAAAAAACCGGCGGCGAAGACGAGTCCGGCTCCGAAACCGCCCAGGAAAGCCCGGCTACTCATCCGTCTTCCTCCGATCGGCGGGAGCGGCCAGCGAGAGGATCAACTCAATCTCGCCGCGTCCCGCCCCCAGCCGTTTGGCGATCTCTTCCACGCTCATCCCCTCCTGGTTCCACTCGAACACCCGCCGGTACCGTTCCCGCAACAACAGCGTATCAGCGTCGGCCGCAGAGCGATTCGCCTCATCCGCAGAAGCCGATCCGGACGACTCCAGTTGGCCAGCCAACTGGGTCAGTCTGACCTCGGTCGCTTCCACCCGCTTGCGCAATTCGTCCAGCTCGCGCAACAACTCGGCCTTCGTCTCGCGCAGTCTGGCCATCTCCTGCTCGTTATCCTGTTTTACCTGCTGCAAAAAGCGCTTCAGTGTCTGCTCCACTTCCACGCTGGGCCAGGCCGCAGGCAATCCCGGCATCGGGGCGGTGTCGGCAGCCGCTCTGGACGACCTCAGAAAGAAGGCAACGATCATGATCAGTGCCCCCGCCCCAAACAACAAGTATATCGGTTGATCCATTCTCTCACCCTTGTTCTCTTTTTACAGCGAGATGTCGATATGCCGACCGCGCAGCGGGTCCGTCATCGGCACGTGCCCTTTGGCGCTGTTGCCCTTCTCGTGCGGTTCCGTCGCGCCCTCGGTCTGCGCCGGCGATTGCGCGTGCCGCTTCCGCTCTCTCTGCTGTTTTTCCCTGATCTGCCCCTTGGCCGGTTCGCTCATGCTTTCCGGCCGTTTCCGGGCGATTTCGTCAAGCTGTTTGCGGTCTTCGATCAGCACCTGCTGTTCGTGCATGCTTCGCTGCTGTTGCTGTTCCTGGATGCGGCTGATCTCCTGAGTGCGCGGCAGGGCCACCTGCAGTTCGACTGCCTTCAGACTCATGGCTCCTCATCTCCTTTTAGACGAGTGGCGAAGCGGTGATTTCACCGTGAAGCACGTGGAAACGGGTACGGGGAAACTCCTGTTTGATGAACCGAACCAGTTTGCCGAACACCAGCTTGATGCCGGGGTACATCACCTGGTATACGTCCACCACAGCCAGGGAATCGCTGCCGATCTCCTGTTCCAGTTCCTTTTTGCGCGTTTCCAGTTGTTTGATCTCCTTTTCCAGAATCAGCCGGGTGTTGGTCAGCTTGATTTGCAGCATCTTCTTCTCCGGGGGCAGTTCCTTGCCTGTCTGCAGCAGATGGTTCAGCACACCCAGTCCTTGATCGGTTTTCTTCAGATTGTCGTAATGCCCCTGCAATTCTGTGATGACCTGCTGCAGTTCGTTTCGCATCTGCGGCTTGACCCCCACTTCGAGAACAGTGGGCGTCGCCGTGGAATTGCCGATGACGCGGGCGACGATTCTCTCTCCGGCCTGGATCGTGCCGCCGATAATGATGCCCTTCGGCCCGTTACACAGCACGTTTTTGCCTGCGCGGACATTGGAGAACATAATGCTCTGCGACACGATCACATCGTTGCCGGCGGTCACATTGCCGTTTTGGATGTAGGATGTGACCACATTGGTTCCGGCGATCACATGTCCCTTGTCCTGGGCCACGATGCCGCTCTTGATCTCGATCAGCCCGCCGGCTTCCAGTTCCGCCCCCTCGACGCTGCCGTAGATGCGGATGTCACCGGAGGCCTTGATGTGAAAACCGGTCGGCACATTGCCGCGAATTACGACTGTTCCGACAAAATCTATGTTTCCTACGCTGAAATCGACATCGCCTTTCACTTCGTAGACAGGAAAGACGCTCACCTTGTCATTGGAAAAGGACACCTGCCCGTCGATGAGCGCGTACAGCAATGTTTTGTCTTCGTTGAGGACGACGTTTTTCCCCGGCTTGATCACCGCATCCTTGCCGGGTTTGGCGGCAAGCGGCTGACCGGTTACCGTGACGCCATCCACCCCTTTTCCGGCCGGGATTTTCTGTGCCAACAACTGGCCGCGCGACACGTTGGCGATGCTGACGACCGAATAGTAATCCACCCGTCCGTCGTCCAGCTCTTTCGGCCGCTTTTCTTCCCTCCGCTCAAAGGCGTACTCGATCCGCGCGTCGCTGCCCGGCTCGGGCGCTTTTCCCGTCGCCACCCTAAGCGGAACCCCCAGATAGTCGCGAGGCTGTTGCGCGAAGCGGGTCAATGCGGCATCGTCAATGCCGTACACCACGCCCTTCTGACGGAGCAGTTCTTTCAGTTCGGACACGCTGACCGTCACTTCTTCCTCATCGCTTTTCAGCACAAGGTCTGCGGCCAGTTTGTCGTTGCTGATGATGACTTCGATCAGGCTACCCAGATTGCGCTGTGGTTGCACGCCGTTCACCCCCTTCCCTTCCGTAACCATGCCTACATCAATTGGGATTTCCAGCGATTAAGCGAAGAGCGGAGCCGAAAGACAGCTTTGGAGTGAAGCTGGGAAATCCGCGAAGGCGACAGACTCATCACCTCGGCGATTTCGGAGAGCGTCAGTTCTTCAAAGTAAAACAGCGAGATGACCAGCCGCTCTTTCTCCGGCAACTTGTCGATCGCCTGGGTCAGCACTTCCTTCAGGCTGCTCGCCTCCGCCACCTTCTCCGGACGAGGTGTGATCTCGTCAATGATGTATGAATGGCGCTCTGTTTTCTGTTCGTCTTCCTCGCCTACCGCTTCGTCGATTGACACCATCGAGGCGAGCGATGTATCGTAGATGACCTGTTGCAGTTCTTTTTCGCTGATGCCAAGGTATTCGCACACTTCCTGATCGGTCGGCGTGCGCAGCAAGCGCTGTTCCAGCACGCTGTACGCCTCCTCGATCTTTTTCGCTTTATCGCGAACGGTTCTGGGAATCCAGTCGGTCTCCCGCAGACCGTCGATCATCGCGCCGCGAATCCGCCACATTGCATACGTCTCGAACTGCAAGCCGCGCGTGTGGTCGAACTTGTTCAGCGCATCCAACAGACCGAACCGGCCGTAACTGATCAGATCGTCCTTGTCGACATTGTTGGGGAGACCGATGGCAAGGCGGTTGGCAACCTTGTTGACAAGCGGCAGGAACTGCTCGATCAGCTCGTTTTCCGCCTGCTTATTCCCTTCCTCTTTCCAGGATATCCATTTATCGAATTCTTTCGCTTTGTTGTGACTGTTTACACGAGCCATCCAGCAACCACCAACCTTTATTCATCAGTCAACCGCCTGATGATGTTCGCGATGTCAGCAGGGTCTTGGGTCCGCTCGTTCCGTTCGATTCTCGGCGGTACCAGCGGTTGAAATCCGTCAGACGGTTCGTTCTCTGATGACTTGGGCACGTCTGTCTTTGGATCAGGCGGCGTGACGAGGTCGACATGGGCACCCGTTTCGGCAGGCTTGGCGTCTGGCGCAAGGATAAGGGCCAACAGGAAACGGATGACAAACGCAGCGAGAAAAAACAGGATAAAAGCACAGACAGCACGCGTCAGGGAGACGCTTACCACATTGTTGCCCAGTGCCGTCACGAACGTGATGAGAAACGCAAGCACTCCCAACCAGATGTTTAGCAACAGTTTTCTCACCATGATTAGACTTCCTTAACACCTTGATTTACTGTACGAATGAGCAAGATGCCGGTGACCGAGTCCATCTCGATCGTCCGACCGCAGTTTCCGCCTGTGTCCTCGGCCACGATGGGGATACGGGCCTGCTCCAGCATGGCTTTGCAGGCCTCGACGTTTCGAGGTCCTATCCTCATCGTATCACTACCCGAAAGAAATGAAAACATTTGCGCCCCGCCCGCGAGTTTGGCGATCAGCGAGCGCGGCGAGGCGCCTGCCCGCTCCATCTGGCGAATCAGTTCGGGAATCGCCGTGTCGGCGTATTTGCCGATATTCAGTTCACTGCTTTTGCCCAGGGACGAATCGGGCAGCATGACGTGTGCCATTCCGGCAATCTTTCTGGCTTCATCGTACAGGACAACGCCGACGCATGAGCCCAGTCCGGTCGTACGAAGACGGTCAGGCGGTTTTGCAACACCCAGGTCTGCCATACCGATCTTAATAATTTCCATCGAGCGGAACTCCTAAGGCTAAAAATAGTTTTTCAAACGATTCGGGATCGGGGATCAAGAAGAAGTGGCCCTCCACCTCTTCGTTGCCTTCGAAAAATGCCGTGTCGATCGTCAGCGCGTAATCGCCGGCACGTCCCAATTCGATCAATCCGTAACTGAGGATGGCACCCGCCATGTCAATGGCCAGAGCGGGTACGGACGGCTGCATGTTCAGCTTGGTAAAATCGGCGAGCGATGACAGGTACGATCCCGCCAGAATGTTGCCGATCTCGTGCAAGGCTGACAGCTCCATTTCGGAGAACGTTTCGTCCCCCTCCGGTTTTTCAATCCCCAGCAGTTGCCGCAGCAGATTGCGCGCAGACGGATAGTTGATGATGAAAAACATGTTGCCCGGACAATCGCCCTCTACACGCAGGAACACGGCGATCACCACCGCTTCCGCTCCTCCGACGAAGTCGGCGATTTCGTCGAAGGGGATGATTTTCACCTGCGGCACTTTCATATCCACTTCTTTTTGGATCAGTTTGGAAAGGGCCGTCGCGGCATGTCCGGCCCCGATGTTTCCAACCTCCCGCAGAACGTCAAACTGAAAGTCGCCGAATTTGGTAAAGTTCGCCATAGCCTTAGCCCTCAAGTGCGTCCAGTTGCTTGATCTCTTCGGTGTTCAGCACTTTGTCCAGATTCAACAGGATCAGCAACCGTTTCTCCAGCTTGGCCACCCCGCGCAGATAGGCGGCTTCCACGCCTCCGACCACTTCCGGCGGCGGTTCAATGGCGTTCACCGGGATGTCGATGACGTCGTTGGCCGCGTCAACGATCAGGCCCACTTCCAGCTCGCCCACGGCGACGATAATCACCCGGGTGGACTCGGTATAGGCGGTCTCTTCCAGTCCGAAGCGGCTGCGCAGGTCGATGATCGGCGTCACAACGCCGCGCAGGTTGATCACCCCTTTGACGAACTTGGGCGTGCGGGGCACGCGGGTGATGTGTTCCAACCGCTCGATCGACTTGACCTGGCTCACTTCCACACCGTATTCTTCATCTTTCAATCGGAATACGATGACTTTCACTTCTCCCACGATTTCTTTTTGGTCCAGCATCCAAATGCCCTCCTTTATTTAATCAGAGCGTTGCAATCGATGATCAGCGCGACCTGCCCGTCGCCAAGGATGGTGGCGCCGGAGATGGCGAACACGTTCACCAGGTACTTGCCCAGGGATTTAAGGACGACCTCTTGCTGCCCGATGAACGAGTCGACGACCAGGCCGGCCATTTTTTCCCCTTTGCGGACAATCACCACCGCCACTTCGTCGTCTTTCTGCTTGCCGTTGTCGGGGATTTGGAAAATCTCCTTCAGCGAAACCAGCGGAACGACGCGGCCGCGGAAGTCAATCACCTGTTGCCGGTGCGCCATCATGATCTCGTCCTTGCGGAATACGGCGGTTTCGATGATCGAACTGAGCGGAACCGCGTACTTTTCGTTTTCCACCTGCACGAGCATCGCCGAGATGATCGACAGGGTCAGCGGCAACTGGATCAGGAACGTGGTTCCCTGTCCGCGTGCCGAATCGACGCTGACCGACCCTCCCAACGATTCGATCTTTGTCTTCACCACGTCCAGCCCGACACCGCGTCCGGAGATGTCAGAGATCACTTCCGCCGTGCTGAGCCCGGATGCGAACAAAAGTTCGTAAATCTGCTTGTCGCTCAGGCTGTCGGCGTTGGCCGGATTGACGATGCCGCGCTCAATCGCTTTTTTCAACACCTTGTCCTTGTTGATCCCGGCACCGTCGTCGCGAACCTCGATAAACACATGGTTGCCGCTGTGGTACGCCTTCAGTTGGACGGTGCCTTCCTCCGGCTTGCCTGCTTTCCTGCGTTCAGCCGGCGATTCGATGCCGTGGTCGATCGAGTTGCGCAAAAGGTGGACGAGCGGATCGCCAATTTCGTCGATCACGGTGCGGTCCAGTTCGGTCTCCGCCCCAAAAATCTCCAGATTGACTTTCTTGTTCAATTCTTTTGCCAGGTCGCGCACCATTCGCGGGAAGCGGTTGAACACCTGCTCCACCGGCACCATCCGCATCGTCAGAATAATGTTTTGCAGATCGCCGCTGATCCGGCTCATGTGTTCGACCGTCTCCTGCAATTCGCTTTTGCCCAGCTCGCGCGCCAACTGTTCCAGTCGGCCGCGGTCGATGACCAGTTCGCTGAACAGGTTCATCAGGATGTCGAGCCGCTCGATGTCCACGCGGATCGTCTTGCCGGTGGAGACTTTTTTCGCCGGCGCTTGCGTCTCCGGTTTTTTCTCCTCTGCGGCAGGCGCCGCCGCAGCGGTTTGGCGTTGTGCCTCCGCCTGTTTGGCCGCCTGTTCCTTCATTTCGATCCGTTCGATGTCGACGCGTTCGACCTCCGAGACGTTCTCCACCACCTTGCGCACCTCTTCCAGCGGCTTTTTGGTGATAAAGACGAGCTCAAATTCGGTGTCGAACCGCTCGTTCTCCAGGTCTTCGACAGACGGTTTCGACTTGATCACGTCCCCGATCGATTCCAAATTGTCAAACACCATATAGGCGCGGGCCGCCTTGAGCAGGCAGTCGTCGCGCAGTTTCACCTTCACCCAGAAAATGTTGTGGCCGCTCTCCTGGGACTGTTTGATGACGGTCAGCGAAAACTCGTCCAACTCGTGATCCTCGACGCTCATTGCCTCGCGGGCGGCCGGTTGCGCCGTTTCCGCTTCCGGCGCCGGTGCCGCCGGTTCGGCGGCGTTCGCGGTGATCGCTTCCAGGTCGCCGGAGACAATCGCGCGCAGCTTGGCCACCGGCCCGGACACGTCGGCGGAGCCGTCGCCGCCGTCGATGATGTGGTACACCATCGTTTCGATCAAATCGACGCTTTGGAAAATTACGTCCATAATGTCGCTGTTGATCCGCAGTTTCTGGTTGCGAATCAGATCCAGCACGTTCTCCGTTTCGTGCGTGAGGCTGGCCATATCCTCAAAGCCCATGGTGGCGGCCATGCCTTTCAACGTATGGGCGGAACGGAAAATTTCGTTGACGATCTGGATGTTGTCCGGATCGCTCTCCAACAGTAGCAGGTTGGCGTTGATCGCCTGCAAGTGCTCTTTTGATTCTTCAATAAACATGTCCAGGTACTGATTCATATCCATTGTGTTCCACCTCCCGATCAGTTAACAAGCCGAACCAGGGTTTCCGCGATTTTGTCCAAGGGGACGATGTTGTCCGCCAACCCGGCCTGGATCGCCGCACGGGGCATTCCGAAAACCACGCAGCTCGATTCATCCTCAATAATGCTTGTGACATGTCCTGTTGCTTTCATCTGCTTCAAACCTTTTGTCCCGTCATTGCCCATTCCTGTCATAATAATGGCCCACTTGTGTACATTGGCCAATTTTCCGACGGATTCAAACAGGACGTCGACGGATGGCCGATGCCCGCCCCGGGGCTCGGCCTGGTGCAGACAGGTCTGCAGGGTGCCGTCAGACCGCTGCGTCACTTCCAGATGGTAGCCGCCCGGCGCAATATACGCGGTTCCCGGTCGGATCAATTGGCCGTCCTCCGCCTCCACCACACGAATGGCGCAAAGGGTATCCAGCCGTTGCGCAAGCGATTTGGTAAACCCGGCTGGCATGTGCTGGACGATCACGAGCGGCGCGGGAAAGTTGGCGGGCAATGCCGTCAGCACGGTTTGCAACGCCTTGGGTCCCCCTGTAGAGGTTCCGATCGCCACCAGCTTGCTGATCTTCCCGCCAAGCTGGTGAAGTGTCGGCTTGGACGGTGGCGCGGCAGGCACCGTCGATACCGTCGGGGCAGAACCCACAGGCGGTTCAGGAGGTGACGTTTTGGCCGTTGGCGGATTGGGCTGGTTCAAAGCGCCGGGCGGCAGCCTGAACGCCTTGTGGCGTCTCTTGGTAATGGCGGCCGCCTTCACCCTGCTGATGATGCTGTCCTTCACGGTGTGGATGTCGAGCGAGATGGGCCCGGACGGCTTGGTGACAAAGTCAAATGCCCCCAACTCCAACGCCCGGATCGTCGCGTCCGCCCCTTCCCTGGTCAAGCTGCTCAGCATCACCACCGGAACCGGCGAGTCTTTCATCAGTTGCTGCAACGCTTCGAGGCCATTCATGACCGGCATCTCGATATCCAGCGTCACGACATCCGGATTCAGCTCTTTTACTTTCGTCAAGCATTCCAGACCATTCCGTGCGCGGTCGATCACTTCGATTGCGGGATCGCTCGCCAGGATGTCGGAAATCACTTTCCGCATAAACGCCGAATCGTCAACGACAAGAACGCGTATTTTTTCCATGACTTATGCCGCTCCCTTCCTTGTTCCTGTGCCTGGGTGTCATCGAATCAACCGCTTCATCTTGGACAGGAACCCGCGTACCCCCGTCGTTTCCGTGGGTTGTAGATGAGAGACGCTCCCTATGTACAAGTCCACCAGTTCACGTATCCCCCTGGAGGCCTGGGCGTGCGGGTAAGCCAGCAGGAAAGGGCGCTGCTGTTTGACCGCTTTGGAGACGTGCGCGTCGTCCGGGACAAATCCGAGTGTTTTGACCTCCATTCCCAGGAATCGTTTCGCCACCAACTCCAGCTTGTCAGCGGTGGCTTTGCCCTCGCGGTACGACGTGATCCGGTTGATGATCAGGCGTATCTGCGCCTGCGGGTTGCGCGAGTGTAGCATCTTGATCACGGCGTACGCGTCGGTAATCGCCGTCGGCTCCGGCGTGGTGACCAACAGCACTTCGTCCGAGGAGAGCATGAACCGCATCGATTCCTTGGAAATACCGGCGCCGGTATCCAAAAGCACCGTGTCCGCATACCCCTGCAACGCGCCCAATTCAGCAAAAAACTTGGCCAACTGCTGATCGTCCAGTTGCTGAATATGCGTAAATCCAGAGCCGCCGGCGATGAATTCCAGTCCGTTCGGTCCCTTCTCGATGATGTCCCAGATGGATGTCCTCTGGTCCAAAAGCTGCGTCAAATTGGTTTTGGGAGACACCCCCATCAATACGTCGAGGTTTGCCAAACCGAGATCGACATCAAAGATGACGACCTTTTGTCCCCGCTCCATCAACGCAAGCGCGAAGTTCAAGGTAAAGTTGGACTTGCCAACGCCTCCTTTGCCACTGGTGACGGTGACCAACCGGGTGGGACGGGACTGGGCGGCGCTGCGCTGTAGCCGTTCGCGCAAATGCTCAGCCTGATCATGCATACGTATCGTCTCCTACTAGAAGTGTTGTCACCTGCTCGGGTGTGGCGACGATGATGTCGTCGGGTACGTTCTGGCCTGTCGTGATGTACGAGAGGGACAAATCAAACTGATGGACGATGTTGAGAATCGCTCCGTACGCTTGGGTTTCATCCGATTTGGTAAAAATGACCTTGTCGATCGGAACGTCCTGAAAATTGGTCACAATCGCCTTCATGTCAGCGTATTTGGTCGTGAGACTCAGCACCAGATAGTTTTCGCTCGTCTCGCCAAACCGCAAAAACTCCTTCATGCTTTTCACGTATTCGTCGTTGCGGTAGTTTCTTCCGGCCGTATCCACCAGCACCAGATCGCAATCGTGAAGCCGCTCCATCGCCTGTTCCACCTCGCCCGGCGAGAAAACCACCTCAAGCGGCACGTTCAAGATGTTGGCGTAGGTTCTCAACTGTTCCACGGCGGCGATCCGGTAGGTGTCCGAGGTGATGAACCCCACCTTGCGTTTTTCCTTCAGCATCGCTTCGGCGGCCAGTTTGGCGATGGTGGTTGTCTTGCCCACCCCTGTCGGCCCGAAAAAGAACGCGTACCGCACGTGTCTACCGATGCGCGGCGGACGGTTGGCGCCCTTGGCCAGCATCCCGCGGATCACATCACTTGCCGTCTCCCACACCTCCCGCTCGCTCTGCCGCTTGGGCTCGTCGAGGGTGCGCAAAAGCTGCTGCAAAATATCGGCCACGATGCCGCTTTCCACTTCCTGCGCCACCAGCCGCTCCCTCACAGCCGACAATGCGGGCGGCAGATTGTCGTTCAGCTCTTTTTGCAGCAAGAGCTTCTGCAACATTTCCCGCATGTCGCGCAATTCATCGGCCAACCGGGGGGAGAGGGTATCCGTTCGCCTGGATTCGTCGACGGCAAGCGGCCGCCCGGGTTTCGTCGCCAAGGCTGAGGCCGCGCCCGCGCTCTGGGCGGGGGCGACTGGCGGAGGCGGCGTCTGAACCGCCACGGCTGACGCCCCTTCCCTGACCTTGGCGGCGGCAGGTTCAAGCGACCGCTGATACGCCTGCTTCGCCGCCGGAGCGCTGAACGCCGCGAGCGGCTGTTTCTCCTCGCGGGCCGCCGCCGCTCTCTCCCGCGCGCTGTCCTTGGTTTCCGCCGCAGCGATCACCTCGATCTGTTGCTTTCGGAACAGCCCGAGAAATCCGCCCGTCTTGATCGGTTTCGTATTCAGAATGATCGCGTCTTTTCCCAGATCCACCCTGATCTTTTCCAACGCGTCCGGCATGGAATCGACGACGTAACGCTTCACTCTCATCACAGGTTCACCATCCCTACGCTTTGCACTTCAACGTGCGGCTCCAGTTCATTGTACGAGATGACGGGAACATCCGGCATCATGCGCTCCATCAGTTGCCGAAGATACATGCGGATGGCAGGAGAAGCGAGCACGATCGGCTGGTGACCGGCGCTGACCATTTTGCTGATTTGTTCGGACATGCTCTGGTAAATGCGCTGCGACGTCTCAGGATCGATCGCCAGATAACTGCCTTGCTCAGACTGCTCGACGCGCTCGGAAATGGTCTTTTCCAGCCCGGGACCGGCCGTGAGCACGCGCAACGGCTGCCCGGGCTCGGTGTACTGCAACGTGATCTGCCGGGAGAGCGCCTGGCGCACGTATTCGGTCAGCACATCTGGGTCTTTGGTGTAGACCGCGTGATCGGCCAGCGCCTCCAGGATGACCGGCAGATTGCGGATCGAAACCTTTTCCTTGAGCAGTTTCTGCAACACTTTCTGCACGTCCCCGATGGACAGCATGCCGGGAATGAGCTCGTCCACCAGCACAGGAGCCGTCTCCCTGACATTGTCGATCAGCGCGCGAGTCTCCTGGCGGCCCAAGAGTTCGTGCGCATGCCGCTTGATCACTTCGGTCAGATGGGTGGCCACCACGGACGGCGGATCGACGACCGTGTACCCGGACAGCTCGGCAACCTCCTTATTCTCTTCTGTTACCCATAAAGCGGGCAGTCCAAACGCGGGTTCTGTCGTGGGAATTCCGACGACCGCCTCGTCGTCGACGCCCGGACTCATCGCCAGGTAGTGGTCGAGCAGAATCTCGCCCTTCGCCACCTGATTGCCCTTGATCTTGATCACGTATTCGTTGGGCCGAAGCTGGATGTTGTCGCGGATGCGGATCACCGGCACGACGATCCCCAGCTCCAGCGCGCACTGCCGGCGAATCATGATGACGCGGTCGAGGAGGTCGCCTCCCTGCTTGGTGTCGGCGAGCGGAATCAACCCGTAGCCGAATTCGAACTCGATCGGGTCGACCTGCAGCAGGTTGACCACGCTCTCCGGGCTGCGCACTTCCTCGATCTGCTGTTCCTGTTCCTGCTGCTGCGTTTCCACCAGCTCGGTCTGCCGCTTCTGGTCAATCTGCCGGGCGGCGTAGGCCAACAGCAAGGCGACCGGCGCGGTCGGCAACAGACCGATCGGCGTGAACGAGCCCAGCAGAAGAATCGCTCCCGCCACGATGTACAACAAGCGCGGATAGGTAAACACCTGTTTGGAAATGTCTTGACCCAGCCCGCCGTCCGAGGCCGCCCGGGTGACGATGATACCGGTGGCGGTGGAGATCAAAAGGGCGGGAATCTGGCTCACCAGCGCATCCCCGACAGACAGCAGGGTAAAGGTCTGCGCCGATTTCTGGAAACCCATCCCGTGGATGACAATGCCAATGATGAACCCGCCGATGATGTTGATGATAAAGATGACGATGCCGGCGATGGCATCCCCTTTGACGAATTTGCTCGCACCGTCCATCGCCCCGTAAAAATCGGCTTCCCGCTCGATTTTTTGCCGACGGCTGCGCGCTTCCGCCTCGGTGATCATCCCGGCGTTCAAATCGGCGTCGATACTCATCTGTTTACCGGGCATCGCATCAAGCGTAAACCGCGCGGCCACTTCGGCGACGCGCTCGGAGCCCTTGGTGATGACGATAAACTGAATGATGACCAGAATCAAAAAGACAACAAAACCGACAACTGCGTTCCCGCCGACGACAAAGTGGCCAAACGCTTCAATGACCTGCCCGCCCTTGCCGTTGGTCAGGATATTGCGGGTCGTCGAAACGTTCAGGGAGAGTCGAAACAACGTGGTAATCAACAGCAGTGTCGGAAAAATGGAAAACTGCAAGGCTTCCTTGGTGTTCATCGAGACGAGCAGGATGGTCAACGACAAGGAAATATTCATGACCAACAGCACGTCCAACAGCGCCGGCGGCAGCGGAATGACCATCATGACCACAATGCTGATGATGAAAAACACCACGCCAAATTCGCGAACGAATCCCACTTCGTCTCCTCCTTTCCCTATCTAACTTTGCCCTGCAGTTTGTAAACGTAGGCCAACACTTCGGCGACGGCCTTGAACAACTCTTCGGGGATTTGTTCCCCGATTTCCACCTGGTTATAGAGAGCCCTGGCAAGGGGCTTGTTTTCCATGATCACAATCCGGTGCCGCTTGGCGATTTCCCTGATCTTGAGCGCGAGGTAGTCCTGCCCTTTGGCGATGACCGTGGGCGCGCTCATCGTCTTGGCTTCATAGCGGATCGCCACGGCGAAGTGCGTCGGGTTGGTGATGACCACATCCGCCTTGGGCAATTCCTGCATCATCCGGCGCATCGCCATCTGGCGCTGCCGTTCCTTGATCTTGCTCTTGATCATCGGGTCGCCTTCCGTTTTTTTGTATTCATCCTTGATGTCCTGTTTGGACATCCGCAGACTTTTTTCGTATTCGAACCGCTGGTACCCGTAGTCCAGTGCGGCCAGCACGATCAGGGCCAACCCGATGTACAAGCCCAGCTTGCTCACCTGTGACGACGTGAAGCCCAGGACCGCACCGATCGACTCCATCGAGAGGCGGGGCAGTTCATCCTTGGCTTTCGACAGGATGACGTAGGCCACGATCAGTCCGGTGGCGATTTTCAAGATGGATTTGAGCAGTTCGACGAGCGAACGCAGGGAAAAAATCCGCTTCGCCCCTTCCAGCGGATTCAGTTTTTCCAACTTCATCTGCAGCGGTTCCACCGTAAACAAAAAGCCGACCTGCAGATAGTTGACGGCAAGCGAGACAATCAGCGCCACACCCAGCACCGGGGCGACGATCTTCGCCGCTTCATAGGTGAGTTGCATGGTCATGACGCGCAGGTTTTCCTCGTTTACCTGCCATGTCGCATAGGTGAGAAACGATTCCCGCAAAATCCGAAGAAACGTATCCAGCATCCACGAGCCGGTCAAGAGAAACGCGAGAAACACCGCAGTCAATGTAAACGCAGGCGACAGGTCGGAGCTTTTCGCCACCTGTCCTTTCTTGCGCGCATCCTGCTTGCGGCGCGGGGTTGCCTTTTCCGTCTTTTCCCCGGAAAAGAACTGCAAATCAATCGGAAACAGCAAGCGTTGCCGGCTCATCGCGAACCTCCCAGAATCGTCATCATCTCCGACATCGCATAAAACATGTGTTCGAACAGACTGCTGATGACCGTGAAGAACGCCGGCAGCACGACGATCATGACGAGAAATCCGGCAATCACTTTTATCGGAATCCCGACGACAAAAATATTAAACTGCGGGACCGATTTGGCGATAATACCAAGAGAAAGGTCTACCAGAAACAGGGCCACGACGATCGGAGCGGCCATGAGAAACGCGCTCGCGAACATCTGGGCAAAAAGTTTGACCACAAACTGCAAAACGTGTTGATCGCCAAGCGGAATCCACGCATTGGCGATCGGCACCGCCTGGTAACTGGCGACGATCCCGCGCAACAGGAGATGATGGCCGTTGATCGTCAGGAAGTACAGCGTGGCCAGGATGTTTTTGAAGCTGCCGGTAATCGGCACGTACACGCCGGTACGCGGGTCGATCACGTTGGCGAGCGAAAAGCCCATTTGCATGTCGATCAGTCCGCCTGCCACCTGCACCGCGTAAAACAGCAACTGGACGATAAACCCGAGAATCAGGCCGATCAGCGCTTCTTTCACGGCGTACAGCGCAAACGTCAGATCAAGCGGCACCCGGGTGTCCGCCGGCACGTACGAGAAACAGATAAACGCGACCAGAAAAGCGAGGCCCACTTTATACTGGTTGGGAACGCCACGGATGGAAAAGATCGGCGCCGAGACAAAAAAGGCGCTCAGACGGACAAACACCAACAGAAACACCGGCAAATGCTGCAACAACCACTCCATGGCCTACCCCACGAACCGGTGGAGATTGCCTAGAATCCCCATCGTGAATTCGACAAGCTTGCGCAACATCCACGGACCAAACACCAGCAACGTAAGTAAGATAGCCACAATCTTTGGAATAAACGCGAGAGTCTGCTCCTGGATTTGCGTAGTCGCCTGAAAGATGCTGACGAGTAATCCGACCAGTAGTCCGACGCCCAGTGCGGGAGCCGTCACCATCAGGATGGTGTAGACCGACCCTTGGGCGATCTGCAGAATCATCTCCGAAGTCATTCCCGTCCTCCTTTCATAACGACCTTCGCCGCAAGTCACGGGTTTCGCGACAGTAGCGCGGCGTCGGCGCGGTTCCGTCGGGCAGAATCCTGTTTGCCGTCAAAAGCTGATCAACAACGACTTGACGATCAGATACCAGCCGTCCACCATGATGAACAGCAGGATTTTAAACGGCAGGGAGATCATCACGGGCGGAAGCATCATCATCCCCATTCCCATCAGGATACTGGACACGATCATGTCGATCACGAGAAACGGGATAAAAATCATAAACCCGATTTGAAACGCGGTTTTCAATTCGCTGATGGCGTATGCCGGCACCAGCGCGACCAGCGGAATGTCCTGAACGGTTTTGGGCTTATTGGCCTTCATGAAGTCCATGAACAGCGCCAGGTCCTTTTCCCGCGTATGGCTGGCCATGAATTCTTTCAACGGGCCGGTTGCGGCTGTGAACGCTTGCTGCTGCGTCAGTTTCCCTTGCAAAAACGGCTGGACCGCCACGTCGTTTACTTTGGCAAACGTTGGCGCCATGACGAAAAATGTCATGAACAAGGCCAGTCCGATCAATACCTGGTTGGGCGGCATCTGCTGAGTCGCCAGCGCGTTGCGGACAAACGAAAGCACCACGACGATGCGGGTAAAACAGGTCATCAAGAGCAGGATGGCGGGAGCGACCGACAAAACTGTCAGCAGCAACAAAATCTGGATGGTCGATGCCGTTTCCTGGGGACTGTTGCTGTTTCCTCCTCCGCCAATCTTGATGTCGACACTGGGAACAAGATTGTTGGCTCCGGCGGGCACGACCGTTTCGGCATGGGCGGATACGGGCAGCATCAGAAACACGGTCAGTGTCAGAAACAGTACGATGAGTCTTTTCATGAACGTCCTCCCGTTGGCGGACGATCCTGCTCGTCCCAGAGGTGCGTCTGGCTGTGATTGACAGCGTTCCACTGTTGCTTCAACAACTCCTCAAACGACCCGGCGGTTTGCGGGGGTTCCTCTGTCAGCTCACGGTGCGATTTGTTCCCGCGAAGCTGGTTCAGCCACTCCCTGACTCCTTTCGCGGCAATCGGTTTCATCTCGGCTTCGGACAGGATCACATCCATTTCCTCACCGGCGGGGATGTGCCTGAGCAGGCGGACGTCTTCTCCGACGCCAAGTATGTAGAGGGAATCGCCGACCATCACCACCTGCAGCGATTTGCCGTTCCCAAGCGAAATCGCCCCGATGACCTTGATCGGCCCCGATCCCAGTCCGCCAAACTGGCGGCTTGCCAGAAAACGGAGCAAGAGATAGATCAGGACGGCGACCAGCCCGAGCGAAAACACCACCTGCAACAGCACGCTCCAGACACTCGGCGTATCGCTGCCCGGCAAGGCGGGCACGTCTTGTCCGCCTGTCGGCGAATCGGTCTGTTGGCTGGAGCCTTGTTTTAATCCCTCCAAGACATTGCGCTCCTGATCCGCGTGCGTGACGGCGGGAAACAGGCTGAAGACGAGCAGTACGGCGCAGCAGATCGCGGCGAGGCAAGCCCCTGCTGTTCGCGTCTTCATCGGATTATCCCAGCGTTTTCTTGATCGCTTCGATGACGCGATCGGCTTGGAACGGTTTTACGATAAAGTCTTTTGCGCCGGCTTGAATCGCATCGATGACCATCGCCTGTTGTCCCATCGCGGAGCACATGATGACACGCGCGTTCGGGTCGATTTTCTTGATTTCCTTGAGCGCGGTGATTCCGTCCATTTCCGGCATGGTGATGTCCATGGTCACCAGGTCGGGTCCCAGCTCCTTGTATTTCTCGATCGCCTGCGCCCCGTCGCTTGCTTCTCCCACTACCGTGTAGCCGTTTTTGGTCAGAATTTCCTTGATCATCATGCGCATGAATGCAGCGTCATCTACGATCAAAACTTTGTTAGACATGGTTTGTAGCCTCCCCTATCTGTTGAATGTTACTGTAGTTTCTGAACGCGGTCCCACTGGCTGATGATGTCAGTCACGCGTACCCCGAAATTCTCGTCGATGACGACCACTTCACCTTTGGCGATCAGCTTGTTGTTGACGAAGATGTCAACCGGTTCGCCCGCCAGTTTATCCAACTGAATGATCGAGCCGGAGGACAGTTCGAGAATTTCCTTGATCAGTTTTTTCGTTCGGCCCAACTCCACGGTGACTTGCAACGGAATGTCCAAGAGCAAACCGAGGTTTTGATCGTCGACCATCGGCGTGCGACCGCCGCCGAGCGGCGAAAACTCTGCCGGTTTCACGCTCGCCTGCGCCGCGTGCCCGTGGGAGCCGCCAAAGTGTTGCGGTGTCTGCGCGGCCATCGGCTGCTGGTACTGCGGCGGGTATGGATACGGCGGATACGGATAGGCCGGGTACCCGTACGGCGGGGGTTGCATCCCAAACGCTTGCTGTGCGGATGCGTCTGCCGGCATCGCGCCTGGTTGCGGTTGCGGCGGCATCATCGGTTGCTGCGGGGCTGCCTGTTGGCTGTGCGGCGCGGCAGGTTCCGTCGGCGCGACCGTTGCCGGTTCCGGATTGCTTGCCGCGGGTGCCGGTTGCGGGGCCGAGTCGGCGCTGTTTGTGCCCATCAGCATGTCGATCATCTGCTTCGCAAAGGAAACCGGGATCAACTGCATAATGGACGAATCGATCAATTCGCCGTGTTCGCCCACTTTCAGACGGAACGACACCTTGATGAGCGCATCCCCGTCCGGAATGTTTTCACTGCCTTCTCCCTTGGCCAAATCCATCACATCAATGCCGGGCGGCGAGATGTTCACCAGTTTGTTGAAAATCGTCGACATCGATGTGGCCGCTGAACCCATCATCTGGTTCATCGCTTCCTGCACGGCGCTGATGTGCAGATCGGACAACTCGGTCGTTTCCGGCTTGCCGTTGCCCCCCATCATCAGATCGGCGATGACCGCCGCGTCCTCGACGCGAATCACCAGCAAGTTGATCCCCTGAAAACCTTCCGTGTATTCGACGTGAACCGCCACGTGCGGGCGGGGGAATTCGTGTTCCAACGTGCTTCGGCGGATCATCGAAACCGTTGGCGTGGTGATGTCCACCTTCTGGTTCAGCAATGTGGAAAGCGCGGTTGCCGCGCTGCCGAAGGTGATGTTTCCAATCTCTCCGAGCGCGTCCTGTTCGAAAGGCGTCAAGTAGTCGGTGATGTCGAGTTCGCTCCCGGCTTCATCGTCCCCGACCAGATTGTTGGCGCGCAACAGCGCGTCAATCTCGTCTTGCGACAGCATGTCTCTACTCATGGTTCTCCTCCCCTTCCTCGAGGACTTCGTCAATCTGCACGGCCATCCGGCCCTTGATCGTTCCGGGCTGCCCTCTAAACTTCAATCGTTCGCCCACCTTGATCTGCAGCTTGCTGTCAATGCTCTGGTCAAGCTGGATCACATCGCCCACCGACAGGGAAAGAAACTCGCCAACGGTTATCGTTGCCGTTCCCAACTCGGCAATCACCGGGAGTTTTGCCTTCTTTACCCTCTCCTGCAACATCTGGATTTCCTTCTCGTCCCGAACCTTGCGCTGCGATGAGAACCAGTATTGACCGGACAACTTCGGCATGATCGGTTCCAGCACGACATGCGGCAGACACAAGTTGATCATTCCGGAGGTTTCCCCGATCTTCGTGCTAAGCGAGATCACGGCGACGATTTCATTGGGGGAGACGATTTGCATGAACTGCGGATTCATCTCCAGAACTTCCAGATACGGGTCAAGGTCGATGATCTGTTTCCACGCTTCGTGGAAACTGTCCAGCGCTTTGCTGAAGACTCGCTCCATTACGGTTGTCTCGATCTCGGTGAGCGCCCCCATCTTGGCCGGGATGTTGCCCTGTCCGCCAAGCAGGCGGTCCAGCATGGCGTAGGCAATGTTGGGGTTGACCTCCATCACCATTCGCCCTTCCAGCGGCGGCGCCTCGAAGATGTTGAGAATGGTCATCTTGGGAATGGAGCGGATAAATTCGTCATACGGCAACTGGTCGACAGAGGCGACATTAATCTGCACGAAGGTCCGCAATTGAGCTGAAAAATAGGTGGTTAACAATCTTGCGTAGTTTTCGTGGATGCGGGTGAGTCCGCGAATCTGATCTTTCGAGAAACGCAACGCCCGTTTGAAATCGTAGACTTTGACTTTTCGCTCGGTCTCTTCCCGTTTCAGCTCGTTGGCGTCCATCTCTCCCGACGAGAGTGCGGCCAACAACGCATCAATCTCACTCTGTGAGAGAACCTCGGCCATTCTGGTCACCTCCCTTACCTATGTATTCCATTGCCGGCTTCCCTACGACATCACTCGTTTGGTCGTAATCACTTCTACGATCTTGCCCTCCTGCATGATCGCGCTGATCTGGTTCATGATCTTGGCTTCCAGTTTGTTCAGCCCCTCGGTCCCCTTGAGATCGTCAGGCGTCAGTCCAGCCAATGCCTTGATGATGATCTGATTGACCTGCGGCATCCGCTTTTCCAGCTCTTCCTTGCCTTTTTTGCTGTCGGCGGTGATGCTGAAGCGGACAATGATAAAGTTGTTGGTCGCAAGGTTGGTGGTAATCTCCCCGGTATCCACGGTATATTCCGCCATTTCGTCGGCCGTCAGGACTTTTTCCGCCGGTTTTTCAGCAGACGCGTGCGTCGACGGGGCGATGTAGGTTTGCCAGAGCACAAAGGTGACGACACCGAGAAGCGCAATCGAGATGACGATAATGAGAGCCATGTTGAACAACTTGTTTTGAAACATCGGTAGCCTCCCCGCTATTCATTGGATTCGTCCGTCGGCAGCGGAATGGCGGCCGCAATCGGGACGGATTGATAAAAGGCGGTGATCCGGGCTGCCACTTCTCGCGCTTCGTCCTTTACGATAAACTTCTTGCCGTTCGTCAAGGTAATCACAGTATCCGGAGTCGCTTCCACCGATTCAATGTGCGTGATGTTCAGGTAGAATTGCGTTCCGTTAAAACGGGTCAACAGAATCATCCCTGACTCCTTCCAGCAGGGCGCGGGCGGCGGAGAGGCTTACCCCTCCGCCTGTCCCTCACCTACGCTTATCGCTTCAGATTGATCAACTCTTCCAAAATGGTGTCCGAAGTGGTAATGATCCGCGAGTTCGCCTGGAATCCGCGCTGCGCCACGATCATCTCGGTAAACTCTTCGCTCAGGTCAACGTTGGACATCTCCAGTTGACCGGACGAGATTGCGCAGTTGGCTGCGGCCGGCGCGACCGTTTCGATCGTCAGGTCGCCGCCCGGATTGGCGTTCGCCGTCATTTCATAAAGCGAATTGCCCAACTTTTTCAAACCGCCCGGGTTGCTTACAGTCGCCAAGCCAATGAAGCCGCTGCCGATCGTCACAGCCTGGCCGTTGGCATCGGTCGCGTTAATGCTGCCGTCCCGGCCAATCGAGTAGGAAACGACCTCGTCACGCGGAATCTGGATCGGCGTACCACCGCTGTCCAGCACTTGCATGCCTTGCGCCGTCACCAGAAAACCGTCCCCGTCACGAGTAAAGTTGCCCGCGCGAGTCAGATAGCGGGTGGTGCCGCCATCCGGGCTGACGACGAAGAATCCGTCGCCTTCAATCGCCAAATCCGAGGTCAGGTTGGTGGTCATTGGGCTGCCCGGCGAATGGACCACGTCGATCGCCGCAACCGTGGAACCCAAGCCAATCTGTTTCGGGTTGACGCCGCCCATGCCGTTTCCGGACGGAGCGGTCGCGCCGGCGATGTTTTGATTGAGAATATCCTGGAACATGACACGACTCTTCTTAAACCCAACGGTATTCACGTTGGCGATGTTGTTGCCGATTACGTCCAGCTTGGTTTGAAACCCGCGCATGCCGGATACACCAGAATACAAAGAACGAAGCATCTTCTCTACCTCCTTATATTATATGACGATGGTTACCTCTGTCGGTCGGTAACCGAAGGGCTTCCTCCAGGAGGTCCGGCCCTTTATGCGAAGATATTAGACGAAAACAGCGCTGTCGATGTTGGTGAACACGTTTTCCTTCATGTGCGCTTCATCCACGGCGGTGATCACTTTCCGATTGGCGACGCTGACCACGTATGCCACATGGTTCATCAGGATGAGCGATTCCTTTGCTCCCTTGGACGCCGCGCGTTGCACGGCCCCTTCCAGCTTGGCCACGTCCGCCTCGGTAAGCGTAATCCCCCGTTGTTCCAATCGGCCCAACGCATGCTGGCTGAACGAAAGTTTCGGCGCCTGCGTAGTGTTGGCTGTCGATGTCAGTTGTTCCTGCAACCAGTGCTCAAACGGCTTTTGCACCGGCGCGGAAACGGGTTTCTTTACGACGCCGCCCGGCTTCGAAGGAAAGTATGCCTGGCCCACTCGGAACTGGTTGTTCATCGTCATGGGTCATCTCCTCCTTTCCTTGGCTCACGCGGTTCCGTGAATCCCGGCCGCCGTCCGCAGACGATTCCAGTTGGACACCGGCTTGTCGATGTTTTCCAGCAGCGCTTCTAGCGAAAATTCGGCCTGCTCGTCGTCACGCTGCTCTCTTGGTTGCTGTCTGCCGGAAGAAGGCTGTCTCCCCTGTTCTTTTTGCTGTTGATAGCCAAGCGGTTGCTGCACGTTTTGTTGCTGGGCCACCTCCAGCCGCTCAACCTGCAATCCTTGTTGCGTCAAGGCGAGGCGCAACTGTCCCAGTTGATTGTCGAGCAACTCCTTGCCGCTCGCCGTGTCCGCGGAGAATTGAGCGGTGATCACCCCGTTGTGGGCGGTGATTTTCACCTCTACCTGACCGAGCGACTGCGGATGCAGAATCAGTCTGGCGACGGACACCCCGTCGGCTGTACCGATTTTCATCTGCTTGACAAACAGGTTGCTCACGTCGCGCGCAAACTGTTCCGCCCGCACGTGATACCCGCCGCCCGGACGTCCCGGCGTCTGTTCGGTGTACACCGGCTGCGGCGTCGCGTTCACCGTCGGCTGCACGTTTGGCACGGCCTCTGACCTTGTCTCGTCGCCCGTGGTCATCACCGGCGCGAGATTCACCTGAGCCAGGGCAACCGTTCGGGAAACACGCGGCGCAACGGCCGATTCCGCCTGATAGCTGGACAGCGCCTGGTGCAATCGAATCGGTTGCACCTGGTGTTGGGATTGTGTCACAACCTGGCGCGACACGGCGACGGCCGGACGCACTCCTGCGATCACGCGCGAAACCGGTGTCTTTTCCTGCACACCTGTCTGCTCGTCCGTTGAAGACGGGGCTGTTTCTTCCGTGTCCGCGAGAGCGGTCAACAGTTGTTTCACCTGTTGTCCCAGTTCGCGGATCGTCGGTTGTCCTGCTTCTTCTCCCATTTTCCCCATGGCGAGCAACAGAGAAGCGAGCGCCTCCGCCTTGGCGGGCGCCATGCCTTGCTGCATGAACGTAGCGGTCAGGGACTTGCCGCCGGTTGCGGTCTGATCAGGCTGGATGCCGTACTGATCGGCAACTGCCTTGAGATCGCCAAGCAGCATCTCCCACTTTTGAACATTCCCGCTTGCCGCGACAGTTTGGCGGTTCGACGACGGAAGAGCGTGGAACAAGAGAGTCGGCTGGACAAACGCGGTTGTCTGCGCCGCCGGTTGCGCGTCCTCTTGTTGTCCGATCTGCGCCACTTGTGGCGCGTCACCGTCTGGCTGCACAGGTTGCGTCGTCTGCTGCATCGACGTCGCCAGCAGTTGCTGAAGCATCGCCAGCAAATCATCCAGCTTGTCCGCCGTCTTGTCCTGGTTCGGCTGGCCAGAGGCCTGACTTTCGTCCGGGGCGGTTTGGATCGAGAGCCACGCGTTGTTCATCTGCAAGGCGAACAGCGTGCCCAACGCATCGGGCTCTATTCCCGCCGCTTTGCCCGGTTGAACCGTCAGTCCCGAATCGAACCCGGCAAGCGAGAGTACATTAGCTACATTCATCTCGTCACCTCCTAAAATTGTGATGGGTAGTTGCTATGGAAACGACAAGCGGCGCAAACCGCTTATCGGAGCAACTCGCTGGTGATGCGAGCAGCGATGTCGCCGTCTTTTTTGGAGATGGCGGACAGTACCTGGGCGCGTTTGTCGTTGCTCATGCCGGCCAGGATCGAAATCGCCCGCTTTTGGTTGGTTTTCGTCAGCGTAATCAGGATGGCCGCAGCGTCGTCGGGCTGCATCTGCGAGAACGTGTTGATCAGTGAATCCAGGCTGGTGGCGTCCTGGCGCGTTTCGCTGAGAGCCTTGGTCAGCACCTGGATGCGCTGTTGCAGGGCCGCGATGTCGTCATCCTTGTTGACAACGGTATCCTTGATCAGGATGGAAATGTCGGCCGCCTTTTTCGGGTCCATCTTGGCCAAAATGTCCGCCTGCTGATCCGGCTTCATCTTGGACAAAACGGTGACGGCCTCTTCCTTGGAGAGATTTTCAATGATCGAAGCGGCGTTTTTCGCCGACATGGTGGTGTACACCTTGGCCAACTCCTGGTACTGTTTTTGCCGTTCGGCTTCGTCGGCCCGCTTTTCCTCCATCATTTTTTGCAAGTCTTCCACCTGTTTTTTCATGGCGTCAATGGTCGCGTCTTTCTTTGCCATCTCCGCATGCAATTGGGTTGCTTCCTGTTTCGTTTTGGCCAACTCTGCCTGCATGGAAACAAGCTGGTTCTGTGCCTGTTTTTCGCCGTTTTGCGCGGCATCCGGCTGTGCGGCGTCGGGGACGATCTTCTCCAGATAGGGAATGGAGTTGCCCCATGCGAGTGCCTTGTCAATCACGTTGACACCCAACAGACTGAGCAGCACGCCCCCCAATAGGGTCGCAAACAAGAGAGGAATCAGAATCATGTAAAAAAACCATTCCCACTTGCTGTAACCCTTCTCTTCCTGGGCTTGAACCTCTTCCATTACGAACCTCCTCTCAGGCGTGGCCGGTTCTGCGCAAGTAGCGGTTGATGCCGATCTCGTCCATTTCTTTTTGTTCGCGGAGTTTTTCCGCCTGTTCAAAATGTTCGGCAGCCTTGTCGCGAAGGCGCTGCCACAGTTGTGACTCTTGCACGCGGCTGGCCAATCGCTTCTGACAGCGCTCCACTTCCTGGTCACAGCCATACAGCTTCTGTTGCTGGTTTATAATCGCGCGGTCCACCGCCTGCCGATAGCGGGTCACCTCAAGCAGTTGAGCCGCGCTGCACGTCTCTTGCTGCAATATGTATAGCGAGCGGGTCACCGCCTCGTGATGCTCTGTCAGGTGGGTCAGCTTGGCTTCTTCCTCGCGCTTTTTCTCTAGCGACGCGCCAAACGCCCACTCCGCCTGCTCTTTTTCTTTTTCTTTGAGATCCAGGATTTTTTGCAAATGAAAGCGAAAGGTTTTCATCCGTTCTCGCCTCCAAAGTGGGCTACCAACGCCTTGACGCTGGCCATAAGGTCTGATGGTTCGTGCACGCCTTGTGCCGTGTAGTCGCGAATCACGTCGCGGTAGCGGATCGCGGCGTCGATCTCGCGGTTGCTTCCCATCTTGTACGCCCCGATGTTGATCAGATCTTCCGCCTCCTTGTACGTCGCGAGGTGGCGTTTCAACTGGCGGGCCGCTTGCAAGTGTTCGTCCGAGCAAATCTCGTTCATCACCCGGCTTACACTGGCCAACACGTCGATCGCCGGGAAGTGCCCCTTCTGGGCAATCTTTCGGTCCAATACGATGTGACCGTCGAGAATCCCGCGCACGGCGTCGGCGATCGGATCGTTCATGTCGTCAGAGTCGACCAGCACGGTGTAAAACGCGGTGATGCTGCCTTTTGCCGACGTTCCCGCTCTCTCCAAGAGCTTGGGCAACAGCGCGAACACGGAAGGCGTGTACCCGCGCGTCGCCGGCGGTTCGCCGATGGCCAGTCCAATTTCGCGCTGCGCCATCGCAAACCGCGTGACCGAATCCATCATCAGCATGACATTCATGCCCCGGTCGCGGAAATACTCGGCAATGGAGGTGGCGATCAGCGCCCCCTTGATCCGGATCATCGCCGGCTGATCGGATGTGGCGACCACGACAACGGATCTCTTCAATCCTTCTTCCCCGAGATCGCGTTCGATAAACTCCATTACCTCGCGGCCGCGTTCGCCGATCAGCGCAATCACGTTGATGTCGGCAGAGGTATTGCGGGCGATCATCCCGAGCAAGGTGCTTTTGCCGACACCCGAGCCGGCGAAAATCCCCACACGCTGCCCCTTCCCCACGGTCAACAAGCCGTCGATGGCGCGAACTCCAACGCTGAGCGGCTCTTTGATCCGCGGACGGGCCAGCGGATTTGGCGGCAGATTGTTGGTGGGATAAGCGGTCAGACCGAACGGTAACACATTGCCGTCGAGCGGTCGCCCCAGTCCGTCCAGCACCATGCCCAAAATTTCCGGACCCACCTTGACCGACAGCGGCCTGCCGGTAGCCACCACGTCACAGCCCGGTCCAATCCAGGCCAGTTCGCCAAGCGGCATCAGTAGCACCTTGTTGTCGCGAAAGCCGACAACCTCTGCCGTGATCGGTTCCTGGTTGTGCTGGGAGTAAATCAGGCACACCTCGCCCAACTTGGCTTCCGGCCCCTGCGACTCGACCGTCAGGCCGACTACCTGGGTGACCTTGCCGTTGATCCGCACCGGATCGATCTGGTGAAGCGCCTGCATGTACTTGGCGAGATTAAGGCCGCTCATCCGTTTCACTCCCTCGCGCAATCTCCAGCAAAGCCTGTTTGATTTCGCTCAGTTGCGTGTCGATCCGGGCGTCCACACTGCCAAACGGCGTGCGGATGACGCATCCCTCGTCCTGCACCGTGTAATCGGGATAGATGGACAATTCCGCCTGTCCGTCCAGCACGGCGAGAAACTGTTCGCGGTGCTCTTGCACATAGTCAAAGTAGCGATGGTTCACACACACGGTAATTTGTCCGTGCACACGCGAGCGGCGAAGCACCCGGCGAGCCACAGCGACGATCTTGTCGGGATCGCTTGACAGTTCGTCGCCTATGATCTTTTTGGCGATCTCGGCGCTTAGGCCCACCAGAAACGGCTCCGCCTCCGCGATGATCTGTTCCTTGGTCGCATACGCCTGGGAAAGCACGTCGCGGGCGAGTTGAATCGCGCCTTGTTCTTCCTGAAGCGCGACGGCCTTGCCTTCCTCCAGCCCCTGTGCATATCCTTCGCGGCGCGCCTCTTCGCGGACTTGTAGCGCCATCTGTTCCGCCTCTTGGCGCTTTTGTTCCCACCACTGCCCGATTTCCTCCATTGCCTGTCTGCGCATCTCCTCCACCTCGCGCGACGCGTCGGAAATGATTTTTTCCGCCATCTCTTCCGCGTCTCGCAGGATCCCGTGCGCTTCTTCTTCGGCATGTTGCACGGCAGCGTGTTTTTCTTGCAACCTTTCGGCAGGTTCTTCCGTCAGTAGGACAGGAGGAGCTTTGACAGAGAGAACAATCGACTCTTCGGAAGCGGCATAATGGGTCGCCTTGATGATTCTAGACAATGATATCATCCCCTCCGCCGCGAGCGATGATGATCTCACCCGCTTCTTCTAAGCGACGAATCGTGGCGACGATGCGGGACTGCGCTTCTTCGACGTCCCGGAGCCGCACGGGGCCCATTAATTCCATCTCTTCCTTGAACGTCTCCGCCATCCGTTTGGACATGTTGCGGAAAATCGTCTCGCGCACTTCCTCGCTGGCAACCTTGAGGGCAAGCTGCAAATCGGAATTCTCCACATCGCGAATAACCCGCTGAATCGAACGGTTGTCCAGAGTGGCGATGTCTTCGAACACGAACATCCGCTTCTTGATCTCTTCCGCCAACTCGGGGTCCTGGATTTCCAGAGAGTCGAGGATCGTCCGTTCGGTGCTGCGGTCGACGCCGTTGAGGACGTTGACAATCGCTTCGATCCCGCCCGCCTGGGTGTAATCCTGGGTGACGGTGGCGGAGAGCTTCTGCTCCAGCACCTGTTCCACCTGGGCGATCACTTCCGGAGACGTGCTGTCCATCAAGGCAATCCGCTTGGCCACGTCCGCCTGTCTTTCCTGCGGCAGGGCAGACAGGATCATGGCGGCCTGATTCGGCTCCAGGTAAGCGAGCACCAGCGCGATCGTCTGCGAATGTTCGTTTTGGATAAAGTTCAAAATCTGGCTGGGATCCGCCTTTCGCGCAAAGTCGAACGGACGCACCTGCAGATTGGCGGTCAGCCGGTTGATAATATCAATGGCCTTGGATTGCCCCAACGCCTTCTCCAAAATCTCTTTCGCGTACGTGATCCCCCCCTGGGCGATCACTTCCTTGGCGACGGCAATCTGGTGAAATTCCGACAAGACCTTGTCTTTTTCGTCGGAATCCACCTTGCGCACATTGGCGATTTCCAGTGTCAACTGTTCGATCTCGTCTTCCCGCAGATGTTTGAACACCTGTGCCGAAACTTCCGGACCAAGCGAGATCAAGAGAATCGCGGCTTTTTGGCGGCCAGTCAGTTCTTTCGCGGCGCGAGCCATCTCTTTTCACTCCTAATCTTCGGCTAGCCACGTACGAAGCAGGGTGACGAATTCGTCGGGCTTGGTCCTCGCCAGTTTCTCCAACTGCTTGCGCACGATGACTTCATCACCGTCTTCGTTGTAGGCGATATCTGGAACTTCAAGCGGTTGTGGAGGTGGCAGGTCGGGAATCTCTTCCTGCTGAACCTGACGGCGCCGACGATAGACGAGATAGGCAACCGCCCCCAGAGCGAGCAACGCAAGCGCGCCGGCCCCGTACAGAAGCGCCGGACTGAGCGAGGATTGCTCCTGTACCGCCACTTTTCCGGAGAACGTGCGCGGGAATACGGAGATGCGATCGTCCAACTGCTGCTGGGTCAATTCCACGTTCTTTTCGCTCAAGGTGACACGCACTACGTTGCGAAGCACCTGTCTGATGTTGTCGATCGTCTGCTGGTCAAGCTGCCCGCCGTTTGGCGGCTCTACGCCCACATTGATCGAGATGTCTTCGATCTTGTACGGACTTTCGATAATATTTCGCGTAATCCGGTTCACTTCCCGGTTGACGCGGTCGGTCAACTCTTCATACTGGGAGGTCGACCCTTGCTGACTGGCGCCCGGGTAGCCGGGCACGGCTCCGTCGCCCGTACCGGCCACACCGCCCGGCGGGGCTCCCTGTCCGGTGAATGTCTTGGACAGTTTCTCCGCACTGATGATAATCCCTTCGTTGTTCTCCTTATCCACCGGTTCCACCAGTTTTTCCTCGCGGCGTTCGGTGGCGAAGTTCATTTTGACCGTCGTCTGGACGATCACCTTGTCGCGGCCCATCAGCGTACCAAGCAGGTTGTACAAGTTTTGCTGGATTTTCTTCTCCACTTCCGACTTGAACTTTTCCTGCTGCTCAAACGCGTTGGAGGAAACAGAACCCTGGTTGATGTCGGTCAACTCCAGCATATTGGAATACTGGTCGGTAATGGTTATATTTTCCAATGGCAGGTTTTTGACGCTGCGCGATACAATGTAATAAAGAGAGCGGATTTGCGATTCGCTAAGCTGCGTCCCCGGCTCCACGTCGACAATCACGGAAGCCGTCGCCTGATCGGGCTTGTCTGTCACCCAAACGCTTTCCTGTGGCAACGTGAGCATGACCTGGGCGCTGCGCACGCCCTTCACCCGTTCCAGCATGTGCTTCAGCTCAAGCTGCAACGCGTCTTTTTCCAGGACGTCCATCTGCCGGTCGGTCGTCCCGAACGTCCCCGCGTTCGAGAAAATCTCGGAACTGATCCCGGCTTCGTGCGGAATCCCCTGTGCCGCCAATTCGACGATAATGTCTTCCGCCTGTTTCTGCGGCACCTCGATGGACGTGCCGTTGCCGGTGATCCGGTACGGGATCTGC
Source organism: Paenibacillaceae bacterium (assembly GCA_041920505.1). Taxonomy (GTDB): domain Bacteria; phylum Bacillota; class Bacilli; order Brevibacillales; family Brevibacillaceae; genus JBHGXV01. The sequence continues at coordinate 33,109 of JBHGXV010000051.1, forward strand.
CGATTGTCCAACTCTTGCTTGATCAAGCCGACTTCCTGTTCACTCAGCTTCTGGTTGTACAACGACACATACACCGGCTGTGACGCGAAGTATATGTATAGCCCGAGCGAAAGCAACAGAAACACGCCAATCGAGGCAATCATCCATTTTTGCCGGCCGGTAAACCGATCCCAGAATGCCTTTATCTGGTCTCTATATAGTAGTAGACGTTCGTTCATAGTTCACCTCACCAAGAAGTACCCAACAAGATTAGAGCGGCATGCGCATGATCTCTTGGTAGGATTCAATCACTTTGTTGCGAATCTGCGTCGTCAACTGCAGCAGGATGGTCGCCTGCTGGCCGGCAATCATCACTTGATGCAGATCTTCAATCTGACCGGCGGCAAACTTGTCGGCCAGCTTGGCCGACTCGACCTGGGCATTGTTCACTTCATTAAGCGCGTTGCTAAGATAGGTAGAAAAAGACTCAGCCGTTTCGGCGGGAGTGCTGTTGACCGGATTGACGGTTGGCAAAATACCGAATTGGTCTACACGGTTCATTTGCATGACAGGCTACGCTCCTTATCTTCCATTGATTTCCAAAGCTTTCATCATCATGCTTTTCGTCGCGTTGAGCACAGTGACGTTGGCTTCATAGGCCCGCGATGCCGAGATCATGTCGACCATCTCTTTCATCAGGTCAACGTTTGGCATCATCACATAGCCGTCGCGGTCGGCGTCAGGATGTTCCGGATCGTATACCCGTTTGAACGGCGTGTCGTCTTCCCGGATCGCCGTGACGCGAACGCCTTGTTCGGGTTGACTGCTGACGTTGCCGATCGCCGCTTGCAACAAACTGTCAAACGACTGATCGGATCTCGGGCTGATTTCCACCAGTTTGCGCCGATACGGCTCCCATACCCCGTTGACCAGCCGGGCGCGGGTGGTGTTGGCGTTGGCGATGTTGGCTGCGATCGTATCCAGCCTGAGACGGTTGGCCGTCAGCGCCGAAGCGCTCGTATCCATTCCGCGAAACAGACTCATCCGACATTACCTCCCTCCGTCAATGACGCCCCTCAATTTGCTGAAATATCCGTTGGTCAACTGGATCAAACCGTTGTACCAGATCTGGTTTTTGGCCAATTGGTTCATCTCCGACTCGATGTCCACATTGTTGCCGTTGTTCTGCACGATCGCATTGGGATTGGAGACGATCTGCGGCACAGGCAGCGAACTCGTGCGTCCGAAGGCGATGTGGCGCGGATCGGTGGTGTACGCCGTAAACGAGCTCGTCTCGCCGTTCAACTCCTGCTGGAGCAACTCCTCAAAAACGACTTGCTTGCTTTTGTATTGAGGGGTGTCGATATTGGCGATATTGTTCGCAATCGTCCGCTGGCGCAAAGTGCTGGCGTCAAGCGAACGTTCCAAAATCCGCAAATGATCTGAAACGAGCAACGTTATTTCCCCCCTGATTTTTACAGAATCAAGCATGTTGACATACACTTCGCCAAATCCGGCGTCAATTCCTGCCGATTCGACAGCTTACCACGAATAATCATAACAAAATCAATTTCACGAAAAAAGCCCTATCTGCCAAACTTGCCCAATTCACTACAAGAGTAATGGTTCGTTTTACTTTTTTTGACAATTTCTATAACTATCTTACTATCTCCCTGACAAAACGCATAACAAAAAGGACAGCCGCCAGGCAGCCGTCCTTTTTTGTCGGTCGATGTTGGAACCGATTAGGAGGTTTTCAATTTTTCCAATTCGGGCAACAGTTTTTCGTTCAGCACTTTGATAAACGTCCCTTTCATCCCGAGGGAACGGGATTCGATGACGCCCGCGCTTTCCAGTTTACGCAGCGCGTTAACGATGACAGAGCGGGTAATGCCGACGCGATCCGCGATTTTGGACGCGACCAGCAACCCTTCCTTGCCTTCCAGTTCTTCAAAGATGTGTTCCACGGCTTCCAGTTCGCTGTACGAGAGCGAGCCGATCGCCATCTGCACCACGGCTTTGCTGCGCGCTTCCTCTTCGATCGCCTCGGAGCGCTCGCGCAAAATTTCCATCCCGACGACGGTGGCGCCCACTTCCGCGAGGATCAGGTCATCTTCGACAAACTGGTTGTTGACGCGGGCGAGAATCAGCGTACCCAGACGGTCGCCGCCGCCGATAATCGGCACGATCGTCGTCCAACCGGTGCGGAACACTTCTTTCATCTCAACCGGGAACGCGGTGTACGGACTGTCGACGTCCAGGTTGGCTGAGGTCTCTTCCACCTTGAGCAGATTCATGCTGTACTCTTCCGGGAAGCGGCGTTCTTCCAGCATTTTGCGAATGCGCTCGTTATCGATCTCCTGCGCGATCGCGATGCCAAGCAGCTTGCCTTTGCGGCTGACGACAAAAATGTTCGCCTCGATCACTTCGCTCAGCACTTGCGCCATCTCATTGAAGTTGACGGCGTGACCTGCCGACTTTTGCAACATCCTGTTAATTCTGCGAGTCTTTGACAGCAAATCCATCTTTTTGTCCTCCTGACGTTGTTCTCTCTTTTTTTCTTTTGTTACAGGATATACCTGCTGAGATCGCGGTTTTCGACGATGCCCGAAAGCTTGTCGCGGACATACTCGGGTGTGATCTTCACCAACTCCAGATGAATGTCCGGCGCTTCGAACGACAGATCTTCCAACAGTTTCTCCAGCATGGTGTGCAAGCGTCTCGCCCCGATGTTGTCGGTCGACTGGTTGACTTCCGTGGCCAGTTTGGCGATTTCACGAATGGCGTCCTCAGTAAACTCGATCTTGATGCCTTCGGTCTCCAACAGGGCCGTATACTGCTTGATCAGCGCGTTCTTCGGCTCGGTCAGAATCCGGACGAAGTCCTCGACGCTTAAACTGGTCAGTTCCACGCGGATCGGGAACCGCCCCTGCAACTCCGGAATCAGATCGGATGGCTTCGCCATGTGAAACGCCCCGGCCGCGATGAACAGGATGTAGTCCGTTTTCACCGGACCGTACTTGGTCATGACCGTCGACCCTTCCACGATCGGCAAAATGTCGCGCTGCACGCCTTCGCGGGAAACATCCGGCCCCCGCCCGTCCTTGCCGGCGATCTTGTCGATTTCGTCGATAAAAATAATCCCATGCTGTTCGGCGCGATGGATGGATTCCTGAATCACTTCGTCCATATCCACCAGTTTTTGCGCTTCTTGCTGAATTAATACCTTGCGAGCTTCTTTTATTCGCAATTTTCGCTTCTTCGTCCGCTTGGGCAAAAAGTTTCCCAGCATATCCTGCATCTGCATGCCCATCTGCTCGGCGCCGGGAACCTGGAAGAGATCGAACATCGAGGGCGACTGATCCTCCACCTCAATCTCGATCATCTGGTCTTCCAACTGGCCAGCCGCCACCTGGAATGCCACCTGGCGGCGCTGTTGTTCCAGGGACGCCTCTTCCGGATCATGCGATTGTTGTTGCGTCTGCTGGCCTGCGCCAAACAGCATTTCAAACGGATTTTTGAATCCGCTCGTCTGCTTGCGGGACGGCACGAGGATGTTGACGATCGCCTCGTTCGCCAGCTTTTCCGCCTTGTCCTTGACGGCCTCCATCTTTTCGCTTTTCACCATGCGGATCGCCGTTTCCACCAGATCGCGCACCATCGATTCCACATCGCGGCCGACATAACCCACTTCCGTGAATTTGGTCGCCTCCACCTTGATGAACGGCGCGCCGGTCAGCTTGGCGATGCGGCGGGCGATTTCGGTTTTCCCCACCCCGGTCGGTCCGATCATCAGGATGTTTTTCGGCACGACTTCCTCGATCATCCCTTCCGGCAGACGGCTGCGGCGGTAGCGGTTTCTCAGCGCCACAGCAATGGCCCGCTTCGCCTGCGCCTGGCCAACGATGTACTTGTCGAGGTGGTCGACAATCATGCGGGGAGTCAATTGTTCCAGCTTCAGCAACGCGATTCCTCCCTCTACCTGCTCATCTCTTCGATGACGATGTTGGAATTGGTGAAGACACAAATCTCCGCAGCGGTCAACAACGCCGCTTCGGCAATCTCGCGGGCGCTTAACTGCGGCGCGTATTTCTTCAGCGCCCGTCCGGCCGCCAACGCGAAACTGCCGCCGGAACCGATGGCAAGAATGCCGTCGTCCGGTTCGATGATCTCTCCGTTGCCGGAGATGAGCAGCAAATGGTCCTTGTTCATGACGATCATCATCGCTTCGAGCCGTCGCAAAATCTTGTCGGAGCGCCATTCTTTCGCCAGTTCCACGGCGGCGCGCTGCAAATTTCCGTGGAACTCCTCCAGTTTGGCTTCAAATTTTTCGAACAGGGTAATCGCGTCCGCGACGGAGCCGGCGAACCCGGCGATCACTTCTCCCCGATACAACCTCCTCACCTTTTTGGCGCCGTGCTTCATCACCATGCTGTTGCCAAACGTCACCTGACCGTCCCCGGCCATCGCCGCCCCGCCCTGATGGTGGATGGCAAAGATTGTTGTGGCGTGAAACTGTTCCATCTTAGCTGTCACCTCCCGCTTGTTCGGCCCGTGGATGGGTTGCGTCGTATACCTGTCGCAATCGTTCTTTCGTAACGTGTGTGTATACTTGTGTGGTCGAGATATTCGCATGCCCGAGCAATTCCTGTACCGTTCGCAGATCGGCTCCCGCATTCAGCAAATGCGTCGCGAACGTGTGGCGAAACGTGTGCGGGGAGATGTTGAGATGCAGAGCCGTGGTTTGCACGTATTTATCGACAATACGGCGAACGCTCCGGTCAGAGAGAGGTTCGCCCCGATAATTCAACAGCAGTCGTCCGTGGTCCGGTTTCCCGTTTAGCAGGGAAGTTCTCCCCTCTTTTAAATATTGCCGAATTGCCGCGACGGCATAACTGCCTACGGGAACATAACGCTCCTTCGACCCTTTCCCGAACACGAGCGCCACACCGTTCGACAGATCGAGCGATTGGACGCGCAACGTCACCAATTCGGTGACGCGAACGCCGCTCGCGTACAAGAGCTCAAAAATAACCCGATCCCGCTGGCCCAATGGCGTCGTCGGGTCGGGTGCTTCCAACAGCGCCTGGATTTCTTGCGGGTAAAGAAAGGCGGGCAACTTCTTTTCCACCTTTGGCGTGGACACCATCTGAAAAGGGTTCTGCTGAAGCCGCCCTTCCCGCATCTGGAAGCGGAAAAAACTGCGCAAACTGGAGAGTTTGCGGGCAATACTCCGGCGGGCAAGCCCTTTTTTCGCCAGATGTGCAAGAAAGGAACGTCCATGCAAATAAGAAACAGCAGCAAATGCGGCGATTTGGTGCTGTTCCATAAAGGCGACAAATTCAAGAATATCTGCGACATATTGATTGACAGTATGCGAAGATGCGTTCTTTTCCACGCGAAGATACTGCGCGAACGATTCTACCCAGGTGGAAACATCTGCGTTTTTGTCCATCTCAGACGCACTCCCCTCGCAAGGCATCTATATGTTATCACAGTGCCTATAAGAGTTCAACTAAAGTTGTGTGTCTTTTGTGTAAAATTCTGAATTGTGTCCAACGCCCGTTGCGCCAACCGTTCGTTCTTTACTTTCTTGTTGCGAATCCGTTGCGGCAGTTGGGGCAACAGTCCGAAGTTGGCGTTCATCGGCTGGAAGTGCGTCGGATCGGCGGTGGTGATGTAGTGGGCCATGCTGCCGATCACTGTCTCCGGCGGGAGGACAAGCGGCGGCTCTCCCTTGGCCAGGCGGGCGGCGTTGATTCCCGCCAGCAGTCCGGACGCGGCCGATTCCACGTAGCCTTCCACGCCAGTCATCTGCCCGGCGAAGAACAGGGTGTCGCGGTCCTTGTACTGATACGTCGGGCGCAACAGCTTGGGCGAATTGATAAACGTGTTGCGGTGCATCACGCCGTAACGGATAATTTCGCAGTTCTCCAGTCCCGGAATCAGCGAAAAGACGCGCTTTTGTTCCGGCCATTTGAGATGGGTCTGGAAGCCCACGATATTGTACAGGGTGGCCGCGCTGTTGTCCTGGCGCAGTTGCACGACCGCAAACGGCTGTTTGCCGGTGCGCGGATCGATCAGTCCGACAGGCTTGAGCGGGCCGAACAGCATCGTCTGTCTGCCCCGCTTGGCCATCACTTCGATCGGCATGCATCCTTCGAAGTAAATCTCTTTTTCGAACTCTTTCAGCGGGACTGCTTCTGCCGTGATCAACGCCTCGTAAAAGCGGTCGAACTCTTCTTCGCTCATCGGGCAGTTGAGGTACGCCGCCTCTCCCTTGTCGTAGCGGGAGGCGACGAACACTTTGTCCATGTTGATCGAGTCCTTTTCGATGATCGGCGCAGCGGCGTCGTAAAAGTACAGGTATTCCTCGCCAGTGAGCCGCCTGAGCCGTTCGGACAGCGCCGGCGAGGTGAGCGGACCGCTCGCGATCACGACAATGCCCTCGGGAATGTCGGTCACTTCTTCGTTGCGCACTTCGATCAGCGGATGGTTGCGGATCGTCTCGGTGACGTAGCCGGCAAATTCGTGGCGGTCGACGGCGAGCGCGCCACCCGCTGGCACCGCGCACCTGTCGGCGGCGCCGATGATCAGCGAATCAAACCGCCGCATCTCTTCTTTCAGCACGCCTACCGCGTTGGTCAGCGAATTGGCGCGAAGCGAGTTGCTGCAGACAAGCTCGGCGAATTTGTCGGTATGGTGGGCCGGCGTCTGTTTCACCGGCCGCATCTCGTAAAGAGTAACCGGAACGCCGGACTTCGCGATCTGCCAGGCAGCCTCGCTGCCCGCCAAGCCGGCGCCGACAACCGTCACGTGCGGTTGCGTCATGGTGTCAAAACCTCCTGCTTCTTATCCTTACGAATCAGCTTCTTCCTGGTAGTCACAAGTTGTGCAGACCACGGTGACGCCTTGCTTTTTCCGTTTTTTCTCCACCAGCATGCCTTGGCATTTCGGGCACGGGCGGGTAATCGGTTTGTCCCACAGCACGAATTCGCACTCGGGGTAGTTGTTGCACCCGTAGAAGACGCGGTTCTTCTTGCTTTTCCGCTCGATGATCATGCCTGTCTCGCACTGCGGGCAGTGGACGCCCGTCTCTTTGACGATCGGCTTGGTAAACCGGCACTCCGGAAAACCGGAGCAGGCGAGAAACTTGCCGAAGCGCCCCAGCTTGTAGACGAGGTGGCGGCCGCACTTCTCGCACAGCTCCTCGGAGACTTCGTCCTTGATCTCCACCTCTTCCATCTGCTCCTCCGCTTCTTCCACGCGCTTGGCGAAGTCGCGGTAAAACTCGTCCAGCACCTTGATCCAGTCCGCCATGCCCTCTTCCACTTTATCCAGGTCGGACTCCATTTGCGAGGTGAACTCGACGTCGAGAATTTCGGGGAAAAACTCTTCGATCAGGGAAATGACGATCTCGCCCAGTTCGGTCGGCACAAACCGCTTATCCTCCAGCGCCACATAACCCCGCTTCTGAATCGTCTCCAGCGTCGGCGCATAGGTGGACGGGCGCCCAATCCCTTTTTCTTCCAGCGTCTTCACCAGTCGGGCCTCGGTGTAGCGCGGCGGCGGCTGGGTGAAGTGCTGACTCGGTTCGATGCGCGTAAGCTCAAGCGTTTGCCCTTCCTCGATCGGCGGCAGGATCGCGTCCGCTTCCTTGTCCGCGCCGTCGTCGCTGCCTTCGACGTAGACTTTCATGAAGCCGGGAAACTTCACCTTGGAACCGGTGGCGCGGAAAGTGACTCCGTTCACTTCAATGTCCACGCTCATCGTGTCCAGCACGGCGGAGGCCATCTGGCTGGCCAAAAACCGTTCCCAGATCAGCCGGTACAGCCGCAACTGGTCGCGGGACAAATACTCCTTGATCTCGTCGGGATGGCGCTGCACCGACGTCGGTCGGATCGCTTCGTGGGCGTCCTGGGCGTTTTCGCTCTTGCCGTGCGTGCGCGCTTCGGCAAGCGCGTACTCCGGTCCGAACTGCTCCAGGATGTATGCCTTGGCCTCTTCCTGAGCCGTCACGGAAACGCGGGTGGAGTCGGTGCGCATGTAGGTAATCAGACCTACGGTGCCTTCCTTCCCAAGGTCGATTCCCTCATACAGTTGCTGGGCGATCATCATCGTCTTGGCCGCGCGAAAATTCAGCTTGCGGGCCGCTTCCTGCTGCAGCGAACTGGTGATAAACGGCGGCGCCGGATTGCGTTTCCGCTCCCGTTTGGTCACTTTGCGGACGACAAACGGCTGGTCTTTCACTCTTGCCAGCACTTCGTCCACGTCCGCTTGCGAGCGTAGCTCCACCTTTTCCTCGCCGAAGCCGTGGAAGCGGGCTTCAAACGGCTTGCCGTCGCACAGCAAGGTGCTGCTGATCGTCCAGTATTCTTCGGGTACGAACTCCTTGATTTCCTTTTCGCGGTCAATGATCAGTTTGACCGTGACCGACTGCACCCGGCCCGCGCTCAAGCCTTTGCGCACTTTTTTCCACAGCAACGGGCTGATGTTGTAGCCGACGAGCCGATCCAGGATTCGCCGCGCCTGCTGGGCGTTTACCAGATCCATGTTGATGTGGCGCGGGTGTTTAAACGCTTCCTTCACCGCGTCCTTGGTGATTTCGTTAAACACGACACGAAGAGGTTGCGATGTATCCAGGCCCAGATACTGCGCCAGATGCCAGGCGATCGCCTCCCCTTCGCGATCGGGGTCGGCCGCGAGATATACTTTCTTGGCTTTCTTGGCGGCGTCCTTCAACGCTTTCAGCACGTCGCCCTTGCCGCGAATCGTTATGTATTTCGGTTCGTAATCGCGCTCAACGTCTACGCCCATCTGGCTTTTCGGGAGGTCTCTGACATGGCCCATTGACGCTTTCACGATATATTTGCTGCCCAAGTATTTTCCGATGGTTTTCGCTTTCGCCGGGGACTCGACTATTACGAGCGTATCAGCCAACGTATTCCTCCCCCTTTACATGTAGAATCTCCCCTATTATTCAATATGGTTTTTCTTTTGTCAAACTGTAACAACCGTCACACCTGATCGCGCAGTTTTACATAATAGCCGCCGGGAAGACAGGCGGCCAGTCCTTTGGTCACAAGCCGCAAGAGGTCGCGGTCCAATCCGGGACGGTCCGCCGCGTCCAATCTGACATACAGCTCGTCCCAGTGCAACGGGGTGTACTCCAGAAGAGCCAGCAAGCGTCGCTGTGATGCCTCAAGCGCCGGGGCAGCCGGCTGTTGCGTCCATTCCCGCACGGGCATGAACCGTGGAAACTCCTCCAACACGTCCCTGCCTCCTGTTACTAACTTTGCGCCTTGTTTGATCAGGTTATGCGGCCCCGCGCTTCCAGCGGAAAAAATCGGCCCCGGCACGGCGAACACCTCCCGCCCTTGTTCCAGGGCACAGTCGGCGGTAATCAGCGAGCCGCTCCGCTCCGCCGCCTCCACGACCACGACGCCAAGGCTGAGCCCGCTGATAATTCGGTTGCGCTCGGGAAACAGGCCGGAACGCGGAGGTGTCCCCGGCGGATATTCGGAGAGCAACAATCCGGCTTCCGCGATCTCCCGGTACAGCGCCCGGTGCCGGGCCGGGTACACCTGATCAATCCCGCATCCCAGGACGGCGATCGAGCCCGCTCCCGCTTGCAGGGCGGCCCGGTGCGCTTCGGCGTCAATCCCGTGGGCCAGTCCGGAAACGATCACCATCCCGGCCTGCGCCAATTCACTCGTCAATTGTTGACAAACCGCTCTGCCGTATGGGCTCGGTTTTCGCGTTCCGACGACAGCGATCGCCGGTTTGTCGAGCCATGCCGGATTTCCTCTGGCAAACAGCACGAGCGGCGCATCGGGAATCTCCGCCACGAGGGCAGGAAACGATTCGTCAAGAAAGCAGAAAAACGAGAATCCGGCTCTGAGCCTCTCCGCTTTCGCCGCCCTGACCCGCGACTCGCTCAAGCGCCGCTCGATTTGCTGCCGAACGCTCCGCGACAGCCGCAACGCGTTGGCCCACGGTTCGTTCCAACGGCGAGGAAATTGAGAAAAACTACCCAATTCCTCATAGATTAAGCGCAGGGTCTTTCGTCCCACCCCGTCGATTTGCGCCAGCGCGTACAACCAATCCCGTTCCTCCAAGTCCGTATGCTCCATCCCAAGCCCTCCTTGATCGTCTCTTGCTCTATCTAATCAGAGGGCGGTCGGACAAAAAAACGTTGTTATTGTTCTATAAATAAAGGAAAAAAGAAGGCGAAACGGTTCGCCTTCTTCTCGATGGAGCCGATTAGCTCAGCACTTTTTCCAGCATGCCTCTTTCTTTCAGCACTTCAACCAGGGTCTCGCCGATGACGGCAGGGGTTTTGGCTACGCGCACGCCGCACGCTTCCAGTTTGGCGATTTTCTCTTTCGCGGTGCCTTTGCCGCCGGAGATGATCGCACCCGCGTGCCCCATGCGTTTGCCCGGAGGCGCGGTTTGGCCGCCGATAAAGCCGACAACCGGTTTTTTCATGTTGGCGGCAATCCACTCAGCCGCTTCTTCTTCCGCAGTACCGCCGATTTCGCCGATCATGATGACCGCTTCCGTGCCCGGGTCTTCGTTAAACATTTTCAGCACGTCGATGAAGTTGGTGCCGTTCACCGGGTCGCCACCGATGCCGACTGCGGTGGATTGACCGATGCCGCGCGTGGTGGTTTGATGCACCGCTTCATAGGTCAAGGTACCGGAACGAGAGACGATCCCCACTTTGCCCGGCATGTGGATGTAACCGGGCATGATACCGATCTTGCACTCTCCCGGAGTAATGACGCCAGGGCAGTTCGGACCGATCAGGCGGGTTTTCTTGCCTTCCATGTAGCGTTTCACTTTCACCATGTCCAAGACCGGGATGCCCTCGGTGATGCAGATGACCAGATCCAGCTCCGCATCCACCGCTTCCATGATCGCGTCAGCGGCGCCTGCCGGCGGCACGTAGATCACGGATGCGTTCGCCCCCGTTTTTTCCTTGGCTTCGGCAACCGTATTGAACACCGGAACGGTCACCACTTTGCCGTTGTCCAGCGTGAAGTCGACGTTCATGCCGCCTTTGCCCGGCACGGCGCCGGCGACTACCTGCGTGCCGTATTCCAGCGCGCCTTTGGTATGGAACATCCCGGTTTTACCGGTCATGTTCTGTGTGATCACTTTCGTATCTTTATTGATAAGAATACTCATCGCGTATACTCCCACCTTTTCTTAACGTGTATGAAAGCAGACTCGAAAACGCATTCAAAACGCCTGAATATCCGCGCGTCGCGTTACTTCACCAGCGCAACGATTTTTTCCGCCCCGTCCGCCATCGACTCGGCGGCAACGATGTTGAGGCCGGACTCGTTGAGGATTTTCTTGCCCAGATCCACGTTGGTGCCTTCCAGACGGACGACCAGCGGGCGATCCAGTTTCACTTGTTTCGCCGCTGCGACGATACCGTTGGCGATGACGTCGCACTTCATGATCCCGCCGAAGATGTTGACGAAAATGCCTTTCACTTTCTCGTCGGAGAGGATGATTTTGAACGCTTCCGTTACTTTTTCTTCGGATGCGCCGCCGCCTACGTCGAGGAAGTTGGCCGGTTCGCCGCCGTAGAATTTGATGATGTCCATGGTCGCCATGGCCAGACCGGCGCCGTTGACCATGCAGCCGATGTTGCCGTCCAGCGCGATGTACGCCAGGTCGTACTTGGACGCTTCGATCTCTTTCTCGTCTTCTTCGGACAAATCGCGCAACTCGACGATTTCCGGATGACGGAACAGCGCATTGCTGTCGAAGTTCAGTTTCGCGTCAAGCGCCATGACTTCGCCGTCGCCGGTCACGACCAGCGGGTTGATTTCCGCGATCGAGCAATCTTTGTCGACGAACGCCTGATACAGGCCCATCATGAATTTCACGGCCTTGTTGACCAGTTCGTTCGGGATGTTGATGGCGTACGCCAGTTTGCGCGCCTGGAACGGAGTGAGGCCGGTAACCGGATCGATCACTTCCTTGAAGATTTTCTCCGGCGTGCGTGCCGCCACTTCTTCGATCTCGGTGCCGCCCTCTTCGGAGGCCATCATGACGACGCGGCCGGTTGCGCGATCCACGACCACGCCGACGTAATACTCCTTCTTGATATCGCAGCCTTGCTCAATCAACAGGCGTTTGACTTCTTTCCCTTCCGGACCGGTTTGGTGGGTAACCAGGACTTTTCCGAGAATTTGTTCCGCATATGTACGTACTTCATCCAGGTTTTTCGCCACTTTGACGCCGCCCGCTTTTCCGCGGCCGCCAGCGTGGATCTGCGCTTTCACCACAACCACCTGGGTGCCCAGTTCCTTGGCCGCTTCCACCGCTTCGTCAACGGTGAAGGCAACGCGGCCCTCCGGCACTTTCACACCGTATTGCTTCAGGATCTCTTTGCCCTGATACTCATGGATATTCATTCTCCATCCTCCTATCAGCAGTTTGGATTGATCTACGTAGGCAGGTCCGATAGCCCAACAAGACATATTCTCTTTAAACTGACAAATTCCTGCCACATTTCCGTCGAATAAAATTTTTTACGACAAAAAAAGAGGTAAATCGACAGGTGCTGCTCTCCTCTTATAGCCTCACCAACCGTCCCCGATCTCATAATCGGCATTTTCGTATTTCTGTAACGTCTGCTCGCCGCTTTCCCAAAAAGTTCCTACAACAGTCCCAAGCGCCTGCTGATTTCGCTGCCCAGGCGGCGCTTGACGTAAATCTCGCCGATCTGGTGCGGGTCCTTGACGGTCACCGAGCGGTTGTTGGTGCGGATGGTGACGAACTTTTCGCCGTTCTTGTCCAGGCCGCAAATCAGGTCAGACCCGACCTCGACGAAAATCACCACCACGTATTTGTCATCCACCTTTTTCAGCGAGATTTTCGGAAACGGGGCCAGAATCGGCGTCGTCTTGTCCTGGATGTACTGGGTGATCGCCAACAGATACTTGTCCGGATCGCCGTAGTGGGCCAGCTCCTCGTTCACCCCGATGATCCGGCCGTCGTCGTCGATCCCGAGAAACAGATTGCCGTTGTTGCTGTTGGCAAACGCGACGATCGACTTGATGATCGCCTGTTTGGAATTGAGAAAATCCCGCTTGAACTCGATCATGTCATTTTCGCCCAACTGGGTGGCGGTCACGGGGTCATCCACCCGGCCCAGGTAGCGAAAGCGGCTCAGCGCGCCGAGGCGGTACACGTACTCTTCAAAAATGTCGGCGGGCAGAGTGATTTCCTCGATGACCGCGTTGGTGTTTTGCCACAGCTTGTACGTCTGCGGCGAGAAGCACATGTCAAACAGCACCGACGTGCCCAACGACTTGATGTTCATGCCAATCGCCGCTGTCGTCACGTAGGCGGGCTGGTAGGAGTCGAGCCCTTGCGCCTCCATGACGCCGCTTTGCACCAGGTAGTCGAAGTACCCCCTGGGAAGCTGGACGGACGGCTTGATCAACTCGCGCCGCTGCGGCTCATGGGGGCGTTTGACCACGTGGTGCAGCTCAAACGTTACGTCCGATTCGTCAGCCCGTTGAATTATCGCCAAAAAGAAGCAGGTTATCCGCATAATCCACCTTTCTCATGTTCAGCGTCTCATAGGTCTTATTGTAGAGGGTCTTCGCGCACTTTGCCACCCTTTTGCCGGATTCCGCGAACCCGAAACGCGAAAAACATCCGTTCGACCTTTTCTTTTTTGTGACGAAACTTTCACTAAAAACGAAGCCAGGAAAATCCGAATCAAAGAGTAGACGTTCGTTTATCCTGCTTTTGGCCTAGTCCATACCGACTGGGCTCTTTTTTCATTTTTGCCAGATTTACAAAAAAAGAGCGGCACAACGCCGCTCTTTGCAAGGCCCATCGCTTTAGCGGGACGGTACGCCCGCTTTGCCCATCTCTACCAGAATCGTTTCCAACTGGTCTTGATGAACCAAAATCTGGTTGTCTTTTTCCTGAAAATCGTAGCCTTCTTTTTGCAGAAAATGCTCCACTTCGACCCGCTGTTTTTGCGTCAGGTCGTAGGAAATCAGCGGCACGTACGGCGTTTGATCCGGTTTGAACCAAACGAAGAGCGCGATCGCGACCATCACGAGGACGACGCCGATGCCCAAGTAGCGCTTTTGAACGGTTGTCATCAGGGTTTCCCTCCTGCTGCGACAAAATCACGTTCCCTATCCTATCACGATCCTTCGGTCAGGTCAAACCTTCCGCCATTTCGGCAGGCCTCCCCGGCCGGCTCTCTTGGTTCCACCCCTTGGGGATATAGGCGCAGGACGGGTCGCTCTCCAGGTAATCCCCGGTCACGCCGTACGCGCGGGCGCGGGAACCGCCGCACATATGGCGGAACTCGCAGACGCCGCACTTGCCTTTCAACTGATCGGGGTTGCGCAGTTCGCGAAAGACGGGCGATTCGCGATAGATCTCGGCCAGCGGCTGCTCGCGGACGTTGCCGCAGACGATCGGCAAGAAGCCGCTCGGACACACCTCACCGATATGGGAGATGAACACAAACCCATTGCCGTCGTTGACGCCCTGTTGCGCCCGGCCGAGAAAGTCGGGCCGCTTCTGCACCCCCTCCACGCCTGCCTGGCGGGAGCGGGCGGCGTCCATCATCGCCACGCGGCGATAGGCGGGAGCGGCTGTCGTCTTGATGCCGTAGCTTACCTGCTTGCTCTTTTGCACCAGCCATTCAAACACGCGTTCGTGTTCTTCGGCCGAAATCATGTCGTCCAGTTGCCCCCGGCCGGTGGGCACGAGGAAAAAGACGCTCCACAGGACGGCTCCCCACTCTTCCACCAGCGCGGCCATCTCTTCGAGCGCATGTACGTTGTAGCGGGAGATGGTGGTATTGATCTGGATGGGCAGCCCGAGCCGCTTGAGCGTGGCGAGGGAGCGCACCGTCAAATCGAACGAACCGCGCGTACCGCGAAACCGGTCGTGAATCTCCGCGTTGGGGCCGTCGACGCTGAACGCCCATCGGGAGAGGCCCACTTCCTTCGCCTTGGCGATCGCGCCTTCGGTGACGCGCGGCGTGGCGCTCGGCGTCATCGAGACGCGCAAACCTTTTGCGATCGCGTATTGGGTCAACTCGTACAGATCGGGCCGCATCAGCGGATCGCCGCCGGTGAACACCAGAAGCGGATTTCCCATCTCGTAAATCTGGTCAATTAGGTTCTTGCCTTCTTCGGTCGTCAACTGGCGCGGGTCTGCCAGGGGCTGCGCTTCGGCGCGGCAGTGCAGGCACTTGAGCGCACACGCGCGCGTCACCTCCCAGATGACGATAAACGGGTTCTGATCGTAACTCATCATGGTCAACTCCTTGTGAGGCCGCATTCACTCGAACGGGCCGGCTACCGCCTGCATGCGTGCAGTTGCGCAAGCAGCCGTTCTTTCTGCGCATGGGACAAGATTTGGTCTGCCATCGGAAACAAGACGTTGTTTTCCTTGTAGATGTGTTCGCACAAAAGCGCGTCGATCTCGCGAATCAAAAACATGAGTTCGGCGGTCTTGGTCCGCCGCGTCCGGCACACGTCAACCTCCTCGCGCAACCGGGTGATGGTTTGGCGAAGCGTCTCGTGCTCGGACTGCATCACGGCAATCGGGACGCTGCTGTCCAACGCTTCGGCCAGCGCCGGGAACAAAATCTGTTCCTCCTCATACAGGTGGTGCTCCAGTTCTTTGTGCAGGAAGGCGACAAATTCTTCTGTCTGTGTCCAGGCTTCCTCATTCCACTCATCGTTGGCAAGCATTTTTTTCCAACTCTCCAGCCGTGCTTCCAAGGCGTCGTGATCGGTGTAGTAACAGGCAATCAGTTTGGAACGATTCTTGTGATTTGCTTCACACTCACTGCCACCCATGCAGCCTGGCACGTTGACTCCCTCCTTTGCGATCACCTCCATCGTATTGCAAATCGTACCCGGTAGCTGTGAAATAGATCACATCTTGCCATGTAACACCTTGTTACAATGGGACTAAACATAGAAAAGGAGGACACCCCATGATTGGCTTATCCAGTCTGCTGGAAACCACCGTCACCTACGGTGACACGCTGCGGTATTCGGAAGCAGCGCGCGGCCAGCGTCAAGGTACGCACCAGGGTCACGGACCTGTTGTTGTATGGAATATCACCCGTACGTGCAATCTGAACTGTATGCACTGTTACTCCAGTTCTGAAGCCAAGGCGTACGACGGTGAATTAACTACAGAAGAAGCGCTGCACGTAATCGACCAATTGGCGGAAGAGCGCGTACCCGTCATCCTGTTTTCCGGCGGAGAACCGTTGATTCGTCCGGACATTCTGCAGTTGGCGGAATACGCCGTCCAAAAGGGGATTCGCGTCACGTTTTCCACCAACGGCACCCTGATCACGCCGGAAAAGGCCCAACAACTGAAAAAGATCGGTGTCAGCTACGTCGGCATCAGCCTGGACGGGATCGGCGCCGTGCACGACGCGTTCCGCCGCAAGGAAGGCGCTTTTGACATGACGATCAAAGGGATTCGCAACTGCATGGCGGTCGGGCAAAAGGTCGGGCTGCGCTTCACGATGAACCGGCACAACATTGACCAACTGCCGGCCATCCTCGACCTGATGGAAGAAGAAAACATCCCGCGCGCCTGCTTCTACCATCTGGTGTACGCCGGACGCGGTTCGGTCGAGGACGACATCACGCACGAACAATCCCGCCAGGCGCTCGACCTGATCCTCTCGGCGATCCGCCGCTTCGCCGAAAAGGGAACGCCGCGCGAAATCCTGACGGTGGACAATCACGCCGACGGGATTTACCTCTATCTGAAAACGAAACAGGAGAATCCGGAATTGGCCGAGCGGATCTATCAGAAGCTGCAGCGAAACGGCGGCAACCGCTCCGGCATCGCGATCTGCAACATCGATCACCGGGGCAATGTCCACCCCGACCAGTTCAGCCAGCAGATTCTGCTCGGCAACCTGCGCGAACAAAGCTTCGCCGAGATCTGGAAAAGCGACCATCCGGTACTGGTCGGCCTTCGCAACCGGCGCGAAAAAATCACCGGCCGCTGCGGCAAATGCCCGTACTTTGCCATGTGCAACGGCAACTTCCGCCCGCGCGCCCTCGGTTACTACGGCGACTACTGGGCATCCGACCCGCAATGCTACCTCACCGACGAAGAGCTGGGCATCCATCCGGAGACAGCCTGAAAAAACAGGACGTAAAGTACCCCTCCATCCTGCGCGGGATGGAGGGGTTTTGGTTTATGCTATCGCAACATGCCCAACTGCTTGCGGGCGGCGTCTGTCATTCGCTCCGGCGTCCACGGCGGCGACCAGACCACTTCCACCTCGACGCCGGTTACGCCCGGCACCGAGCCAAGCACAGTCTTGACGCCGCCCGTGATGCTGTCGTGCAACGGGCAACCCGGCGTCGTCAGGGTCATGCGGATGTTCACGATCCCCTCCTCGGTGCACTCGATGTTGTACAGCAACCCGAGGTCGACAATGTTGACGCCAAGCTCGGGGTCGAGCACACTGCGCAGATGGGATTTGATTTCTTCCGGGGTAAGCATGGTTGAACTCCTCCTCACGTGTGTCATTTTGGCCCGTCACCGTCGAAAGACGAGGGCCAGTTGGCTGGCGTATACAATGGAAAGAACGGCAAGCGGCCATTGCAGTATGGCTGGCACCGCAACCAGGCCGGCCATCAGGCAAAGGCCATTTACGGCGTGCAGCCCGATGAGCGAAAACAGGAGCGCGGAAACGTGTTTTTCCGGCAGCAACTGCGCCAGCGTAGGCACGCCGGGTTTGCCGATCTGGCTGCTGTAGCGGTGTGTCCACCACAGGAACGGGACGATTTTGGACATGTAGCTGAGCACGCTGCCGTTAATCCACACGAGGAAGTAGAGATAGACGGCTCCATGGAGAAACTGCGGGTTTTCCCACAAGCCGGGCCAGACGGCAAGCGCCCCTGTCACCGCGACCAACAACAGCGCGGTCCCGCGAACAATCCAGATCGCGGCGTGAATCCCGGGACCCGGCGATCGCTTGTTCCGGTGATTCACCATCCCCAGCACATGCACGCCATACAGTCCGAACCCGACCGTCATCAGCAACAGGCACAACCAGACAGCCACCTTGGAGAGCCCCAGCAAGAGGGACAGGCACATCCCCAGGACACCAAAAGCCAGCAGACCGATCATCCACGGCTCGCTTTTGCGCGGATAATCGTGCGCCAACAGGAACATCGGCAGCAATTTAAAACTGAACCCGACGATCAGCAATCCAAACCAGCCGACCGCTCCCAGCCAGATGTGCGCGGGCAGCAGCCGGGAGTGGATCCCGCCGAGAAACGGGGCGGCGAAGTCGATCCCCATGACAAGACCGGTCGCCGCAGTCAACAATAGGCAACTGATCGCCAGCACAACCGCGATCGTGATGCTGTCCCACTTCTTCGCCTCCCGGATCGTCAGCAGCAGATTGAGCACAAACAGGGCAATCCCGGCCGCCGCCAGTCCTGCCGCAGCGCCCAGCAACGTTACGTTGTAGCGGTAAAACGCGCAGACGATGCCGAGCACGCCTGTCACATAGACCCCGAAGTGGATGTAGCACAGCCTTTCGCTGTACACTTTCTTTTGCAGCACAACCTGGAGCAGTTGGTACACGGCACCCATGGCAATCATCGACGCCCAGCCCAGAACGCCCAGGTGAGCCAGACTCCAGCCGTACGGCATGCGCAGATTGGCCTGGCTGAACAATTGAACGTCCAACAAGGAGAACAGGTTGAAGGCGATGAACAACAAAAGTCCGGTCCCGATGAACAAGAACGGGATGCGGAATGTCGTCTGCGCAGGAGAAGCAGCGGACGGCGCGAACCCCATCGCGTACGCCACCTTTCTACTGGGTGAAATCGAATGAGAGTGAGAGTCTCTATCAAGTATCTTACCGCTTTGTCCGCCCGAAACATGTGAGTAAAATCACGTTGGACGAAAAAAGCCCTTCACCGCTATAAAGGGGCGAAGGGCTCGGACTTACTCGAAATCGAGCAGACCTTTTTTTACAGCGTAGCGCACCAGTTCCGGGCGCGTCTTCAAGTGCAGTTTCTCCATGATTTTCGTTTTGTGGGTCTCGACTGTTTTGACCGAGACGACCAAAAGTTCCGCGATTTCCTTGTTGGAGTATCCCTTGGCGATCAGCACGAGGATTTCCCGCTCCCGGTCGGTCAGCACGTGGTACTGGTTGGCGTCCTCGCCGCGCTGGACCCGTTGCAGGAATTCCTGGATCAGCGACTTGGTGGCCGAGGGGTACAGATATGCCGCTCCCTGGTGCACCGTGCGGATCGCGGCAATCAAGTCCATGTCCGGGGCGCTTTTTAAAATGTACCCCGACGCGCCCGCTTGCAACACACGGAACAGGTATTCTTCATCGTCGTGCATCGTCAACACGAGAATCTCGATCTCCGGAGCCGCCTCCTTCAGCCGGGTGGTGGCGGAAAGGCCGTTCTCCCCCGGCGGCATGCTCAAGTCCATCAGGACAATGTCAGGCCTGAGCTCCAACGCTTTTTCCACCGCTTCTTTTCCGTCGGCAGCCGTGCCGACTACCTCCATGTCTTCCTGCGCGTTGATCAGCATGGAAAGGCCGGATCTGACGACGGCGTGATCATCGGCGATAAGCACCCGGATCGACATGCAACGGCCCCCCCTTGTCGTTAATGGGAATGCGTACGGTAATGGTCGTGCCTTCTCCCGGACTTGACTGGATCATGACCTCTCCGCCGAGCAGGCTGGCGCGCTCCCTCATCCCGTACAAGCCGAGGCCTGTGCCCTGGGAACGCACCTGCTCCGGATCAAACCCCCGGCCGTGGTCGATAATGCTCAGTTCAATCACATCTCCCAAGTCGCTGAACCGGACGAACAACTGGTCCGTGTCGGCGTACTTCGCCGCATTGATCATCGCTTCCTGGCAAATGCGGTACAAGGCGGTCTCCACCGCAGACGAATACCGGCGGCGCGTCCCTGTCGCCTCCAGTTTGGATTCGATGCCAAACGTCTGCTCATACCGCTTGATGTACGAGCGGATGGCCGGAACCAGCCCCAGGTCGTCCAATGCAGACGGACGCAACTCGACCGCCATGCTTTTCACCTCTTCCAGGGCGCGGGCGGTCAAATGCTGAATGTCCAGCAGGTGTTCCTTCAATTCGTCGTTGAACTCGTACTGATTCAGCACCCGCAATCCGACGAGAATGCTGTACAGCGCCTGGCCGACACCGTCGTGCAGATCCCGTGAAATGCGCTTGCGCTCTTCCTCCTGGGCCTGAATCACGTAATTGGTCATCATGAGTTGCATCCGTTCCCGCTCGACGCGGTACTGTTCGGTCATGTCCCGCAAAATCACGACAAAGGCACCTTCGCTCATGTCAGGCAGCATGGTCGAACTGGCCGTCACGGGAAACTCCCGGCCGTTTCGCGCCCGTACCCGCATCTCAAAGGACGGCACATTCGCCTTTTTGGCAAAACAATCGGCGCAAGTGGCCTCTTCGGTACACGTGGCCATGCCCTGACACAATTCGCAAAGCGGAATCTTGCCAATCAGTTCATCGGCGCTCCATCCAAACATCTTTTCCGCCGCCGGATTGGCGCCGATCACGTAGCCTTCGCGCCCGACGACCAGAATGGCATCGGTCACATGGCGAAAAATGGATGCCAAAAAAGAGGATGTTTCCCTCGTCGTTCCTGTCGTTGCAAACCAAGTCATCTGGACCATCCCCGTTTTCCCCGCTTTCTCTTACTATACCACATCGGACGACTTTCGCTCATCGTCCGAAGTCGGTCGCCGATTCAGTTGGAAACGTCCCTGTTCAGCGGCAGAACGGACATGTTCGTTTCGTTCATGCGCTGCCGGATCAGGGTCTCCAATTGTTCGGCGACACTGATCACCAGCTCCACCTCATCATCCTCAAACGTCCGGTTGTATCGGCAACCGACCAGCAAGACGCCTTTTACCCGATTGTTGGTGATGACGGGCACAGCGACGATCGATTTCAATCCCTCCGCCAACAGGATGGGATATTCGCGCGGGTCATCGCCGCTGCGCGGCGAAAACGAATCGAGCACCATCGGACGGCCGGAACGCATCACTTTGCCGGCGATTCCTTTGCCGAGGCGCAGGACGATTCGTTTGTACCGGTCGTTGCGGTTGCCGGACGCGTATTTCCAGCGAATCACTTGTTCATTATTGTCAGCCCAGGCGATCGACGCGAAATCGGTCGCGGTCAACCGTCTCAATTCACTCAAACTTGTTTCGATATCTCCTTGCAGGCTTCCCATATTCATGCCCCCAGCCGATACCTTTTCGTAAATCTATTCCCTACTCTAAGTGTACTCTACCAGCGGGCTTTCAAGCATCAGGGAATTCCCCGATCTTGGCTTCCCAAATTCCTGGGTCTTACGGTCCATGAATAGGCGAACCCCCGGTTCGCGCAGAACCGGGGGACTTCGCGGATCAGACAAAGGGTTATCGTTGGATCGCCTGGTTGGCGTTGCGGCTGCGATAGACGACGTAACTGCGCGTGAAGTACGCGATCGGCACGCTCCAGACATGCACCAGGCGGGTAAACGGCCAGATGCCGATGATCGCAAACGACAACAGGACGTGCAGTTTGAAGCCGAGCGGCACGTCGGCCATCAGCGACGCGTCGGGCGTCAGGGTGAAGATGCCGCGAATCCATGGCGAAATGGTCTCGCGGTAGTCAAATCCGCCGACCAGCAGGTTGAAGCCAAGCGTGTTGAAGACGCCGATCAACACGTTGGCGAACAGCAGGATGGCGACGAGGATGTCGCTGGCGTCGCTGGTGACGCGAACCCGCGTCACATTCAGCCGGCGGAACAGCAGAATGGCAATCCCGGCAAGGGTCATCAGGCCGGCCACACCGCCGCCGTAGACCGCTCCCGCATGGTAGAGTTCTTCGCTTACGCCCAGATGTTCGAGAAACGATTTCGGGATGAACAGCCCGGCGATATGGCCGAAGAAGACGAAGACGATCCCGACGTGAAAGAGCATGCTGCCCCAGCGCAAATGCTTTTTCTCCAGAAACTCGCTCGACTTGGCTGTCCAGCCGTACTGGTCCGTGTTGTACCGGTACACGTGCCCGACGACAAACGTGGTGAGCATCATATACGGGAAGATTACCCAAAGAAACTGGTTCCAGGCATTCATGGCGCCACCTCCTGTGTACGGATAAATTGGTCTGCCGCGATCAGGCAAGCTTCCAGGACCTGTGCGTACGGACTGCCCATCTTGTCAAGTTCTGTCCGGATTTTTTCCATCACGGATGTGTACTTGCTAAGCTCCAGCCGGCCAACCTCCGTCGGCGCGAGGGCGAGAAATTCCAGGAAGAGGGGAAGGTAGTCGGGCAACTCCTCTGACGTCAACTCCAGTCCGACGGCCGCGTACAGCTCTTTTAGTTCGACAAGCACCTGTCCGCGCTCCCGCTCCTCGCCCAGTTGCGAATAGGTCAGGTACAATGCGGTTTTGTCGCTGAAGTCAAACGTGTTGACATACGCTTCCGCCAGCGCCTCCCGGTCGGTGGCGGCGACATAGTCGAGAAAGCGGCTCAGCCGTTCGACGATCGCCGGGTCGGACAGTTCGGCCAGTCCGGCGCGGAATTCGTCCACACCGGGCCAGTCCTGTTCCGGATATTGCAGCAGGGAGGACATCAGGTGAAACGCGCGCCGGTTATCGTCCATCTCTGCCTCGATAGGAAGGATAGAAGCTGATGTTGTCTCCATGGTAACCTCCTACTTCGCACGAATTGCAAGACGCCGCGAAATCGTAACCGGCCAACCCTTGTTCGCTGTACAGGTTCATGTACTCTTCCTTGTGCGCCACCGGGATGACGAAGCGATCCTCGTACTTGGCGATGGCCAACAGACGGTACATCTCTTCCACCATCTGTTCGTCCATGCCCAGATCGTAAATCACCTTCAGGTTCGGCTGTTTGCCGGTGCTCACGGCGCGCATGTACTGGCGCATCGCCGCCATCCGTCCAAGCACGGTGGTGATCACACGGGTGTCTCCCGCCGTCAGCATGTTGGCCAAAAACTGTACCGGTATGCGCATCTGGTGGATCGCCGGGAAGATGTCGTCCGGATTGAACGCGCTGCCCTGGCCTTCAAACACGTTCATGATCGGGCTGAGCGGCGGCACGTACCACACCATCGGCAGCGTGCGGTATTCCGGATGAAGCGGCAGGGCAATGCCGTACTTGATCGCCAGTTTGTAGATCGGCGACTTGCGCGCCGCCTCAAGCCAGTCATCCGAAATGCCGTCCCGCTTGGCCTGCTCGATCACCGCCGGATCGTTCGGATCGAGGAACAGGCCAAGCTGTGCCTTGTACAAGTCTTTCTCATCCGGCGTCGAGGCCGCTTCCTGTACGCGGTCGGCGTCGTAGAGCAGGATGCCCAGGTAGCGAATCCGGCCGGTGCAGGTCTCGGAGCAGACCGTCGGCAACCCGGCCTCGATCCTCGGGAAGCAGAGCGTGCAC
The DNA here is from genome assembly GCA_041920505.1 of Paenibacillaceae bacterium. Lineage (GTDB taxonomy): Bacteria > Bacillota > Bacilli > Brevibacillales > Brevibacillaceae > JBHGXV01. Next base: position 56,607 of record JBHGXV010000051.1, read on the forward strand.
TTCTCCGCCTTTTGCGTCTGCCAGTTGAAGTAGACTTTTTTGTACGGGCAGCCGGTCATGCAGTAGCGCCAGCCCCGGCAGGCTTCCTGGTCGACCAGCACGATCCCGTCTTCGTCCCGCTTGTACATCGCGCCGGACGGGCAAGAGGCGACGCAACCCGGGTTGAGACAGTGTTCGCAAATGCGGGGCAGGTACATCATGAACGCCTGTTCGAACTCCATCCGCACCTGTTCTTCCAGTTGCGCCAGGTTCGGGTCACGCGGACCGGTTTCGTGCGCGCCTGCCAGGTCGTCGTCCCAGTTCGGCCCCCACTTGATGTCCATGTACTCGCCGGTGATCCGCGACACCGGGCGGGCGACGGGCTGGTGCTTCCGCTCCGGGCTGTTGGTCAGATGCTCGTAGTCGTAGGTCCACGGCTCGTAGTAATCGTCAATCGTCGGCATATCCGGGTTGTAGAAAATCTTGGCCAGAGCCAGTTTGTTGATTTTGCTGCCGGAGCGCAGTTCCAGCTTGCCGTTTTTCAGAACCCAGCCGCCTTTGTGCTTCTCCTGGTTCTCCCACTCGATGGGATAACCCACCCCCGGCTTGGTCTCCACGTTGTTGAACCAGATGTACTCTGCGCCGGGGCGGTTGGTCCAGGTATTTTTGCAGGTGACGCTGCACGTGTGACAGCCGATACATTTGTCGAGGTTCATCACCATTGCGACTTGTGCTTTAATTTTCAAGCCACGACACCTCCTTCAACTTCCGGACGGCCACGTAGATATCGCGTTGGTTTCCGATCGGGCCGTAGTAGTTAAATCCATAGCTCAGTTGCGCGTAGCCGCCGACCACCTGCGTCGGTTTCACGTGGATTTTCGTCGGGCTGTTGTGCGTGCCGCCGCGTTCGTGGGTAATCGTCGAACCGGGTACGTTGATGTGCTTGTCCTGCGCATGGTACATGAACATGGTGCCGCGCGGCATCCGGTGGCTGACGACGGCGCGGGCGACGACGACACCGTTGCGGTTGTAGACTTCCACCCAGTCGTTGTCCTTGATGCCCGCTTCTTCGGCGTCCTTGTGGTTGATCCAGACGTTCGGGCCGCCCCGGAACAAGGTCAGCATCGTCAGGTTGTCCTGGTAGGTGCTGTGGATGTTCCACTTGCCGTGCGGGGTCAGGTAGCGCAATGTCACTTCTTTTTCCTGCGTCAGCGGCCGGCGGTCTTTGTGGCCGAACACCATTTTCGGCAGGGTCGGCTTGTAGATCGGGAACCCTTCGCCGTACTCCAGCAGGATTTCGTGATCGAGGTAGAAGTGTTGACGACCGGTCAAGGTGCGGAACGGCACCAGGCGTTCAATGCTGGTGGTAAACGGCGAGTAGCGCCGGTTCCCTTTGTTGGAGCCGCTGAAGACAGGAGTCGGAATCACCTGGCGCGGCTGTACGGTGATATCGGCAAACGTGAACGTTTCCCCTGCGCGCTCTTCGGCCAGGTCTTTCAATTCCACGCCGGTCTTCTTCTCTTCCGCTTCCCACGCCTTCATCGCCACCTGCCCGTTGGTGGCGCTGGACAGCCGCAGGATCGCTTCCGCCGCGTCACGGGCGTTTTCGATGCTCGGCATGCCTTGGGACGCGCCCTGCAGTTGGACGGTGCCGTTGATCTTTTTCAACTGTTCATACTGTTCGGCCACCGGGAAGGAAATGCCGTGCGCGCCGACAGGATTTTTTTCCAAAAGCGGCCCCAGACCGATAAACTTCTCGTAAATTTGCGTGTAATTGCGCTCGACGATGAACAGCCTCGGCATCGTCTTGCCCGGGATCGGCTCCACTTCGCCCTTGCGCCAGTCGCGTACTTTGCCAAACGGCTGCGCCAGCTCATCCGGCGAGTCGTGCAATAGCGGCGAGGCGACGATGTCTTTTTGCGGTTGCGGCAGGTGTTCTTTGGCCATCTGCGAAAAGGCTTTGGCCAGTCCTTTGAAAATATCCCAGTCGGAGCGGGCTTCCCACGGCGGGTTGATCGCCGGGTTGAACGGATGCACGAACGGGTGCATATCCGTACTGCTCAGGTCGTGTTTCTCGTACCAGGTGGCCGCCGGCAGTACGATGTCGGAGTAAAGCGCCGTGCCCGCCATGCGGAAATCGAGGCTGACCAACAGATCCAGCTTGCCTTCCGGCGCCTTGTCGCGCCACTTCACCTCGGCCGGTTTGAAGTCGGCGTTGTCTTCCGACATGAGGCCGTTGGACGTGCCAAGCAGATACTTGAGGAAGTATTCGTGCCCTTTTCCTGAACTGGAGATCAGGTTGGAGCGCCAGACGAACAGGGCGCGCGGGTAGTTGACCGGATTGTCCGGGTCTTCCACGGCGAAGCGCATCTTTTCCTGCTTCAGCTCGTTGACAACATACTGGATGATCTCTTCCGGCGTCTTCGCTCCCGCCTTCTTCGCTTCTTCGGCCAACGTAAGCGAGTTGCGGTCAAACTGCGGGTAGGACGGCAGCCAACCGAGACGGGCGGCCAGTACGTTGTAGTCGGCCGGGTGCTGGTAACGCGGTTTGTCGACAGTGGCCGCGGTCAGTTCGCCCAGCGGAAGCTCCTCGTGCCGCCACTGATCGGTGGCGAAATAGTAGAACGACGTCGCGTTTTGCAGACGCGGCGGCATCGACCAGTCGCGGGCAAACGCGATGCTGCCCCAGCCTTCGATCGGGCGCAATTTTTCCTGGCCGACGTAGTGAGCCCAGCCGCCGCCGTTGACGCCTTGCGAGCCGGTCAAAAGCACGAGGTTCAGGATGGAGCGGTAAATCGTGTCTCCGTTGAACCAGTGGTTGATCCCCGCGCCCATGATGATCATCGAACGGCCGTTGGTGTCGACGGCATTTTGCGCAAACTCGCGGGCGATTTGGGTCACCAGTTTGGCCTTGACGTTGGTGTACTTCTCCTGCCATGCCGGCGTGTACGGTTTCGGATCGTCGTAGTTTTTCGGATAGTCGCCAGGGAGTCCCCGGTCGATGCCGTAGTGCGCCAGCATCAGGTCAAAGACGGTGGTGACGAAGACTGTCTCGTCGCCTTTTTGCAATTTCTTCACCGGCACGGAACGGGTGAGCAGGCTGCGCTCGCCTTCGTCAAAGTACGGCAGGTTGACAGTCACCACTTCGTCTTCGCTGCCCAAAAGCGTCATCACCGGGTCGATCGGGTTGCCGTGTTCGTCCTCCAGTTTCAGGTTCCACTTGCCCTTGTCGCCCCAGCGGTGGCCGATGGTGCCGTTCGGAACGCTGAATTGCCCGTTGTTGCCGTTTAGCACCACCGGTTTCCATTCGGCGTGGTTCAGCGGCAGGTCGAGGTCGTCGGCCAGCAGGAACCGGTCGGTGACAAACCCGTTTTGGTACGGTTTCAGCCTGATCAAAAACGGCAGGTCGGTGTATTGTTTCGCGTAGCTAAGGAAGTAGTCGGTCGGATTGTCGACGTAAAACTCTTTCATGATGACATGGGTCATCGCCTGGGCCAGCGCGGCGTCGGAACCGGGGTTTACGGCGAGCCAGTTGTCGGCGAACTTGACGTTTTCCGCGTAGTCCGGGCTGACCGCCACCACTTTCGTTCCCTTGTAACGGACCTCTGTCATGAAGTGGGCGTCAGGCGTGCGGGTCATCGGCACGTTGGACCCCCACATCATGATGTAACCGGCGTTGTACCAGTCACTGCTCTCCGGCACGTCGGTCTGCTCGCCCCAGATTTGCGGCGACGCCGGCGGCAGGTCGGCGTACCAGTCGTAGAAACTGAGCATCGGCGCGCCGACGAGGGAAAGGAACCGGGCACCGGACGCGTAGCTGACCATCGACATCGCCGGGATGGGCGTAAATCCGGCGATCCGGTCCGGGCCGTATTTCTTGATCGTGTACAACATCGACGCGGAAATGATTTCGTACACGACATCCCAGGAGGCGCGTACGAAGCCGCCTTTTCCCCGCGCCTGTTTGTAGGCGCGCGATTTTTCCGGGTCTTCCACGATGCTTTTCCAGGCGTCCACCGGGTTTTGGCTCTGGGCCATGGCTTCGCGCCAGAACTGCAGCAGCTTGCCTCGGATGTACGGGTATTTCACGCGCAGCGGGCTGTACACGTACCAGGAGAAGCTGGCGCCGCGCGGACAGCCGCGCGGTTCAAACTCCGGCATGTCGGGCCCGCAGCTCGGATAGTCGGTTTGCTGGTTTTCCCAGGTGATAATCCCGTCCTTGACAAACACTTTCCAACTGCAGGAGCCGGTGCAGTTGACGCCGTGCGTAGTGCGGACGACTTTGTCGTGCTGCCAGCGCCGGCGGTACACCTTTTCCCACTCGCGGTCTTGCGGCTGTAGTTGACTCCAACCGTCGGAGTAACGTTCGCTTGGTCGGAAGAAACGCAATCGCTTCAACAGAGGAGGCAGTTTTCGTTTCATCGTGTATCCCCTTTCCCGTGGTCAATCGAAGGTAAAGCTGGTGAATATCATGCTTAACGTCTAAACCCAGTCTACCGCTGGACATTGGCGGATGTTTATCGGAGAATTCCCTGAGTTTGACCGGGAAAATCCCTGAAATTTGAACAACGTGTTCACAATTGCAACTCCCCGATGCCACAAGGCCCCGGGGAGTTGATCGTTACATCGCTTTAGGCAACGGTTTGTTCGCGGTCGCTTCCTTCTTCCACGCTTTTTGCAAGCCGATGAGAAAGAACATCGCGATCAGCGTCGTGGCAGCGAACCACCAGAATCCGTACGAGTAGGAGCCGGTGATGCTTTTCAGCGTCCCCAGGATATTCGGTACGAAGAATCCGCCCAAACCGCCGGCGGCTCCGACAAACCCGGTCATGATGCCCACTTCTTGGGGAAATCGGGTGGGTATCACCTGGAAGGTAGCGCCGTTGGCGATCCCGAAGATCATCAGGGTGATGAACAACAGCGTGAGAGCCACCATCACCGGCGGCAGCAATCCGACACAACCCAGCACCAGCGTAGACGCGCCAAACAGTTTTACCAGCATGTTCACCCCGCCGAGGCGATCGGCCAGCCAGCCGCCAATCGGACGGACGAAGCTGCCGGCAAACACCACCAGTGTGACGAAGTCACCTGCGGTTACCTTGCTGACCTGGTATTGGTCGACGAAAAACAACCCGAGGTAGTTGGTCAAGCCGACGAATCCGCCGAACGTCAAACTGTAGAAGAAGCTGAACAGCCAGGTTTCCTTGTACTTGACGATCGACAGGTAAGCTCCCAGCGTCTGCGGTTTCGGCGCATCCGGACAATCCTTGGCGAAAATCGCGAAGACGATGAAGGCCGCCGCGAGCGGGATCAGCGCCAGTCCGAAGACGCCGTGCCAGCCGAACGTTTCAGCCAGGCGGGGGGCAAACAGCGTCGCCAACACGGTTCCGCTGTTGCCGGCGCCGGCGATCCCCATTGCCAGTCCCTGGTGTTCGGGAGGGTACCACCGGCTGGCCAGCGGCAGCGCGACGGCGAAACTGGCTCCGGCTACGCCAAGCAGGAAGCCGAAAGCGTGCACTTCGTCCAGCGAATTTCCATACAGCCATCCCCACAACAGCGGGATCATAGTGATCAGCATCCCGATCAGGCCCATGCGTTTGCCGCCAAAGCGGTCCGCCAACAAGCCCATCGGAATGCGCAGGAGCGCGCCGCCCAGGACCGGAATCCCGACCATCAGCCCTTTCTCCGCCGGGGTGAGGTTAAAATCCTGGACGATGAAGGTGGCGGTGGCCCCCAGCATCGTCCAAATCATGAAACTGACGTCAAAGTACAGGAAGGATGAAAGCAGCGTCGGCAAATGTCCGCTTTTCAAAAAACTTTTCGGCGGTACCATTCTTCTTCACCTCTGTGGGTTGGTTAACATTTGATCTCGGCGTTTTTGCGAGCGTACCAGTACCACGTGATGAGGAGACTGATCGCGTAATACGCGATGAAGGCATACAACGCGCCATTCGGAGAACCGGTGGCCTCGATCGACCAGCCAAACGTTTTCGGGATAAAGAACGCGCCATATGCGGCAATCGCGGCGGTGAACCCGAGTACCGGAGCGGCTTCTTTTTCATTGAAGATCACCGGAATCATGCGGAACGTCGAACCGTTGGCGATCCCCGTGGTGACGAACAGCACCATGAACATCAGGAAAAATCCGGTAAAGTTGTGCGCACCCATGAAGTAGATGACGCCCAGCGTCGCCGCGATCATCGCGATGATGTCCCAATAGGTTACGCGAGCGCCGCCCACCTTGTCCGACAGCCATCCCCCGACCGGACGGATCAGCGCGCCGACGAGCGGCCCGAGGAAGGCGAACTGAAGCGGGTTGACATCCGGGAATTGCGACTTGATCAGCAGCGGGAAGGCAGCCGAGTAACCGATGAACGAACCGAAGCACATGGTGTACAGCCAGGTCATCAGCCACATGTGTTTCCGTTTGAAGATCACGAATTGTTCCTTGAGCGACGCCTTGGCTGTCGGCAGGTTGTTCATGCCGAACATGGCGGCGACGGTGGTCAACGCAATCGGGATGACCCAGACGAATGCCGCGTTTTGCAACCATACCTGTTTGGTGACGCCCGCCTGCGTCAGGGTTTGCGGGTCGCCGCCCAGCGCGCCAAAGATCCCCGCCGTGATCACCAGCGGACCGACGAACTGAATAACGCTGACGCCGAGGTTGCCCAGACCGGCGTTGAGGCCGAGCGCGGTCCCTTTCACCTTTTTTGGGAAGAAGAAGCTGATGTTGGCCATCGACGAAGAGAAGTTGCCGCCGCCGAAGCCGCACAGGGCCGCGAGAATGGCCATCTCTGTAAACGAGGTCGTCGGGTCTTGCACGGCCAGCCCGATCCCGATCGCCGGGATCAACAGGGACGCGGTACTGATCACCGTCCAGTTGCGGCCGCCGAAAATCGGCACGACGAACGAGTAGAAAATTCGCAGGGTGGCGCCGGACAGACCGGGCAGCGCCGCCAGGGTGAACAACTCTTCCGTGGTGAACTTGAATCCGGCGCTGTTCAGGTTGACAGCGACCACCGACCAGATTTGCCAGACGGCAAAGGATAACAGCAGTGCGGGAATCGAAATCCACAGGTTCCGATTCGCCACCTTCTTGCCTTCCGCTTCCCAGAACGCCGGATTTTCCGGTTCCCATCTGACGGAAGGCGAACTCTTCTGGACTGCTTGCATGATCGTTTCCTCCTCGCTCCCAGAATCATGTGATAGATAGGAGTTATCTGTTTCCTGTCTTCATTCTAGTGGGTATGGGTGCGGAAGTAAGTCGGGGAACTCCCTCATATCCGCCGGGCAAAACACCTGATTCTCTTGCCTTCGATTCCCCGATTGTAAAAAAAACCACAACCGGATGGGCAGGTTGTGACGATCCTGTGGCAATCCATATCCATTATAGCGTTGGACAAAAAGCCTTTGTCCAAAGAGAGCGGTTGGACGGTCAAATGGCGTGGCATGGCGTTTAGGCGCTCACATCAGGTCGTGCAACTCGTCCAACTGCTCCTCCAGTTTCAACAGCCGCTCGGACACTTCCAGCCGCTGTTGGTCGGTCAACCGGTACTTGTGCAACACCACGCTCAAGCCCTCCGCCGTGCGTTCCAGCGCCTGCAGGTACGCCTGCAATTCCGCGGCGGACAACTCCAGTTGCTTCGGCTCGTCAGAAACGGAAATAGACAGCGTGTCACCGGATGCGATCTCGATCGATTCGCCGCGAACGGGAATGTGGCACGACCAGTTCAACTCCTGTTCGAGCACGCGGCCCAACGCTTTGGCGGCCTCTTCCTCGCCGTGCACGAGGAACACCTTTTTCGGCGGCGCGGCAAACCCTTTCGCCCACTCCAGCAACTGGCGCTGATCGGCATGGGCGGAAAAGGCGGACAAGTCATGGATTTTGGCCGCTACCTTGACGGTGTGCCCGAGTACCTTCACCCGCTTCATGCCGGAGAGGATTTTGCGGCCGAGGCTGCCTTCCGCCTGATATCCGACGAACACGACATGGGTAGTTTCCTTCCACAACTGATGCTTCAGGTGGTGTTGAATCCGCCCGGCATCGGCCATTCCGCTACCGGAGATGATGATGGCGCAGCCTTTGAGCGTGTTGAGCCGCATCGACTCTTCGGCCGTGCGCACAAAGGTGAGACCGGGAAACGACAACGGATTGTCTCCCTCCGCAAACAACCGGGCGCTCTCTTCGTCAAAATACTCCGGGTTGGATTGAAACACCTCTGTGGCGGCAATCGCCAGCGGGCTGTCCACATACACCGGAATATCGCGGATCAGCCCGTTTTTGAACAGGTCATGCAACTGATACAACAGTTCCTGGGTGCGTCCGACGGCAAACGAGGGGATGAGCACCAGGCCGTTGTCCCGCTGTGCGTCGCGAATAACCTGCAACAATTGTTGGGATCGCTCGCCTGTCGTCGGGTGAAGACGGTTGCCGTACGTGGATTCAAGAAACAGGTAATCCGCTTCCCCGATCCGCTCGGGATCACGGACAATCGCCTGTCCGGTGGAGCCGATGTCGCCGGAGAACACCAGTTTCGTTTGCTTCCCCTCCTCGCTGATCCACACCTCGATGATCGCCGACCCGAGGATGTGGCCGGCGTCCTTGAGGCGGATCGTCACCCGCTGTGACAGCCGAATCATCTCGTCGTAAGGAATCGAGACGAAACGGGGAAGCACGGCCAGGGCGTCTTCATGGGTGTACAACGGTTCCACCTTTTTTTTGCGTTGCCTGGAGCGCTTGCGGTTTTTCCACTCCGCCTCCAGCTCCTGAATGTGCCCGCTGTCTGGCAGCATGATTTTGCACAGCTCGTGCGTCGATTTGCTGCAGACGATTTTTCCCCGGAATCCTTCCCGTTTCAGCCTGGGCAACAACCCGGAGTGATCGATATGGGCGTGCGTCAAGAGCACGTGGGACAGATCGGCAGGATCGAACGGCCAGGGGGAGCGGTTCAGCTCTTCCAGTTCCCTGCCCCCCTGGAACATGCCGCAGTCGACCAGCAGCTTCTCGTCCCCCGACTCCAGCAGATAACACGATCCGGTAACCGTCTTCGCGCCACCCAGAAACGTCACTTTCATGCCATCACTCTCCTCTTTGCAGCAAGGTCGATTTCCTAAAAACAACAAACAGGCAGCCCCGCGTACGGAACTGCCGGCATGCCGTTTGATTCCACTAGCGCACGATCAGCACCGAGCAAGGTGAATGGTGCAGCACTTTGGCGCTGACGCTGCCAAGCAGGACGGACGAAACCAGACCATGCCCCTCGCTGCCGAGGACGATCACGTCATAGCCGCCTGTCTTCGCTTCCTCGCAAATCACTTCTGCCGGATTGCCGAACAAGGTCTGGCAACGAACCCGCTCTTTGTCGGGAAACCGTTCGCACGCCTGCGACGCGGCCGTCTCGGCGGGAACATCCTGTTCGGCTTCGAACGGGTACGGAATGTAGCCTACCACTTCCGGCGCGGGGAGCACGTACGGCTGGTGCACATACAAGATGGTAAACTCTGCCTTGGGCATCTCCCGGTAAGCGTTCACCGCCCAATCGACCGCTTTTTGCGAAGCTTCTGAACCATCCACCGCCAACAACACACGTGTAAACAAGCTAGATCCCTCCCTTGATCCTGCGGTTAGCCGTCTCTGGTGACGTTTTCATGTCCATCGTACCGTGCCGGGTTGTCCCAACGTGTGACGTCCTTCACACCTTCAGCAAATTTTTTGTCAATTCACGAACGAATTTCACCATTCGGTAACAAACCGCAAAAAGGGACGCGTGTTAGCGTCCCCGGATCAACCCTGATTCTGTTGTTGGATTCGCGCCAGCAAAAAACCGGCAATGCCCTCCTCGTCGTCAATGGAAAAGACGGGAAGCGGGACACCGTCGAGCGCAAGCCAGCTTGCCACGGCGATGCAATTGCAAACAAGGCTGAGCAGTTCGAGATCTTCCGGACGTCGCACCACCGCCACTTTCGGGTAGGCTTCCTGCTTGAATCCTTCCACCAGCACGATCTGCGCTCCTGCCTCCGTCATCCTCGCAATCAGTTCAGAAAGCGGCACGGCGCGCTGTTCGATCCACGCCGTTTTGGTTCGCGACTGGATCGCCACCAGTTCGGCGCCCGCCTCGCGAAATCGCCAGGTGTCTGTTCCCCGCCGATCCATCTCGAAATCATGACCGTCGTGCTTGATCACCCCGACGCGGTACCCTTCCTGGCGCAAACGCTGAATCAGCCTGGTCACAAGGGTGGTCTTGCCGGAGTTGGAATAGCCGACGAACTGGACGACGAACGGTGTCCCGGTCGCACCCCTCACCGGCCTCACGTCCTTTTCCGCCAGCCGGGTTCGCCGATCGGGATGACCTGGACGGTTTCGCCCGCCCGTTTGCCCCTGCCGCCTGCGGGAATGACGACGAGACACTCGCTGTCCTTGAGCGTGCTTAGCATGCCTGACTTGTCGCGAAAGTCGGGCGAGACGTACAAGGCGCCTCCTTCCGTGTACAGCGTTCCCCGCAGATAGCGGGGGAACGGGCAAGGCTTGTCGTAATCGGCTGCAAGCACGGCCTGGATTGGCTGCGTCCTCGGGGCGGGCTTCCCCAGCATGGCACGGATGAGCGGCCGCACGAACAGGTGAAAGCCGACGAAGCAGGCCCCAGGGTTGCCGGACAGGCCGCACAAGATCGTGTCCCGATAGCGCAGGACGGTCGTCGGGCTGCCCGGCCGCATCGCCACCCGGTTAAACAACAACTCGACGCCGGTCTCGCCGGCCAGCGAAGCGATGATGTCAAAATCTCCCACTGACACCCCGCCTGTCGTCACCAGCACATCCACCTGCTCGACAGCTTCCGCGATGGCCGCCATCGCCGCCTCCCGGTCGTCCGGCAGCGGCTGAAACATGACAGGTTCGCCGTCCGCCTCGCGGATCATCGCGGCCAGCATCGGTCCGTTGCTGTTGCGGATTTTGCCGGGAACAAGCGGATGGTCCGGCGCCAATAGTTCGCTGCCGGTTGACAACAGCCCGATTCGCGGTCTGCGCACGACCGGCACCCGCGTCATCCCAAACGTGGCCAGAACCGCTATCGCTCCCGCGTTGATCGGCTCGCCCGCCCGCAGCACACAGTCGCCTGCGGCCACTTCTTCTCCGCGGGCGGAAATGTTTTCGCCCGGAGTCAACTCCCTTTTCACCTCGACCACTTCCAGCCGTTCGCCGGGACGAACCGTCTGCTCAAACATCACCACCGCGTCCGAGCCGGGCGGCAGCATCGCGCCGGTCATAATCCGGCTGGCTTCGCCCGCTTGAAGCGCACGCTTTGGCACGTTCCCCGCCGCGATCGTCTCCACCACGCGCAACCGCGCCGGGGCGTCAGGCGCAGCCCCTTTGGTATCCGCCGCGCGCACGGCATACCCGTCCATGGCCGCCCGATCAAACGGCGGCAGGTCGCAGGTCGCGTAAAGATCTTCCGCTAGTGTCCGCCCAAGCGCGTCATGTAGCCCCACTTCCTCGGCAGGCAGGGGGGTAGCTTCCGTAAGCAATCGCTTGACCGCCTCATCAACGGTCAGCGTCTGGCGATGAAAGCGCATCGCGCCTCCTCCTCTCTTTCAATGCCGTCTCGTACTCGTCCGGCGTGTTCATGTTGTAGGCGGCCCACCGATCCGCCCAGTTTCCGGTCAGTTGTTTTACACAGAGTTGCGACAGCACGTCGGTAACGCGATACCGTCCGCAAGCGAACGCCGCTTCCCACACCGGCTGTGTCCGCCGGTGGTAAAGGGCAAGCAACGGGTGCAATCTGCCGTCTGTGGACGCAACCAGCGCGTCCCAGCGGGTCAGCTCGTCCCGGTAACCGGCCAGGCGGCTGACCACGTCCCGGTCGACGAACGGCAAATCGCAGGAAAAGACGGCGATCCCGTCCTCGCTAGTGACCCGCAACGCGGTGATGAGCCCGCTGATCGGTCCGCGCGACTCGACCTGATCGCCGGTCAGTCGGACGCCCAACCGTTCCAGATCGGCCAACGGCAGCCGATCAGGTGTATTGGAGACCACCAGACACGGCAGTCCCGCTTCCGCCACGCTTTCCGCGAGGTGGACGAGCAACGCGCGGCCGCCCCAGTCCAACAGTTCCTTGGGACGTCCCATCCGGCTGCTCTGGCCGCCGGCGAGAATCACACCGCAAAGCGAGATCGGTTTCATCTGTTCCATCCTTTCCGGCACGCCTACCTTTTGCGCCTGTCGCTCTGCCGCCCGTTTCCTCATTTTGAGCCAACGCGAGCCCTTTTGGCAACACCGGCTCCCTGTGAAAACGGTGGTCCGGCAACTTTGCTTTCGATCATTCCTACGCCATTTTATTTGACAGGACGGTGAAAAGTTGTGATATCTTTCACAACAATCGTGTATTTTTTCATGTTATCATACGAAAATGAAAATGAAACTCACTTCTCGCATGCAAACATGCTACAATCAGAATCAATCGGCGACAAGGAAAGAAGTGGTGCTACGTGAACCAATCGTTACCGTTCTTGCGTCAATTCCCGCTGTTTCGGGAACTGGACGATCAGGAGTTTGAGAAGTTGTCCCAGATCACCATCGCTCACTCCTATCAGAAAAAAGCAAACGTTTTCATGCAGGGAGAACCCCGGCAGGCCGTTTTCTTCATTCGCAAAGGCATTATCAAGGTGTACAAGATCGACGTCAACGGCAATGAGCAGATCGTCTCCTTCCTGCGCAAAGGCGAGATGTTCCCGCACACCGGGTTCTTCGATCAGACGCCGTACCCGGCGACGGCTGAAGTGATCGAGCCGACCGACCTGTTCGTCATCCCGATCAAGTCGTTCGAGCAACTGATGCTGGAGACACCGACGATCGCGATCAAGGTCATGCGCGTCATGGGCGAAAAAATCAGGGAACTGCAAGCCAAATTGCAGGAGTTTGCCGTCTACGACGTCAACTGCCGGATCTATTCGTTCCTGATGCGCCTGGCCAGGGAACACGGCACGCTTGTCGGCGACCACATCCAGATCAACCTGCCGCTCACTCACCAGGAGTTTGCCAACATGGTGGGCACGACGCGCGAAACCGTCAACCGTGTCTTCAGTCAACTGAAAAAAGACCAGATCATCTCCATGGACCGCAAACGGATCACCATCCTCGACCCGCAAGCGCTGGAGGAGTTGGTCTAGCCGCGCACAGCACAGATCGGCCCCTGTCCTTCCGTGGAAGCGACAAGGGCCGTTTTTGGCTGCGTTACGCCTGCACTTTTTTAATCGCTACCTGCCACACCTCCGGGCCTTCCTGCACATACTGCCAGCCAAACTGCTGCGGCCGTTCCATGCCGAACTGGTAGTAGAGCGGCTTCGGGTCGTGGTCGTTGATCAAAAGCATGCTTTCCCCCAGTTCAAGTTTGTCGAATTCCTCGAAAATCACGCGGTGTTTGTCCCGCGGAGCGTATTGACGAGCGTCAACCGTTGTTTTGTATGCTTGGCTCATGTCTGATTCTCCTTTCCTTGTTGGGACCTTCGGGCATCCTCATCTTATCCCGTTTCGCCCCGCGCAAATGTGATAGCTATCACAAATCGCCCGCGAATATGGGATTAAACTAAATGTAACTTGAGACAAAAGGAGAGAAGAACGATGAATGTGAACCAAGTCGTTCTTGATGTACGCGAACACCTGCGAAAAAAATTGGAACCGTTTGAACTGATTATGAATACGGTCAAAAACCTGTCGCCGACAGACGTGTTTGTCCTGCACGCCACCTTCAAGCCCGTGCCGCTGCTCGGCGTGATGATGGCCAAAGGCTATAAAAACAAAGTGAAACAAGTGGATACCGACCACTGGGTGGTCACCTTCGTTCATAAAAGCCAGGCGCATCTCTTGGACAGCATCGAAGTGGCGGACACACCGGAAGTCAAGCCCCAGATGGCACAAGGCGCGGACACACCGGCCGCAGACGCTGTTCAAGCGGCGGGTCAGGGCAAACCGGCGGGCAAGGGCGTCTACACCTTGGACAACCGCGGTCTGGAGCCGCCGCAACCGATGATGCGCACCCTGGCCCAGCTGGAAAAGATGGCGTCGGGCGAGACGCTGGTGATCATCAATGACCGCGTCCCCGTCTTTTTGATCGAAGAACTGAACCAGTTGGGATACACCTACGAAACGGAGGAATGGGAAAATGGTGCAGCCAAAGTTACGATCCGCAAGCCGTAAAAACGACTTTTCGGCGCACAAATCCCCAGGCTTGCGCTCAGGCGCTGAGGAGGGCGGACGGGGAAACGACCCGTTTTGCCTCTCTTCCGTTCCCTGCTCCTTTTCCGACGCCAACACCGCGCTGTTTAACGAAGACAACCTAAAGAAACTGAAAGAAGCGATGTCGTTCCACAAGGTTCCCGCCGGGTCCCATCTGTTCTGGGAAGGGGATCCGATCGAGCGGTTCTACTACGTCCAATGCGGACAGGTGAAAGTGTACAAGTCGACCAATGAAGGCAAAGAACTCACGCTGTACATGTTTCATTCCGGAGACATGTTCGGCGAGCCGCGCAGCGTGGAAGCATGCAAGTACAAGTTCCACGCGAAGGTGACCAAGGACAGCGTCATCGGATTTATCGAACATCGCGATCTGGAGGGCCTCTTGTTCCAGCAAGGGGATCTCGCCGTTCAGTTCATGAAGTGGATGGGGGTGCTCCACTGCATCACCCAGACCAAGCTGCGCGACCTGATGCTCTACGGCAAGTCCGGGGCGCTCTCCTCCACGCTGATCCGCATGTCCAACACCTACGGCGAAGAAGTGGAGAACGGCATTCGCATCAACCAGCGCATGTCCAACACCGAACTAGCCAACATCATCGGCACCGCGCGGGAAAATGTCAACCGCATTCTCAACAAGTGGAAACATCTGGACGTCATCGCCATCGACCACGGGCACATCATCATCCAGAACATCGAGTTTCTCAAACAGATTTGCCATTGCCAGGATTGTCCGAAAGAGATTTGCCGGATGTAGGCTGGATCGGACAAAAATGCCCGAAACGAGGAGGGACCGCTACCCCTCCTCGTTTTTGTGTACTGTCAGCCTGTTCTTCTATCCCGCCGTTGACGATTGGCTCCGTTTCTGTTTGTCCCGCAGGAGCATGGCCGCCGCAAACACTGCGATGCCGATGATCCAGTACCAGCGGTTTGGGTCATCAAACAGGACATACCTTACCAGATAACCTGTGGACGCCCACGGTTTGTACGGATAGACGAACACGACCGGAAACAAGCCGTAAAGAGTCAGCACGCCACCTGCCACTCGAAGAAGAGGACAAATGCTTGTTTCGCCAATTTGCTTCTTCCCCCATCCTGGTAAAAGTCTTTCCGTTATGAGCGATTTCTGTTGCCGAGTAAAGAATTTCTCCCATTTTTACTATTCTTTCAAATATTGTATCACAAAGCAACAAACTATACACAAACAGCAAAAAAACAGCCCATAGGAGGTCACCTTTGGGCTGTCGAAGTCGATTGCGAACTGGCTACTGACTGAGCATATCCGTGTATCGCTCGAAGATTTGTTGCCAATGGTGCATGGAGAATTCTGCACGTTGGCCGTCCAGCACTGCCGGCAGCATATCAAGGATGGTGTGCCAACCGGCGAGATCTTTGGGACGATGACCGTCGAGAACCGAAAAGAACTCCTTCAATACGAGCAAACATCCATCCTGCTCGGGATACAACTCCCAACGCAACGTATCCCTCCCCCAGGTGTACTCCAAGACCGACTGCGGTTGTAATTCCGTAATGGTACAGGATACGGTGTTTCCAACAGGTTTGAACGTCAGTTCAACAGTACCTCCAACTTTCAGGTTGACGACCGCATCAGCAAACCAGTTGGCCAGTTTCTCCGGCTGGGTAAGTGTCGCCCAAACCTTCTCCACGGGGTGGTTGAGATGGCGTTCAAAACGAGCCAGATACCCTTCATCCATTTTCTCCACTGTTGCGAGCACGTACCTCCTCCTCATCCAGACATCGTTTCAGGACATCCGGTTTGTTTGACCTGATATTGTACTCTTCGGTTATGTAACCGTCAAGTAATGAACACCCCCCAAAGCCAGGCGGCATTCGGGGGGTGCGAGTCAGGCGTGATTACATATGGAACGAACGGGATTCTTCGGCTTCCAGCGATTGTTCTTCTTGTACCGTCGGCTTGCGCAGGTTGAACTGCGCTTTCACCACAAACAGGACGAGCGGCAGAACACCAAACAGGAGGAAGATGGTGTCCGGCAGGGCACGCCACCACATCAGTGTCTCCACAATGGGGAGGTGATAGAAGTCAGCCGTGCGCGATGCCCAGTACCCGAAGTCGAACGCGGTTTTCAACTGAATCGCGCCAACCGGAAGCAGGGTAATCAGAATCATGCCGGCCAAACCGATGTTCAGGCCCCAGCAGGAGATGCGCAGCAACTTGTCGTTCCACGCCTCCGGTTTGACGATGTTACGCAGCGAGTAGAGCAGGACGGCGATGGCGAACATGCCGTATACCCCCATCATGGCGCCGTGACCGTGTGTCGGGGTGAGCCATTGACCGTGCTCGAAGTAGCTGACGGCCGGCAGGTTGATCAGGAAGCCGAGGACACCGGCGCCAAGCAGGTTCCACACAGCCGTGGAGATCAGGAAGCGGAACGATGCCGTATACGGGAAGGCGGCGCCCCCGTCACGCATGATTTTGTACTGGTCGTACGCTTCCAGGATCAACAAGGTGAGCGGTATGACTTCCAATGCCGAGAAGACGGCACCCAGTGCGATCCAGATTTCGGAAGAACCGTTGTAGTAGTAGTGGTGACCGATCCCGATGACGCCGCTGCCCAGAAGCAGGATAAACTGGAACAGGAGGGCGCGGACGGTGGACGACTTGGTCACCAGACCCATGCGCACCATCAAAAAGCCGATGACGACCACCGCGAATACTTCAAAGATCCCTTCCACCCACAGGTGGATGATCCACCAACGCCAGTAGTCGGCGAATGTGAAGTTGGTGGACGGATTCCAGAAGAACGCGAAGAGGTAGAAGAACGGCACGGCAATCGACGCGTAGAACAACAGGTGCGTCAGACCGCCCTTGTCGGTCTCTTTGCGCAGCGCGCTTTTGATCGCGCGAAAGACGATGTACAGCCAGATCACCATGCCGACGACCAGCACGATCTGCCAAATCCGGCCAAGCTCGATGTACTCCCAGCCCTGGTGGCCGAGGAGATACCAGGCGTTGCCGAGAAGTCCTTTGAAGCCGAGCCACTCGCCGACGGTCGAACCGGCGACCAGCACCACCAGTGCCCAGAACAGGATGTCAACCAAAAGCCCCTGTTTCTTCGGCTCTTTGCCGCCCACCAGCGGCGCCACGTAAATCCCCATCCCCAACCAGGCGGTCGCGATCCAGAAGATCGCCAGTTGCAGGTGATAGGTTTTCGAGATGCTAAACGGCAGAATGTCGGCGATCCAGTCCATGCCGTAGAAAGAATGCGGTTCGATGTAGTAGTGAGCCAACAGGCCGCCGAACATCGCCTGCACGAAGAACAGCAACGAGACCACCATGAAGTATTTGCCCGTTTTCACCTGGCTTGGCGTCAGCGGCATGGCGTTCAGGTCGATTCTCGGAAATTTGCCCGGTTCGTACGCTTCTTCCATGTGCAGTTTGTAGCGGTGATAGAAGTAAAGAATCAAGCCCATGAACAGAATCAGCAAGGTTGCGCTCACGCCGCTCCACAGAACGGCGGAATAGGACATCGTGTTGCCTGCCTCTTCATAGTACGGCCAGTTGTTCGTATACGTAACGGTGTCGCCCGGACGCTTCGTGCTGGACAGCCACGCCGTCCAGAAGAAGAAATCGGCGATTTGCTGCGTTTGGCTGCCTTTGCCTACCCAGGCGCGGCCGTCAGCCGGCATGTCGGTCTCGTGGATCAGCCCCGGCAGAATCCCGTTGCCGTCGCCTTCGGTAAACACCTTCTGGTAGTACGCCCGCACTTGCGTGAGACCGTACACCTGGGCGTCGGTCAGCGTCAGCACTTGCTTCTCCTTGTCGTAGCGGTTTTCCTTGGCTTCCGCCTTGACTTTCTCCTTGATCGCGAGCTTTTGCTCGTCGCTCAGATCGGCGAACGATTTGCCGTACTCCTTTTGCGCGTAAAATTCATGCATCCCGTCGATGTAGATCTTCAAGGATTCGGCGGTGTAGTCCGGTCCCAGGTAGGAACCGTGGCCCAGCACCGTTCCGTAGTCCATCAAGCCGTATTTCTGGAAGACGGCCTGACCACCGATGATCTGGTCCTGGGTCGTGATGACCGTTCCTTTTTCGTCCACGACTTGCAGCGGACGAGGGGCCATGTCTTTGAAGATCCAGTACCCCCCTGTCAGGAGAACGGTGAAGCTGATGATCAGGGTAAAGATGAGTACCCCTTTGAGGAATGAGTTCTGGGAGCCTGATCTGGCGCCAGCGTCATTCACTTTCATGGTTACCTCTCCTTTCGTTCATTTGCAGATCAAGAATACTTCGAAACGGGAGAGGTATTTGTGACCGTGCTCACAAATGAAAAATTTCTACCATGAATATAGGGGAAATTGTGACAAACGCGTGTCAAACCTCACGCTGTCTGTGAAAATGCTCACACGCACTGAAAAAACCGGCTGACACGCTGGTCAGAACCGGTTTTTCGTCAGATATGGTCGGCTCGCTAGCGCGCCAGCTTGATCGACAGCGTGCCCACCTGGGAGACGAGCAAATCCTCGTACATGTTGTCGGCAAGCGCGTTCCATTCGCGCGCCGTTGCCTTGGGATTGGCCTGTTTCACTTGCTCCAGCAGATCGTTCCGCACTTTTTTGCTCAGGACGACCTGTTCCAGCCAGGACCGCTCCTGCTGCCAAAACCGTTCTTCGCCATAGGCCCGGATCATCTCCTGTGCGGCGGGATGGCGGGCAAACCCGGTTTTCGCGGCGGCCAGTTCCTTGGCCACCTCTTCCGGCGCGGCGGCATGGCCCTTCTCCCTGGCCAACAGGGCCATGGCCCGGACGCGAATCAATTGGGTCAACAGGCTGTTTTTCTCCCGCGCTCCCGCTTCGCGCTGATCCCAGTAGGCCATCGCTCGCTTTTTTTCCTCTCCGCTGAGCGTTTGCAGATCGGCTTCACGGTGAATCGCGATCTGGATGCGGTTGAGCAATTCCTGAAAGGCCAGCTCTTCCTGGGTCAGCGGCTGTCCGTCGATCCAGCCGACAACGGACGCATCGGCGGGGCCGCTTGGGGAAACTGGCGACGCTGGCCGCGAACCCGCCTGGTTGCCGCCTGAAGCCGCCGTGCCAGTCGGCTGAGACGTGCCGCCGGATATGGAACCGGCTCTGGGCGCCGAATCGTTCGCAGGCGATGCCGAGCAGCCCGCGAATAGCGCCAGGCACAGGATGGCCGCCAACCCCCGGTTGATCCGGCGCCGTCTCACTTGGCTTCCACCCCTTCCACGGCAAACGGCAATTCCAGTTCCTTCGTCTGTTTGCCGTCGCTGATCTCGGTCACCGCCACCCAGTCGCCGCCCATCGGCAGTTTGGCTTTGGCTTCGTAGACGCCCTCTCCTTTTTCCGCAAAGACGACCTCGACGGTGCCGTGATCCATTTTTTTCATCTCCAGTTGCGCCTTGACCACAAGGCCCGTGACCGGCTTGCCGTCCGCCTTGACGGTAAGCACGAGCGGCAGTTCCTGTCCCAGGGCAAACTGCGGCGGCGCTTGCAATGTGGCGCTCCAGTCCGTCCCCCCGCCGCAACCGGCGAGAAGCAGCAGGGCGAACAGCGCGGCCAGCCATCCTCTTTTCATCGGACACTCCTCCCTTCGGCGATGGTGCGGCAAAATTCATCAATCGTGTACTTGGTGACCACCCCGTCGTCGAGATAGGCGACATGGGTGCAAATCTGCCTGATCTCGTCGATGTGATGGGACGAGAACAGAATCGTCTTGCCGCGCAGCGATTTCAAAATGGCGAGAATCTCTGTTCTGCCCAGCGGGTCCAGCCCGCTCGTCGGCTCGTCGAGGATGAGAACCTCCGCGTCGTAGTACAGCATGATGCCAAGCCCCAGACGCTGCAGCATCCCTTTGGAATACCCCTTGATCGGCTCGCTGCGATGCTCCCAGAGCTGGACGAGCCGAAGACACTCAGCCAGTTTCTGCTCGTTTAGCCGACCGCTTTGCAGACCGGCAAAGAAGCGGAGATTCTCTTCGCCGGTCAATTGCGGGTACAACTGGAACTTCTCCGGCAAATAGGCCACGTTGTCCTTCCACTGTTGCGAACCGACAGGGTGTCCGCACAGCGTGACCGTGCCAGCCGGGGTGGGCAAAAGGCCGAGGATCGAGTGGATCAAGGTGGTTTTGCCCGCGCCGTTGCGCCCGACGAGCGCGCACACCTCGCCGCGGCCGACCGTCAAGTGGACGTCGCGCAAAATCTGTTTATGTCGATAGGATTGGGTCAATCCTTTGATTTCGATCATGTTCTCTCCCCCTTCACGCGCAGCCATCCCGCCAGACCGAACGTGACAGCCACCCAGACGAGCAAATCAAGCCCGACAAAAGCGGCGGGCGGCCACCAGACGAACTTCTGCATCAGCCGTGACATGTGCTCCAGCGGAAACAGGCCGAGCGACGTCTCCAGGTAAAAGTGCAAGGCGTGCAGCGGGTCGAGGAAATACAACAGGGAAAACAGCCATACGTTGTCGGTCGTTACGGCCGGCAACACGTACAGAAAGCCGAGATCGAGGAAAAACACGAAGAAAAACCAGACGAAAATATTGGCCCCGACGAGTTGCATCCGGGTGTGGCAGACACTGCCCAAAAACAGGCCCATCTGCGTAAACATCGCCAGCAGGGCAAGTACCGTGATCAGATAGGCGAGAAAGCTGCCCAGGTGAAACGGCAGCAGCCATTTCATCGGCAGGGCGAACACGAAGTGCCAGCCGGTAAACACGGCTAGCAGCACGCCGTGGACGGCTACGCTTTTTTTCCACAGAAAACGGTAGTACGACTCTTTTTTCGTCAACAGGATGGTCAATGTCTTCTGTTCGCGCTCCTGCAGAATGGCAAACGAAGCGAGAAACAGGCTGACCAGCGGCAACAGATAAACATTCATCTCGTACAACGAAAGCAAAAACACTTCAAACCCTTGTTCGGCAGGAAAGGAGCGGGACTGAAGCAAGACGCCCGTACAGACGAGTGCGACGATGCAAAGCGAGAGCCACAGCCCCTTCCCCCTCGTCTGCTCTTTCCACTCTTTCTCGATGTATGTCATGCTTTTCTCCTCCTTTGCTGCCAAACGAGCCACCCAACAGCGGCGAGCAACAGGCCGCAGGCAATCCACCCGATTGCGACGGGACGGCCCGCATCCAAGAGGGGAGCGCGATCCTCCAGCATCACCTCTTGGTTTTGCAACAGTTGGTTCATCTTTTCGTACAGACCGACAGCCGGGCTGTCGAGAAACAGGTAGACCAGTTCATTGTCCTGGACCAACTGGTACAGCGACGATTTGTACTGCACGGAGGTATCTCCCACCCCGTCCTGGTTCAGGTCGATCAGCGGCAGGTCACGTCCCCAGTAATTTCCCTTGCCCGCCTCGTCCCAGCGATTGTTGGACGTACCGCCGACGGTGATCACCGGCGCGATGTTGGCAAAAAAGCGATTCTGGGTGAAGACCTGGTCGCTGCAACTGGCCCACAACTCCACCCCGACCTGGTTGTGGATGAACTGGTTGGCGACGAAGCGGTTGCGCAGCGACTGATCCAGGTAGAGCGCACGCTGGTTCTGATAGAAGCGATTGCCCACAATCTCGTTGTCGTCGCTCGATTGCAACATCAGACCGAACGCCCGCGTTCCCTGGTTGAAGGAAAAATCATTTTCTTTCAGCACCAACTGTTTCGAGTGCATGATCGTCGCGCCGCCGAGATTAGCAAAAAACCGGTTGCGCAAAAAACGGTTGCTGTCAGAGTACATGTAGTGCAAGCCGTAGCGCGTGTGGCTGATCCGGTTGTCCGTCACCTCGTTGCCGTCCGAGTAGTAAAAATAAATCCCGTCCCGCGTTCCGCTGATCACGTTGCCGATCAGCTTGTTGCGCCGGGAGTGGTCCAGTTGGATGCCGTTGCCCTGTCCGGCGATTTCGCCGTTGCCCTGCCCGGCGATCTCCACGTGACTGACCTCGTTGTCGTCGGCGTACTGGAGGTGGATGCCGTGGTAGGCGTCGCGGATGACCAGACGGGTGAGCACCGCATGACCGGCGTTTACCTTGATCGCCGCGTACTCTTCTGCCGAGTTCCGGCTCATGCTGCCGTGTTCGACGGTCAGGTTCTCGATCCGCACGCCTGGCGCCTTGATGGTGATCACGTTGTCCGTGCCGTCCCCATGGATCACCGTGCCGGGCCCGGTGCCCTTGATCGTAAGCGGCTTCGTGATCACGAGATTGCCGGAATAGGTTTGATCGTCCAGAACCAGCACACCATGCTCCGGCGTCCGGTCAATCAGCGTTTGCAAGTGACTCGCCTGTGAAGCGTACGCGTGACACGAACCGACCAGCCAGATCAGCAATCCTGCCCACCAGGCCACTCGTCGTTTCATTTTTCCCGCTCCCCCCACAGCGGCACCAACATCAGCAAAAAGGCGATCCCCAACAGAAACGAGCCTTTGGCAAAGTAGCTGTGCGTCACAAAGTTGGCGATCCGGTTGGTTCCGATCACGGGCGGCACAAACGGCTTGATCTTGATTGGCGCGTGCGGGTCCAGATTGGTGCCGAAATCGTACAGCCAGCGGTGGATATCATACAGACCGAGCGCGCCGCCGACCACGAATGCGCCAATCAGGACGTAGAGCAGGCTTTTTTTGCGAAGAAACGCCACCAGAAGCGTGAAGGCCGCCATTCCGCCGATCAGGTAGGGCATGACCTTCAGCTCGGGAAATGTCTCCTCGCTGAACTGCTTCATGCCGATATAATGGTTCAATCCGTTGATGATGTCAGCCTGGCCCTCCATTTTATACGGGTAGACCACCACTTCCAGCCCTTCCGGATATTGCGGGGCAACGAATTTCATCCCCCACCAGGGAAAAAAGATGGACACGATCAGAAGCGCGGCCGCGATCACCAGCACGATGGACGAAGATACGGAAAATTTCTTGCTCATAAAGCGTCATCTCCTCATCAAAAGAGGGGAACGGGGTACCCTGCGATACCCCGTCTCCGTCTTACTTCGGTTGTACCAACAGATATCCAGTCATTTCCTGGTGCAGAGCAGAGCAGAAGTTTGTGCAGTAGATCGGATAAGTACCGGCTTTATCGGCCACGAACTCCATCGTCTTGGTTTCGCCCGGCTGAATTTCCATGTTTTGGTTGTATTCGTTGATGGCAAAACCGTGCGTAATGTCTTCGTCCAGGTCGATGTTGGTCAAATGGATGAACACACGGTCGCCCTGCTTGACGGTGAGCACGTCCTTGCGCTCCGCTTTCGCGTCAAAGATAAACTTGGAGCGCATTGCGATGCCGTAAACGTGCACTTCGTTGCCGTTGCGTTCGATGCGGGTGTCTTCCTGCTTCCACACCGAGAACGGACGTTTCTCGTCTTTGGGCAAGACTTCGATTGTCTTGATCTTGTCTGCCTTGATCATCTGCGCATAGTGCGGTTCCGGGTTGACCGGAGCGGACTGGATCACTTCCATCTTCGGACCGGAGAGGTCGATCAACTGCATCGACTCCGGATGGGACGGACCGACGGACAGGTAGCTGTCCTTGGCCATCTTGTTGAGCGAGACGAGCCAATGACCGTCCGGGCTGACCGTATCCCCTTCGGCCGCGACAGAGTGACCCGGCGAATATTGTACGGGCACGCGGTCGAGGACTTCGCCTGTGTCGACGTTCCACTTGACCACCTCGGAGGAGATGAACATCGTCGTGTAGGCGTAGCCTTTGTCGTCAAACTGGGTGTGAAGCGGTCCCAGCGCGTTTTCCGGGTTGACTTCGCGTTCCATCACGGAATTGTAGTCGAGTACCGGAATGCCGAACTTTTCGCCGTCAAACTTTTTGTTTTTGATGGCGTCAAACGCTTTTTCAAACGAGAACACTGTCATGGCCGGAGCCAGTTTGCCGGAAGCGATGAAGCGTTTGCCGTCCGGGGTCACGTCGACGCCGTGCGGCGATTTGGCCACCGGCACGAGATAGATGCTGCCTTTGTGCTTGGCCGGATCAATCACTTTGACGCCGTTGACCAGATCGTACTGGCCGTCCTTGACTTTTTGCTCCAATTCTTTCCAGTTAAACAGCACGATGTAGTCGCGGTCGGCCTGTGAGGCGTTGATCTCCAGATCGGAAGTGGCCTCCTCGGTGTTGTAGGTGGTCAGCACCGCCCAGTCCTTGGAGATCTTCTTGCCCGCGTCGGAGAGGTCGTACGACCACGGCGGCAGGGCCACCTGGTAAGCCAGGTTCAGCTTCTGCTTCTGCTTGTCAAACGTGACCGCCGACAGGACGCCCTTGTACTTCGTTTTGTAATCGTCAAGCGAGGCGTACTCGTGGCCAAACGGCACGGAGAAACGGCTCGGCAGGAACAGGTACTCGGTGTTTTCGGTAACGAATGCCGCGCAGTGCGGGCCGCCGGAGTTGGGGGTATGCAGGATGTCCTTGACCGTAAACGTCTTCAGGTCAAGCACAGCGGCCCGGTTGTTGGCGACGTCGGTGGCGAACAGGTACTTCCCGTCGTAATCGCCGTTGGTTTCGGAGAACGCCGGGTGGTGCAAGTCGCCCCAGGTATAGCCGCCCATCATCTCTTTCGACTCTTTGTCCCACCCGTAGCCGGTGGCAGAGTCCTGACTGAATACCGGAACGGTGCGAATGTGGCGCATCGAAGGAACGCCGTAAACAAACAGTTGGCCAGAGTGGCCGCCGGAGGCAAACAGGTAGTAATCATCCTTTTTGCCGAAAGGAACGTACACTTTTTCCGCGTTGTTTTTCTTTGTGTTGTCTTCCGCGGTAGTCTTCGGACCGACGGTGGTGAAGTCGGCGAAAAACACGGTGGCCGCCAGAAAACCGGCGACGGCACCGGACACGATGGGTATTACCTTCTTCATCAGGGAACCTCCCTCGCCTTAAATGTGTGTTGCCCGTTATTTCTTTTCAGATGCCAGCTTCAGAGCCGCCAGGACGGCTTTCCGTTCGTCATCCGTGAGCGGGCTTTTGCCAAGCACGCCGGACATCACAGCCGATGTCGGCTTCTTCAAAAACTCCTCAATCGGCACCCCGTGCTTGTTTTCCACGTTTACGTAGGCTTGCGACAAATCAGGTCCTGCAGCCCCGCCCTTGACGTTGAGAGCCGACACAGAGTGACAGGCGACGCAGCCGCGTTTCGTGAAGATTTCTCCTTCTTTGGAGGTGTTGTCCGCTGTGGCGGTAGCCGCTGTCGTCGCGTCTGTCGTCTCGGCCGCATCGGCTTGTCCGCCGGTAGCCTTCTGCTCATTTTCTGCCTGCGCGGTGACGGGGGCGTCCTGTTTCGGCGTCTTGGCCTGATAGAACAGGTATCCTCCGCCGAACGCCACGGCAAAACAGAGCAGGAAGACAAGAAGATTTTTGTTCATACTGTCCCTCCTTTCTTAGCTCTTCTGGGCTACGGTATTACTATAGGAAAGAAACGCCGGATGGCGATGTGCAAGAGTTCACACTTCACAAATTCGTCTTAAATCCGCACGCGAAAAGGCCGACCAAACAGAAAAGGAGAGCGTTTTTCGCTCTCCCGGCATTTCAACAGGTTTCGGGCGGTTCCGTCATGCAACATCCCGGCGCATCCCCCGCCTTGGTCAACTGCTCCAGTTTTTCGTTCATCATCGCCCTGGCGTTTGCGACAATTCCCTCGATTTCCACTTTCGTCGGTCCGTCGAAGTGGATGCCGATCAAGACGGTCACGGTCTGCCCCAGCGTCTCTGCCGCCTGAAGGGCCAACTCGCGGGTAAGCGGCCCCTCGCGATGGCCAGGCACCTCCACCAGCTCAACATGGATGTGTTGTTTGGCGTAGTAAGCGGTGGCCACCGCGCCGATATGGGCCTGTCCGCCCGTAATCAAAAACACCCGGTCCCGCCCCATCGGGTACGTCTGCAAACACAGCGGAAATCGGCCTTCACACTTGATCATGGCTGTCATATTGAAACGGCGTCCAGTCGACGGGCGCCTCTCCTCCTGTCAGAATGGATGCGACAATCTCGCCGGTGATGGGCGCGAGCAAAGTGCCCTTGCGGAAGTGGCCGGTGGCAAGAACCAGGTTGCGCCACTGGCGAAGCGGGCCGAGAAACGGCTTCAGATTGGGATTGCCCGGCCGAAGACCGGCCCAGGTGTTGACAAAGACGGCGTCCTTCATCGCCGGGACCATCGTCTGGGCCATTTCAAACAGGCTCTGGATTGCTTCCACCCGCGTCTCTTTGTCGAAACCCGCTTCTTCCTGGGTGGCGCCGACCGTGACCGTCCCGTCACGTTTCGGAATCAGATAACATTTTTGCGCGAACACCGATTTCTTCAGCGGAACGGGCAACCGTACAGCGATGCACTGCCCCTTGACCGGATAGACCGGCAAGCGGACACCGAGCGGCGCAAGCAAGGCTGCGCTCCACGATCCGGCGGCGAGCACCACCTTGTCGGCGGTAAACGCCCCGGCGGCCGTCTCCACACCGATCACCTCGTCGTCGCGGGTGAGCAAGCGAAACACCGGCGTCTGTTCAAAAAAGACGGCGCCGCGCGCCTTGGCGCCCAGATAAAACGCCTGGGCCACCTTGTAACTGTTCACCTGATGGTCGTTGGGAATAAACAGTCCGCACAGCAGCCGGTCAGACAAGAGCGGTTCTGTGCGCGGCAAGTCGTTCGGCTCCAGCCACTCCACCCGCTGGCCGAAAGTGTTTGCCCACTCCCACTTGCTGCGCAACTCCTGTTTCTCTTGTTCGTCACGGGCGACGCCGATCAGCCCCGAGGCATTGTATTCGATGTCGATCCCGGTTTCGTCGCGCAGCATTTCGGCCAGACCGGCGTAGATGCGCTGACTGGCGATGCACAGCTCCACCAGCGGCCCCGGCGCGCTGGTTTCCATCATCGCGCCCAAAATCCCGGCGGAGGCTCGCGACGCCTCCTGCGCGATCGTGGACGACTCAAACACCAACGTGCTCACCCGCCGTTTGCTCAACTGGTAGGCGATCGAGCATCCCTGGATTCCCCCGCCAATCACGATGACATCCGCATGTTGTCTCTCTCCCATTTCTCTCCCTTCTTTCAGCAAAACGAGTGATTCAGGCGATCTCCTCGAACTTTTTGCCCAACTCTTCCTTTTCGGCCTCAGACAGCATCTGCTCGGCCATCGGGAACAACACGTTTTCTTCCTTCATGAAGTGTTCGGTCAGGATCAGATAGGCGTTGATCGCGTATGCGGCGATCGTTTTCGCCTGCTCGGCCCCCACAGGAGCGCCCAGTGTTTCCATCGTCTCCCGGAAGTGTTTGAGCTGTTGTTTGGCCTGATCGTGTTCGTATTCCATCACGGCGATCGGGCCGGTTTCACGGCCGATGTACTTGGCCATCATCGGGAAGAGCGCGTCTTCCTCGCGGAGCGAGTGCGGATCAAGCTCGGCCACGAACTCGTTCACCTTGGTCAACAATTCTCTCAGTTTATCGCTGTAGTCGGCGACGCTTTCGTCTTTTCCGATGGTTTGCGCGAACGCATAGTAGTCGTCCATTTGCGCGCGCAGCGGCACGTGTTCCTCTTTCAGCCGCGCCAACGGAGCGCACAGCGCGACGGGATTGGCGCCAAACATGGAACTTCCGCAACCGAAATGCATGGTAAACTCCCACCTTTGTCTGATTTCTGCGACACAAACGTACCACGTTCTCCCCTCGCGTACTGTTAGGTTCATCACACTTTTACAGCTTTCCCTGTCGAGCGATCCTCATCAACCTGTCACAATCGCGTGATTTTTATCACTTTCTGATGGGGAATCCGCATGATAGAATGGGTACGGATGATGATAATCAGTCTCACCTGTTCATCCAAAAGCGTGACGCGAGACGCACATGCAGTCATCCAAATGGAGGTTCTTTCCGATGAGACTTACCGATCTGCAACCTGGGCGCAAAGCGCGCATTCTTGATACAGCCCGCGTCAGCGAGATGGTGCGGCGCCGCTTGATCGACCTCGGCATCATGGAAGGATCGGAGGTATGTGTCAAACGCATCCTGCCGCTCGGCGGTCCTATCACCATGGAAGCCGGGGGGCAATTGATCGGCATTCGCCGGAAGGAGGCGGGCATGATCGAGGTGAGCGACGTATGCTGACAATCGCTCTCGCCGGCAACCCCAATACGGGAAAGACATCCCTGTTCAACATCCTGACAGGCTCGTACGAATATGTGGGCAACTGGGCGGGAGTCACGGTGGAGAAAAAAGTGGGAATGCTGAAAAACAGGCAGGGAAAGTTGATCGACCTGCCGGGGATTTATTCGTTGAATCCCCTCTCGCGCGATGAAGGCGTGGCCACCCAGTTTCTCCTCTCCCAGGACTTCACCTCGATTTTGAATATTGTCGACGCTTCGCAACTGGAGCGGAACCTGTATCTGTCCGTGCAGTTGCTGGAATACGGCAAACCGGTGCTGATCGGGCTGAACATGGTGGACGTGGCGGAGGGAAGGGGTATCCGCATCGACGTTGACCGTCTGTCAGCATCGCTGGGAGCGCCGGTCGTGCCGATCGTCGCCCGCACCGGAGCCGGCTGCGACCGGCTGACGAGCGAACTGTTGCGACTTGACGACCGATCGTTTCAGCCTCTTCGGATCGACTACGGCCCGGAGATGGAAAAAGCGGTGCGCACGCTCGCCTTTCGCCTGCCCGCTTCGGCCCAGTTGCCGCCCCGTCGCTGGTTGGCCTTGCAGTTGCTCGAAGGCAACCGGGTGGTGAAAGAACGCCTGGCCGCTTTTGTGGACGGCGACTGGCTGGAGACACTGCGGCAAGAGACAGAGCAAGCCGTCGTCCGCAGGACCGGGGCCTTGTCGCTTGCCCACTACATTCGTCAGGTACGCGGCGCGTTCATCGCCGGCGTCGTCAAGCAGGCCACGACCCGCACCAAACCGGCGAAACAAACCTTGACCGAACGCATCGACCGGATTGTCACCGACAAGTTCTTGGGTCTGCCGATTTTTCTCGGCTTTATGTACCTGACATTCAAGCTGACATTCGACTGGCTAGGGAGTCCGCTCTCCGACATGCTGGACGGATTTCTCGGCGGCACTGTTCGCGATGCCGCCGATCAACTGCTGACCGCCATCGGCGCCTCCGCGTTTCTCAAGGCGCTTGTCCTCGACGGCGTTATCGCCGGGGTGGGCGGCGTGCTGGTCTTTGTTCCGCAGATCTTTATCCTGTTTTTCCTGATTTCGTTCATCGAGGACTCGGGCTACATGGCGCGGATCACGATGGTCATGGACAAACTGATGGAATGGGTGGGTTTAAACGGCAAGGCGTTCATCCCGATGATTATCGGCTTCGGCTGCAATGTGCCAGGGGTGATGGCGGCGCGGACGATTGAACAGCCGAAAGAACGGTTGCTCACCATTCTGCTGGTTCCGCTCATGTCCTGTTCGGCCCGGCTGACAGTGTACAGCCTGTTCGTCGGAGCGTTTTTCAGGCAAAACCAGGCTTTGATCGTGCTATCGCTTTATATCCTGGGCATCGCGGTCGCGCTGGCGCTTGCCAAACTGTTCTCCTCCGTCCTGCTGAAAGAAGAGGCGTCGGTGTTTATCGTCGAACTGCCTCCCTACCGCTTCCCGCAAGGCCGCAGCCTGCTGCGCAGCACCTGGGAAAAGGGGAAAGGGTTTATCCGCAAGGCAGGCACGTTCATCTTCGGCGGTTCGGTGGCAATCTGGTTCCTCAGCTACGCCGGGCCGACGGGGTTTGACGTCGACATGAACCACAGTTTTCTCGCCATGATCGGCGGCGTACTCGCCCCGCTTCTGGCGCCGCTCGGGTTTGGCAACTGGCAGGCAGGCGCGGCCCTGTTGACCGGGTTTTTGGCCAAAGAAGTGGTCATCTCGACGATGAACATCATCTACAACGTGCCGGACGCCGAAACGTTGAAGGGGCTGATGGCCAGTTATTTCACGCCGCTTCAGGCATACAGCTTCATGACCTTTCTCTTGCTGTACATCCCGTGTCTGGCGACCGTCGGCGTCATTCGCAAGGAGACCGCGTCCGCCCGCTGGACCTGGTTTTCTGTGGGCTACTCCTTGATCATCGCCTATCTCATCACGTTTCTCATCTACCAGATCGGAACGCTCTTGGGCTTTTAATGTCTCCAAAGGAGGAATTGCCAATGTTCGTCGACCTGTTGCTTTGCTCCGCCATTTTCGGTTATGCCGGGTGGACGCTGTACCGGTTTGTCAAGCGCAGCCAGGAAGGCGCATGCAGCGCCTGCTCGGTCAAGGATCGCTGCCAGACCCCCTGTGCGCCTGACGCCGGTCACGTGCCGCCTTCCCGTTCCGCCCGCTGACGAACAACGCCTCCGGCGCGATGCCGGAGGCGCATTTTTGCTCATGGTTGGTTTTTTTCCTGATGCCACCGCTTGATCTGTTCGGTGATCTCCCGAATCTTCGCCCGCGCCTCCTGGTGCTCCTGTAGGCTGCCCCAGTGCTGCACCATGGGCGGCATCACCTTGGAGATGTGGCTGTAGAGGCACCAGACTTTCACCATCTCGATCCGTTCCGGCGTCGCTTCACCGGTCAACAGTTGGGTAAACGTATGCAACAACCCGTCCAACTCCGGTACGAGACGGGACGTTTGTTGTGTCTCGCTCATCCTTTTTCCCCGCTTTCTCTGATCGGCCGCGTAACCGGGCGTTTACTTGCTTTCGGCGGGCCGTTTCAAGGCCTCCATCTCCCTTATTCTATCCTGTATCCCGGATTTTGGATACAGCAAAACGCTCCTCTCCCGAAGGATGAGGAGCGCAACGCGCCGGAAGTTATGACGCTTTGGCCGACGTGACAACATCGCGCTGCCGGTTGCGGCGCAACACCCAGTAGATCGGCAAGCCCACCAACGTCAGGCCAATCGCCAAGAGCGAGTCGGCGGGATTGTTGAGAATCGTGCTGACCACGATGTACCCCGACCCGACAATCGCCACAAGCGGCACCAGCGGATACAACGGCACGCTGTAAACCCGCGGTTTGCCAGTATTTCGCTTGCGAAGCAGAAACACCGCGACAAACGCCTGCATGTAAAAGATGTAAACGGAAAAGATGGCGATATCGGACAGCCGGTCCGGATTGCTTACGATCATCATCACAATCGCGATCGCCACCTGCAACAGCGTGGCCGCGACCGGCGTGCCAAACCGCGACACGCTTGCGAAGCGGCGGGACGCCGGCAGTTGGCCCCGTTCAGCCATGGCGAACGACACACGGGGAAACGCGAGAATTTTTCCGTTCAAGCATCCGAAGATCGAGACGAGAATCCCAATGCTGATCAACTTGCCGCCCACGTCTCCAAACAACTGACTGGCAACGGTCCCCGCCGCGTTCACGCCGAGCGCGGCGATTTTGTCCGCCGAAAGAACGTGCAGCATCGCCAGGTTCACCAGCAAATAAGCCAATGTCACCACAGTCAACCCGCCGATAATCGCCCGCGGCAAGTCCTTGCCCGGATGCCGCATTTCGCCTGCGACAAACCCCACCAGCATCCAGCCGTCGTACGCCCACAAGGTGGCGAGGATGGCCGCCCCCATGCTGATGGGCGTGGACAGTCCGCCCGGCATGTTGAGCATCGGCGAATCCCCCTGCAACAGCCCGAACACCGCGATAAACGCGATCGGGATCAGTTTGCCGACAGTGGCAGCCGTCTGTAAAAATCCGCCGTACCTGGTGCCGAAACTGTTCACCATAGCCAAAAACAACACGGCGGCAATCCCGATGACCGTCTTCGACGCATCCGGCAAGCCAAACAAACCGGCCACGAGCGAACCGAAATACAGCCCCAGCGCCCCGATAATCGCCGGGCCGTAAATGATCGTCTGCATCCAGCCGCTCAAATACCCACACACTTTGCCGTACACTTCTTCCAGGTAGACGTAAAGCCCGCCCGTTTTCGGGATTTGCGTGCTGACTTCGGCTATCGTCAACCCGCCCGCCAGCGTGATGACGCCGCCCAAAATCCACGCCCACATCGCCATCGTCGAGTCCCCGGCGTATTCAATGACCTTCCCCGGCTTCATGAACACGCCGGACCCGATCACCGTGCCAATCACCAGCGACATCGCCAACGACAAGCCAATCTCTTTTTTCAATGTCCCCTGCTCTTGTTGCTGCCACACTGTTGTTCACCCCTGAAATACGTTTGTCCATCCATTGAGAACACTTGTATCATACCACAATATTTATATATCTTTATTTTTTGTTTTATTAAAAGGATTGAGACTTGCACGAATTAACGATGAATTTATCGTGTTTCGACAAAAACATCACTTTTCCCCGCCGCTGTTGACGGGTATACTAACAGGAAAAGGGAATGTTGCAGGACAAATGTAATCCCCTGACAAGGAGAGATCCGTTATGGCGAAAGAAACTGCGCCCCTGCCGATCTTCTGTGAAGACTGCAAAGCGAAAGAGATTGACCCTTGCCCCCACTGCAGCGTGTAAACAGACACAAAAACCCGGCTCAGTTTCTCGGCTGAGTCGGGTTTTCTTTCGGTCGCGTCCGTTCGTTTTTCCTCTCCAGCGGCTTCATCCTTTCAGCGAGGCCAGCCACTCGAAATAGCACTCGTCGCACAACGGCTCGTCGTGCTCGCCGTCCCGCTCGTAAAACGTCACGAAGCGCGGATTGTCCGTGTCGTGTTCGCAGTAAAAACACGTGTACGCCATCTCGTTCCCTCCCCTGACGCGATCTGCGTAACGTTCTATGCCTAGTCTGTCCAGTCAGGGGATGGCATTATTCTCGGGAAACGCTGCGCAAAAAAACACGACCTCCCCCCGGCCCGGGAAGGAGGTCGTGTTTGCGGCGCACGCGCGGACTATTGATTGTCGCTCTGGGTGTAAATTTGGAAGGTTACGCCGAACTTGTCGGTAACCACGCCGTAGGCAGGGCTAAAATGGGTTTCCTGCAGCGGCATGTTCACTTGGCCGCCTTGCTGCAACGCTTCATACACTTGCTTCGATTTTTCCGGGCTGTTTGTTGTGATACAAATAGTAACCTGGTTTCCGGTTTGATGAGACTGCCCCGGAAACGTATCCGAAAACATCAGCTCCGATTCGCCCACTTTTACCAGCGCGTGGGCCACACGGTCCTTTGCTTCTGCCGGTATCGGATATTCAGGGTTTTCCGGCATCTCGCCGAACGTGCTAAAAAAGAGCACCTGGGCATCCAACGCGTTTTCGTAAAACCGAATCGCTTCCTTTGCGTTCCCGTTCATCACGAAGTAAGGAATCAACCGTACTGTCATCACGTATCAGCTCCTGCCTTTGTTTTTTCGCATGAAATCAAGGCCCTTCCTTTGGCCTGGTCCAGAAAACCATCCCACCTCCCCAGTATTACCCATATGTCGATTACAAAACACAGAACAAACGTTCGCAACTCTCTTTTTAGGCGATTGGCGCCATTCCTTGTCCAACGTTCCGCCAATAAAAGAGCCAACGCGATCAGCGTTGACCAACAGCGTTTCACCGGTTCTTCGCGTACATCCAGTTGTAATAAGCCGCATGTTTGATTTCATCTGTCATGATTTCAAAAATCATGTCACGAAATTTGGGGGTGATGTTCAAGTAAATCGTCCGATATTTTTCAAATGCTTGTAGTTCACCCATTAAAGCCATTTCAATTCCTTGCAGGTATGTTGCCGGACGTTCAAATCCCTCTCCTTCTTCTCCTGCGCCTGGCGGCTGACCGGTCAATTGCGTGTAGATGTTTCTGAACATTCTTCTGTGCTTTCTCTCATCGTTTCGAATCCCTTCAATTACCTTTTTTTCTTGTTGTGTTGGCGCCACACTGATTAAATAGTCATAAAACAATTCATCATTTCGCTCTCCTGCTATCGCCTCCTGGATCAAGCGAATCACCATATTTGCTTGAGCTTCTCGATTATATGGAGAACCACCGCTTATCGGAGTGAACCAGAGGGGATAGTCGAATGAATGTAAGGGGGGATAATTGTACACGCGCATTTCTCCTTTTGTGGGTATTCGCCTTATTAACGTATTCAAACAAAGGCCGAGAAGTGCTGGGTGTATCCCCATTATGAGGATAAAAAGGAGTCGCACATCGCGCCAAAGCGAGGATACGCTTCAAAGTTCTCTGCGGTGCTTGTGGTGTTGCCTAATCCAATGGACTACGCATTCGTGTACGATGTTACTCCAAGAGTCATTTTCATCGTCACTGGATCTTGCTTGAACTTTTCCGTTGTAAAAAATCCCCCTAAAGTATTCATGATGTGCACCCCTTAGAATAGACATTGGAAAAACCCCCTTGGTTATCCGATGAAAATTCTAGGGGGTGCATTTGTTATGGCAATAAAGGGTCAGAAGTTCAAGAGCTATCCACATGAAATGAAAACGGAAGCCATTAGA
>JBHGXV010000064.1:0-5045 GCA_041920505.1 Paenibacillaceae bacterium
CCGCGTGGCGCAGATGCAGCACCATCAGGTAGATCAGCGCGGCGGGAAACACCATCGCCGTCTCCCAGGCCAGGCTGATCATCGCGTCCGCCTTCACCAGCTTTTTCGCCATACCGTACAAGGCGAAGGTAAGCGCGAGCAAGATCGACATCCACGGCACCGCGCCGTACTGGATCGTGATCAGCGACACGCCCACCGTTGCAAGGGCAATCGCCGCCCACTGTCCGGCGTGCAGGCGTTCCTTGAGGAACAACACGCCAAACAAGACACTGAGCAGCGGGTTCATGTAATAGCCGAGGCTGGTTTCAAGCACATGGCCGGCGTTGACCGCCCAGATGTAAATCAGCCAGTTGGAGGTGATGAACAGCGAACAAAACAGGAGCGCGAGCCGTTGCCGCTTCCCTTCCATGGAAGCGAGCATCTTTCGCCAGCTTTTCGTCACCGACAGGACAATTCCGACGAAGACGAACGACCAGACAATGCGATGGGCCAGGATTTCCCAGGCCGACATCGCCGTAAACAGCTTCCAGTACAGCGGCAGCATTCCCCAGGTGAGATAGGCCAAAACAGCGTACAGTATGCCTCGATTCATGACAATAACCTCTTCTCTGCAAGAAGTAACGGAACAACACGGCCTGATGCTGACGCGCCGCATGTTGTCCTGGCCCGATGGCAGCGATCATTGCGGGCGGCTGACCGCTTCAGCGACCGTCTCGTGGATGACACTGCGTCTCGGCAGCCGCCAGTTGTAAGCGACGGACAGCATGCGCAGGACAATCACCAGCCCGCACAACAGATAGAGCGACATCGAATCGTTTTTGTCGACCCAGCCCAGTCCGATCACCAGTCCGGCCAGCATCGCCCAAACGGCGTAAATTTCTTCCCGAAACACGAGCGGTTTGCGGCTGGCCAGCACGTCGCGGATAATCCCACCGCCAATCCCCGGCAACACGGCGGCCACCACGACGGCACTAAGGGATAGCTTCATGTCGACGGCGTACAAGGCCCCCTGGATGGAAAACGCCGACAGCCCGATGGCGTCAAACCACAGCAGCCACTTTTTCCACCAGCCGTTCCAGGGAATCCGCAGCCAAAACACCGCCAGGATGGCGATCAGCGCCACTTTCAGCAATCCGCCCTGCTCCCACAGGGTCGTGACGGGAAGACCGATCAACAGATTGCGGATCACCCCGCCGCCGAACGCGGTCACCAGACCGAGGATGAGTACACCAATGATGTCGTATTCTTCTTCCATCGCGACCAGCGCGCCGCTCACGGCAAACGCGATCGTTCCCAGTACGGTAAACACTTCCCACGCCATGTTGATTGCACCCTTCATTATGTACTGTACTAAAGTAAGTATTATATTCCTCTGTTCCCGATCGGGCAAGATGGAATGTGTTTGTCAACAAGAAAAAAGAGACAGCCACTCGGCCCGGCGGGCACAGATGGCTGTGTCAGTGCTTTGGCATTGGCTACAACTGGTTGATGATCTGGCGGGCGATCCACACTCCGGCCGCCCCAGCCTGCGCCAGGCCGCGGGTAATGCCCGCACCGTCGCCGCCGCAGTACAGTCCCTTGATCTCCGTTTCCAACGTCTCGCTCAACTTGGGACGGGCCGAGTAAAACTTGGCTTCCACGCCGTAGAACAGCGTGTGCTCCGACGCGATTCCCGGCGTCACCTTGTCGAGCGCCTCAATCATTTCGATCAAGCTTTTCATCGTATTGTACGGCAGCACCAGACCAAGGTCGCCGGGCACCGCCTCTTTCAGCGTCGGTTCGATAAAGCCTTCCCGGATCCGGTTTTCGGTGGAACGGCGCCCGCGCATGATGTCGCCAAACTTTTGCACAATCACTCCGCCGTTGGACAGATCGTTCGCCCGTTTGCAAATTTCACGGGCGTACTCGTTCGGTTTGTCGAACGGCTCGGTGAATTTGTGGGAGACCAACAGCGCGAAGTTGGTGTTGGCCGAGCCCAACGCCGGGTCTTTGAACGAATGGCCGTTGGCCGCCATCACGCCGCTGTGGTTTTCCACCACGACATGTCCGGACGGATTGCTGCAAAACGTCCGCACCCGCGTGCCGACCGAGGTGTTGAAGACGAATTTTCCTTCGTAAAGGTGCTCGTTGATCTCCCGCATGACCACGTCAGAGGTCTCGACGCGAACGCCGACGTCCACCTGGTTGTTGTACATTTTCAATCGGCGCTTTTTCAGGATGTCGGTCAGCCATGCCGATCCGTCTCGCCCCGGCGCGATGATCACGCGGTCGCTGAAAAATTCCTCGCCGCTTGCGAGCAAAACCCCCCGCACATGGTGAACGCCGTCTCGCTTGACGGTGAGAATGTCCGCCACTTCGGTCTCAAACCGCATCTCGATGCGGCTGTCCAAATATTCGTAAATCGACTGCAAGATCTCCAGATTCTGCTCCGTGCCCAGGTGGCGCACCCGGGCGCGCAACAGTTTCAATCCCGCCGCGTAGGCACGCTGCTCGATCTGCTTGATCACCTCGGTGGTCGGGTCGGTGATCGCGGACGTTGCCCCGTGCTTTAAGTTGATGCTGTCCACGTACGTGATCAGCTCCAGCACCTTGGACGGGCTGAGGTAATCGGTCAGCCATCCGCCGAACTCGGTGGTGATGTTAAACTTCCCGTCGCTGTAAGCACCGGCTCCGCCGAACCCGCTGGTAATGGAACAGGCGGGCAGACAGCCGGCGTACGCCTTTTTCCCGGCGGGCGGCGGACATCGTTTGATTTTTTCTTGCAGGATCGGACACTGGCGCGAATAGATGTCGTGTCCCTTGTCAATCAACAGCACACGCAGATGCGGCGCTTTCAGGGTGATTTCGTAGCTGGCAAAAATACCGGCCGGCCCGGCACCGACAATGATCACATCGTATGTGCTCATCTGATTCCTCCTTACCCTGCCTGCTGTTGTTCTTGGTACGGCTGCTTTTCCAGACGGATTTCGGCGACGACGATCCCGGCGAGAATCAGGGCCACTCCGGCCCACTGCACCGGTGTGACGTGTTCTTGCAGGATCACGTACGAAAGCAGTGTGGCCGTCGGCAACTCGGCGGAACCCAGAATGGTCGCTAGGCCGCTGCCGATGCGCGGAACGCCGTAGGTGAATGAGAGATTGGGAAAGACGATGCCGAACACGGCGAGCAGCAGGCCCCATTTCCACAGCCCGGCGCCAAGCGAGCCGTCCACCAGAAAGACGGGCGGAAAGACCATGCAAACCATCAAAAAAGAACCCAGGCTGAGCGCCAGGCTGCGCATCCACGGATTCACCGAAAGCGCCAGCCGGCCGCTGGCCATAATGAACGCGGCATAGGTGACGGCGGAAAGCAAGCCGAGCAGAATGCCCATCCAGGAGACGCGCATCGCCTCGTCGGCGAACAGGTTGGCGGACAAGATCGTCCCGGCCAAAAGCAGCACCAGCGACACCAGTTTCGCCGTCGAAGGCCGCTTTTTCTCCAGCAACGATTCGGCCAGCACGCCGATCCAGGTAAACTGGAACAACAACACGATCCCAAGCGAAGCCGGGATATAGGTGAGCGACGAATAGTAAAACACCCCGGTCAGGCCGACGAACGCGCCGACGCCAAGGAGCGCCAGCCACTGCCTTGGGCTCACCGGCCCCCACTGCTTGCACGCGAGGGTCAGCACGAGCAACAACAAGGCGCCAAACAGCCCCTGACTGCCGGTTACTCCGCCCGGGTCAAAGCCGTCCGCGTACGCCAGTTTGACTATGGTGGACAAAATCCCGTAACTGCACGCGCCGGCAAGCACCAGCAGTGCCGATTTCCAACGATCCATGTTAACGCCTCCTCGCCCCCCTATTATACCTGCCGCAGGCATTTTGGCAACCGGACGAATCGCGTGTTCTATGCTGCCGACCATCACTGTTTTGGATAATCATTCAGGAAAATAAAATGCGTTTGATGATTAAAATCTTTTCTTGATCGGAATATAGAGATCAACCTTCGCTTTTCCTTCCGGGTCATCGTATGGGTTGTTCATACAAAATTCAAGACAGTGCCTGTCGTCGGGGTCAAAGTCACTGTTTGGAAACCACTGACCGTAAATGCTTTGATAGGCTATGGCTAATTTATCGACTGTGTCATAGAACTGGTATAATGCATACAGTCCACCTTGTATATGTTTAAAAGACATTTCAGGATGATTTTCTGCATGGAAATCATGAGGAATCGTAACACAAGCATCATAACGACAAGCGTATTCATCTGTTACATGAGGATCATCCAAAGAAATTCCGATAAAATTCTGTTCGGGTGGCAACAGATTGTTCTTCGCCGCCCAAGAACTGAGTTTCCTCCACGCTTCAAATGCGTCCAAATAACTTCCAACATGCCTGACAAAAGCGACCTTATAATCTGGAAGTTCCTTTATCACAATATTCATCTCCCAAATCCTCCTTAAAAAGTCAGTGGTTTCCCTTTTATCGTAATTAGAAGGATTGGCTGATTCCTCTTGCATATTGCTAATGAATACCGGATTATTGCGATTATTTCTTGCGTTTTTTCTTACTTCACTCGGAGTCGCGTTAAAATGTTTCTTAAATGCCGAATAAAAGCTAGAAACAGATTCAAAACCACACAATGTTGATATTTCGAGAATGGTTTTCTTTGTTTCGGCCAAGTACGTTACTGATCTCTCTAAACGTTTTTGAGTAACATAAGCCATCGGCGTCTTACCCATCAACGATGTGAATATTCTTGAAAAATGATACTTTGAAAAGTTGGAAATTCCGGCCAGTCTATCAAGATCCATTTTTTGATCAATATGTTGTTCAATATAAGTGATTACATCTTTAATCCTGTCCAAGTAGTCATTATTCATCATTAGACCCTCTCAACAATTTCTGCAACGCCATACACGTATTCGTGAAGATAAACGGAATATCCTCCAACAAATACCTACACCCCGATCCCCCGACAAAAAAAGCAGGGGTCTGTCCCTCGGTCGTTAGACTTTTGGGACAGACCCTTTTTGTCTAGTGCCTGATAATCCCTTCAAACGA
>JBHGXV010000017.1:0-48063 GCA_041920505.1 Paenibacillaceae bacterium
GTTACGAAAGTGGACGGGGAGAGTTCAGAACTGGGGCCAAATTCTGTTACAACTGTCCGTTCAGTTTCCGGAGCGAGTTCAACCATATCTCCGCTGAGCCTAACGGCTATTGGAGTTTACACAAAATCATTGACAGACCCGTTTTATTAAACCCAGCATCTTTTAATATATTTGAAACATCAACCATTAGTGCTTTTACATCGAAATATAATGTTAATATTTCTTTAAACTCTGTAGTTAGTTCCTGTGACGTTTCCTCTGCACTCGTTCTGGAATACTTCCCCTTTACCCCAAAGCCAAGCTTATTTGCAAATCTTGCTAGCGAATACGATGTTTCTCCGTTTATCTCTACGGATGCATTTGCTTCTTTTTGATGTTTTGATTGATCCTTATCAACCCGTCTTACTTCCCGGAATAAAGGAATATCACGGTAAGTATCTGTGTTAAGTATTTTTGTTGTCCAATCATTCAACCATTTTATTGCATCAGTTACTTTAGTCGAACGACCTGAAAACAAATCCTTTAAACCTAATTGAAGATACTCTGTGATTTCCTTAGTCAGTTCTGCAAGAAATTGTTTAATAAAAGCTTTATGAATCAGATATTTTTTTAGATTTTCAATTGCATCTGCTCCAAGTTCATCAGTATACTTTCTAATCTCTAGTTTTGTAAGTTCAGCCTCACCGAAAATGGACTTCACATCTATATAAATCGCTATTTTATCTGTAGTTCTTCTCAACCGTTCTTGTGCTACCATAAAAACAGTTGATTTTCCGGTACCTTTTCTACCAACGAAAAAGCAGGTATTATCATTTAATGCCGCTTTTAGTACCCCCTCATCAGGCAAAGGATCAACATATATATCATTAAGTATTGATTTATTACCTCTATCCTTTAAATCGTAACGGTTATACCTTTTCAGTGATTCTATTAAATCCCTTAATTCATTTCGTTCCTCTTGTGTAAACATGTTACCCCCCCCTTTAGGTATATTATACCATAAAAAATAATACTTGCCGCTACTTATGATACGGCTCCCCCCTGCTGATCCGAAACGCCCGGTAGATTTGCTCCACCAGGATGAGGCGCATCAGTTGGTGGGGGAACGTCATTTTGGAAAAGGACAACTGCACGTCGGCGCGCTTCAGCACTTCCGGCGCGAG
Organism: Paenibacillaceae bacterium; assembly: GCA_041920505.1. GTDB lineage: Bacteria > Bacillota > Bacilli > Brevibacillales > Brevibacillaceae > JBHGXV01. The sequence goes on from JBHGXV010000017.1 coordinate 1,164, forward strand.
GCCGAGCGAGCCGCCGATGAGGAAGGCGATCTGGCTTTTGCCGTAGGTGGCGAGGCGGTCAAGCTCGGCGGCCAGTTTTTCGGAGGACCACATCTGGCCGTCGATGGCAAGAGCGATGACGTAGTGATCGGGTTTGAGTTGGGCGAGGATGCGCTCGCCCTCTTTGCGTTTAACCTGTTCCATTTCGGCGTCGCTCAGTTGTTCCGGGGCTTTTTCGTCGTTGACTTCGACGATCTGCAGCTTGCAGTACGGGGTCAGCCGCTTGCTGAATTCTTCGATTCCGTCCCTGATGTACTTTTCTTTTAGCTTGCCTACGGCGACGATGGTGATGTGCAACGTCCTACCTTCCTTTCACGCGCAGCAATACGATTTTGCCTTCGGCGCCGCAGACGGAGCAGCACTTGTCCAGCGCAGGATCGTCCACTTGTTCGATCGGATAGGTGTCGGGGGCCGCTTCGTGCTTGTCCACGTAATCGTCCAGTTCCCGCTCGATGTGCTCCGCGCAGGCCACGCGAACCGGCGCGTCGGCATAAACCGGCGTGTCGACCCCGGCGATGCGAATCGTTTTTTCCTGTTGTGCGTCTTTCATGTTGTCATATCGTCCTTTCCTATGTACCCATGCTATGCTTATTGTACCCAACTTCTGGGGCAAAAAGAAAGAGGTGCCGGTGTGGCACCTCTTTGAACTTGTGGTGGTATTGATCTTAGCGCTGTGGTTGCTCGGTCAGTTTGACGGTCGCGGTCTTCTTGAAGCCGTCGCGGTAGTAGGTGACGACGACCGAGTCGCCCGGCTGTTTGTTGAGGGTGAGGTATTTGCGTAGTTGGGCGCTGCTGTTGATCTCTTTGTCGTCCAGCTTGACGATGACGTCGTATTGATGCAGACCTGCTTGGGCGGCCGGCGAGAAGTCGAGGACGCTCATGACGACGACCCCCGCTTTTACCTCGTCCGGCAGGTGCAGCGTCTGTTGCCAGTGATAACGCGGCACGTTGGTCAAATCGCGCGGCTCGATGCCAATATATCCGCGTTTCAGATGGCCGTTTTCCATCAGTTGCTGCACGATCTTTTTCACGTCGTTGATCGGGATGGCGAAGCCGAGACCTTCGACACCTTCCCGGGAAATTTTCAGGGTGTTGATCCCGATGACCTGGCCGTAAATGTTCACCAGAGCCCCGCCGCTGTTGCCGGGGTTGATCGCCGCGTCCGTCTGAATCACGTCAAGCTCCCAGTCGGTTTGCCCGTCGTTGTCCAGATCCATCGGCATGGAGCGCTCCAGCGAGCTGATAATCCCCTGAGTGACGGTGCGGGAGAATTTCAGCCCCAGCGGGTTCCCGATGGCGATCGCCGGTTCCCCGACCTTGAGCCCATCCGAGTTGCCCAGCTCGGCGACCGCGCTCACCTTGGAGCCGTCGATCTCCAGGACAGCCAGGTCGGCCAGGCGGTCGGAACCCAGCACCTTGGCGTCCACTTTGTCGCCGTTCGGCAGGGCAACCTCCAGTTTCTCGGCGCCTTCGATCACGTGGTAGTTCGTAATGATATGCGCTTTGCCGTCTTTCTTTTCAAAAATGACACCGGAGCCTTCGCCGCTCTCCACCTGACCGGTTTGCTGGGTCCAGAAGTTGGTCACGCGCTGGATGTTGATGACCCCGACAACCGCGTTTTCCACTTTCTCTACGGCGCGAACGGTAGCCGAGTCGACATTGACGGTGATCGGTTGCAACATGGTGGCCTGCGTCCCGTTGTTCGCGGCCAAGGCCATGTTGGGCTCCACCATCGACACGTACCCCGATTTCGCCAGTGCCGGCAACATCAGCAACACGACCATGCCGCCGATGACGGCAGACGCGACGGATGTCATGATCAGCCGACCGACACCCGATTCGCGGCGTTTCTTCCGTTCCACTTCGTACATATCGTCATAGAAACCCATGTTCCTCTCTCCTTCCTCTCAGTATATAGGGTTACAGATTTCTCTATGAGTTATACTTTTCTACACCTACTAGTATACGAACGAGGTTCGGCAAAGTGGCGTGAGAAATATGGAAAGGTTGTGGAACCCTGCTCGCGGGCGTGCGGGAGGCATAAAACTGTATCAAATGGATATTATTACTAGAAACGATGTGAAAGGATTGGTTGGGATGAAAAGGCCGCTCACCCCGATGCAGGAAGTCAATCTAATCGCCAAAGTCGCCGACTTGCGCGAGGCCCAGTACGAAAACATGCTGATCATCCACGCTCTGGTGGAGTTGCTGACGGAAAAAGGCGTCCTCACCCGGGAAGAGCTGACCGGGAAAGCACGCCAGTTGCATACACAATTACATGATGAAGTAAAACAGCGGTTGCTACGTTCCGACGGCACCGATGATTCGGACAAAGTAATCCGAAACAGTCAGCATCCGGCGCGGCATCAACCTTTGATGGGATAGCACGGCGAAGGATGGTTGGGGCTTATACTTCCTCCAACCTGGTAGGCCGGTGCGGGAATGTCTCCCGTAGATGGACATCGTCCCCTACCTTCAGCCCCTTCTCCTCCAAAATGTTCTTGACGGTCAGGCGTGCCAGTTCCATCATGTTGTTTTCCTTGCTCAGATGGGCGAGAAAGACGCGTTCCGCCCTTCCGTCCAACACGTCGCACAGCGCCTCGCCGGCGGCGTCGTTGGACAGGTGGCCGACATCGCTCAGGATACGGCGCTTGATGTTCCAGGGATACTGGGACATGCGCAGCATCTCGATGTCGTGATTGGCCTCGAAAATATAGGCGTCGGCACCGCGGATCGTCTCCTTGATCCGGCTGCTGACATACCCCAGATCGGTGGCGACGCTCAGCTTTTTGTTGCCGTGATAGAAGCAAAAGCCCATCGGCTCGGCGGCGTCGTGGGAGATGCCGAATGATTGCACCACCAGATCTTCAAATTCGCGAATCTCCCCCACTTCGAAAAACTGCCGCTGTTCTTCTTTTATTGTACCGATTTGGCTGTTCAACTCAACCCACGTCTTTTGGTTGGCATAAATCGGAATGTTGAAGCGGCGAGCCAGGACACCGACCCCTTTGATGTGATCGACGTGTTCGTGGGTGACGAGAATGGCCGCCAATCGGGCCGGGTCTGCCCCTATCTCCAGCAAGGCGGCTTCCGCTTGCTTCCCGGTGATGCCCACGTCGATCAACAGGGAAGTCCTTTCCGTCTCGATATAAATGGCGTTTCCGGTACTGCCGCTCGCCAACACGCTGAATCTCAACGCAAATCCCTTCCTTCGTCTCCAGCCAAGATCTCAATAATCAGTCGCTTTTTCCACCGCGCCGGTAAACCCGTTGACGTAATGGACCTCGCCGTTGTGAATAAATCGCCACACCGGCGCCAATACCTGTATGTCGGCGTCATAGGTATGGCCGTAGTAGCCGAGTGAGACGTCTTCAATCCGCTCGCCGGGCTGAATCACTTCCTTCTCCACCAGCGAACGCAACGCAGTCGCCGCAGAGATTACCTGCCGCCCGGAGCCCTGGTTGCGGATATGGACATACGTCTGATGGAACCCGACGGCCGTGCCGTTTTTCAGATACACCTCCAGGGGCGCGACGAACAGCGGCACCCGCTCGTGCATCTGCCAGAACACCAGCCGCTCCCGGCCGGACAAATGCAAATCCGGTTGGTATTGATCGGCGCTGACTACCCGCTGACTGATCAGGCGCAACAGTTCTGCGGGGTTTTTTTGCAACACGGGGATCGGCTGGGTGAACCGAACCGACACCGCCGTTTTTTCCATGGTGACCTGCTGTCCCGGCATCTCCTTGGGCACCATCGCCTGGAAGCCGGAATACTCCACGTTCAGATAGTTCATATCCGGTGTCTGCTGGGGAATCTCCGCCTGCAACACGATGTTGTGCTGAGCCAGGAAGGCCTCGATCTCCCGCGTTCCCCCGGCGACCGCATCCGTATCCATCCACTGCTGGGTCCGCGAGGCATACACCTGATAGCCCAAAAAGAGGTCGAGGAACAGGAACGCCCAGATCAAGATCGTTTTCGCCCTACTCCAGTCCACTGCCCCTGCCCCCTTTCGGCTCCGTCGACTTCGCGTCCAGGACCAGCATCTCGCCGGTGATCTTTTCAACCACCCACACAGGCGTCAACTCGACAAAGCCCCGCATCACCCGGCTTTGATACCCGAGGTACGCGTTTTTGACCAGCTTCACATCCACCTTTCGCTGCCGCAGCTTCTGATACAGCTCCGGCCCGGACATGACTGACCATTCCTGATAATCGATATAGGCGTCCAGATCGATCATCGACCGTTTCATCGTCACGACTTGTCCCTGTTCCAGCGTAAGCGCGATCTGGTCGGTATTCTGTCCGTCTTCGCTGACCAAGGGATACGCCCCGATGTATTGCCGGAAGCTGACCTGATCTCCCTCGCCTTCCCGCTTCTCGATTTGCTCGAAGCGGTACGTGTCCGTCCAGCCGATGTGTTTGTTGACGAAAGTAATCGCGGCGAGCAACGTATCCTCGTTGGTCAGCGGTTCGTGGCGCTGGGGCAACGCCGGATCGGTGAAAATCATCGACTTCCGCTCGGGCCGTATCTGTACGGAGCGGCTGCCGTCCGTATAAATCACCGTTCCATCCCGTTCGACAATCTGCCGGATCAGCGTCGGATCGAGGAAAAATGTCTCGATCAGATCCCTGTCCGTAATCGGCAGGAAATTGTAACGGTACTTGCGCATCTTGAGCGTGTCTTTGGGCAGGTAAAAGTTGTCCCAAAACGCGCGTGCCTGACTGTTCGAGTTTTCCGGTTCTCTTTCCACCACTTTCAGGATTTCTTCAGGCAAGTACCGGCCGAGCGGCAGATAAGACTCGCGCAAATCTTTGGGCGTGACGACCGTTTTGGCGCGAATCACCTGCTGGTCCTTGCCGGAGATGAACAAGGCGTAGACGATGTCTTCGCTCTCCTCGTAGTAGAGCCAGATGCGGTCGATTCCCTTGATCTTTTCGTCCATCTCGCCCCGAAAGGTGAACAACTGGCTGATCACCGGGATCGGAACTGTCGAGCCGTAGCGGATCTCCAGACCGGGCTTGTCGTGCGTCAACGCTTGCCACTTTTCTTTCGGCATGGGATAGGCGGTGAAATCATAAAAATACCACTTGGCCATTTCCGCCCGGAGCAGCCGGTACTGGGAATCGTTGGTATTCGCCTTCGTATGGCGAGCCCCGCCGTAGTGAAAGATGATCGACTCGGGTGTGACCAAGTCGTCCAGTTGCCTGGACTGACCGGTCAGCTTCGATTCGACGTACGTCGCCGGTGCGATCACTTCAAACTGCGGCTGGTTGTTCCACAGCATCGAGGTGAGCACGAAGCTGGCAAGAACCAGCAGGTCCAGTAGTATCGTTTTCACCGGTTCCTTCCAACGCTTCATCCCCGTTCCCCCTCCTCGGCAAACGGAAGCCAGAACGTGACGGTGGTCCCGACGTTCCACTCGCTGGCGATCTCAATCTCCGCGCCGTGCGCCTGCACGAGTTCACGGGCAATCGCCAACCCGAGACCGGTTCCGCCCTGACTGCGCGAACGCGCCTTGTCCACCCGGTAAAAGCGTTCAAAAATCCGGCGCAAATCGCGCTTCGGAATCCCGATGCCGGTGTCGCTGACGGAGACGTACACCCGTTTCCGCTCCTCGTCGGCCTTGGCCGCCAACGTGACCAAACCGCCTTCGGGGGTGTATTTGATCGCGTTGGACAACAGGTTGTCCAACACCTGGTTCACCGCATCCTGATCGGCGTACACCGCCGGGAGCGTGTCCGGCAGTTCCACCGACAGGCGTATGCCCTGCTGCTCACCTTGCATCGAAAAGCGGTCGGCGGCATACCGCACCAACTGGGCGACATCCAGTAATTTGGGATGCAGCCGCACCCCCTGCGAATCAAACCGGGACAATTGCAACAGGTCGTTGACCAGACGGATCATCCGCTCCGTCTCTGTCATCGTCACCCGCAAGAAGCGGTTGGACAGCGCCGGATCTTCCATCGCCCCGTCCAGCAACGCCTCCACATAACTCTTGATGGTGGTAAGCGGTGTCCGCAACTCATGCGACACGTTGGCGACAAACTCCCGCCGCTGCTGATCCAGCCGGGTTTGCTCAGTGACGTCCTGCAGTACCGCGATGATCCCGCCCTTTTTCCCGCTGTCCTGCTGCAACGGCGTAAACGTGACGCGAAGCATCACCACTTCGCCGCCGGCAAGCGGCATCTCCATCACCAGCGGGTCGGCTTGCACAAACAACGGCATCTCTTCTTCCGGCGGCAGCCGCAACACGTCGTACAAAGTTTTGCCTTGGGAGATTACCGCCTGTTCTTTCACTTGCAGCATCTCCTCGGCAGAGCGGTTCATCAGGATGATCCGTCCGTCGCGGTCGGCGGCAATCACCCCGTCACTCATGTTCGCCAGGATTTGCGACAACTTTTCCCGCTCTTCCTCTTGCTGCAAGATGGCTTCCTTCAATCGGGCAGTCATGTGGTTGAACGCCATGCCGAGCTGACCGATCTCGTCCCCGCTGTAGACGCGAACGGCCCGGTTGAAGTCGCCGTCGGCAACCGCAGTGGCCTGCCGTGTCATCTCCTTGACCGGCGTGGTGATGGTCCGTGCCAGGACGACGCCCAAACCGGCGGTCAACAGAAGCGCGATTCCGGTGCCGGTGGCGAGGATATTGGTGATTTTCCGTATCGTCGTATACACCGTCTCCATGGAAGCGACGATGTACACAGCCCCGTAGACGACATTCCCCCGCTTCACCGGCACGGCAAGCACCTTCACCCGGTGCCCGGTATGCGGATCGATGCGCAAGCCCTCATTGCGCGTGCCCAAAAGCGCAATCGTCACCTCGGTTTGCGACGTGCGCTGTCCGACGATGCTTTTGTCGTTTTCCGTGGTGCTGATCACCGTACCGTTCTGATCGACGACCTGGACGTTGGCCCGGTTCAGAGCCCCCAAATTGTACACCAGGTTGTCGATGTCGGCCTTCATGTCCTCTGCCGTTTGCTCTTTTCGGTCGCGCGGCGTGCTGAGATACCGCTCCAAAAGCGTCGACAACAATGTCGCCTGGGCATTCAGCGTCTCGGTAAAGTTGTTGGTATAGTAACTCTCCACCTCACGGGCAAAGTACGCCCCGATAAACTGCATGGCCATCAGGATCAACAACATGTAGATGACCACCAGCTTCCACTGCACCGTCTTGAACAGGCGGAGTTTCCACATCACAGGCTTCCTCCCAGCCCGGGATTGCGCAAGGCATACCCCAGCCCGCGGCGCGTAATGATGTATTTGGGTTGACTGGGATCATCCTCGATCTTTTCCCTCAATCGGCGCACCGTGACGTCTACCGTCCGCACGTCGCCGAAGTAGTCAAACCCCCACACGGCCTGCAACAGGTGCTCCCTCGTCAATACCTGTCCCTGATGGCGGGCCAGATACACCAGCAATTCAAACTCGCGGTGGGTCAGTTCAAGCGTCTCCCCCTGCTTGGTGACGGTGTAGGACTGCAGGTCAATCTCCAGTTCGTGAATGCGCAAAAAGTGACCGACCGCCTCGTCCTCTTTCGGGTTTTGCCGCCGCAAATGGGCCTTTACCCGGGCCACCAGTTCCCGTGCGCTGAACGGTTTGGTCACATAATCGTCTGCGCCGAGTTCCAGTCCCAGCACCTTGTCCAATTCCGAATCTTTGGCCGTCAGCATAATGATCGGCATCTGATGGGACTGTCTCACGATCCGGCAGACGTCCATTCCGTCCCGGCCGGGCAACATCACATCCAGCAAAATCAGATCAGGCCGCTCCGCTTGCACCATCTGCAAGGCCTCTTCGCCGTCGTAGGCGCATACGACCTGGTACCCTTCCTTTTCCAGTGTGAATTTCAAAATGTCCGCAATCGGTCTTTCGTCGTCGACGACCAGGAGCTTGGCCATGGTGCTCCCCCCTTACTACTGTAATGGATTCCACTCCTTTCAACCGTTTTCCTGCCTGCCGTCGCTGTTGGAAAATATAGAAAAGCTGCCCTTCCAAGGAAGAGCAGCTCGTTTGTTCTTAACGACCGAGGAACAACAGCGGGTTCATCACCCGTCCGTTTTTATGCACTTCAAAATGCAGGTGAACACCGGTTGCGTCGCCGGTTTCGCCCATGACCCCCAGGATTTTTCCTTTGGGCACAACGTCACCGACTTTGACTCGGATCGATTTCATGTGGCCGTACAACGTCTCAATGCCGTTGCCGTGATCGATGACCACACAGTTGCCGTAGTCGCCGTCCCATCCGGCAGAGACGACGCGGCCGTTGTCGGCGGCGCGGATCAACCCGGACCCGGCGATATCGATCCCTTTGTGCAGTCTTCCCCAACGCATGCCGAAGCCGCTGCTGATATAACCGTCAGCCGGCCAACTCAGACGGCCTGTCCCACGCGAAGGAATCACCTTGGTTCCCTGTTCGACGATCTTCGGAACCGGTTCCGTGAGAATTTGCTGGTCGAGCACTTTCTTCTCGACGACTTGTCCGTTTTCCTTGATGATTTGATAGTGGACGCGCTTCTTTCCTTCGTGCCCTTCCTGCACCACCTTGGTTTCGCCTTTGGGCAGTTGGTTGTTGGCGCGCGTTTGCACGGAATAGTCGATCACTTCGTCTTCGGTCGACTCTTCCACCACCTGTACGGTGACCAATGGCTTGATGGCGGTAACATTCAGTTGTTGCCCCAGTTGCAGCAACGTATCTTCCGTCACACCCGGATTGTTGGCGTAAATGTCTTTGGAGGTAATACCGTATTTTTTCGCAATGCAACTGATGCAATCGCCTTCTTGTACGGTATGTATCACTTGTTTGACAGTGCCCTTGCTCAACAGCTCCTGGAGCTTGTCCACCGAGAGCACCTGTGCGGCAGGTACGGAGTCCGCCTCCGTTTTCACGTCTTCCTTAAACCGCACTTGCTTGACAGCCGGTTCCTTTGCCCCGCTGTCCAACGAGGCTGCGACCGCTTGTTTTTTCCCTGTCGGCGCGTCAACACCGCCGTACTTTTGCTTGAGCAGGGCCAGCGCTTTTTGCGCGTCTTCCTCGTTTGCGGCGTACCCGACCACCTGTCCGTTGACGATGATTTTCACGGCCTGCACCTTGATCTCGGCTTCCTTGGCCAACGCAGCCAGTGCCGCCGCGTCATCGTACTTGCCTTTGTACACACTTTCTTCCACAAACGTTATGTAGTCGGATAATGTGAGCGAAAGCCCGTTATGTTTCGACTGTTCCTTCAGTTGAGCGTCTGCCCAGTGGTACACCACATCGGGACTGCTGACGACTCCCAATTCCTTGCCGTTGACGATCACATGGTATATGGAGACGATGTTGGATGTATAATAATGGTTTGCGTATGCTGCGGTAGATGCTGTCAGGAGCAACGTTGCCGCGATGATGCCCACTTGCTTTTTGTGATGCTGTGCATAGGACCAAACGAAATCGCTCACTCGTTTGGCCTGCTGGCTGCTGCGTCGGAGGTAAGGAACCACCCGCTGCTTCCACCAGCCCTTCACATCGGCCGGTTGCATGCTTTGCATCCCTCCCATAACCGCTTATTTTTTGAATATTTTCAAAATGAAGTGTTTGTGCGTTTTTCCTGAAAATTCCCTTACTTTCTCCAAAATCCATTCAAAACCCAACTAAAACGACTTTACCATAGGCTGTACAAGAACATCAAGTGTAAAATGCCGTCGAAAAAGATCTGTTGACAGGTGTCATAAAATGGTCATCCTTTGCAGTACGGCGAACTGTAAATGAGCAGCCACCTTTCCGTTCTCAAGGGAAAGGTGGCTATTTTCGTGAAGGCATCAACGTTTTACCTCTACCATCGATGTGACGTCTTTCAATGCGAGGCGGCGGAAGGTGGTGCGTTCCTCGTCTTTTTCCGTATACGTCGTGATAAAGCAAATATACCCTTTGCTCACGTGCGACATCGTCCCGTTGATCACGTACCCGTTAAACGTTTTGACCTCCACTTTTTTGCCTACCAGTTTCAGCGCTTTTTGATCGAAACCCATCGTAAACACCTCGTTTTCGTTTGGTAGGATACCATATGCCCAGACGACAACGAGTGGTGAATTGTCCTCACGAAAAAATTTTGATGATCTTGTCCGTTCTCGCCCAAAACGAAAGGCTGCCGAGAACAGACGGCAGCCTTGATCCTGATATGGATGGGGAACCGATTAGGCGTAAATGCCCCGCACCACAACGGTTTGCTCCCGGTCGGGACCAACCGAGAAAATCGACAGCGGAATGCCGGTCAACTGGGTAATGCGTTCGATGTAATGACGGGCGTTTTCCGGCAGGTCGTTGATGTTGCGGATCCCGGAAATGTCTTCGTGCCAGCCCGGCAGTTCTTCGTAAACCGGCTCGCATTTGGCCAGTACATTCAGACTGGCCGGGAACTCTTCGATGATCTCGCCGTTGTATTTGTACGCCGTGCAGATACGCAGGGTGTCAATGCCGGTCAACGTATCCAGCTTGGTGATCGCCAGGCCGGTAATTCCGCTGACACGGCGGGCATGACGAACGACCACGCTGTCAAACCAGCCGATGCGGCGCGGACGTCCGGTCGTGGTTCCGTACTCTGCGCCCACCTCGCGAATATGATCGCCGGTCGCATCGTGCAACTCGGTCGGGAACGGACCGTCACCGACACGGGTGGTGTACGCTTTGGCCACACCGATCACCTGATGAATTTTCGTCGGACCGACACCGGAACCGATCGTGACACCGCCGGCGATCGGGTTGGACGAAGTGACATACGGATAGGTGCCCTGATCGATATCCAGCATCACCCCTTGTGCCCCTTCAAACAGCACGCGGTTGCCGCGGTCGATTGCGTCGTTGAGCACAACGGAGGTGTCGGCCACGTACGGACGGATAATCTCCGCGTAACCGAGGTACTCTTCGAGAATTTCCTGCAGGTCAAAGCCGGTCTCGTTGTACAGCTTTTCCAGAATGCGGTTTTTCTCCGCCAGGTTGCGGGTCAGCTTGCGCTCGAACTCCTCGCGGTCAAGCAAATCGGCGATGCGAATCCCGATGCGGGCGGCCTTGTCCATGTAGGTGGGACCGATCCCTTTGCGGGTCGTGCCGATCTTGTTTTCGCCCTTGCTCTCTTCCTCGATGCCGTCCAGTTTGATGTGGTACGGCATGATCACATGCGCCCGGTTGCTGATCTTCAGGTTTTTCGTGGAAAACCCGAATCCATGCAGGTATTCCAACTCAGCCACCAGCGCTTTCGGGTCGATCACCATGCCGTTGCCGATGACGCAAGTCTTGTCTTTATAGAAAATTCCCGATGGAATCAAATGCAGTTTGTATTTGTTTCCGTTAAAAATGATCGTGTGCCCGGCGTTGTTTCCGCCCTGGTAACGGGCCACCACTTCGGCGGTTTCAGCCAGGTAATCCGTAATTTTCCCTTTTCCTTCATCGCCCCACTGGGTTCCGACGACAACAACTGTTGACATCGCAAACACCTCCTAAACCTTGTCAGAAACATATTTAGTGTACTAAACCGGTATGCCGATGTCAAACCAAATCCGAACGATATTCAAAAAAGATCAAAAATATGTTCGTCATGAACACCTTGTACACATAAAGAAAAGAAATGCCGTTTTGCGGCATTTCTTCTCAGCCTGCAACATCCCTATAACGATTATCCAGGCTGACAAACTTGTTGTATTCCTTGAGGAACGCCAGCTCCACCGTTCCGGTCGGGCCGTTCCGCTGCTTGGCGATGATCACTTCGACGACGTTTTTGTTCTCTGTCTCCCGGTCGTAGTAGTCATCCCGGTACAAGAAGGCGACGATATCGGCATCCTGCTCGATCGACCCGGACTCGCGGATGTCGGACATCATCGGCCGCTTGTCCTGCCGTTGTTCGACGGAGCGACTCAACTGCGACAACGCGATGACAGGCACGTTCAGCTCCCGCGCGATCCCTTTGAGCGTGCGGGAGATTTCGGAGACCTCCTGTTGCCGGTTCTCGCCGCGGCCGCGCCCGTGAATCAGTTGCAGGTAGTCGATCAGGATCAACCCGAGCCCACGCTCAGCCTGCAAGCGACGGCATTTCGCCCTGATTTCCTGTACGGTGATGCCAGGGGTGTCGTCGATAAAAATCGGCGCTTTTGCCAGAGTGCCGATCGCCATCGTCAACTTCTGCCAGTCGTCCTCCTCCAGCCAGCCTGTCCGCATTTTCGACGCGTCCAGATTTCCCTCGGCGCAAATCATCCGCTGCACCAGTTGCGACGCCGCCATCTCCAGCGAAAAGATCGCCACCGTCTCTCCGGCGCGCGCGGCGACGTTTTGCGCCACGTTCAGGGCAAACGCCGTTTTCCCCACGGACGGACGGGCCGCGAGAATAATCAGATCAGAGCGCTGGAATCCGGAGGTCATGCGGTCCAGATCGGGATAGCCCGACGGGATCCCGGTCACTTCCCCCCGACGTTGGCTCAGGAATTCGATCCGTTCATACGTCTCCATTAGCACGTCGCGAATCGGCAAAAAGCCGCCGCTGCTGCGATTCTGGGCGATTTCCAGAATGTATCGCTCGGCATCGGCGATAATCTGGCCGACATCGTCCTCGCGGGTATAACCGTCGTTGGCGATTTTCGTCGCGGTCCGGATTAACCGGCGAAGCAGCGACTTTTCTTCGACGATGCGGGCGTAGTATTCGACGTTTGCCGCCGTCGGCACCGAACTGGCCAGCTCCGTCAAATACGTGACGCCTCCCACTTCGTCCAGCAGTTTGTGATCCTGCAGCTCGGCCGTGACGGTGACCAGGTCGACCGGCTCGCCTTTTTCGTACAAATCGAGAATCGTTTTGAAAATGCGCTGATGCGCCTGTTTGTAAAAGTCCTCAGGACGAAGGATCTCAACAGCCGTAATGAGAGCTTCCTTAGCCAAGAACACGGCACCTAACACAGATTGTTCTGCTTCGATGTTTTGGGGCGGTACTCGGTCCAAAAACAGGTCGCTCACACCTTATCCCTCGCTTCCTGCGTCTTGTGGTTACTCCTCGATCACATGCACTTTCAGAGTGGCAGTCACTTCGTTATGCAACTTCACTTTTACCTGGGTCACGCCGAGAGAGCGGATATTCTCCATATCCAGCTTGCGTTTGTCCAGTTTGATCCCTTCCTGCTCTTCCAACGCCTGCACAACCTGCTTGCTGGAGATAGCGCCAAACAGGCGGCCGCCTTCACCGGCTTTTCCCTTTACCTTCACGGTCAACTCGTTCAGTTTTTTCGCCAGCTCCTGCGCTTCCAGCTTCTCCTGCTCCTTGCGTTTTTCCTCGCTGCGCTGCTGCGCCTCAAGCACTTTCAGGTTGCTTTCCGTGGCTTCTTTTACCAGCCCCCTGGGCAACAAAAAGTTGCGTACGTAACCTTCGGAGAGGTCTTTGATTTCCCCTTTTTTCCCTTGTCCTTTTACGTCTTTCAAGAAAATCACTTTCATGACTTTCTCCTCCTTCAGGCCAAGCCGTCGATGACTTCTTTCAACTGTCGAACGGCTTCGGGTATTGTGGTATGTTCCAACTGGGTGGCCGCCCCGGTCAAATGGCCGCCGCCGCCCAGTTGCTCCATGATGGACTGCACGTTGATGTCTCCAAGCGAGCGGGCACTGATCAGGATCGCGCCGTCGTTTCGCTTGGCGACGACAAACGACGCTTGAATCCCCGAAAGGGTCAGCAACAATTCGGCCGCCTGGGCCACTTCCACCTGCGAATACGACTCGTTGGGACTGCCGGTGGCAATGGCAATCTTGTCCTGGTACAATTCCGTGTTCATCACGATGCGCGCCCGTTTGACGAACCGGCTGATGTCTTCTTTCAAAAAGCGCTGCACGGTTGCGGTATCCGCCCCGTTGCGCCGCAAAAACGACGCCGCTTCAAACGTCCGCGAGCCGGTGCGAAAGGCAAAGCTTTTGGTGTCCACGACAATCCCGGCCAACAGCGCGGTCGCAATCAGGCTGTCGATGTTGATCCGGTCGCTCTGATACTGGAGCAGTTCGGTCACCAGTTCGGAGGTGGACGACGCGTACGGCTCCAGGTAAATCAGCACCGGGTCGTCCACAAACTCTTCCGCCCGGCGGTGATGGTCGATCACCACGATCCGGCTCGTCTCCTGCAACAACCTCGGCTCAATCACCAGGGATGGCCGGTGTGTATCGACGATGACCAACAGGGTACGTCCCGAAATTAGATGCAAGGCTTGATCCGGCGTGACAAACGACTCGAACAGCGCCTCCTGCGCGCGCACTTCCTGCATCAGCCGCTCAATCGCCGAATTGACTTCATCCAGCACGATGTACGCCGACTTGTTGTGCACCTGCACGGCTTTGAGGACACCGAGCGAAGCGCCGATCGAATCCATGTCCGGATTTTTGTGTCCCATGACGATTACGTGGTCGGCTTCGTGAATCAAGTCCCGCAAGGCATGGGCAATGACGCGCGCACGTACGCGCGTGCGCTTTTCCACCGCGTTGGACTTGCCGCCGTAAAACGTCAGCTTGTTTCCCACCTTGATCGCCGCCTGATCCCCGCCCCGTCCAAGGGCGATGTCCAGACTGGACTGCGCGATCTGCCCCAGTTCTATAAAAGAGGAGACACCGGCGCCGATTCCGATACTCAACGTGATCGGAATTTTGTTGTCGGCCGTCATTTCCCGCACGACATCCAGGATGTCAAAACGACTCTCCTCCAACTTTTCCAGTGTCTCTCGATCCATCAACGCCAAAAATTTGTCGGCCGCGAACCGACGAAGGTAAATGCCGTGTTTTTGCGCCCACTCGTTGATTACTCCGGACACACTGGTCGACAGCAGGGTACGGCTCTGCTCGTCCATGACCTGTCCGACTTCGTCCAGATTGTCCAGATGGATGATCGCCAGTACGGACTTTTCCCGGTTGTACCGGGCGCTTAGTTCCTTGTACTCGGTGATATCTGTAAAGTAGAGCAGCCGTTCCTCCGAACGCACGAGCACCTCGTACACCCGGTCATTGTAGCTGAATTCCACCCGCTTTTGTTCCGGCTTCCACTCCAGTGACGGAAACACATCCGACAGGTTTTTGCCAATCAGCGCTTCTTCGCCGGCCAGCTTTTGCAAATACGGATTGGTCCATTCAATCACGTTGTCGTCATTGTGCAACAGGATGCCGATCGGCATCTCCTGAATGACGCTCTCCCCGGCCTTTTTTACCCGGTGGGTGATCGTGGCCAGATACAAGCGCAAATCCCGTTGAAACCCTTTTTCCATCTGAAGCGAGAAAAGCACAATGCCGATCAGGCAGACGATCCCGATCGCCCCGTACATCCAGTGGTACAACGTTAAGATCGCTAACAGCAGCAAGCTAAAGCTGAGAGCTAAGACCATGTGCAGCCCGTACCAACGTTTCAAAAGGAACTTGGGCATTTCCTCAGCTCCTCTTCACTTTCTCGTTTCCAAGCGTTTGCGCAATCCGACGCCAAGGTCAAAAATGCCTAGTAAGCTTAGTATATTAGCTAACAAGGGAAAAATAAATAGAGATACGACAAGCACGGGAGTGACTCGTTTCCAGCCTTTCCGGTACCCAAACAGCAAAACAAGGCTCATCCCCTGAAGCAGGAAGACAAAATCAAGCATCACTCTCAGGTTGACCAAGGCCTTGGCCCAAAACGTCTCTCCCAGCGATCGGCCGAAGATCAGCATGAGCAACAGGGTCACAAAATAGTAATACAAGAGCGAGCGGGGAAAGCTCCATTCGCGAAGCGGTTTCAACGGCGGCAACGGGTGGCCCGTCCGGCTGGAAATCAACCGTGCCAGCCAGTGATTGCAGGCTCCCGCCATCAAGCTGGAAATGACCAGTCCGGCCGGAAACAACAGGAGAAACTGATTGATCTGCAACTGTATCTCTTGCTTCAACTGTTCCCTGGTCATACCTGGGGCCAGCGGAAGGGAAGCGCTTTGTTCCACAAATTGCTGCATCGTTTTCTTGAAGGTGTCGAGCACGTCCACGTGCAGCACATAAGTAAGCACCACCAGACTGACGAGCGAGGAGACCAGCAACACCGCCGAACCGCCCACCACCGCCGGCAAGGCGGAGTTCCACCGTTTGTACAAAAAGCCCATGACCGCACCGGCAAGCGCCATCGCCACGGCAGGCAGCATCCCCATCAAGCCAGTCAATATCAATCCCAAAAACGCGTACGTGGCGACAATCAAAGCCATGTCCCGGACGGTGCGTCTCGCTCCGAGCAAAATGAACGGAACAGGCAGGACCACCATCGCAAACGCGCCCAAAATGGTGTATGTATTCAACAGGAGCAGGACCGTAGATAAAGCCAACATCAACGCGTTTTCGGCTAGTTGTCTTGTCCGATTCAACATGCGGAAGCGCTACTCCTCTCTGGCAATATGGAAAAAAGAGGGTCACAAAACTGTGCCCCCCTTTTCATCTCTATCAACTCACGATTATTCAGCCGTGTATGGTAACAAAGCGACTTGACGAGCGCGTTTGATCGCGGTAGTCAGCATGCGTTGATACTTCGCGGAAGTACCCGTTACGCGACGCGGCAGGATTTTGCCGCGCTCACTGATGAACTTTTTCAAGAGATCAGTGTCTTTGTAGTCGATCTTGGTGATCTTGTTCACCGTAAAGTAGCAAACTTTACGACGCTTGTTCGGACGTCCTTTGCGTGCCATGCCAGTCCCTCCTTTTCAGGCAAAAGTTTCTTATGCGTGAGTGCAACTTCATCAGAACGGCAAATCGTCATCCGAAATGTTGATCGGTTTGCCCGCGTCGGCGAAGGGGTCGTTAAACGGATCGAAATCATTCCCTTTGGCTGCCGGTCTGGAACCGCCGTGACCCGGATCGAAGCTGTTCCCTTCCGCACCGGTGCGGGAACCCAGAAACTGAACGTTCTCCGCAACGACTTCTGTCACGTACACTCTCTTGCCTTCTTTGTTATCGTAGGAGCGCGTCTGCAAACGGCCTTCCACCGCCGCCTGTCTGCCTTTCCGCAGATAGTTGGCGCACAGATCGGCCAGTTGACGCCACGCTACGATGTTGATGAAGTCGGTCTCCCGTTCCCCTGACTGACTTGTGTACGGACGGTTGACCGCGAGTGTAAACGTGGTGACAGCGACACCGCTGGGAGTGTAACGCAACTCCGGATCTCTGGTCAGGTTGCCAATCAGAATGACACGATTAATCATTTATATACCCCTCCCCGCGACGAAAATTACTCGTCTTCTCTCACGAAGAGGAAGCGAATAACGTCGTCGTTGATTTTCATTAGACGCTCCGCTTCCGCAACAGCGTCCGGATTTGCTTTGAAGTTCATCAGCACATAGAAACCTTCACGGAACTTTTTGATTTCGTACGCAAGACGACGTTTACCCATTTCTTGAAGGTTGGTGATTTCGCCGCCGTAGTTCGTCACGATTTCGCTGTAACGAGCCACATTCGCTTTCACTTTCTCTTCTTCAAGGTCTGGGCGCAACACGTACATAACTTCGTATTGACGCATACCTTTTCACCTCCTTTTGGACTAACGGCCCTGTGCGGGCAAGGAGCGAGTGCTATTGAACCGCATTGTTAGATGCACCCAATGGAATACTCGCACACATTGTTGTATTATAACAAATCGCGATACGCTAGGCAAGGTTGGTTCCTACACGTTGAAACGGAAATGCATGACATCGCCGTCCTGGACCACGTAGTCTTTGCCTTCCAGACGGTATTTGCCCTTCTCACGCGCAGCGTTGACGGAGCCCGCCTCCACCAGATCATCGTAGGCGACCACTTCCGCGCGGATAAAGCCGCGTTCGAAGTCGGAGTGGATCACACCCGCCGCTTGCGGCGCCTTGGTGCCTTTGCGAATCGTCCACGCCCGCACTTCCTGAACGCCCGCCGTGAAGTAGGTGATCAAGCCTAGCAGGCTGTAGGCTGCGCGAATCAGGCGATCCAGACCGGATTCCTTCAAACCGAGCTCTTCAAGGAACATCTGCTTGTCTTCGCCTTCCAGTTCGGCGATCTCCGCCTCCACCTTCGCGCTGATGACGACAACTTCCGCTCCTTCCGACGCGGCATGTTTGCGCACGGCTTGCACATGCGGATTGTTGTCCGCGTCGTGAATACCGTCTTCGGCCACATTGCAGACGTACAGCATCGGCTTGATCGTCAACAGGTGCAGATCCCGCACCAGCTTGCGCTCTTCCTCGTCCAGTTCCACGCCGCGCGCCGGACGCCCTTCCTCGAATGCCGCCTTCAATTTTTCCAGCACGTCCAACTCCAGCTTGGCCTCTTTGTCCCCGGCCTTCACCTTGCGGCCGATGCGCTCAATCCGACGCTCCACCGACTCCATGTCGGCAAAGACAAGTTCCAGATTGATCGTCTCAATGTCGCTCAACGGATCAACCCGTCCGGCCACGTGGGTGATGTTGTCGTCCTCGAAGCAACGGACGACATGGGCGATCGCGTCCACTTCCCGAATGTGGGACAAAAACTGGTTGCCCAGGCCTTCCCCCTTGCTGGCTCCTTTGACCAATCCGGCAATATCGACAAATTCAAAAGCGGTCGGAACCACTTTGTTCGGCTCAACGATTTCGGTCAATTTGGTCAAGCGCGGATCCGGCACCTCGACGATCCCCACATTGGGATCGATCGTACAAAACGGGTAGTTGGCCGATTCCGCTCCGGCCTGCGTAATAGCATTGAACAACGTCGATTTGCCGACGTTGGGCAGGCCGACGATTCCTACACTGGAACCCATACTGTCATTCACTCCTCGTCACTGTTCGCTATTTTGGATAATACCGATTGTTAGAGGCGAATGCAAGAAAAATAGACGGCTGCTTTGCCAGTCGCAAAGCAGCCGTCCACAGCGCCATCGAGGCCCGGTTGCCTATTTCTCGTCTACCAGTTTCTCCAGCTCGTTCAGCGTTTCTTCAAACACGTTCATCGCTTGCTGAATCGGCTTCGGCGTCGACATGTCCACTCCTGCCGCTTTCAAGATCTCGATCGGCGGAGCGGAGTTGCCGGCGGCAAGGAAGTTGTCGCGAATCCGGTCCACCGCCGGTTTGCCTTCCTCAAGAATCTGTTTGGCCAATGCCGTAGAGGCGGCAAAACTGGTCGCATACTGATAGACGTAAAAATTGTAATAGAAGTGCGGGATACGTGCCCACTCCATCGCAATCTCGTCGTCGGAAATCACCGTTTTGCCGTAGTATTTCTTGTTGATCTCCAGGTAGAGATTTTTCAGGGTTTCCGCATTCAGCGACTCGCCTGCCCGCTCTTTCTCGTGAATCAGTTTCTCAAATTCGGCAAACTGGGTCTGCCGGAACAAGGTGGTGCGGAAATTCTCCAGATACCGGTTGAGCAAATACATTTTCTCCCGCTTGGTCTTGGCATTGGCGTACATGCTCTTGAACAGCAAGGTCTCGTTCAGCGTGGACGCCACTTCCGCAGTGAAGATCGGATAGTTGGACAACATATACGGCTGCTTCTTGTTGGTGTAATACGATTGCATGGCATGTCCCAATTCATGCGCGATGGTGGACACGTCGTCATATGTCCCCTGGTAGTTCAAAAGCACGTACGGATGCGTGTCATACGCCCCCCATTGATAGGCGCCCGACCGTTTGTCGTCGGTCGTGTACACGTCCACCCAGCCGCTTGTGAAGGCGTCGGAGAGTACATTCAGGTATTCCTGTCCGAGCGGCTTCAAGCCGTCCAACACCATCTGTTTCGCCTGTTCATACGGGATGTACTTGTTGTCGGCCAACACGATGGGCGTGTAGATGTCGTACATGTGCAGTTCCTTGACGCCCAGCATCTTCTTCTTTACCTCCATGTAGCGATGCAACAGCGGCAAGTTCTCGTTTACGGTGCTGATCAGTTCGTCGTACACCTTTGCCGGTACGTTGTTGGCCGCCAGGCTTGCTTCCAGCGCAGAGTTGTACTTGCGGGCCGTGGCGTAAAAATTGTTGGCCTTCACTTCGCTCGCCAGTGTCTGGGCAAACGTGTCCTGGTAGTTGGCCAGCGTTTGGTAATACGCCTGGAAGGC
Source organism: Paenibacillaceae bacterium (assembly GCA_041920505.1). Classification (GTDB taxonomy): domain Bacteria; phylum Bacillota; class Bacilli; order Brevibacillales; family Brevibacillaceae; genus JBHGXV01. The sequence continues at coordinate 21,237 of JBHGXV010000017.1, forward strand.
CGCCTTCCGCACGTCGCGATGTTTGCTTTCCAGATAGGAAACGAGGTTGGCGCGGGTGAGCTGGACTTCCTGTCCGTTTTCATCCTTGATTTTCGGGAACTTGACGTCCTTGGACAGCATTTTGAAAATGTTTTCCGGAGCATTCGCCAACGGCGACGACTGTGCCAGCAACTCTTCCATCTCTTTGGGGAGCGAATGCGGTTTGGTCCTCAGCATGTCCTGCAAAAACATCTTGTACGGCGCCAGTTCCTTCGTCTCCAGGTATGCCTTCATCTTGTCGTCGGGAATGGCGACAATCTCGGGCTTGAGCCACGCCGTTTTCTCCGCCACCAGCACGTTCATGTTGTCCGCACGGTCAGACTGCGCTTGCAGTTTTGGGTTGGACGCGTTGACGTCAAGGGCCAGCTTGGCGTAAACATATGCCTTGTCCTGCAGGCGCATCAACTGACTGTAGTCGTTAAGCGCTTTCAAAAGCTCCGTTGCCGATCGTCCCAGTTTTCCCTGGTGACTGACAAACGCATTCGCCATGGCCTCCACCTTTTTTACATCGGCTTCCCACGCCGCCTTGTCCGTATAGATATCCTCCAGTTTCCATTTGTAGGATGATGGAATCTCTGTCCTGGATTTATAAACGGGCGCCTTCACCTCCTCGGCCGCAAATACCGTCCGAAAACCGCAAGGAATCGCCGGCAGGGTCGACGAAGACACCAGCACGGCTGTGGCGGTAACGGTGATCATCAACGTTTTGTTCATGTGGTACCCCCCTTTTGTCCTGTATTTACTATTTTGTTTGTTATACATTTATATCCATACCGGAGAAATTCTGCCTATAAGCAAAAATACTTTTAACATTCAATCATAAACTGCCTGTCCTGTGGATAACTTTGTGGAAAACTGTTCACATCTTGTTGACGAACTCGTCGAATCCCGCTCTGTCCCGGCTTGCTGCACAAAACTTTACGCACAGTTTTTGTGGATGACTTGTGGATATGTTGTTCTTGCTGAAGCAAGAAAAAAAGGATGCAGTCCCGTAAAGACCACATCCATCTTTTTTTCTATGCCTCCGTACGATCCGGCGAGGCGGGAATGATGACCCGCTTCATCTTTCGTTCAAACTCCAGTCTGGGAATCAGTACACTGTGCTGGCACCCTGTACATTTGATGCGGATATCCGCCCCCATGCGGATCACCTTCCACGCATTTGTGCCGCACGGATGCGCCTTTTTCATCTCGACTACGTCTCCCAGTCCAAACTGCTTCCTCTCCATCGCGTGTCACCCCTGTTTGTTACGCTTTTTCCTTGCCGAACGGCATCGTTACCATTTTCGGATACGGAATTTCGATCCCTCTCTCGGTAAACTCGGATTTGATCATGGCCCGCAGCTTGCGGGCGACCGCGTGATGGGTGTTGGGTTTGCACTCGGCAATGACGCGAATCACCACATCGGTCGGCCCAAACGCTTGTACACCAAGCACTTGCGGCTCTTTCACGACATCCTCCGTCTCCGCCTGCAGATTCTTGGCCACCTCTGCGATGACTTGTTCCACTTTGTTGATGTCTTCTTCATAGGAAACAGAAACATCCACGACCGCAACCGAGTTTTGCAGCGAAAAGTTGGTGACTTGCGTGATGCTGCCGTTGGGAATGATGTGCACTTCCCCTGTCCAGCTTTTAATCTTGGTAATGCGCAGCCCGATCTCCTGGACCGTCCCGTTGAACTGGTTGATGGTCACCACGTCGCCGACAGCAAACTGGTCTTCAAAAATGATAAAAAACCCGGTAATCACGTCCCGCACCAGGCTTTGGGCGCCGAATCCCACGGCCAGACCCAGAACCCCGGCGCTCACCAACACAGGCTGCAAGTCAAACCCGAGCTGTTTGAGCACAAGCAAGATGGTCAAAAAGTAGATCGTATACCGGGCCACATTGTTCACCAGAACCCGAAGTGTCTCGACCCGCCGCTGATCAAACTGAATTTTGGTTCCTTCCCGGCTTTGAAACAACCGGTTGACTGCGGCGTGTACCAGCGTCACCAACACACGCGCGGCCACGACGATAACGATGATCTTCAGCAACGCCGCCCCAATGTTCACCCATAGTTGCGGATCGCTCAGCGAACTGTATATGCGCTCAAACAGCGTATTGAACCAGCCTAGTTCCGTCATCCCTGGTCTCTCCTCTCTCCGTTTTCGTCAATCTCCACATATTTGCCCTGAAACATCCGAAAGTAACCGCGAATCACCACTTGTTGCATTTCGATAATGATGCGGGCTTCCTGATACTGGACGATCGGAAATTCGATCGAGAGTGCGCATCCGGCGGTAATCTCTTTGGGAGTCGGGCGCGTATCAATGTCAATATCCGCATACTCCAGCAACATCTCCGCTCTCAAGGCCTGCTGTGTCGAATCGAAAGCGACCAGCACGGTGTCTGCTCCCTTCACTGAGATCCCTCCTCCCGTTCTATTGTACCTGTATGCCTGGTTTGATGCCAGTTTGGCGGCGCTGTCGGCGAAAACAGGTATAAGATTCCATCTGTCTTCATATACTAGGAATACTTTAATCCTTTGGAGGGAATCATGGAACAATTCGACGATCGCCTTGGTTTCTCGCATCCTCCTTTTAAGGTGGAATACCGGAACGATAACGCGATTGAGCAATTGTCCCACCACCTTGCTCAGCGCTTGCATGAACGGACACTTGATCAAGACGTCGTCATCCTCTGCATCGGCACCGACCGCTCTACCGGCGATGCGCTTGGGCCGCTGGTCGGCACCAAACTGAAGTCCTACTATCCCCAATATTTGCACGTATATGGGACTCTGGAAGAGCCCGTTCACGCCATTAACCTGGCAGAAAAAATCGATTACATCCAACGGGCGCACCACAATCCGTTTATCGTCGCGATTGACGCCTGTCTCGGACAGTTCAGCAATGTGGGCTCCATCAACGTCGCGGACGGCCCGTTAAAGCCCGGGGCCGGCGTAAAAAAAGAACTTCCGTCCGTCGGAACCTTTCATATCACCGGAATCGTCAATGTCGGCGGATTCATGGAGTATTTCGTCCTGCAAAACACCCGGTTGCATGTGGTCATGCGCATGGCTGACGTGATCGCTGCGGCACTGTTCAAAGCGGCTTCGCTCCTCGCCTCCGGTAAGAGCGCGAGACGACCGTTCGGTTCCATCGCTTCTGAAGGTTGAGTGCGGAGCCTCTCCCCTATCCTTGCGTCTTCTCGTTCGCCAATGGTCGATTGCGGTAAAAAACCAGACCCTTCAACCGGTCTGGTTTTTCGTTTCTGCTTATTTTCCCAACAGGGCCGTAATCCAACCGACAAGCGGCACCCCAATCGCGGCGATGCCCAACGCAGGCAGCAAATTGGCCACGTTAATCTTGCGCAGCTCCAGAATGTTGAGCCCGATCGCGACGATCATCAAACCTCCGGTCGCCGTTACTTCGTTCAGGATGGCATCCAGCATGCTTTTGCTGACCAGCGCGTAAATCTGTGTGGACAAGAGCGCTATCAATCCCTGGTACAAAAAGACCGGCACAGCGGAAAACGCGACGCCAATCCCCAAGGTCGAGGAGAAGATGATGGACGAGAAGCCGTCCAGCATCGCTTTGGTATATAAAATGTCGTGGTTGCCGCGCAGGCCGCTGTCCATTGCCCCCAACACCGCCATCGCCCCAATGCAGTAGACCAGGGTTGCGGTGACGAAACCTGTGGCGATACTGCCTTGCTTGGCTCCTCCCAGCCTTCGCTCCAGCCACAGCCCGACCTGATTCAACCTGTGCTCAATCCGCATCGCTTCACCGATGACCGCCCCAAGTACAATGCTGAAAATCATCAACAAAAAATTGCTGGTCTGGAAACTCATTTTGAGTCCGAGCAAAACCACCGCCAAGCCGATCCCCTGCATGACGGTTTGCCGCATGCCCTCCGGTATGCCGGACAACATCCGGCCGAGCAGCGCGCCAAGTATGATGGCGCCCGCGTTTACAAGTGTCCCCAACAGTATCAATGTGTCCTCTCCCCTAGTACGAAGGCTTTCTATGTTCGAAACGCCATCGAGATTTCTTGTACGGCCGCAATCAGTTGTTCGACCTGTTCCTCTGTGTTAAACACGCCAAAGCTGACGCGAACCGCCCCGGTCGCCTCCGTGCCTGCCGTTTTGTGACCCAACGGAGTGCAGTGATAGCCCGCCCGGGTGGCGATGCCGTACTGCTGATCGAGAATAAACGCCACTTCCGAAGCGTCGGCTCCCTGGACGTTAAACGACACCACGCCGACACGCTCCACCTCGATGCCCGGGCCGTACACCTCAACGCCGGGAATCGCGGACAACAACTGAAGCGTCTTTCTCGCCAGGCTCCATTCGTGCCGGTGGATCTGGTCAACCCCTTTTTCCAGCACAAACGATACGCCTGCCAACAATCCGGCCAACCCGACCGTATTGGCAGTTCCGCTTTCGTAGCGATCGGGCCGTGTCGTCGGTTGTTCGACCGCCTCCGATTGACTGCCCGTCCCGCCGTGTATCAACGGCTCCAGGTCAATCTCTCCCCGCACATACAACCCGCCTGTTCCCTGCGGCCCGTACAGCCCTTTGTGACCAGGGAAAGCGAGCATGTCGATGTTCATCTGTTCAATGTCGATCGGCAAAACACCTGCCGACTGCGACGCGTCGACGAGAAACAGGCTTCCGTGTTTTCTGGCGACGGCTCCGATTTCGCCGATCGGCAAAATCACGCCGGTCAAATTGGAGGCATGGCTGACAACGACCAGGCGCGTCTTGCCCGTCAGCGCCTTCTCAAAGTCATCGGCGTAAAACAATCCATCCTGTCTCGGCTCGACATAGGTAATCTCAATCCCCTTGGTGCGCCGAAGGAATTCCAGCGGGCGTCTGACCGAGTTGTGTTCAATCGAGGAGGTCACCACATGATCGCCGGGTTGCAGCAACCCCTTGATTGCCTGGTTCAGCGCCTGGGTCGCATTCAGGTAAAAAAAGAGGTCATTCGGGTTTTGAATCCCAAACAACCGCGATACCTGCACCCGCGTGCGAAACAGCACTTTGCTGGCCTTCATGGCCAATTGGTGTCCGCCGCGCCCCGGATTTGCCGCAAACTCGTCAAGAACCTCCATCATCGCCTCTTTGACGCCCGGAGGTTTTGGCCATGTGGATGCCGCATTATCCAAGTAAATGACACGCATCGTCGTACCTCCACACTCTGCATCGATTTGTTCACACGTCCAACAATTCCAGCAAGCGTTGCAAATCTTCGTTCGAATAGAATTCAATCTCGATTTTGCCTTTTTTGCTTCCCTTTTTGATCTGGACGGCTGTTCCGAAACGGCTGCGCAACCGTTCCTCCATCTGCACGATTTCCGCTTCTTTTTTGACCTTCTTCCCTTTTGTTTCACGTGAAACGTGCAGTTGCTTCACCATTTCCTCAAGTTGACGCACACTCAAATCTTTTTTGACGACGTCATTGGCCAACTGCCATTGCAATTTTTCGTTTTCCACCGGCAACAACGCCCTGGCGTGACCCATGGACAAAGCCGACGAGGAAACCATGATTCTGATCTTCTCAGGCAGTTGTAACAGCCGAAGCATATTGGCGACGTGCGGTCTGCTTTTCCCGATCTTTTGCGCCAGTTCTTCCTGCGTAAACGAGCAATGTTCGATCAGCTTCTGATACGCTTCCGCCTCCTCCATCGGATTGAGGTTCTCCCGCTGGAGATTTTCAATCAAAGCGATTTCCATCAACTGCTGATCGGTATAACTCTTGACCACCACCGGCACTTTGGACAGGCCGGCCTCTTTTGCCGCCCGCAACCGCCGTTCGCCTGCCACCAACTCAAACCCCTTGATGCTTTTGCGCACGATCAACGGCTGGATAATCCCGTGCACCTTGACGGAATCGGCCAGCTCCTTCAGTGCGGCCGAATCAAACTCCTTACGCGGTTGGTACGGATTGGGCCGGATTTCCTGTATGGCTACTTCCGTGACTTGTTCCGACTCATCCACCAGGTTGGATGTAATCAGGGCACTCAGTCCCTTTCCCAGGCGCTTGCTCATATCCCGACCACTTCCTTCGCCAGGTCCGTGTACACTTCCGCCCCTCTGGATCGCGGATCGTAGCTGATAATGGCTTGTCCATGGGACGGCGCTTCACTCAAGCGAACGTTACGCGGAATGATGGTGCGATACACTTTGTCTTGAAAATACTTCTTCACCTCTTCGATCACCTGGATGCCGAGATTGGTTCGGGCATCCAGCATCGTCAAGAGAACCCCTTCTATGGTAAGGTGCGAATTCAGGTGTTTTTGCACAAGGCGAATGGTGTTGAGCAACTGGCTCAACCCTTCCAGCGCGTAATACTCGCACTGGATCGGAATCAAAACCGAATCGGCGGCGGTAAGGGAGTTGACGGTGAGAATCCCCAAAGACGGCGGACAATCGATAAGAATATAGTCGTACTTGTCTTTGATTACTTCCAACGCTTTCTTCAGCCGCACTTCCCTGGAAATGGTCGGAACCAGTTCGATCTCGGCTCCGGCCAACTGAATGGTAGCCGGTATGATTTGCAGGCCATCAATCTCTGTGGGCAACGTCGTGTCAGCCGGGTTGATGTCGTTGATCAGCACGTCGTAGATACAATACCGGACGTCTGCTTTATTGACACCAATCCCGCTCGTCGCGTTGCCTTGCGGATCAATATCGACCAACAAAACTTTTTTTCCCAGAGAAGCAAGGCACGCGCTCAGGTTGACAGCCGTAGTGGTTTTCCCTACGCCACCTTTCTGATTGGCTACTGCAATTACTTTCCCCAACTTCTCCACCTCATTTGTTCAATCTAACCAAACCATTTCCGGCCGCATGCAATCCTATTGTACCGCAATGGTTTGTAAAAAAATAGAACTACAAGCTAACAAACCTGCTGCCAATAAACGGAATCTATCAGAAAAAGAAAGGCGGCACATGTCGCCGCTGGTGTGATGACAGCTATTTTCGCGAACTTCGTTCGGTATCGCCACAGTTTGATGCAAAGAAAAATCCGATGTTCGGTTATGCCCGCTTTTTCGGAATGCGAATGGTAAATTGATAAAACTCCTCGTGTTCCTCTTCCGCAGTTTCCACCGGCAATCCGGTTTTCAGCACCATGTCAATCGATTGACGCACCGTATTGATCGCGATCCGGGTATCGCGCGAAAAGGCTTTCCACTTTGGTTTCTTCTCTTTTTCCGCAGGGGGATTATGCATCGCATCCAACAATTGCTTCACGCGGTTTTCCGTCTGCTTGACATTCCAATCCCGCTCCAAAATCTCTTGCAGTGTGCGCAACTGCAACTCGGGATCTTTGAGCGGAATCAATGCGCGGGCGTGCCGCTCTGTCACCTTGCGAGCCAATAAGGCGTCCTGGATCGGTTGCGGCAGATGTAACAGTCTCAGTTTGTTTGCGATCGTAGACTGCCCTTTTCCCAAGCGCTGCGCCAGACTCTCCTGAGTCAGGTTGTGCAAGTCAATCAACTTCTGATACGCCATCGCTTCCTCGATCGCGGTCAATCCTTCGCGCTGCAAGTTTTCGATCAAGGCGATCGAAGCGGTCTGCGTATCGTTGAATTCCTTGACGATAGCCGGAATCCGCTCCATCCCCAGCTTTTTTGAAGCCCGCAATCTGCGCTCTCCCGCGATCAATTCATATCGATTATTCCGGACGCGAACCACAATCGGCTGAATCAAGCCATGAGTCCGAATCGTCTGGCACAATTCTTCAATCTTCTCATCATCAAACACAGTACGAGGCTGATAGGGATTGGGGACAATCTCATCAACAGGGATTTGACGTATTTCTTCGTTCTCCGTTTTGTCCGAAAAACCGAACAACCGCGAAAACTGATCCTTTACTGTCATACCGTGATCCCCCACTTCTCAACGTTCCACTGGACAAATAATTCTTCATTTCACCGCCAAATCCTGCTTGCCATCCAATGATTTAAGCTCCTGTAACCCAATCTGCTAAGGAGCGTTTTACCGGCGATATACTGTCTCCAACAGAGGGGATCGGTCGTACCGCGCAGCGCAGTCCTCTTGCCACTCACTCCTGTTTTTGTCCGTCCCTTGCCCTGCTACTCATGCGTACCAAGGGCTTTCTTTGGACAAAAAACGTGTACGCGCAAAAAGCTTTCCGCGAAAGGAGTACGATCGTAAAATCGAACTCCCCGGCGTGAAAGCCGCTGCACATTCCCCTGTCCTCAAATGTGTAACCCGGCGCGTTTCACGTGAAACATCCTAACCGTCAGTTGGGGAAGAAGATTGTTTTTCTTTGGCCGATGCGATCTCGTCGTTATCCTCCTCGTAATTAAACAGCCGGGGGAACAGACGGTGAAAATCAAGCGTCAGATACGCAAGAAGTGCCGCGACGATCGCCGCAATGTACATCCCCGCACTGAACATCAGCCCGATGGCGGATGCCACCCACATCCCGGCAGCAGTGGTCAATCCTTTTACCTCTCCGTTGAATTTGAGGATCGCACCGGCCCCAAGGAAACCCATGCCCGTCACTACTTGAGCCGCCACCCGTCCCGGGTCATTGTTCACTCCCGTGGTGGAAAAGCCGTAAATCGATGCCAGACCGAACAGACACGACCCGAAGCAGACCAGACTGTAGGTGCGAAAACCGGCAGCCTTTTGCCGATGCACATCGCGGGAATACCACTCGCGTTCCAGCCCCATGATCGCCCCCGCCACAAAGGCGAGAACCAGCCGCAGCAGGATGATCGGCAATTCCGGCGGCAGCAAGGTTGAATGAACCGACATGTCACTTCCCCCTCTCGTCTTCGTTTTTGTATTTTATGGAACTTTGTGTATGAATACAATATACCGGATGTACCGGTGAAAAAACATTCCTGCCAAAATAGCACCCGCAAACCGAAAACAAGCTGTGAAAAGAGCCACAGCACTCGCTATGGCCCATCCGTTCACATCAATGGCTTCTTCGCTGGAATACCCGCTTTGCGGGGATACGCTTTGGGCGTCGGTTCCAACTTGTCGATCAGCACAATGTTCCGCTCGCCGGCATCGGCCGGCAAAGCAAATGTCTCCACTTTTCGCGTTTTTCCGCCCAGCGTCTTGATCGCTTTCTTCGCTTCGTTCAACTCCGGCGAAATGTCGCTGCCTTTCATGGCAAGGAACGTCCCGCCAACGCGGGCAAGCGGCAGACAGTATTCCACGAGGACGTTTAAACGGGCAACCGCCCGGGCGGTCACCAGGTCAAACCGTTCCCGAAGCGACGGATCCTGTCCCGTTTCTTCGGCGCGTCCGTGTACCGCCGTCACACCTTCCAAGCCGAGTTCCTTCGTTAGATGCTGCAAAAAAGAAATCCGCTTTTGCAAAGAGTCGATGATCGTTACCCGCAGGTGAGGAAAACAGATTTTCAGCGGCACACTGGGAAATCCCGCCCCCGCTCCCACATCGGCCAGCGTGGTCACGCTCTCAATGGGAAAGAAAAACGCGGCGGAGAGCGAGTCGTAGAAATGCTTGACGTACACCTCGGGCTCTGCCGTGATCGCGGTCAGGTTCATTTTCTCGTTCCATTCGACCAACAGCCGAAAGTAACGGTCAAACTGTTGCAACTGTTCGTCGGTCAGTTGGATGCCGTGTTCCGCCAGCAGCGAAACAAACTGGTTTTTTTCCATGCGCGCCTCCCTATTCACCCGCATGCACCCGGTTATACTGTTCAAGGTAAACCATCAGGACAGAGATGTCAGCCGGATTGACGCCCGAGATGCGGGATGCTTGCCCGATGTTGAGCGGACGGATTTTATCCAGCTTCTCTCGCGCTTCCTTGGACATGCCGGTGATGCGGGAGTAGTCGATGTCGGCCGGAATCCGCTTCTCTTCCACCTTTTTCATCCGTTCCACCTGCTGGAGCGACTTGCGGATGTAGCCGTCATACTTGATCTGGATTTCCACCTGTTCGGCTACCTCATCCGGTATCTCGCAGGGAGCCGGAACCATCTGGGCGATGTGCGCGTAGGTGAGTTGCGGCCGCCGCAACAGTTGGGCCAATTCCAGCACTTCGGTCAACTCCGGGGAACCGACTGCGCGAAGCACAGCCTGTACCTGTTCGTTGTCCGGGCGAACGCGGGTGTTGAGCAGACGCTCCTTCTCCTGTTCGATCAATTCCCGTTTCTTGCAGAAGCGTTTGTAACGATCTTCACTGATCAGCCCGATTTCGTAACCGATGTCGGTCAAGCGCAAATCGGCATTGTCATGGCGCAGCAACAGCCGGTATTCCGCTCTGGATGTAAGCAGCCGGTACGGTTCATTCGTTCCCTTGGTGACCAGATCATCGATCAGCACGCCGATGTAAGCCTGTTCGCGGCCCAGAATGACAGGCGGTTTGCCCTGCACCTTTCTCGCCGCGTTAATCCCCGCCATCAGCCCTTGGCCGGCCGCTTCCTCGTAACCGGACGTACCGTTGATCTGCCCGGCGGTGAACAATCCTTCCACCAATTTTGTCTCCAGCGACGGCCACAGTTGGGTCGGGACAATCGCGTCGTATTCGATCGCGTATCCGGGCCGCATCATCTTGACCTGTTCCATGCCGGCCATGGTGCGCAGCATGGAGAGCTGCACGTCTTCCGGCAAGCTGGTGGACAGCCCTTGTACATACATCTCTTCCGTATGCCGCCCTTCCGGCTCAAGGAAAATCTGATGGCGCGGCTTGTCGCTGAACCGGACCACCTTGTCTTCGATCGACGGACAGTAACGCGGACCCGTCCCCTCGATCATGCCAGAGTACATCGGCGCCCGATGCAAGTTATTGTTGATGATCTCGTGCGTTTCCGTAGAAGTGTACGTCAACCAGCACGGCAACTGATCCATGATAAACTCGGTCGTCTCGTAGGAAAACGCCCGAGGCACCGGATCGCCGGGCTGAATCTCCATTTTGCTGAAGTCAATCGTGCTCTTGTGCACGCGCGGCGGCGTCCCGGTCTTGAAGCGGACCATCTCGAAGCCCAGTTCCTTTAAGTTGTGGGCCAGACGAATCGACGGCCGCATATTGTTCGGACCGCTCTCGTACTGAAGATCGCCGATGATGATCTTCCCGCGCAGATAGGTGCCGGTCGTAAGCACAACCGCTTTTGCCCGGTAGCGCGCCCCTGTCTGGGTAATCACCCCTTCGCAGACGCCGTTGTTGACGATCAGCTCTTCCGCCATCGCCTGACGCAAAATCAAGTTGGGGGTGGTTTCAATCGTATGTTTCATCTGCTGCTGATAGGCGATCTTGTCGGCTTGCGCCCGCAGCGCATGCACGGCCGGACCTTTGCCCGTATTCAACATGCGCATCTGAATGTGGGTTTTATCCGTATTTTTCCCCATCTCGCCGCCGAGCGCGTCAATCTCCCGCACCACATGCCCTTTGGCCGGGCCCCCGACGGACGGATTGCACGGCATGTACGCCACAGCGTCCAGATTTATCGTCAACAGCAACGTGCTGCAGCCCATGCGCGCCGCAGCAAGCGCCGCTTCACAGCCGGCGTGACCAGCTCCGATCACGATCACGTCAAACGAACCGGCATCATACGTTCGCTCCATCGTTCTCCCTCCTATTTTCCCAGACAAAACTGGGAGAAAATCTGATCAATCAAGTCTTCGCCCACGCTCTCGCCGATCACTTCGCCGAGCAGCTCCCAGGCTTTTTTAATATCGATTTGCACCATATCAATCGGCATCTGATCCCGGATACCGGCAATCGCGTCATCGATCGCCTGCTCCGCCTGACGCAACAGCGCGATATGACGGGCGTTGCTCACATACGTCAGGTCTTCCTGCTGGACGCGCCCATTGAAAAAGATGCTGGCGATCGCCTCTTCCAACTGGTCGATGCCCGTCTCTTCTTTTACCGAGGTCAGAATCATCGGCTGGTCGGGAAAATGACGCTTCAACTCATCCAGGTCGAGCTGTCGGGGGAGATCGGTTTTGTTGACGATCACGATCACCCGCATCCCCCTGACCGCTTCAAAAATGGCCCGATCTTCGTCGGACAGCGGCTGGTTGTAATTCACCACCAACAAGATCAGGTCGGCTTGCTGCAAGATTTGCCGCGACTTCTCCACTCCGATCTTTTCGACGACGTCTTCGGTCTCCCGGATCCCCGCCGTATCGATCAGGCGCAACGGCACTCCACGCACGTTTACATACTCTTCGATCACGTCGCGCGTCGTCCCCGCCACGTCGGTCACAATCGCTTTCTCTTCCTGTACCAGGCTGTTTAACAATGACGATTTCCCCACATTGGGTCTGCCCACGATCGCCGTCGACAACCCTTCGCGCAGAATCTTCCCTTGTTTGGCCGTTTCCAGCATGCGGCCGATTTTTGCCTTAACCTCCTGGCACTTGCTCAACAGGAAGTGTTGTGTCACTTCCTCCACGTCGTGCTCGGGATAATCCAGCGTCACTTCGATGTGGGCCATCGCCTCGATCAGGTTTTGCCGCAGGGCGCGGACCTGTTTGGAAAGCTTCCCTTCCACCTGCGCAAGCGCCACTTTCATCGCCCGGTCCGTCTTTGCCCGAATCAGATCGATCACCGCCTCAGCCTGGGACAGGTCGATCCGCCCGTTGAGAAACGCCCGCTTGGTGAATTCCCCCGGTTCCGCCAATCGGGCGCCGTTGTCCAAAATCAGATCCAACACCCGTTGAACCGAGACAATCCCGCCGTGGCAGTTGACCTCCACCACGTCCTCGCGGGTAAACGTCCGCGGCGCGCGCATGACGGACACCAGCACCTCTTCCACCCGTTCCCCCGTCTGCGGGTCAATCAGCATGCCGTAATGTATCGTATGTGTATCCACAGTGGATAACTGTTGTTTTCCCCGGAATATCTTGTCCACAACCGCAATCGCTTCCGGACCGCTCACCCGGATGATCGCAATCCCGCCCTCGCCCATTGGCGTGGCAATGGCGGCAATGGTATCCATTTTCACTGGGTTTTCACCTCGAACCTCTGAATCAGTCATACACGCCGACGTCTCTAAAAGGTTAGCATAACACACGCTATCCACAACGAACAAGGGAACAAGATGCTCCCATAACAGAAAAGCAACCAGCGTTACGCGGTTGCTTTTTCACACCATTATCCACAGTATGGGCCGATTCTTCCCGGTCAAAACGTCCCGGTGCCTATCCACAAAAAAGGGACAAAAAAAGAAGCCCTGATCAGGCTTCTTTCGGTGCCACGACGATATAGCGATGCGGCTCTTCTCCTTCGCTGAAGGTGACGACGTCCGGCCGTTTTTGCAAAAAGGAGTGAATCACCTTCCGCTCGGCCGCAGTCATGGGCTCCAGGCGAACGTTCCGCTTGGTTTGCGCCGCCTTTTTGGCGATGCGCTCCGCCAACTGCTCCAGCGTCTCCTTGCGCCGCAAACGGTAATTCTCCGCATCCAGCGTAATCCGCACATGTTTCGTCGCATGCCGGTTGGCCACCACGTTGACGAGATACTGCAGAGCGTCGAGGGTTTGTCCGCGTCGTCCGATAATCAATCCGAGGTTTTTGCCGACGATGTCAAACAAATACCCTTCCTCTTGCGGACGCGTCTCAATGGTCGCCTCCACCTTCATCTTGGTCAAGACGTCAGCGAGAAAACGGCGTCCCTCGTCAATCGGATCATACACGAACTCGACCTCCACTTTCGCCTCTCTCGATCCGATCAGACCGAACAGTCCTTTGCTCGGCTCCTCCAGGATGCGAACCGACACCCGGTCGCGGGACACGTTCAGTTCCTTCAAGGCTTTTTCGACAGCATCGTCAATTGTTTTTGCCGTGGCCACCACCTTTTTCACTTGGCGGTTCCCTCCTTAGGACGTAACTGTGCGTCTTTGTCGCGATACAGGAAATAGGTTTGGATAATCGTAAACAGGTTGCCGTACACCCAGTAGAGCGAGAGCGCCGACGGCAAGGTAACGGCAATCGCCAGGATCATCAGCGGCATCATGACCGTCATCATCTGCATCTGCGGATTGTTTTGCGCCGCCGCCCCCATCATTTTCTGCTGCAGATAGGTAGTAACTGCGGCCAAAATCGGCAAGATGTAATACGGGTCCGGACTGCCCAACGACATCCACAGGAAATTATGCTCCCTGATCTCCCGCGTCCGGCTAATCGCATGGTAAAACGCAATCAGAATCGGCATCTGCACCAAAAGCGGCAGACAACCGGAGAGCGGATTCACATTGTGCTTCTGGAACAGCACCAGCGTCTCCTGCTGCGCCTTTTGCGGGTCGTTTTTGTGCTTATCGCGAATTTTTTGCAGCTCCGGCTGCAATTCCTGCATCTTCTTCGAGCTGCGAATCTGCTTAATCATCAACGGCAAGGTGATCAGGCGAATAATAATCGTCGCCACCAGGATCCCCAGACCGTAACTTCCTGCAAGAAAAGCGGAAGACTCCTTGATCAGCCAGGACAGCGGCCAGACAAAATACTTGTCCCAGATACCGGTCGCATCAGGCCCGATCGGAGGAGGATTGTTCACGTTACCGCTGCAACCTGCCAGGACCAATGTCAGCATCAGGCCTAGCAGGACGATGGTAAGAACTCGACCTTTCAAAGGGATGTTCCTCCTTTTTTCATGTACGAATCATTTGTCCTGCTCGGGAACTGGGTCGAACCCGCCGGGATGAAACGGATGGCATTTGGCGATGCGGCGAAGCGCCAACCACCCTCCCCGCCAGGCACCGAAGCGGCGAACCGACTCCAACGCATAGTGCGAACACGTCGGCGCAAACCGGCAAGACGGCGGTTTGAGCGGAGAGATAAACAATTGGTACCCTCGAATCAACAACACCAACAGTTTCGCCATCGCTTCATCCTCATTTTGGGCTATGTGCCTCTGATTGTTTCAATGCGTTCGCGCGTTTCATGACATGAACCAGTGAACTGCGCAGCGACTCAAACGACATCTCTTCCGTCCCCTGCCGAGCGATCACGACAAGGTCAAGTTCCGCTTGGATCGCATCCTCCAGACTGGCCACCGCCTCGCGAATCAGCCGTTTCACGCGGTTGCGCGTCACGGCGTTGCCGATTTTTTTGCTGACGGATATCCCCACCCGAAACGAGCGCTGACCCTCTTTCGGCAACTTGTACACAATGAATTGTCGGTTGGCTGAGGATTTTCCATGTTGAAAAACCACCTGAAACTCCTCATTTTTTTTCAACCGGTGCGAGTGATGCAAGGCGAACAACCCCTACCAACAACAATTATAGTAGAAAAAACAACCAGCATCTACTTAGTATAACCCGGATTCGCCCGCTTTTTTCCTACAACGTTCTACAAATTATAGAAAAAAAAGGCCACTTCAAACGGTGGCCTAAGCGGAAAGCACCTTTCTACCTTTACGACGGCGGGCCGCCAAGACCTTACGGCCATTTTTGGTGCTCATACGTTTGCGGAACCCATGGTCCTTTTTGCGTTTTCGGTTATTCGGGTTGAAAGTAGGTTTCATATCTACACCTCCGTCCTCAAAAGGCTTTCCTCAAAAGGCATTCTTTCGCATTATAAGAAGATTACACGAAAAAGTCAAGAGAGGCGCCGCGCAGCCCTCTCTGGTTCTATCAATCAATTATCCCCAACTTTTTATTTCCCGGACGTGTGGATATTTTGCTTGTCCACAAAATTTGTTATCTACAACTGTATCGACAAGTTATGCACAAAATATAGGGGTGTGAATTACCGCAAACCACAAGGTGTTGTGTTTGTGGATAAGTGGTAAAAAATCATTGATAACGCTGATTTTATTTGGTATTATGTTTGTGTTTTGAACCGTGAATAATTCGGCGAGCGCCTATGTTTTTCCACAGCTTGTGGACAATTTTGTGGACAGATCCTGCGGTTTGTGAATGAACACATTCACAACGCTGCGGATAACCGTCTTCTTTTTTTCTCTTTTCCCGGAACCATTCTCTCATCCAGTTGCGATTTTATCCACAAGCCATGTGCACCATTCTTCCGCTATTCTAACCTTTTATGTATGCAAAAAATACAGAAAGACAAAAAACACATCGTGATTTGCAGATTGTCCGAAAGGGGGGCCTTTGGTGGACGCAGCAGTCAGCGAACTTTGGCGACAAGTCCTGGCAAAAATTGAAAAAACCTTGAGCAAGCCGAGTTTTGACACGTGGTTAAAAGCAACCAAGGCTACGGCGTTGGAGGAGGACGCGCTGATCGTTGCCGCTCCTAACGAATTTGCCCGCGATTGGCTGGAGACGCGCTACTCGCCCCTGATCATCGATACACTGTATGAAACAACGGGCGTAAATATGAAAGTAAAATTTGTCGTCCCCCAGAATCCCGAGATGGGCGTTCACGAGGAGGTACCGGCACCGCGCGTGAAGACACCGGTTCCTTCCCCAGCGTCTGACGAACAGCCGCCCAGCATCCTGAACCCGAAATACACGTTTGACACCTTTGTCATTGGTTCAGGGAACCGGTTTGCGCACGCAGCGTCACTCGCCGTGGCCGAAGCGCCGGCCAAAGCGTACAACCCTTTGTTCATCTACGGCGGAGTCGGCCTGGGGAAGACCCACTTGATGCATGCGATCGGTCACTACGTGATCCAGCACAATCCCTCCGCCAAAGTGGTCTACCTTTCTTCGGAAAAGTTCACCAACGAATTCATCAATTCGATTCGCGACAACAAGACCGTAGACTTCCGCAACAAATACCGGAGCGTCGATGTGCTGCTGATCGACGACATTCAGTTCCTGGCGGGAAAAGAACAGACTCAGGAAGAGTTTTTCCATACATTCAACGCTTTGCATGAAGAAAGCAAACAAATCGTCATCTCCTCCGACCGGCCTCCCAAAGAGATTCCGACACTGGAAGACCGTTTGCGTTCCCGGTTTGAATGGGGCCTGATCACGGACATTCAGCCGCCGGATCTGGAGACGCGGATCGCGATTTTGCGCAAAAAGGCGAAAGCGGAAAATCTGGACATCCCCAACGAAGTGATGGTCTACATCGCCAACCAGATTGACAGCAACATCCGCGAGCTTGAGGGGGCGCTGATTCGCGTCGTCGCTTACTCTTCCCTGATCAATCGAGACATCGATGCCAGTCTGGCCGCTGAAGCACTCAAAGACATCATTCCGTCATCCAAACCGCGCGTCATTACCATCGCGGACATCCAGCGCGCCGTCGGTGAGTCGTTTAATCTCAAACTGGAAGATTTTAAAGCGAAAAAACGGACCAAATCCGTTGCGTTTCCCCGTCAGATCGCGATGTATCTCTCTCGGGAGTTGACGGACGCGTCACTGCCGAAAATCGGGGACGAATTTGGCGGACGCGATCACACAACGGTCATCCATGCCCATGAGAAAATCTCCAAATCGTTGCTGACCGACCCGCAATTACAGGCAACGATCCAGGCACTGATCGAGAAATTGAAAAACGGCAATTAGCCTTGTGGGCAACAAAAAAAGCCTATACACACTTTATCCACATGTGTATAGGCTCTCTTTTATCCGCCGCACAAGGATATCCACAAATCAACACGCCCTATTACTACTGGCATTTCAAAAGATTAATCAATAGATCTATTCTAAGCTCTAAATCTACCAGTCTATGCTGCCCATTCGAGGAATATGCCTATCCCATTAACTGGAGGGAATGCGACATGCTTATTACCGTTCACCGCGAAAAACTGTCTGCCGCGGTTTCTCACGTCATGAAAGCCGTTTCCACGAAGACCACCATTCCGATTCTGACCGGGATCAAGCTGAAAGCGGATCAGGAAGGCGTAACGCTCACGGCCAGTGATTCCGACATCTCCATCGAAGTACATATTCCCACGGAAGAAGCGGGGGAGTGGGGAGTGACCGTGCATCAGCCGGGAAGCGTGGTGTTGACCGCGCGGATTTTCAACGAGATCGTCCGCAAGTTACCCGGCAACGAGATCGAAATCCAGGTGGATAACCGGTTAAGTACACTGATTCGCTCCGGACAATCGGAGTTTACGATTAACGGGATGAACGCCGACGAGTTTCCGCAATTGATGCAACTGGAGGAAGAAAAGGTCTTCAGCATCCCGAGCGACCTGTTGAAGACGATGATTCGCCAGACGGTGTTCGCCGTCTCCACCTCGGAAACCCGTCCGATTTTGACCGGGATCATGTGGTCGCTAGAGAACGGACAGCTCAAGTTCGTCTCCACCGACAGCCATCGTCTGGCCAGCCGGACGGCAACCGTGGAGTGCAGTGACAGCTTGCATTTCCACAACATTGTCGTTCCTGGAAAAAGCTGCAACGAATTGATGAAAATCCTGGACGACACGCAAGCATTGGTCGACATCGTCGTCGCTGAAAACAAGATTCTGGTGAAAGCGGAACACATTTTGTTCTACTCCCGCCTGCTCGAAGGCACTTATCCCGACACGTCCCGAATTATCCCGCAAGGCAGCAAGACCGAACTGGTTTTCAACACCAAAGACCTGCTGCAGTCGATTGAGCGGGCTTCGCTGTTGAGCCGGGAAGGCAAATCCAACGTGGTGCGGCTGGTGACGCTGTCTGACGGAACGATCGAAATCTCGTCCAATGCGCCGGAGATCGGGAAAGTCATCGAAATCGTCCGTCCGGTGTCGTCCGCAGGCGAAGAATTGAAAATTTCGTTTAACGCAAAATATATGATTGAGGCACTTCGTTCGGTCGACAGCACGGAAGTACGCGCCAGCTTCACCGGGGCGATGAGTCCGTTTGTGCTGAAGCCGACCGAACACGACTGGATCCTCCATCTGATTTTGCCGGTCCGCACCTATTAATTCGTCTCGAAAGGGGATGTAAGCTGATGCAACAGGTGACGATTGGGACAGAATACATCGCCCTCGGGCAATTTCTCAAGCTGGCTGGCGTGATTGACACCGGCGGGATGGCCAAGGCGTTCCTGGCCGAGGTGCCGATCATGGTGAACGGCGAACCGGAGAACCGCCGGGGACGAAAACTGTACGCCGGTGACGTGGTGGAAGTCAAAGGGTACGGATCGTACACAGTCACCCGGCACTGAGAGGCAGGCGACGGCCCTTTGTTTATCCAGGAGTTAACGCTGACCCAGTTTCGCAATTACGCCGGTTTGTCGCTTACCTTTGACGAACCGATCAATCTGTTTGTCGGCAACAACGCGCAGGGGAAAACCAATGTGCTGGAATCGATTTACGTGCTGGCGCTGGCCAAGTCACACCGGACCGCGCGCGACAGGGAACTGATCTTGTGGGACGCCGATTACGCCACCATCCGTAGCGAGGTAAAACGCCGCTACGGATCTGTTCGTTTGGAGATCCAGTTGACGTCCAAGGGGAAAAAGGCGAAAATCAACGGTTTGGAGCAGCGCAAATTAAGCGAATATATCGGCGCTTTGAATGTCGTGATGTTCGCTCCGGAAGACCTGGCGATCGTCAAAGGGGTTCCGGCCGGCCGGAGACGGTTTCTCGACATGGAGATCGGACAGGTCTCTCCGACCTATTTGTACCACCTGAGCAACTACAACAAAGTCGTCGCCCAGCGCAATCAATTGCTCAAGGATCTGGCGGCCAAAAAAAGCTCGTCATTGGAGATGCTCCCAATTTGGAATACCCAATTGGCCGATTTAACGGTAAAATTGTTGAAGAAGCGTTTTGAGTTTATCCGCAAGCTGGAATCCTGGGCCAGGGAGATTCACGCCGGCATCACCGACGGCAAAGAAACGCTTTCTTTGCATTACGAAAACACGACGCCGGTGACCGACATGATGGATGCGGCCGCCGGTTTTGAGGCGATGATGGCCTCCCTGGAGGAGTTGTTCGAGCGGGAAAAACTGCGCGGCAGCACCTTGATTGGCCCGCATCGCGACGATTTTTCCATCCGCATCAACGGTATGGACGTACAGACCTATGGCTCCCAGGGGCAGCAGCGGACGAGCGCGTTGTCGCTGAAGCTGGCGGAGATTGAATTGATCAAGGAGGAAGTCGGGGAATACCCCGTTCTTTTGCTTGATGATGTGTTGTCCGAACTGGATGAACATCGACAGACACTGCTGCTGGAAACGATTCAGGATAAAGTGCAGACGTTTGTCAGCACCACAGGTGTGGAAGGCTTAAAACATCAAGTATTGCAACAGGCTGCGCGTTTTTATGTACGGGAAGGGAAAATTTCCGCGGAAAGCTAGGGTGATGCGGCATGTTTATCCATATCGGTGGAGATACTGTGGTGAGCACCAAGGATGTGATTTCCATCCTCGATCATCAGACCGTGAAAACCAGCAAGATTACGAAAAAGTTCATCGAGGATGAACGCAAGCCCAAGTATCTCGTCGAAAGCAGCATGGAAGAAACGAAATCGTACGTTATCACCAAAGAAGGGATCTATTGTTCCCCCATCTCATCCCTGACATTGAAGAGGCGCGCGCAGTTTCTGAACAGCCTGGAGCATTTTCCGTCTGTTCAAGCTGATGTAGAGGAGTTGACAGAGTAGTGGAACAGGTTACGACTAAAGAGACGTATGATGCCAGTCAGATACAGGTTCTCGAAGGGCTGGAAGCGGTGCGCAAACGTCCGGGGATGTACATTGGCTCCACCAGCAGCCGCGGGTTGCACCATCTGGTCTGGGAGATCGTGGACAACTCGATTGACGAAGCGCTGGCTGGATATTGCGATACAATCCATGTCTATATTCACCCTGACAACTCGGTTACGGTTATCGACAACGGACGGGGCATTCCCACCGGCATTCACGAAAAGACGGGCAAATCGACAGTGGAAACGGTCCTGACGGTGCTGCACGCCGGCGGAAAGTTCGGCGGCGGCGGGTACAAGGTATCCGGCGGTCTGCACGGTGTCGGCAGCTCGGTGGTCAACGCCCTCTCCGAATGGCTGGAAGTGGAAGTCCGGCAAAACGGCAAGATTCACTACATGCGGTTTACTCTCGGGGTGCCCGACGCGGACTTGGCGGTGATCGGCGAAACCGACGAGACCGGAACCAAAGTGACGTTTAAGCCGGATCCGGCGATCTTTACGGAGACAACCGTTTTTGAATACGAAGTGCTGCAAAAGCGCATTCGCGAGCTGGCGTTTCTCAACAAGGGACTGCGCATCACCCTTCACGACGAGCGGCCGGGTCAGGAGCGAAGCGAGGAATTTTACTACGAGGGCGGAATCGTCCAGTTTGTCGAGTTCCTGAACAAAAACCGGGAAACGCTCCACGAAGAAGTGATCTACTGCGAAGGTGAACGCGACGGGTTGCACGTCGAGGTGGCCTTGCAGTACAACGACAGCTATGTGAGCAACATTTATTCGTTTGCCAACAACATCAACACCCACGAGGGCGGCACCCACGAAGCGGGCTTCAAGACGGCGCTGACCCGCGTGATCAACGATTACAGCCGGAAATTCAACTACCTGAAGGAAAAAGACCCGAACCTCTCCGGAGACGATGTGCGTGAAGGGATTACGGCGATTATTTCCGTGAAAATACCGGAACCGCAATTCGAGGGGCAAACCAAAACCAAGTTGGGCAACTCGGAGGCGCGCAGCGTTACGGAATCGATTTTCGGAGAGCGGTTTACCTCCTTCATGGAGGAAAATCCGAACGTCGCCAAAAAAATCGTGGAAAAGGCCCTGATGGCGGCCCGTGCCCGGGAAGCGGCGCGAAAAGCGCGCGAACTCACACGGCGCAAAAACGCTCTGGAAGTGAGCGCGTTGCCGGGAAAACTGGCAGACTGTTCCTCGAAAGACGCGTCGGAAAGCGAATTGTTCGTGGTGGAGGGCGATTCTGCGGGCGGGTCTGCCAAACTGGGGCGCGACCGGCATTTTCAGGCGATTCTTCCGTTGCGCGGTAAAGTGCTGAACGTAGAGAAATCGCGGTTGGACAAAATTCTCGCTAACAATGAGATCCGCGCGATCATTACGGCGTTGGGCACGGGCATCGGCGAAGATTTCGACATTTCCAAGGCTCGCTACCACAAAATCATCATCATGACAGACGCCGACGTCGACGGTTCGCATATTCGCACGTTGTTGCTGACATTCTTCTACCGCTATATGCGGCCGTTGATCGAAGCGGGTTACATCTACATCGCGCAACCGCCGTTGTACAGCATCAAACAGGGCAAGTCCATCTACTACGCCTACAACGATCGGCAACGGGACGAGATCCTCGCCACCCTGAAGCCGACGCCGAAACCGGCTGTCCAGCGCTACAAGGGATTGGGCGAGATGAACGCCGAACAACTGTGGGAGACGACGATGGACCCCGAAGTCCGCACGCTTTTGCAAGTCACGCTTGAAGACGCGATGGAGGCGGACATGGTATTTGAAACCCTGATGGGCGACGAGGTGGAACCCCGCCGGGAATTCATTGAGGAGTACGCCCGCAACGTCCGCAACCTGGACATCTAAAATCGCTTGATCGGGATGAAAGCAGGGAACCCAGCCGACTGCTCCGGTGTTCTCCGAAGGGGAGACTTCCGGGAAGGGCGGCTGGGTTATTCATGCAGGAAAAAGCAAAAAGGGGCCGGCCCGCTTTTTGGACGGGCGGGGGTCTCTGTGGTATAATTATGTTTTGTTAAAACCAGTTGGAGGTCTATCTTTTATGGCTGAAGAAGCGACTCGGTTTCCGAAAAGAGACATTAGCCAAGAGATGCGCGACTCGTTCATCGACTACGCGATGAGCGTCATCGTCAGTCGCGCTCTGCCCGATGTTCGCGACGGTCTCAAGCCGGTTCATCGCCGGATTTTGTACGCGATGCACGACATGGGGCTGACGCCGGACAAGGCGTTTCGCAAGTCGGCCAACGTGGTCGGGGAAGTCATGGCCAATTATCACCCGCACGGAGACTCGGCGATTTACGAGACCATGGTGCGTATGGCACAGGATTTCAATATGCGCTACCTGCTGGTGGAAGGACAGGGGAACTTCGGTTCGGTCGACGGTGACCCGGCAGCCGCCATGCGTTATACGGAATCCAGGCTTTCCAAGATTGCACTTGAGTTGCTTCGCGATATCGACAAAGAGACGGTCAATTTTGTGCCCAACTACGACGGACGCAAAGAGGAACCGGTCGTACTCCCCTCCCGTTTCCCCAATCTGTTGGTAAACGGTTCTGCGGGTATTGCCGTTGGGATGGCTACCAACATTCCTCCGCACAATCTGGGTGAAGTGATTGACGGCGTGACGGCGATGATCGACAACCCGAACATCACCGTCCAAGAGTTGATGAAAATCATCAAAGGGCCGGACTTCCCCACGGCGGGCGAGATTCTCGGGTACAGCGGCATTCGCCGCGCGTATGAGACCGGACGCGGTTCGATCGTCATGCGCGCCAAGACGCTGATCGAGGAAGACAAAGGGAAACCGAGGATTATTGTCACGGAAATTCCGTTCCAAGTGAACAAAGCTAGACTGGTGGAAAAAATCGCCGAACTGGTTCGCGAAAAGAAAATCGACGGGATCACTGACCTGCGCGACGAATCCGACCGCAAAGGGATGCGGATCGTGATCGAGTTGCGCCGGGATGTGGTGCCAAAAGTCGTGTTGAACAATTTGTTCAAGCAAACCCAGTTGCAGAGCACCTTCGGGGTGAACATGCTGGCTTTGGTCGACGGCCGTCCTCGCGTGCTCAATCTGCGCGACCTGCTTTATTACTATTTGGAGCACCAACGCGAGATTATACGCAGACGGACCGAGTACGACCTGAAGCAGGCGGAGGCGCGCGCCCACATCCTCGAAGGGTTGCGGATTGCGCTTGACCATATCGACGAGATCATCAGCCTGATTCGCGCTTCGCAAACGACGGACGAGGCGCGCGACGGATTGATGAACCGTTTCTCGCTCAGCTACGAGCAGGCGCAGGCGATTCTTGACATGCGGCTGCAACGGCTCACCGGGCTGGAGCGGGAGAAAATCGAAACCGAATATCAGGAGTTGCTTGCCAAAATTGCCGAATATCGCGCTATTCTCGCCGATGAGAACAAGATTTATGCGATTGTCCGCGAAGAATTGAACGAAATCAAAGCCAAATACGCCGATGAGCGGCGCACGGTGATTACGTTTGACGAAGAGAACATCGAGGAAGCGGATCTGATTCCGGAAGAAGATGTTGTGATTACGTTGACGCACAGCGGTTACATCAAACGTCTCCCGGTTTCCACGTACCGCAGCCAGAAGCGGGGAGGCCGGGGCGTGCAGGGCATCGGCACACGGGACGACGACTTCGTCGAACACCTGCACATCACCAACTCCCATGATTACCTGATGTTTTTCACCAACAAGGGGAAAGTGTACCGCCTGAAGGCGTACGAGATTCCCGATCTGAGCCGTACGGCGAAGGGAACGCCCATCATCAACCTGATCCAGATAGAGAAAGGCGAGCGGGTAAGCGCCGTCATCCCGGTAAAAGACTTCACCAAAAACAGTTTTCTGTTCTTCGCCACGAAAAAAGGGATCGTCAAGAAAACGGAACTCTCCGCTTTTGAACACATCCGCAAGGGCGGTCTGTTTGCCGTCAACCTGCGGGAGGACGACGAGTTGATCGGTGTGCGGCTGACAGATGGCGAACAGGAAATCATCATGGGCACCAAGCTGGGGATGTCTGTGCGCTTCCACGAATCAGACGTCCGTACGATGGGCCGCACGGCAACAGGTGTCAAGGGGATTACGTTGGACCAGGGCGACGACGTGATTGACATGGATGTGGTCAAGCCTGACGCCGAGGTGCTGATCGTCACGGCCAAAGGATACGGAAAACGCACCCCGATTGCCGAATACCGGGTACAGAGCAGGGGCGGCAAAGGGATCAAGACCCACAACGTGACCGAGAGAAGCGGGCATGTCGTCGGATTGAAAGTTGTCCAGCCGAATGAAGACCTGATGATCGTTACGGTTACAGGTATCATTATTCGCCTGGAAGTGAAGGGTATCTCCATTATGGGACGCTATACCCAGGGAGTGAAACTCATCCGCCTGGAGGAAAACGAAGAGGTCGGTTCCGTAGCCAAGGTCACGGCAAACGAGGAGTCGGCGGATGAGGATGGACAAGGAGAGCGTGACACGACAGACGAGGACACTTCTTTGAACGAATAAGGCATCGGACAGTTTCGTGCCGCCGGACGGTAGCCTCAGGCTGCCGTCTTTGTTTTTGGTTGTCACCCCTTTAGGAAAAGAGTAGTATAAAAAGTGAAAAAATATGTGTTCAACAGGGAGGGCGCCATGCCTATTGTAGCAACGAAGCATATACAGATCGGTGCGAGGCTGGCAGAGGATGTTCATACGTCGCTGGGTGGATTGCTGTTTACCAAAGGAACGGCAATCGGCGAGAAAGAACTGGAGTTTCTGGAAGCGTTCCAGATAAAAGAAGTTGTCGTGGAAGATAACGAAGCAGCCAGACAGGAAAAAGCGGAACAACGTTCGGAAGAGAAGCCGCTGGACAAGGAGTCCAAAACGGCCGGCAGGAAAAAAGACGTGCATGAGGCTTCCGAAAAAAACGAATTTGCAAGCATGTTTCGCAAAGCTGTCGCTTCGTTCAAAACGTTGTTGATGCGCGTTCAGGGAGGGCAGAACATTCCGGTGCTGGAGGTTCGTCAGGCGATTGGGCCGCTGTTGCAAAGCGTTCAGCAACAGTCCAACATTATGGCCGCCCTGCGCAAGGCGGAAAATATCGACAACTACTCGTACGAACATTCGATTGCGGTTGGCTTGCTCTCCTTTGTGATCGCCAAGTGGATGAAACTGCCGGAGAAAGAGTGGATGCAGATCGCGTTGGCCGGAACCCTGATGGATATCGGCAAGACCAAAATCGACCCGAAGATCTTGTGGAAGCCGGGCAAGTTGACGCCTGAAGAGTTCGAGGAAATGAAAAAGCACACCCTGTACGGTTTTCAGTTGATTAAGGCTTCTCCAGGGCTGAACGAAGGAGTGGCGTTGGCGGCGCTGCAGCATCACGAGCGGGAAGACGGCTCCGGTTATCCTTTGGGACTGCCGGGGAACCGCCTTCACCTGTACAGCAAAATCGTCGCCGTAGCTGACGTGTATCACGCGATGTGTTCAGACCGGGTCTACCGAAAAGCCGTTTCCCCGTATCTGGTGGTGGAGCAACTGCTTCAAGACAGCTTCGGTAAACTGGACCCGGTGATTGTCCATACGTTTGTCAACGGAATTACCCAGTTCGCTGTCGGCATGGTGGTTGAACTCAGCGATGGATCCATCGCCAAGATTGTGTTTACCGACCGGAATAACCCGACACGGCCGTTGGTGGAGACAAACGGCAAGATTATTAACCTGGCTGAGGCGCGTCACCTTTCCATTGTGAATGTGGTCTAGGGCTTTGATACCCCAGGGCAATCGGCTACTCTTTGGTGTGGTGCTTTCACCACACTTTATTTTTTACAAGAATTCCCCTTGCGCAACGATAGGCAGTTGTGCTACGATACTAAAGCTGTCAATGAGGCAAACCAATATCAGCATAGTCGAAACGCAAAAAAATGTTGACTCATTGAAAAGCGTATGCTATTATTAAAAAGTCGCTGTTAACAAAGTGAAAAAAGTTATTGACACGACAAACGACAACATGATATAATAAAAGAGTTGTTGCCAAAAAAAGATGCTCTTTGAAAACTGAACAGCGAAGCGTGATGAGAAGCCAATGTTTTTGAACCTTGATCAATTCTTTCAACTTTATTGGAGAGTTTGATCCTGGCTCAGGACGAACGCTGGCGGCGTGCCTAATACATGCAAGTCGAGCGGGGGTCTTCGGACCCCAGCGGCGGACGGGTGAGTAACACGTAGGCAACCTGCCCGCAAGACCGGGATA
>JBHGXV010000026.1:0-11094 GCA_041920505.1 Paenibacillaceae bacterium
TTTATCGTTTCGCCATCTGAAATGGTGATGTCCTTGCTTCCTACTACAGCCCCGCCTTGCTTAAACGTCACCTTCGCATCCACTGTCTTCGCTTTGGGTAGCGTGGCTTTGACGTCGGCTAACAAATCCACTTTCGTTCCTGTATTCTGCCATGAACCTAAGTTAGGGCCGGAGTATGCCGACTCGAAGTATATACTAGCGTCCAACCTATCAATACATACAGGAATCCGTCAGTACGGGGCGTTTAACTTGGTTTGACTTAGTTGAACCGGGTTTTACTCGGTTAGACTGAGTTTAACTGGGTTTGACGCATCTAAACGAGTGGTTCATCGACAACGAAGAGATGCGAAGAAGAGACAATGGAAATGAAAGTTTGAAAAGGAAAATAATTGACACCTAATTCCTCGGCATGTTTTAATGGAAGCGTAGATTCGACAAGGAGGTGTCGAATTTTGTCTATTCCTACTAGCGATCGGTTGCTAACTGTTAAAGAGCTGTGCCAAGTGTTGCAAACATCAAGAAGAAATATCGAACTGTTGCGAAAACAGGGGATGCCATACTACCTGTTGGGCAGTGCCCCCCGGTTTGATCTCTCTGAAATCAAACAGTGGATGCGAGAGAGTGCCGAACGAAGAGCGCTAGAACAGGTTGACTACACCTTCAAGTAGCCTGCCGATTCCATCCCTGCGGACACAGAGAAAAATTTTGGAACTACCTGTTGACTCTGCTACTCCATTGTAGTAGAATAATAGTGATTAGATTCGCAATCCTAACTGGTTGTGAATCGGTATCTAATGTTAATGTATATGGGATTCGTCAAATAAAGGCGAGCCCCGGATGTAAGTAGTGTCTAGGAACGAAATAGCCGTATGTATTCTACCTGATTCAGGTGGGTACTTGGTGCTTTGTTCCTATGTACACTCCTACGTTCGGGGCTCGCTATTTTGCTTTTCTGGGGTTCCGTTCCTGGGAGTGAACAAGACTTCCGTATCAAAGGAGGAACGAAAACTATGAATCAAACGAAGGCAAGTCTGATGAATTTTGAGGAATTTCGTTCTGCCCAAAGCTATGCGTCCCAGATGGGCGTAAATGTCGGGGGGATGGATAACGTCAGTCGATCCTACGATACGTCGATAAAGTTTGTCGATGCACTCCGGTCACAAGATCTAGAGAACGAAGATATTCTAGAGATCCTCTCTCAGACCTCGAAAAATCTACCTCCCGTTCTACGAGAAGCTTTCTTCCAGCGTGTGTCCATGGTCGTTAAAAAGTCAGTGTTTGAGATTAACCGCTTGTTGCAAGACTATGAAAGTGCCAAAGACGGCCAATCCGATGAGACAGGGTTGCGATATGTGAGCGATCTGATCCCAGTATTTCCGTTCACTTCGTTCAAAATGCCAAGTGGCTACACTGTTGTGGAGGACAAAACTACAAAACTTTATGCCATCTACAACACGAAAGGGCGTAAAGAGAAGCTTGTAACGACGGTGCCAGTATTCCCATTCAAGAGGTACGTTGATATAGATGGGGTGCGGCAAGATGCCCCAGAACAATATCAGCTTGTATATTTCGGACTGCACTCAAGGAAGTGGGAAATCAGCAAACAGGTTTACAATGCATCGACGCTCTTCGACGCTGTAAAGACAAAAATGCTGAGTGATATTGGTGTAGCCGTAGGTTCATCCAATGCTGCCGAACTTGCCCGGTTCTTTCAGGATTTTATTGAGGCAAATGCCACTATTATTGAAACCATCACGACCGTATCATGCTACGGCTGGACAACTGGCCGAGATGGAACTCGGATTTTTGTGCCCTTCTCCGGGGAGCAGATCGAAATTCGATGCGGTACGGGTGGGTATGCCCAAATCGAAGGAACTCACCAAGACATCGTGAAAAAGACCGGAACCAAAAAGGGTGCTTTGAAGATCGTCGACCAGTTGAAAGATCATCCTCCGTTTCTTGTCATGCTGGCGGGAACATTTGCTTCACCGGTGGTATCCCTAATCAATGATCTTATGGCAGAGTGTATTGGGATTGACCTCGTCAGTAAGACGTCAACAGGTAAAACAACACTGCAACGGATTTGCTTGAATCTAGTTTACGGGAAATGCGATTCACTTGTAAGAAGTTGGCAAAACGCGTCGAAGAGTGGGGTGTTTGAGGTAATCTCGAAGGCGAATCACCTACCGGTAATTTTGGACGATTCACACCAAATGCATGATTCACTATCGGAAATTCCGCACGCCCTCATCAACGGGATAGAGGGGGACAAGATGCAGGTGAATCGCTCCACCGGAAATTATCACCTTAGGGAACGCCGACATTTTCGCTGCGTGATCTTCTTTAACGGAGAAATGTCCATCTTTGAAAAAGCTCTTCAGGGTGGTAGCCGTGGCCTGTATGGGCGGGTGTTGGGCATTTTTGATAGCCCATTTCCATCCCACTTTGACGCAGCCACGGTAGACAAGCTGAAAATGGAGTCTTATGACAATTGCGGGCAACTTCGTGATGAGTGGCTCACTTATTTGTCCTGCGTTCCTGTAAAACGAGTGAAACAACAGGTGCGTCGTATCGCAAAATACATGGGGAAGCGGGGAGTGACAGGCGTCTTTAGCCGTCTGGCGATGAAATCCGCCGTTCTCGTGTGGTCATTATACAAGGCCGAAAAAGTCGTCGGCTTGCCGAAGCTTAATATCAAGCGATTGATTCAGTACCTCATCGGCCAAATGAAATCAGCATCCAGTGAATCAGACATTCTCAAAGAGATTGTCCGCGATATTGCCCAGTATGTTCTCCAAAACTGTGCGGAGGGAGAATCATTCCACCCATTCAATCAAAGGCCGCGAGAAGGGCTGTATATCGAAGGCCGTGACACCTTCCTCGTGCATCCAACGGTTGTCAAAAAGATCGTTGGTCAACGTCGCGAATACAAGTTTCTGATTAACGAGCTTCTGAAAGAAGGGTATGTCCGAAAAAAAGGCAAGAGATTTACTTTTGATAAGTATGATGGTCGCCGCACTTCAGACTATGGGGTGGAGTTTGATGTTAAGGTGATCGAGAAGAAGGCTGGATTCTCTTTTACCCCGGATGAAACAGAAGTGCAGGGACCTCCGCCAAAATACGCTTTGTCCCATACCCCTGATCAATTGGAACAACTCCAACAAAAGTACGGGGCGGATAAAACGATATTGCTTAATGTGAATGATGGAAATTCAAACAAGAAAAAGCGGCGTTAACTGTTGCCAACTGTCCAGTCAGAGGCCTCGCTCTGCCGGGGCCTCCATACCCCTGATTCTACTTACCTAAGGAGGAACTCCTGTATGATAAAAGTTTCTATTGAAAAGTTTTTGCAAACGATTATGGACCCTGTTATCGATCAAGGAAAGTGGATTGAAATTTCAAGGTTGGAAAACACGCCTAGGGGAAAGAAAATATCTACGAGAATGTTTGAACTTAGAACTCCCAAACTCTCAACCATCGCTGGCGTGATTGAGATGGAGAACAAGTTCAACGATGTTTACTTCGGTGTTTGCCCACGTGAAGAACCGAGGTTTAGTGAGACCGGTAACTACCTTAGATCAACAAATTCACATGTTGCCCTCGGTTGTGTGGTTTGGATCGACCTTGATGCCAAGCGTTTCTCCAACGATATTGTGAAAGGGAAGGCACTGGCGTTAAAAAAGGTGAAGTCTCTTCGCTTCCAGCCCAATATTATTGTCGATTCGGGCAACGGATATCACTTGTATTTTCTGTTGGATCAGCCGTATCCGGTCGAGGATGTGTCTTATACATGCAAGCGTCTGGAGGTTTGGCTTGGGGCGGATCACTGCCACGACCCCGCCCGGATCTTGCGAGTTCCGGGGACGTTGAACCGAAAAGATCCAAATCATGTGAAACCCAGTCGTATAATCCACTTTGACGACGCCAATCGCTTCCGTTTGGACGACTTTGATTGTTACCCGAATGTGGATGACATTAAAAGACCAAAACATATGCAAAAGATTGCGCTTTCTGACGAGGTGAAAGATATTGACATTGAAGTAGTGAAAACCCGGTTTGCAGACTCCAAGCTGTACGCCAAAATAATGGCGGACTTTAACCAGTACAAGGGAATTGTCAACTCCCGTTGTCCTTCCCGCTCGGAGCGAGATTTTCATGTTTGCTGTCAACTGATTAAGAGTGGATTCGAGGAGGATGAAATCCATGCGCTCTTTGCGAAATATCCGGTGGGCGAAAAGTATCGAGAGGAGGGGCCTCACGGCAGAACCTACCTCACCTATACCATTGAAGCTGCTCATCGTGCTGTTGTAGAAGAACAACAGTTCCGGCCTAAGGTTGTTCAAAAGAATCCTTCCTTACCGAATGGTGGTGTACCGAATGTCTCCGCTGCGGGGCAGCCTCTTCAAAACAAAATGTCGCCGAGCCCCGAGAAGGTATTTCTTTTGCGTTCTTGGATGTGGATAAAGGGGAAAATAGCCTCCCTGTTTCTCCTGTTCAAGAAAAACCCCTTTCGTTTGTTCTGAATCATACCTCAAGGGGGAGATTGACATGCCCATTCACCTGATGAATGCTTTTCTGGTTCGCAAGGTAGAACAAGTGTTGAAAGAGATTTCAGAGGGTAAATTTTACGGGAATGACCCGATCTCCAAAGAGGTTGCGTCTCAAGATCAACAGGTTGTCGTTTATTTTTCTGATCTACCCGAGGTACAGTTTCTTTGGGAAAAATGTTTCGGGACGATGGGAAGTTTACGCTTTAACGTGGAAAACCAAACGGCAAAGGTAAGTATCATGGGATGCACCGATACAGACGACGGGTATGAGGATGTAACGGAGATCGTCTCGTTTGAACTATGGAAACAATATTGGAACTCTTTTATTCAGCATTGGAAAAGTCGATTTTCAACGGCTCACAACAAGTCCACAGTGAACTGACCTGCCAAAAGTAAGGTAGCGATTAGCAGTAAGGGACGCCCCGATTGAACGGCGTCCCTTACGACTTGATTAGCAACTGCAAGTTTTCAAGTAGCGGCTCCATGTACCGGGCATCCTCGATTCCCAGATAGTACACAAACTGATCTTTTCCCACCTCAATCTGAAACGCGACCAGATCCCCGTACAGATATTCTCCTAACATCCCTTCGATACGCATCAGGTTTTCATGAACCCAAAACCGATGTACTACTTTGATCTGAATCATGGTTACAGTGCGTTCATGGAGTCCAGTATCATCAAGTCGCGGACGGTATTCCACAAAGTGGCGCGGTTAACATGAAGCCCGAATCTGTGTAAAATTTTACTATACTGTAAGAGCGCATACAGCTCCCATGTTTCCCGGTTGACCGCCTGGACTTCGATTTTTTGATCGGTGATGGTCAGATACAGCCGCAGTTCATGATCGTCTATGCAAACGACCGCAGGGTAATCGTTTTCCACCCCCATCTGAATCAGTTTTTCTTTCGCCTGTTGGGCAAGTGTTTGAATCCGTTGATTCAGCTTCTCCATCAGTATTCCTCTGGCAACAACAAAGTGGTAGAGCTGCGATCCGCTTCTGTGAGGATATAAAACTTCACCCCATCTTTGGTATGGTACACAGATAACAGACGAAGCCCTTTTGTCAGCGCGAACTCGTTTTCTTTGGCATCCTCTTCGCATACATCCCCCCAATCCCCCTGGGCATGCCGATTAAGCGCCCAAAATTGTTCAACTTCACTTACCTTGGCAAGAACCCCTTTCGTAACAACGACTTGACCCAGCGGAAACTTTGCCACAAAATCCCTCCCTGCAATTGAATACCCAAAGGAAAACACGGCAAGAATCGAAGGGTCAATGAAACCAGAACGCACGTTTGTATATGGGATCACAAAAAAAGTGCCCGGGACAACGCAGAATCGCCTACCGGGACACATTATACTTATGCATGGAATGCCACTCACGTTGTTCGATCGGATCATCACAGACGTTACATAGGCTCTCCAATGCGGACAGGTTGTGAATGGTAATCAGTCTGTTTTGAATGGAGATGATGCCTTCACCCTGCAGTTCTTGGAGTGCACGAGCTGCAGATTCACGACTCACTCCGATCATGTTCGCTAAGTGTTGTTGTGTAATTTTCCAGTTGATCAGGAACCCATCAGCTGTTTGGACGCCAAAATTCGAGTGCAAGTCCATCAAGAGGTTGGCCACGCGAATCCGGGCATCCAAAAAGGCCAAATACTCCAGCTTTCGATCAGCTTGCCGCAATCTCTCACTGACGACATAAAAGAGTCTACGCAATAGGATGGGGTACAGGTCAATGAGGCTTTCCAGATCCGGTTTTTTGATCTCCCAAAGAACCGAATCCTGAAGGGCAGCGACGGAAGCGAGACGGCGGTTGTCGTAGTGGATTACTTCGAGTTCCCCAATCGTTTCACCGGGAAACTGGTGGCCGAAGATGATTTCTCTCCAATCGTCTTCCCTGTAGATTTTGAGGGCACCGGATTTGACAATAAACATCTCATTTCCTGGATCGCCTTCATAGAAGACGACTTGGTACTTGCGGAAGCGCCGTTCTCTGAATTTTGACAAAACAAAAGACACATCTGTAATTTCGATGTCGCGAAAGAAAGCGGTATCGAGTACGGAGTGGAACAAGTACAGTCCCCTTTCCATATTTTCTCTCCCTCTTATTTTAGGGAATAGCTGTCATTGAAACAAGATTCCGGGCAATGTTTTTGTTGGGAGATAGATCGCGCCCTTGATAAAAAACCGGAATATCATTGATGACCTGGGGGGCTGGATGTTTTACTAATCGTACCTTGACAACTTCATAAATGATAAGGGGGGTGTACGTGGTGAAGAGGAGTATGTTGGTTGTACTCGCACTTACTGCTGCGCTTGTTGTGCCTCCGGCTGTATTTGCAGAGGATACAACGACGGTGACGGCACCAACCAGCGAAGTACAGTCCGACACACAGACCAACGACCAGCCGGTCAGGGTGACGGTACAGGGGAAAGAAGTCGTTTTTCCGGATGCCAAGCCGTACATCGATCCGGTTACTGGGCGCACCATGGTACCCGTGCGGTTCGTGAGCGAAGCGCTGGGTGCCAAGGTGGAGTGGGATGTGGTAAACCGCACCGTGCGGATGATCGGCACATACGATTTCGCCCCGAACGCCAAGGTCGCCACGCGACAATACCTGGTTACGCTCAAAATCGGGGATAAAAAGGCGGAGGTCGATAACCGCGCCATCCACATTGAACAACCAGCCGTCATCCACGATTCGCGCACATACGTCCCGTTGCGGTTCGTCAGCGAATCCTTCGGCCAAAACGTGGAGTGGAAGGCGGATGAGAAGTTGGTGGTAATCACGAAACTGGACTATTGGGAGGACAGACGCTGGTATAAGCTCCTGCCTTACGATCCTGTATCTACTCCACTGTTGGAACAGTTCGTCGCCAGCCTCAAAATCGAGGGGAACAAACTGACGGGGATCATGCCCAAGTTGCCAAAAGGTTACTATTTTACACTCAACTATGATGACAGGAGTGACGGCAAGGGAGGCAATCGAAACTACGATTTCCGCAACCTGGATTGGAAGTACAAACCGGGTGAAAAGTTCTCGGTCACATTTGTCGGGCAAGGTGGAAACCTTATAGGAACTTTCTATGCCACGGGTGGCAAGGGCATGGGGTCCGTCGTTGTAAAAGTGCCAAGCCTCGATACAACCTGGTACATGGAACGGGGTAAGAAATGAAACGGGCACTAAAGGCGCTTCTTGCTAGCGTGGTGTTGGCAACCGCAGCCCTTCCTGCCCAGCCTGTACATGCGGCCATGCCAGACTATAACGGATACGGGTTCCCCTATGGAACAGACAACATCACTCTGAAGGGAGACTTAACCCCTTCTGGCTTGGATATTTCAGATGATACTCGTCCGTCAAAGGCACTTTGGCACACGTCCTTGTTTCAAAACATTATCGCCGGAGAAGCGCCCAAGAACAGTATGAATGGAGAGCAGTTTGACCTCCAGTCAGATCCGAACAAAGGAGACCCACCATACCGATTTAGTGGCAAAGAGGGATACTACCTGGTTCCTCTCAATCAGTCGGTGGTACAAGACATTGCCCAAAGAGCTAATGGCAACCCGGCGTATGTCTGGCAACAGGTTGGCAGTCAGGCATCACCAGCCATGGTGTACCAGGTGAATGGAACCACCTGGATCGACTTCGGCAGCATCGTCACCCTGAGCGGCGGGGGAAACCCCAACCGTGTACGTCCACCTGGGTACGATCAATCCACTTGGACAGACCAGGACGAACAATTTCGCACCACCTGGGAAACCACGCTGTGGCCGAAGATCAACACCGTCACCTTTAACGGAACTGGCGTCATCTCCAACGATACCGTTACCAACAACGGCTACGTGCTGACGGCAGGTAATCCCCTGACAGTCAATGTCACTGCCACCGCGTATGGAGCATACGGAACCGACGCCAACGCGAAAATCTACACGGATGGGAGTTTTTGTTCCGGCTGCTCCTCGTCGACGTCCGGCGGCAAAACGACCACGCTGTCCTACTCGTTTACCATCTCGTCGCAGTCCTTATTTGTTTACTTGAAGAACCTTGACTTGGGACTACTAATTGGGAAAGGGGATAATCCTTATGAAAAGGATCAGGAAAGTAAGCGCAATTGGGATTCTTGTTGCGAGTCTATTGATCCAACCTTTGAGTGTACTGGGGGCCGTTCGCTTTACGGACACTGCCCGTCACTGGGCCCGCGCTACTATTGAGTGGGCTGCTGAACGCGGCATGGCTTCAGGGTATCCAGACGGTACTTTCAAACCCAACAACAAAGTAACTGAAGCCGAGTTCCTCAAACTGTTCATATCCGCTTTCCACCCAGCCGAACTGGACAAAATGAAAGACGGCAAAAACTGGTCTGACAAGTATTACGATTTCGCCGTACTTAACAACTATCCAGTTTCTGGCGCTCAGGTGGAATACCGCCGCAACCTGCCCATCACTCGCGTCCGTGTGGCTGAAATCGTTGCAGGTGCAGCCGGTGTAAACTACAGCGGGAACAATGCCATCCAGTACCTGCTTGGCAACAAGCTGGCAAACGGTAAAACGGGAGCTACCATTGCTGGCTACCAAGGGGCAGACCCCTTGACACGTGCTGAGGCTGTACAATTCATCAAGAATGCAATGGAACACGGTCTGACACAACTCAAAGCACGGCCAACCACACCAAGCCCAGTGTCTGAGCTTCCGGCACTGCCGCAAGCGCCGTCCGCTACTGGCAAGTACGCGTCTGTAGTCAACTACATGAACAATGTACTGGCATCGGGGAACTACCCTGGGTACACTGTCTTCACCAAAGGAAATGACGTAGATATTTTGAAGGACGGAGACGTAGTAATCATGTTCTCCTATGCCAGCAGACCAGGTTATAATAACCTCCTTAATCTTTATGACGCTGAAACGGACAGTTCTGTACAATTGACGTTGGAACTCCTTCGCGCTGTAGGCGTCAAAGTCAATAACAACTTTGCCTCTGTCATCAGAGATGTTGCACAAAGCGGCAAAGAAGTGAAAGGGACTTTTGGCGGCAAAACGCTAACTGTAGGCCCCAACTATGCACCAGGCCAAGTAGACATTTACTTCAAGTAAACTTTTTAGCATACAGACTTGTGAAAAATTTCACGAACTATGGGAGGAGTTTACGTGAAGAAGCTTTTGAATGTACTTGTGGCTGGGGCGCTTGCAGTTACACCGTTGATTGCCGCCCCAGTACCTTCTCACGCTGATGCTACGGATGACATTTTGGACATGGCTTTGATTTTGGCAAAATCAAAACAGGTTCAAGTAGATTTGCAAGGACGCGTGGACTTGTCTGGCATGTCAGATGAAGACGCTAAAGAGTTCCTGACTGAAACACTCAAACGACCAGAAAAAGTTTCTGTATGGGGGATGTACACAAAATCTGGTACAAACGGCACTTTTGAAATCAACCCAGAAACATTCAAAGAAACGTTGAAAGTTGCGTACGGTAACCCACAAGACGTGAAAGATAATGATCAAAAAGGAGATCAGTACCGGTTCCTTGGGTTCACGGAGTCCAGCACGCCGTATAACAACATGGACTTTCCCGAGGATGAAGCTGGCGAAAATGACATCACCAAACGTGATCACATTTACAGACCGTGGGAACACCCGGAGGATGTAGATGTAAGTAGTAAAAACAAACCTGTCGCAGAAAATGGATGGCTGACAGTTACAAGGATGAACGTCTTAAGTGGCTTGCCACTCTGGTGGACAAGTATACTGGCAAAAAGTGGGTTGACCGCAGCCCTGTATTTACACCGCAGTGGTTGGATGACCACGCCATCATAGAACAGCCGCCAATGACGTTCAGCCCAGGTACAGCCACGTTGTACCACCACGGTTCAACGCATGATTGGTACGACTCTTATGAAATGCCGCCTACAATGGATATGTCCAAGTTCATCAAAAGTATGGACAACATCAAGATTGAAGCGCGTTGGACTGAACCTGAAGGCTTGCAAGAGCCTGGTACTCCCATCATCTTGCGAGCGCAAGTGAAAGTGGAGCTTCCGCGCCTCAAAGACACGTGGCTGGACAACTTTTTCAAGTCTCTTGGCATTACGCTCCTTGAACCGGATGCCAATGAGAAGATCCCGGTGTGGGTGTATTTTGCACACGAAGACGGCAAAGTCATCAAGAAAGTTGCCACTACACTGGACAAGGAAGTTTCTACAACGATTTCTGTAGACTACACGATGCCGGAGAAGAAGGAAACGTTGTACGTCTACGTGGAAGCGGACCCCACGGTGTATCCGGACTTCAAAGAATGGCGATATGATGACAACTTGGCCACTTTGACGCTGCAGCCGTATGGGGACAACCTGGAGATCGTGGACGCGAAACCGAATCCGGCAGAGCCGCAGTTCAAAGGAACGAAAGTGGATTTGTTAGCCGACGTCAAAGCCACGCTACCCAAAGCGAAGACAGTGGATGCGAAGGTGACGTTTAAGCAAGGCGGGGCTGTAGTAGGAAGCAAGGACATCACCATTTCAGATGGCGAAACGATAAA
>JBHGXV010000039.1:0-295347 GCA_041920505.1 Paenibacillaceae bacterium
CACAGAGGGAGATATTCGCTAAGGGGTGGGTCAATTCTTTTTCGGCGCGCCCGGGTCAATTATATCCCGGCGGTGACACGGCTGCAACCAACCCGCCAATTGCACCACCCATGCTTGTAAAACCATGGAAGCTTTCTTCCACGGTGTTACGGCCCGGAAACCTTAACGGGACTGCCATCTTTTAAGGCGTCGGTAGGATTCACCACTACTTGATCGTTTCTTTGTAACCCGCTTACAACCTGAATCCAATCCTTATTGTTTTCTTTTGTTTTCACTTCTACTAAACGAACGACTCCGTCATCGAATGTATAAACAAACGTTTTATGATCCTTTTTCACAACGGCGGATGCAGGAATTTCGATATAACCATCGGGCCGCTCCATAAAAGAAACTTCTGCCACCATTCCTGATCTCAATAACCCCTCCGAATTATCCACTTTGATGTTCACGGGAAATGTACTATTCTCGGGATCAGAGACAGGGCTTACAAAGTCAACGGTACCCTTGAACACTTTATCCTGAAAACCGTCTACACGAACCTCAACTGTTGCACCTTTTTCCACTTGATTGACCTGGTCTTGTGGAACACTCACTTCGATTTTAACGTTATCCATCTTTACCAGCGTAATCAGTGGTACACCGGGCTGGGCCATTTCCCCTGGTTCAATATTCCGTTTTGACACGATCCCATCGATGGGAGCCTTCACTGAAGTGTTATTCACAGCATTCTGAGCCAATTCGAAACTGTATTGAAGGCGGGAAACTTCAGCTTCCAAAGCTTTCACCGCATGAGATGTAGGTCCTGATTTTGCCAGATCAAGGTTGGCTTTTGCACTGGTAAGTTGACCATTCATCGCTTCGAGTTGCTTCTGAACCTGTTTATAACTCGTTCTTGCTTGTTCCAAGTCCAGCGCCGCTTTCTCGATTTCTGCTTGAGAAACGACAGCGTTATCAAAAAGATTCTTCATGCGACTGTAGTTTTTTTGTGCCAAATCATACGCTGATTTCGCTTGTTCAACGGCAGCCTTCGTCTGTTCAACGGCAGCCGCCGTTTGTTGCACAGCACCCTCTAGTGCTTGAATTTCTTGCGACCTGGCCCCTGCTTTCACTTCAGCTAATTTCGCTTTTGCAGCCGCAATTCCCGATTCAGCTTGCTTCGCTTGCAGGGCATAATCGTCGGCTTCCAGTTTCACTAGTTCATCCCCTTTCTTTACAACCATTCCTTCCTTAGCGTTGACAAGGGCCACCTTCCCAGGGATTCTGGATACAACGTGCACTTCTTGATCAGGCGTCACCTTTCCGCTTACCGTTATCCTTGCATTCAACGCCGATCCTATATGGAAAATCTTAACAGCTGGCATTGACTCCACGTCCATACCCACCGATTGCGATTCGGTACATCCTGAAACAAATGTGAGAACCGCGATTAACAGAAGCAAATGGAAATAACGCTTCATGCCTATCACCTCAATTCCCTTTCACATGGATTTTGATCACGGCACTCATCCCAGGAGATAAATCAAGCCCTTGTTGGTTATCAATCGCAATTTTTATCGGAATTTGTTGCGTTACTTTAGTAAAATCACCGCTGGTGTTCACCTCGGGTAGCAGAGAGAATGTCGAAGCTGTCGCTTCGCCAATTTCAATTACTTTTCCATGTAACGTGTATCCAGGAAACGTATCCACTGTACATTCTACTTTCTGACCGATATGGACCCGGTTCAGATCCGTTTCTTCAATGTTCGCGGAAATATAAAGATGATCTTTATTGACAATCATGGCTACAGGCTGACCAGGTACAACAACTTCCCCCTCTTTTGCCATCGTTTTCAACACGGTTCCAGATATGGGTGCTCGCAGTACCGCATGGTCCAACAGACCAGCAGACAAATTGCTACTATCCAGTCGGCCGAGAATTTGATTGGCAATAACCGTGTCACCTTCTTTCATTTGCAAGGACGTGATTTCTCCTGCAATTCGTGGCATAACACGATAAATATCTCCCGCAACCCGAGCATCTTCTGTTTCCACATAGTTGGAAACTTGATACCAATAATAAGAACCTATCCCTCCACCTCCCAAGAACATGAGAATCAAAACCAGGTGAAGCATTCTTTTGCTTTTCATGATTTTCCCCTCTTCTTCTTTTCGAAAAGATATCGTTTATCAGATACGGTCTCTTTTCTGACATGAAGTTTCCTTTATGCGGATCAGAAAATTGATTTTTTCGGTAAAGAAGCAACGCAGGGATAATGGCAAGCAACCCGAAAACCAACGAGATAAAAAAGGCATTTTGAAAAGCTGAAATACTGGCTGCTGTTTGCATTTGCTGTAAAATAGTCGCCATTCCCAATTGATAAGATTGTTCCGCCGGATAACCGATTGATTGAAAATAAGATATGAGTTGCTGCAAATACATTTCTGCATGTGACCCTGACGTTATGGAATCCGATAATTGGTGATAATAAATCGGTGTCCGTTGTTGAATCACACTTGTCAAGATGGCAACACCTAATGCGCTGCCCACTTGTCTTATCAAATTCAAGAACGCGGAACCTTGGTTTACCAGATATTCAGGAAGGGAGCTATATGCCAATGTAATAGACGGCATAATCCCTAATCCCAGCCCCATTCCGATGATCAGCAAATTTTTTTCGACTGCCTCAAGATCCGTGTGCACTTGCAAATCGATCAAAGGATATGACCCGATTGTCATAATAAGGATTCCTGCTATCGTTAATACAGGTGCTCCTAATCGTGGCAGCAAAACGGCACTAACGGGTAGAAACAGCATCGCTCCGATAACCTCAGGGATCAAAAGCATACCCGTCTCTATCTCTCCAAGCCCTCTTAACTCCAGCATGAATAAGGGGACGAGATATAAACTCCCGAACAAAGTCATCATAAAAAAGAACGTAACCGCAATGGCTGCTGAATATATCCGGTTTTTAAAAATTCGCAAATCAAGAATGGGATCAGAAATCGTGGTCTCCACAAGAAAAAAAGACAGTAAGCTTATTCCTGACAGAATAAACAAGGACACGATTTGTGCGGATGTCCATCCTTCTTTCGCTCCATTGCTAAGGGCTAACAACAATGTACCAAACCCGATGGCTGACAAAATAAAACCCCATATATCCAATTTCTTTTTGACGGTTTCGAACTCACGCAAGAATATGTATGAAAAAGTCATTGCCAAGAATCCGATTGGAATATTGATCCAGAAAATCCATCTCCAATTCAAATGTTCCACCAAGTATCCGCCAATTGTTGGACCCATGGCAGGTGCAATCAAGAGAGGAAGTCCCATGATTCCCATCGCTATCGGAAGTTCTTTCTTATCAAAGCTTTTTTCAATCATTGACAGCGCTACGGGCATAATCATTCCTCCCCCGACCGCCTGCAAAATCCGAAAAACAATCAACATGTCAATCGTCCAAGACATAGCGCACAAGACCGAACTTAGCGTAAAAATCAAGAGACTGATGATATACACCTTTTTCATTCCACGTGTGTCCGCCCAGTAGGCGGTAATTGGCTCAATGACTCCGATGGTGATCATATAGGCTGTAATGATATATTGTGTTACATTTATATCACCCCCAAATTCTGTCATCATTTTCGGGAGCGCTACTTCGATAATCGTCATATCCAGTAGATCCATGTATAATCCCAGGATGACGGGGATCAGAATCATCCATTTTCCCATTTTTTTATACCTCCACCCCAAACTTGACAACCAGTCAAGCAACTTTTTTAAACCACTTTGAAACAAAGAGGCCGATAGAGACGGGTATATACAAAAAACAAAAATAACACAAAAGACCAAAAAACTATGCAAAAAAGTGGCCACGGTATCATACCGCTGCCCCATCAGACAAAAGCTTCATCAAGAAAGTCGGAGAGCATTCCCC
Source organism: Paenibacillaceae bacterium (assembly GCA_041920505.1). Classification (GTDB taxonomy): domain Bacteria; phylum Bacillota; class Bacilli; order Brevibacillales; family Brevibacillaceae; genus JBHGXV01. The sequence continues at coordinate 3,915 of JBHGXV010000039.1, forward strand.
TTTCACGATCAGAAAGATCGTGAATCGATTTCAGAAACCGGCCGACCAAATCGGTTACCTCGATTCCTATCTCGTGGTTCATCGTTTGAATGATGGTACCAAGGACGGTCCCCACAAACATCGTCATCCGCATATCGTTTGTTGGTGTGTTTTGAACAAGTTTTTGAATCAATGACTCGGTTCTCCCTCCCAGCTTGCGCAGATAAACAAGAAGAAGCCCGATGATGTATGCGCAGAAGGCGACCTGAACCTGTACTTTAGGAATCTCTTCCAACATCTTTTGAATGGCGTCGCTGATGCTGTAACCGTGTAGGCTATTAAGAAACTGAAGTAGCTTCGCTTTTGTTTTATCCCACTCTTTTGGATTGATGACTTCAGAACGTTTCTGTTCGAACAGGTCCGATGCTTTGACCGTCGGCAGAAAAACGATCTGGGAACGTCCTGTTTCGCCAGGATTCACAGCGTAATCACGGGTGAGATAACCGAGCTTTTCAAGTTCCTTCAACATATCGTATGCCGTCCATTTGCTGACACCTATCGCTTTCGCTAGCGTTTCGTAGTGAACAGGCACGTTGGTTTTTTGGTATAAGTCGATTAACTTCTGAAGAAATTGCTTACGTCGTTCAGTCAAAATCATTCCACGCTCGCCCCCCCAAAAAACCAAAACATTCTTCGGGTTAACTATAAAACGAGTGCAAACCAATTGTCAATGACAAAATACCCACTCGCGGAAAATCCAAGCAGTAAAAAAAGGCCGACACGCCGTTTTCGGCGGGGAATGTCGGCCTTTTCCATGCTCAAAAGTCGAAGCGAAAATCCGCGTCGGTCAGTGGTTCCACGTGGATCGCCTTCACGTAGCCGTTTCCCTTCTTGGAGAAAAAATCGTGCTGCTTCGTATGCGTGCGGATTCCGTTGAAGACAATCGGATTTACTTCCTCTTCCGGAAACACCGGTTCGAGTCCCAGATTCATCATCGCCTTGTTGGCGTTGTAGCGAACGAAACATATGACATCGTCGGCAAGTCCGACCGGGCTGTACAACTCATCCGTATATTCCACTTCGAGGCGGTAAAGGGAATCGAGCAGATGATGAAGTTCTTCGGCAGCAGCCGCCTGCTCGTCCGGCTTTAGCTCCGCGTACACTTCCTGGGCGAGAATGCCAACATACAGGCCGTGGATGCTTTCGTCACGCAGGATCAAATCGATAATTTCTCCGCTGCTGGTCATTTTCCCTTGTCCCGCCAGATACAGCGGATAAAAAAATCCGCTGTAAAACAGGAAGCTTTCCAACAGGACGGAGGCGGCCATCGCCATGTACAGGTCTTTGCGCGTTTGGATGGAGCGGTAATAGCGGGCCACCGTTTCGGCTTTTTGCTGCAGCAACGGATGGGTTTCCACCCACTTGAACAGCGCGTCGATTTCTTCGGAGGTGGCCAGCGTGGTAAAGATGCTGCTGTAGGATTTGGCGTGAATCTGCTCCATCATGCCCATGAACGCGAGTACCGCCTTGCGCTGCAGCCCGTCCACGTGCTCCAGAATGTTTGGCATGCCCCAGCCGCCCTGCACGGTATCGAGCAGGGTCAACCCGGCCAGCACTTTCATGTACAGTTCCTGTTCGGCTTTGCTCAATTCCAGCCATGACATTTTGTCGTCGGACAGCGGGATTTCATCATCTGTCCAAAACTGCATGATGTTTTGGCGCCAGAATTCGATCGTATAATCATCGTCCGGCCGGTTCCAGTTAACGGCTTTCACGTTTTCCCATCCTTTCTGTGCGGTAGCGGCTGTTCAGACGGCACAACTGACGCATTCTTCCACGCCCACGCGTCTGGTGCGGGTGTAATACAGAGACTTCAGTCCCTTTCTCGCCGCATAGACGAAGTAACGGGCCAACTCTCTTGTCGAGACGTCGCTGTTGACGTGCAAGACGGTGGAAATGCCCTGGTCCACATGCTCCTGAATTTCGGCGATCAGGTCAAGCACCTTGAACTGATCCATGTGGTAAGCCGATTTGTAGTAGAACACATTGTCCGGCGAAAGATACGGCATCGGATAATACGTCGTCGAATTGGCGTAAGTTCTCGTTTCGATCAATTCGACAACAGGCATGACGCTGGAAGTCGCGTTCTGGATATAGGAGATGCTTTGGGTCGGGGCGATCGCCAGCCGGTACGCGTGATAAAGACCGTAGCGTTGTACCTGTTCCTTCAGGGACGCCCAGTCCGAGGGAGTTGGAATCTGGATGCCCGCAAACAAGGTGCGGACTTTTTCCGTTAGCGGACGGTAATCGTTTTCCAGGTATTTTTCGAAATAGGTTCCTTTCGCATATTCCGACCGCTCGAAATCCTTGAACGCGATTCCCCGCGTTTTCGCGATCTCCATGCTTTTTTCCAGCGAATAATAGTTCATCATCATGAAGAAGGTGCGCGCGAAATCTTTGGCTTCCTCGCTTTCGTAGGCGATGTTGTTTTTGGCGAGATACCCGTGCAGATTCATCGCCCCGAGCCCGACCGAATGCAGTTCCAAGTTCGCTTTGGCCACCCCGGGGGCGTTGATGATGCGGGTCATGTCGCTGACCGCCGTCAACGCCAGCATGCCTTCGTGCACGGATTCCCTGATCTTTTTGCGCTCCATCACATTGGCGATATTAAGCGATGCCAGATTGCAACTGATGTCCCTGCGGATGACGTCCCCTTGGCCGTAATCGCCGATTTCCGACGTTTCCTGAAGCTGAAAGATTTCGGTGCACAGGTTGGACATCTTGATCGAGCCAATCTCTTTCAGGGCGTGAACGCGATTGGCGTTCGTCTTGTTCATGATGTACGGATAGCCGGACTCCAGTTGGGTCATGGCGATTTTCACAAGCATCTCCCGCGCGCTCATGATCGTTTTTTTGCGGACATTCTCGTTGGCCAGCAGCCGGTCGTACATCTCGTCCAGATCCATATCGTCCAGGTGGACGCCGTATTCCCGATAAACCGAATAGGGGGCGAATACGGTGAGCGGCTTGTTCTCTTCCGCCAGCTTGTAAAACTTGTCGGGTACGATCAGCCCGATGGACAGCGTTTTGAGGCGGATTTTTTCATCGGCGTTGATCTTTTTGCTGTCGAGAAATTCCAGCACGTCCCAGCCGAAAATGTTGTAGTACGCCGCGCCCGACCCTTTCCGCTGGCCCATCTGATCTGCGTAGGAGAACGCGTCTTCCATCAGCTTGAGCACAGGCATGATGCCTTTGGCCGCCCCTTCCACGCCCTTGATCGGTTCGCCGCGGCCGCGCAGCTTGGAGACATTGACGGCGACGCCGCCTCCGATTTTCGAAAGCTGCATGCAGGTAGCAAGGCAGTAATTGATCGAGTTAAGCGTGTCATCCATCTCCAATAGGAAGCAGGATACCATCTCGCCCCTGCGGCTTTTGCCGGCGTTCAAAAACGTCGGCGTGGCCGGCTGCAATCGCTGCTCCATCATGGAGACCGCGAAGGTTCTCGCCAAGTCCGCGTCGCCATGGGCGAGATGGAGCGCCGTGACGGCGACGCGATCGGGATAATCTTCCAGATACAGCTTGCGGTCGTTTGACTTCATGGCATAATCGGTATAAAACTTGGAAGCGGCCATATAAGATGGAAACTCGAAACCGAACCCGTGGGTGAGCCGGAAGATCTCTTCCACTTCGTCGGGCGTATAGCGTTCGAAGAAGTTTTCGTAATAGTCATGTTCGATCATGTAGGTCACTTTTTCTTTCAAGCTGTTGAAGCGCAGGCTTTTTTCCCGGATTTCCGACATCAGCGAAAGCACGGCTTCCCTGTCCTTGTCCAACTGGAAGAAACCGTCCGGTCCTTTCTGTGTTAACTGGTTGTTCAATTCAATGTGCCGCAACGACGCTCATCTCCTTCAGGAAACATTCCACATCTTTCGCCGTGCCGGACAATTCGAATTTGCCCAGTACAGGAACTCCGTACATGGCAGAGATGACATCGGCGCTTTTGGCAAACAGGTCTCCCCAATTCCGGTTGCCGCTGGCGGCGACACCTTTCAGACAGTTGCTGTTGCGTCTGAGGAAACGCAGCACCTTGTCCGGCACGTTTCCGAAGCCGGTCGTGTAGGTGACGAGGACAAACGGTTCTGCAATCGTCATGTGTTCCTCGATCTGAACAGACTGTACGGGCAATTTCTCCACAAATTTTCGCACATTTCCGGTACGGGAATCGAATGCGACCAACATGGCATGTCCCTCTCTTCGGCTGGTTTGGTAAATACGAAAGGCGCATCCCACGGTAAACGGCAGGATGCGCCCGAAAAGCACAGGCAAACAGGACCGTCGCCCCCAAACACCTGGAGGACGGAACTGACACTCCCCTATCGACCGTAGGTTGCACCGTGTCGATAAACAGGCAGGTCTCCTGGCTCAGGCTTCATCGCTTCCCTCCGCCTTCCCGGTCTGTCGTAATCGGACCAGTGGCTTGTCGGAAGGAAACTCTTCCAATACAGTGGCGGGACCGCGCCGGATTCGCACCGGTCTTCCCTATTAAGTTTTGCTCGACACACCATCGAAGCAAAACACCTGTTTACCACTATATGTAGTTGTTTGAACACAAATATAACTCAATATGTTGTGGCTGTCAATCCTTCGGCAGAGTCTTTACTCGATCGACACACGGGAGAGTCTGGCCAGCTTCTGTGAAATCGCCTGGGTTGCCTCCACGACAGAGCTGACCATCATCTCGCTCGTCTCCGGGGACAGGCGTTCCCCTGGACCGGCGATGGTCAGACTGGCGACAATCCGCTGGTAACTGTCAAAGATGGGGGCGGCGATGCCAAACACGTCCCGGTCGACTTCTCCCACCGTCAAACAGTACCCCTGCTTTCGGATCTGCGCCAGGTCATTGAGCAACTTCTCCTTCGCCTGCTGGTCTTTCAGCCGCTGCACGATCTGATCGACCACCCGTTTGGTCTCATAGGCCAGGATGGCTTTTCCGGAAGCGCCCATATGAAGCGGCAGGATTCTTCCATTTTCAATCGCAAAACGAATCAGCCGCCGGCTTTCCACATGTTGAATGCAGATCACGTTGGTTCCCGTCCGGACCATCAGAATCGTGGTTTCATTGGTTTTTTCGGTAAGCGTTTCCATAATCGGACGGGCGATGACGAACAGTTCGCGGTCAATCTGCTGGTACAAGCTCCTCGCCAAATCCAGGATGCGAAGACCGAGGCCAATTTGCCCTTTTGCTCTTCGTTCTACAATCCCATTTTGTTCTAGTGTTTGCAACAATCGGTAAGTCGTGCTTTCCGGAATCGAGACCCTTTCCGCGATTTCATTGACGGAGAGAGTGGATTCCGCTTCCGCCAAGGCAAACAAGATATCCAAGGCCCGCCCCAATGTTTGCGTACCGTTCACCATTTTACCTCCCACTTATGTAAACACATGTTTCACTTCACGCAAAATGGTATCATCCTCCACCAGCCGAATCATGTTTTCCAAATCCGCCTTCACATAAGAATCCTCCCACATCGGCGGAACAGATCGGCGGATCCGTTGATAGACGAGCGAGGTTCCTTTTCCCAGCGGCAATCCGCCCATTTTGTCTTTGATCAAGTCGATCGCCTGGGCCGCGCACAGCAATTCAATCGCCAGCACCTTTTGCAAATGTTCGATAATCTGCATGGTCTTCCGCACAGCCCCCATCGCCATGCTGTTGTGATCTTCCTGATTGCTCTTGGCCGGGATCGATCCGATGCTGGCGGGGGCGGCGAGCGTTCTCATCTCGCCCACCAACGCGACGGCATTCGCCTGCACCAGCGCAAAACCCGTGTTGAGCCCGACCGAGCCGCCGACCAGATTGGCCGGCAAGCCGCAGCTTGTAGTCGGGTCAAGCAATCTCGCCGACCGACGCTCTGACAAGACGGCCAAATCGGTCAGCACGATCCCGAGGAAATCCAGCGCGTAAGCCAGGATCGCACCGTGAAAATTACCGCCGCTCAGGCTTTCATAGCCGGACTCTCCCGAAACAAGCAGGGGATTGTCGGCCGAGGCGTTGATCTCTCGGGAAAGAACCGTTTCCACATAGGTGAGAACATCCTTGACAGCGCCGTGCACCTGCGGGGAAGCGCGAAAACTGACCGCGTCCTGCACGCGCGGCTTTGTTTCGCCTACCCTGCTTCTCCCGGCGTCGGTGACCCACCCGCTCCCTTCAAGCAGCGCTCTTACCTGCCGCGCAGTCTCGATCTGCGCCAAAATCCCTCGGGCAATCTGGATGCGCTCGTCAAAGGCGTGGATCTCCCCGCGCATCGCTTCCAGATTGAGCGCAAGCGCGATATCAGCAAGTCGGCTTAGCTTTCTCGCTTTGTGACCGGCGTAGATCGCGTTGGCCAACACCATCGTGCTGCCGCTCATCAACGCCAACGCTTCCCGGGCGGCCAGCGGAAACCGGACCGGTGAGATGCCCGCTGTTGGCAACAGTTGAACAGCGCTTCCCGTTTCCCCCTGGAATCGCGCTTGTCCCTCCGGCGCTCCCGTCAAGCATAAGCCAAGGTGGGCCATCGGCTGCAAATCGCCAACGCCCAAGGAACCGATTTGCGGGATGAGCGGGATGATTCCTTTGTTCAAGAACAGCAACAGCCGTTCGATCAATTCCGGCCTCACGCCGGAATGTCCCCGGCTCAACACGTTGGCGCGCAACAACATCGCCAGGCGGACAACATCATCGGGAAAACAAGGACCCAGCCCAACGGCGTGGGAGTACAAGATGTTTTGCTGGAAGATCGCCTGATCCCGTTCATCGACGACATAATCCTTTAATCTGCCCAAACCTGTGGTAATACCGTAAATCACTTTGTGTTCTTCCGTCAACCATTTTTCCACCTGGCGGCGTGACTTTTGCACCGTTTCTCTCGCCTGGGGCGACAAGGCCACCTGGATGGAGGGATCTTCGAGAAACGCGGTCAACTGTCGCAGCGAGAGCGTTTCCCCATCGATGGTGATGTGCTTGGTTTCTGCAGACATCCAGATCACCCCTCCGTTGCTTTCCATGACGAGGGCAATTCGCCTCTCGCCCGTAACGCCGCACGCTTTTCCAGCCATAAGAGCAGTTGGTTGGCGGCAATCGCCAACAGGGAGACAAACACGGTGCCCCACACGATTTTCGGAAGGGAATTTTGGTACAGCCCTTCAAACAAGATCTTCCCCAGTCCCCCGGCGTTAATCCACGCGGCGATGGTCGCGATGCCGATCGTGGAGACGGCGGCGATTCGCACACCTCCGAGGATGACGGGCAACGCCAGCGGTACTTCGATTTTCCAGAACAGTTGGGCCGAATGAAGCCCCATCCCTTTGCCAGCCTCGATGATCGAAGCATCGACGGACTGAAAGCCGGCCATCACGTTGCGCACAAGGATCAATTGGCTGTACGCGACGAGCGCGATAATCGCCGGTTTCACGCCTAACCCGGCCAGCGGAATCAGCATCGCAAACAGGGCGAGGCTGGGGATTGCGTAGATCATGCCCAGGACGGACAACACCGGAACCGCCAGCCACTTGACCCGCGAGAGCAAAAAACCGACAGGCAGGGCAAACAGCATGGCGAGAACCAGCGTGCTTACCGTTAACACGAGATGTTGAAAAAACTGGGTGAGAATCTGGTCGTAATACCTTAGCAAATAGTCAACCATCGGCGATCACCTGCTTTTCTGTCAGGAAGCGGACAAGGATTGTCCCAGGGCCTCATGAAGTTTCAGTTGCGCGAGCGTCACCCTGCCCACGGGTGTTTGGTTGCTGTCCTCTACGATGACAGAATCGTACTCGCTTTTTAAAAGGTGCGTCAGGATCGTTTTGCAGTTGTCTTCCATCGACACCCTGCTTTCATTGGGGTGAATGGTTCCCTTTATCTCCGTCATCACACTCTTTGCTTTCATGACGCTTAGGTGCTTGAGCACGTCTTCGGCGTGTACCAGGCGGCTGACAAATTCATTGGCCGGTTTGGTAATGATATGGAACGGCGTGTCGTACTGTTGAATCTCTCCGTTGTTCATGATGACGATTTTGTCCCCCAGTTTCAGCGCTTCTTCGATGTCGTGGGTGACGAAGAGGATCGTCTTGTGCAATTTCTTCTGAATATGGAGCAACTCATCCTGCAGACTGGCCCGCGTGATGGCATCGATTGCGCCGAACGGTTCATCCATGAGCATGATCGCGGGATTTCCGGCCATCGCCCGCGCCAAACCGACTCTCTGCTGTTGGCCGCCGGAAAGTTGGCGTGGATACCGTTTGCGAAAATCCTGGGGCGGCAGGTGAACCAATTCAAGCAAATCAACGATTCGCTCATCGATCTGCTTTTCGTTCCACCCCAAAATGCGCGGAACCGTTGCGATGTTTTCTTCAACCGTCATATGCGGAAACAGTCCGACTTGTTGAATCACATAGCCGATCTTCCGCCTAAGCTTGGTAACCGGCACCGTGGCGATATCTTCTCCCTCAACGAAAATGCGTCCCGATGTCGGCTCGTAAATGCGGTTCACCAATTTTAGCAGGGTGGTTTTCCCGCAGCCGGATGCGCCTACGATGGCGACGAAGCTTCCCTGTTCGATTTGCAGACTGACTTCATTAACCGACGGCTTTTTGGCCTTCGGAAATCGTTTCGTCACCTGATCAAACACGACGGAATGGTTTCCCATGTTTGCCCAACTCCCTTTTCCAAAGGGCACTTGGCTTCCTCTCCTCTGAAAGGAAGCCAAGAAACCGGTATTTATTGCTTGGGTAGAATCCCCTCTTTTTCTAAAAACTCCTTTGCCACTTCGGCATATTCCCGTTTTTTGATATCCACTTCCGCATTCAGCGTCTGCATGACTTCGCTGTTGAGCTTGGCTGAAACGGCATTTAACACGTTGCCGATCGCAGGATCTTTCTCCAGCACCTCTTCTCGGATCACCGGAGCGACAAAGTAGGGCGGCCAGAACTTCTTGTCGTCTTCCAGCAACACCAGATCCTTGTTGGTCAAATCCCCGTCGGTGGTAAAGCCGACGGTAACATCGGCTTCATTCTGTAAAATGACGCGATACTTGACGCCATAGTCATACAGTTTCACGCTGTAGAACGCCATTCCGCCGTAATGTTTCTGCAAGCCTTTCAAGCCATCCTCGCGTTCCTCGAACTCGGGTACCGCCGCCAGCCGTAACTGCGGTGCCAACTGTGCCAGTCTGGAAATCGTGTACAAATTGTACTTTTCCGCCACGCTGCGCGTGGTCACGAGCCCTTGCGAATCGTTGATATTGGTAGGATTCAGCCATATCAAGCGGAATTTTTCTTTGTAGTTTTTCGCCACAATGTCGTACACTTCTTTCGCATCCGATTTGGGCGACAGTTGCAAGATGTTGATCAGGCCGGTGCCCGTATACTCGGGATACAGATCGATCTCGCCGTTTTTTAACGATTCGTGGGCGACCATCGTACCGCCCAGATTCAGCTTGCGCTCTACCTGATAACCGGCGTGTTCCAGGGCGAGCGCATACATTTCGCCCAGAATCAGCGATTCGGTGAAGTTCTTCGACCCGACGGTTATCTTTGGTTTCCCCGCTCCGCCGCTGCCGGAGCAGGCGGTCACGAAGAGCGATACAATCGTGGCGACGGCCAACAACAGAAACGATCCTTTTCTCATGAACATTCCCCACCTTCGTCTAGTCTCTTTGGTACCTGGTAACCCACCGTTCGATGCCTGCACAACACATTTCCGACAGAATGGCCAAGATGGCGACCGGAACCGCCCCGACCGACAGCATCGGGAAGTTGTACATGCCCAATCCGTTTACGATAAACGTCCCCAATCCTCCCCCTCCGATAAAGGCCGCCAGCGTCGCGCTGGCGATCACTTCAACAGCCGCTGTCTTGCCGCCTGTGATCACCAGCGGCATGGCTAACGGAAGTTCCACCTTACGCAAAATCTGGCGTTCATCCATGCCCATGCCCAAAGCTGCTTCGATAACCGCCGGATCAATGCCGCGAAATCCGAGATACGTATTGATCAAAACGGGCGGGCAGGCGAGTACAATCAGGGCCACCAGAGCCGGGACAAAGCCGGTCCCGAGAATCGGCAAGATGATCACCAGAATGGCCAGGCTGGGGATCACACGAAAGGAATTGATCGTATTCATCACTGCGGCGGCGATCTTTTGCTTTTTGGCGCAAACGATGCCGAGCGGCACGCATATCAGCAGGCTGACCGCCAAGGCTGTCAAGCTTAGCGTCAAATGCACCTGAACCGCTTCCAGAAAGCGCTCCTGATTTTCCCACAGATACTGCCAGGCTTTCGCGGCCACTTCCATCAAACTCCCCCTTTTTCGCTGCCATGCTGACGGCGCCGCCCATCCCAAGGGCGGACACGTTGAGGGACGAAAGCCAGACCGCTACTCGGCCAACGCATAGTCGGCGATCTTGATGCCCAACGCCTGCTCCACCTCGGGATAGACGGAGGCGTCGCGGACGCTGGAGCTGAGTGGAATGTACGGTTTGCGGATGCAAAACACCGCGATCTCCATCCCTTCCCTCAGATGACCGACGCTTACCGGCTGCCCTGTTTCCGTAGAGAGCGTCGTGATCACGTCCGGGAACGTTGTGAGGCGGTTTCCTTCGGCGTCATCCACCGCCATATATTCATTCATCACATGCAGGGTAAGACGGTTCCCCGGCACATCGACGTAGAACTTCCCGATGTCAAAAGCGCCCGAATAGGCAACCGTGGAGGAGACCACCCGTCCCCTGCCGAGGATTTCCCCATTGGTTTGTCGGTAAATCGCCTCTATCACGGCCTTTGCTCCGTTGGGCTCCGCTTCGAGAATGGTTTTTCCCAGTTCAATCGCTATGGAAACCCCGCCAATCGCGGCGTGTTTCTTGATGTAGCTGGCCGGCAGCGGGTGTCGCGCCGCCGCGATAAAGCCGCCGGCCATATCGGCCGCCGTCCGCAGGATCGTGGAGGTTTTCGCCGGCGTCCCCTTGACGACGAGTTCAAGATACGAACCGGTGTCTCGTCTTCCGCCGACCACCACCTGAATCGTTTCAAAATCAAGGCGTCCGGCCAGTCCCAACGATCCCATTTTGCCGGTCGGATGGGCCCGGATATCTCCCGTGGCGTCCACCACCACCAGGTCGAGGGCGGCTGCGGGCAGCCAGCCGTTAATCGTGCTTGACATCCCGTTTTGCGGTGTCATGACGCCGACGACCTTGCCGTCGTAGTTTTCCATCAAGAGTTTTACCGCTTTGATATAGTCGCTGCCCAGCATCTGCCATTGATCCCCTGCGGGGGCGCCGATCGCGGTGGCGGTCACAACGATGGCATCGTCCGGCAACTCCTCCACGGAAACCAGTTTCGGCTGCCCGATCGTCACGGCCGCCCCGCCGACTTCCAACCCGTGATCCACCCAGCCGCCACCGCCGGAAGCAAACACAGAGCCTCCCTTCACTGCCGCTATTACGTCGTCCATGGTCAAAACACGCATGATGGTTCTCCTCCTTGTCATTCAGCGTTCGACGCGTGCGGTCAGGTTACCACCCGACGAATGCCTTTTTGGTTCACTTCGTCCAGCGCTTCTTCGTACCCGGCATCGGCATAGCGCAGCACGCCGATGCCCGTATCGTTGTCCAAGGCATGCTTTAGGCGCAGATCCGCCTCTGCCGTGCCGTCGGCCACGATGGTCACGCCGGCGCTGGTCATATACCCGGAGTACCCCCCGCCGCCGGAATGAATCGCCACCAGATCCGCCATCGAGCAACAGTTGAGCATCGCATTTAACAGCGGCCAGTCGGCGATCGCGTCACTCCCGTCTTTCATCCGTTCGGTCATGATATTGGGATGAGCCATCGCTCCGGCGTCCAGATGATCGCGGGAAAACGCGATCGGGCCGCTCAACTTACCTTCGCGAACCATACGGTTAACCGCCAGCGCCAGTTTGGTCCTTTCCCCGTGGCCGAACCAGCCGATCCGCGCCGGCAGCCCCTCAAACGGCACGTGCTTGCTGGCCAGGCGAATCCAGTTGGTCGCGATCTCGTTGTCGGAAAATTCCCGCAGAATAAACTGATCGATCGTCTGAATGTCATGCGGATTACCCGATAACGCCACCCAGCGGAACGGACCAATGGCCCTACAGAAAAGCGGCCGCAGGAATGCCTCCGTGAAAATATCGATGGCAAACGCATCTTTCACACCGTGTTGGTAAGCCTGCGTCCGGATGTTGTTGCCGTTATCAAACACGATCGAACCGCGCCGTTTAAACTCCAGAATCGCCTCCACTTCCCGGGCAATGGAGGCTCTCGCGTCCGCCTGCAGTTTCTCTGGATGTTCTTCTCTCATCCGCCGTGCGTCCTCCAGACTGTAGCCGGCCGGGATATAGCCGTACAGCAGATCGTGGGCAGAGGTCTGGTCGGTGACGATGTCCGGAACGATTCCTCTTCTGAGGATTTCCGGATAGATGTCCGCCGCATTGCCGAGCAGTCCGACGGAAACACTCTCTTTTTTCTCCTTTGCGTTGGCGATCCACGCCAACGCTTCTTCGAGGTCGCCTGTTTTTCGTTGCAGGTAACCGGCTTGCAACCGCTTGTCCATGCGCGCTTCATCCACTTCCACGCAGAGAATCGCCGCATTTGCCATCACACCGGCCAACGGTTGGGCTCCTCCCATCCCCCCCAGACCGGCGGTCAGAATAAAGCGGCCGGCCAGGCTGCCGTTAAAGTGTTTTCTGGCGATGGCGGAAAAGATTTCGTACGTTCCTTGGATCACCCCTTGCGACCCTATGTACTGCCATGCCGCTGCTGTAAGTCCGCCCCAGATGATCAGACCTTTTTCCTGAAGCTGATAAAAGTGCTCGCTGGTCGCCCATTTGCCTACAAGATTGCCGTTCGCCATAATCACGATCGGGGCAAAAACATGCGTTTTAAAAATGCCGATCGGTTTGCCGGACTGAATCACCAATGTTTCATCCTCGTTGATGGTCTGCAAACTGTCGACGATGGCATGAAACGATCTCCAGTCTCGCGCCGCTTTTGCCAACGCGGCGTAGACCACCAGTTCCTGTTGATTCTCGCCGTTTTCCAACACGTTTTCCAGCATCCGAAGTAACGCCTCTTGTCTCCACCCCTTGCAGCGAAGGGCAGAGCCGCGGGCTGCCCTGATCCGTTCCATCACAACACCTCGAATTTATCACTATTTGATAACTCATTATCTTTATCTGTGCACTTATTTTATTCATACAATTCCTATAAGTCAAGTATGAATTAGCGGCGTGCCTGTCCGCCTGATTTGATGACAAACAGCAGGGACAGATGCATGCGTTTGGCGATCTCCTGATGCTCTCTTGACGTGGCTGACAGCATCCGTTGGTGAAGGAACGGATGTGTCGGCGAAAGGAAAACCCGCCTCCGGGCTGGAGACGGGCTTTGCTCACGGATCGTCTGATAACGTTCGTTGTCTTGATTTTCTTATAAGCGAACGATCGTTCTGCCGCGCACTTCCCCTTTCAGGATTGCCGAGACCACCGTGGGAATCTCATCGAGTGTGACTTCGTACCCGATGCTGTCTAACAGGTTATCGGGCTTAAGATCCCCCGCCAATCGATCCCACAATTTCGCACGGACATCCATCGGGCAATAGACCGAATCGATTCCCAGCAGATTGACGCCCCTCAGGATAAAGGGAAATACCGTGCTGGAAAATTCCGCTCCGCCCGTAAGTCCGCTGACCGCAACAGATCCTCCGTATTTGATGGCACTTACTAAATAGGCCAGGGTTTTTCCGCCAACCGGGTCCACAGCAGCCGCCCATCGCTCTTTTTGCAAAGGACGACTGGTGTCCGTCACCTCGTCACGGTCAAGAATGTCCGTTGCCCCAATCTTGCGCAAATACTCATGTTCAGACGCTTTTCCCGTACTGGCCGCCACATGATAACCGTTCTTGGCCAACATCGCCACCGCTGTGCTGCCAACCCCGCCTGTCGCACCTGTCACAATCACAGGCCCGCGCTCCGGATTCATCCCGTTCTCTTCCAGCCGTTGAATGGACAACCCTGCGGTAAAGCCCGCCGTGCCGATTGCCATCGCTTCTTTCAAGGTCAACCCCTGCGGCAGTTTCACAACCCAGTCGGCGGGCACGCGGGCATATTCACTGAACCCGCCAAAACGGGACACCCCAAGGTCGTAACCCGTGACAATCACTTCGTCTCCTTCGCGGAAACGGGGATCGCGCGATTCTGCAACGGTTCCGGACAAGTCGATGCCTGGAACGAACGGGTACGATTTGACAATCCGGCCATTCGGAATGCATGCGAGACCGTCTTTATAGTTGACGCTTGAATACGCGACCCGAATGGTGACGTCCCCTTGCGGCAAGTCATCGAAGGTCAACTCTTTGACGTTTACGGAAAAGGTCTCTTCCGATTTTTCAACCACCAATGCTCGAAAATGAGTGGTCACTGATCTCACCCCGCCAGATAAAATGGTCTACCATGGCCTTATTTTAACAAAAGAAACCATTCCCGGCATCAACAGGGCATGCGTGAAGCGCACATCTGAGACGTATTTTGGGGAAAACCATTCGCGAGCGAAATCTGGACCTTGCTTGGTTGAGGATGTATTGAATGACAGGAGGACTTGCGCAGGGGCTTCTACGTTGCCTTCTTGCTGACGACGGCTAATCCTTCAGAAAAAGAACCGCTTTGCCGGTAATTCGTTATGATCTTCCACTCGCCCTTCTGGTCAATATAACCTGCTTTTTCTTTGGTCTTGACGAAAGCAAGTCCTTCAGAGAATTCGCTGGCATCCGTAAATGGTTCGAAAACGACAAGTTCACCTTCTGTGTTGATGTATCCCCAGTTTCGTCCATTCTGTACAGCAGCCATTCCCAATCGAAAGGGTTGTGCCATCGCGAATTTTGGGGCAATTACCACTTTCCCCTCTTTGTTGATATAGCCATATTTATTTCCGATTTTTACAACTGCCAGTCCTTCCGAAAATTCGTAAGCTTCATCATATTCCAAGGGGATAACGGTTTCTCCTTGTTGATTGATAAAACCATATCGGCCGTCATGACTGACAACTGCAAGTCCTTCTGAGAAACAATAGCTTTCATCCCATGTACACGGGATGATTAGTTCCCCTTCGGTATTTATATATCCGTATTTGTTGTTATGTTTTACAGCCGCCATCCCTTCACGAAAAGGGAAGGCCTCTTGATAGACGGGGGCGATGACAAACGAGCCATTTCGATCGATATATCCGTGTTTATTATCGATTTGAACGGACGCGTAACCTTGACTGAAGCGCAAAGCCCGTTCAAAAATGGGTTCAATCACCACCTCTACTTGCGCATTCATATATCCAAACCGTCTCCTGGGATTATCGTTTGAAAATGACGCCAATCCTTCGCTAAAATCACCAACCCACTCAAAATTTGTATCGATCATCTGACCTGATTTTTTCAAGAAGAACCATTTATGATCACGATATATTCGAGCCATATTCTCTTGAAAAGGGAAGGCGATTTCGAATTGGAAGTCAAAAACGATCTCGCCCTCTTTGTTTATATATCCGCTTTTTTGATCAATAGGTACCCCATATTTGTTAAACTCCACACGATCGCCCTCCAAATAACGTGTTCAAGCTTTTCACCATTCGAGAACACACGCAGTTTAGAGCGGTTTTTGGTTCGATTATATGGGCCGTAGCCAACATCCCGAGTCTTGCACAACAACAAGTCGATCAAGCCAAGTTTCAAAATTTAGTTTTCAATCCAGGGATGCTTCTACTACGGGCAGCGGGGGAAGAAGATGAATTTTTTTGGTTAGCGTTTCTCATTGCCTTTCCACAGAATCTCGAATACCAGGTCTACGACTAAAAAGGTAGTGGTGCACACCAGCACTTGGTGAAGCATGTCGTTAAAATCGACATACCCGGTACGAACATAGGAGAAGATGCCCAGCATCACGATATACCAGAATAAGAATGTCACGGTTCTTTGGAGGGGCTTAGATAATAGGCGCAGAGCACTCATGTAATCCCTTCTTTCCCACATCTTTATCTATTATTGATGATAACACATCGGCATCCATATTTTTTCTCCAAATGTAACAAAGGACATCTCATTGTCTCACGATGAATGCCCAGGCGTCGACAAGTCATTCCAGCGTCCATTCAGACGGTCTCCATGTCGTGACAAGCTTTTTAGACGTTGATACAGATTTCCGCTGAAGAAACTCTTTAATTCCAATATAAATAGTGTGAATTATGGTTGACAAAGACCTGGCCGCTCCCTATTATTTATTAATAACAAGGATGGAATTGTCACATATTGATAAAAAGAAGGAGAACGGCCACCCCTCATACAGCCAGGAGATCCGCGCAACGCCACGGAATCAATGTTTTCATTCAATGACTGACCTGACGGCAGGAAGTCTTGTTTTCCCAACTGGGAATACAAGGCTTTTTTTCATGCCGGATCATTCATAAAACAGATTTCATCGAAAAGGGAGGAGAAATCACATGGACAGGCTAGCTCGTAATAGGAAAGAAGAGTACAAGGCAGGCAAGATAAGCGGCGGCAGAGCGGTTGCGGCCGCCTCCATCGGCAACGCTCTGGAGTGGTACGATTTCTCGGTATATGCGTTCTTCGCTGTCTATATCTCGGAGAATTTTTTCGTTCATTCGGACAGCACGGTGCAACTGCTAAATGCGTTCCTGGTGTTCGCTCTTGGCTTCATCGTCCGTCCTCTGGGCGCATTGGTGGTGGGAGTGTACGGAGACAAGGCGGGGCGTAAGTCGGCGCTTACGTTGACCATTATCGCAATGGCTGCAGGCACGCTCATCATTGCGGTGGCGCCTACCTATTACGCCATCGGTGTGTGGGCGCCGCTACTGATCGTGTGCGGCCGCATTCTGCAAGGCTTTTCTGCTGGTGGAGAGTTTGGCAGTGCCGCCGCCTTTCTCGTAGAGCACGCCCCGGAGAACAAGAAAGGCAAATATGCCTCTTGGCTGCAGGCGAGCATGGCGATCTCCAACATTCTGGGAGCGCTCGTGGGCACGCTGGTAACGTTCCTGCTTACCCGCGAACAGGTGGGCGACTGGGGATGGCGGATTCCGTTCCTTGTCGGCCTGTTGATTGCGCCGGTCGGGCTGTATCTGCGCAAGACGTTGAGTGAAACGCCTCACTTTCAAAAGGAAATGGAACTCGGTCGGCAAAACGAAAAACAAAAGAAGACTCCGCTGCTGCAGATTATCCGCGAGCATCCGCGGGAACTCGTGATCGGCACTAGCTTATCGATCCTCTGGGTGATCTGCGTCTACTCGTTGATCATCTATATGCCGACCTATTTCCAGAAATCATTGCACTTTGACAGCTCGCAGGCGTTTCTCGCCTCGCTTATCGGCAATATCTTCATGGTCATGGGGTGCGTCTTCTTTGGAACGCTCTCCGACATGTTCGGCCGACGCCGGATGCTTGCTTTCAGTGCGCTGTTCATGCTGGTGGGGGTTTATCCCCTGTTGGCGTGGGTGGGGTCATCTCACTCGACGTTTACCTTGGTCGTGGTACAGACGGTGTTTTGCCTGATGGTGGCGATGTTCGTCGGGGTAGCGCCCTCGGCCTTGTCCGAGATTTTCCCCACCCGCGTTCGTTCGACTGGTATGTCCCTGTCCTACAACATCGCGGTGACCATTTTCGGCGGCTTCGCACCGGCCATCCTGACCTGGCTTACCCAAAACACGGGCAACGCCTACGCCCCTGCTTGGTATGTCATGGCGGGCGCCGTCGTATCCCTGGTGGCTATTGTCTTCCTGCCGCATCACCGTCGCTCCCTGGCCACCGCTGCGTAAACCCGTTTATCGGACGGCGAAAACAGGGATTTCGTTAAACGGGGATTTCTCGGGTTTTGCGAAGGAGCCCTTGCCAAAAGGGCTGAAACGGGATGGATGGAGGCGATACGCTACACGACTGCCCGGATGATAAATATCCTCATCCCGTCACCCCGCGATCCAACGCCCGGTACCGGATCGCTTCGGCGACGTGCGCGGCCTCGATCTGTTCCGTGCCGGCGAGATCGGCAATCGTTCGCGCCACTTTCACAATCCGGTCATACGCCCGCGCACTCAGTCCCATGCGCTCAAACGCCAGCCGCAACAACTCTCTACCTTCCCTGTCGATCTGAATCGACAAACGGATCTCACCCGGACTCATGCCGCTGTTGAACGGCGCCTGCGGCCGGTGGCGAAACCGCTTCGCCTGCCGGTCGCGCGCCTGTTCGACGCGCTCGCGAATCTTTCGTGACGGCTCCCCGGCCCTCCGCTCTCCCAACAGTTCAACCGGCACACGCGGCACCTCCAGATGGATGTCGATCCGATCCAACAGCGGCCCGGACAAGCGGGCGCGGTAGCGCTGGATTTGTTGTGGCGTGCAGGTGCACGCTTGCTGGTCACGCGAACCGAAAAAGCCGCAGGGACAAGGATTGAGCGAGCCGATCAAAAGAAACCGGGCGGGATATGTAAACACCTGTCGGGAACGGCCGATGCACACCTCGCCGGTCTCCAGCGGTTGTCGCAACACTTCCAGGACGTGGCGCGAAAACTCCGGCATCTCATCGAGAAACAGAATACCGCCGTGCGCAAGACTGCACTCGCCCGGACGGGGGATGTGGCTCCCGCCGCCGACGAGAGCAGCTGGGCTCACCGTATGGTGCGGCGCTCGGAACGGTCTGTCTGTCACCAGACCGCTGTTACGCGTCAGATGTCCGGCGATGCTGTAGATCTTCGTTACCTCCAGCGCTTCGTCCATGCTCATCTGCGGCATGATGGACGGCAGACAATGGGCGAGCAGAGTCTTTCCCGAACCGGGCGGTCCCACCAGCAAGACATTGTGAAAACCGGCTGCCGCCACCTCCAGCCCCCGTTTCACATACGCTTGTCCGATCACATCGGCGAAATCATGGGCAGTGCCGCTTTTCGCCGGTTCACACGGACGCCGCGAAGCCTGCCGTTCAACGCGTGGCCGTCCCGCCTGATGCTGCCCCCCTCGTTCATCGGGGTGCTGTATCAGCCAGACCGCTTCGCGCAATGTCCGGGCAGGCAACACAACGAGGTCGACGAGCGACGCTTCTTCGCAATTTGCTTCCGGCAGCACCACATGCGTAAATCCGTGCCGCCTGGCTTCGAGCAAAATCGGCAACACGCCGGGGATCGGGCGAAGCGACCCGTCCAGCGCCAACTCGCCGAGGATGATCAACCGCATGGTCGGCTTGGGAATCTGCCCGGAAGCGCACAAAATCCCCAGGGCAATCGCCAGATCAAACGCGGAGCCCTCCTTGCGCAGATCGGCAGGCGCGAGATTCACCGTAATCCGCTCCATCGGAAACGCAAAGCCTCCGTTTCGCAAGGAGGCACGGACACGATCCCTGGCCTCCTTCACAGCCGACCCGCCCAGTCCGACCACCTCGAAGTGGGGCAGGCCGTTGCACAAGTCAACTTCCACCGTGACGATCATCCCGTCGATCCCGTGCACCGTCCCCGAAAACGTCTGCGCGTACATCCTCTCTCCTCCTTTGCCTGTAGTGTAGACAAAGACAGAAGCGAGCGCAAAAAAATCGAGAGGCACATACGCGCGCGTCAATGGGGCCATCCGGTTTCTTCCCGCCGTCCTTATCCTTTTCCCTTGGTTTTGTCGTCTTTTCGGTCTTTTTTCCTGTCCTTGTCTTCTTGGTTCCCATATTGCTCTTTGAAGGCGATATTTTCCAGTTCCTGGTTTTGCGGATTCATGCTAAAGCTGATGTATTGCGTGTAGGAAGCAGGCAACCGCACCACTTCATGAGTTGTGGTCAGAATCAGTTGATCCTCGTCGCTTTCCATGAGAATTCCCTCCACCGCATCGGGACTTTGCGGGTTGATTTTCACCCGGCGGTATTTCATGGTTTCCAATAAACTCCCAAAGTTCTCCTTGTCGATAGATTCGGTTAACGCTTTGTTTTTCCCTTGATTGATGGGCATTTTTCGCATCCAGTTGTATTGTGTTTCTTGATCGGCGTCTTCGTTCATGGTCTCGTTTACGCTTTTGATGTGATAAATCTTGTAGCACATAACACCGTCTTGATCAGTCGAAAGAGTAATGTAATCGGAGTGGATCGCCAGAAGGATGCCGATTTGGGCGTTGGGTTCCCCTCTGTTTACTTCGATTTCATCCCCGATAAAGGATTGGAGCAGTTGGCTCATATTTTTCGCTCTGACAAACTGGGCCTCAGTCTGATCGGATTCAGAGGAACTAGTGTTGTGATGGGAACTTTCCAAACACATTTTGATATGATGCAACGCGTAATAGACGACACCGTCTTGTTCGTTTTGCAGTGCCAAATGGTCGGAGGCGAAAGCCAGCAACTTCCCTTGCGTTGACTCCGATCCTATTTTATTGACGCGTATTTCCCTGCCCACCAGTGATTGCATGTTATTCGCAAATGCCATGCGGATATCCCCCTTTCGCTTGACCATGGTAAAGATACGATGCATGTATATGTTTTTGCGTGGAACCTGCTCGTATCATTCGCCTTATCAAGCGAAAATCCACCGTTATCCCATCCGGCGCCAAGCCTTTTGGCAACGTCAGAACCGTGGCCGCCCTTAAGCAAAAAAAACGCCCTCCGGCAACCGGAGGGCTCGATTGTGTTGGAGGAGTTCATCGCGTCGAGTACACTACATCCTACGTGCGAGCGTCCGTGCCCGCTGTAGACTGATCCCCACTGGGCCAGCCTATTTCTCGTGGAAAACAGCGAGGAAACGGGACTGTGCAAGACAAGGAAAGCGACGTTCAGAAGGCGGCGGGGATGTGGCGGATTTGAGGCTGGCCGTCGGTCAACACAATCGCCACCACGTCGAAGCGAAACCCGGCGATGGGGGTTGAACGCTGACACAGATAGGCCAAGGCCAACTCCCGCAATTTCCGCTGCTTGCTGGGAGTAACGGACTCGGCCGGGGTGCCGAAGCGCTCGCTTGTGCGCGTGCGCACCTCGACGAAGACGAGCATCCGGCCATCCAGTGCAATCAGATCGATCTCCCCCTGGCGAAACCGCACGTTTCGTCCGACAATGCGGTAGCCTTTTTTGCGCAGATAAGCGGCGGCAAGCGACTCTCCCGCCCGTCCCAGCGCGATCCGCCGCCCACTCAACGGTGACCTCCGCTTTTGTCCAGGCGGTAGACAAAGGCGAGGATTTCGGCTACCACCTGGTACAATTCCGGCGGGATTTGCTGGTCGACGTCCAGTTTGGCCAACACTTCCACCAGCGAAGGGTCCACCTGAACGGGAATGTTGTGCTCCTTTGCCTTGGCGAGGATGTTTTCGGCGACAAAGCCCTTCCCTTTGGCGACGACGACCGGTGCTTCGGTCACGCCCTCCTGGTAACGCAGGGCCACGGCCTGTTTAGGTTTTGCTTGCGGCTGTTCGGCGGATGGGCTCATATGCGCAGATCCACCCCTTTGTAGTCGGTGAGCAGGCTGTTGGCCGCCTGGTGGGTGACGGGTTCTTGCTGCCGCTCTCGCGGAACCGGTTGAACGCGCAATCCGGACAGTTGGTACCCGATCTCGCGCAGTTGGCTGGCGAATGTTTCTCTTGCGGATGCAACCAGCGGTTCGAGCCACGACTGATCGTTGCAGATGCTGACGTTGACAATCCGGTTGACGATGTTGACGTCCACCATCGTCAGGCCCAGACGGTTCAGGTCAAGGTGGAAAAACAAGCGGCAGTTTTCCGGATCGAGCAGGCCGCCGTTTCGCTTTTTCGCCTCGATCTGAATGAACGCCGTATCCTCTCCCTGGTCGGTTCGCACCGGAATTTGCAAGACAATCTGCGACAGGGCCTGGTTGGTGGGTTGGGCCATCATCAATTGCTGTCCGGTCACCTGTTGCAACAAAGTCTCGGCGGCATCGCGAAGCCCTTGCGGCAAGGCCGCTGACGGCGACTGGGTCACTTGAAGCAACAGCGACTTAATACTGTCCATGCGCGCTTCAAGTCCGCCGATGCCGGGCTGTGTCAGGCTTTGGCCCAGATGGCGTTCGTAGGAGAGGCCGAGACGGTGCAACAGTTCTTTCAGCCAGCCCCCCTTCCCGCCCATGTCCGGGCGAGAATCGATGGCAGGCGACGTGTTGGGAAGGGCTCCGTTCCCGGGAGGTGAAGCCTCGCTTGTAGCGGATGGTTTGCCGTTTTCGGCTGAAAACGGGGCAGCGGAGACGGCTGATTCTCCCGTCACCGTGGAGGTGTTGCGCGTCGGCAAGGGGGAAGCAGCCGAAAAAGAATTGACCGCCGCTCCTGATGGCAAAGTGGACGACATCCCAGGTTGCTGCACGGCGGTGCTGCTGTTGTTTGCCGTGCCAGTGGACGTGTGTTGTCCTGCATCTCCTTTCGGTGGTAACGATGGCAGAGCGCTATCCGAATCGGTTGCGGGCGCGGTGTTGTCGGCACCGATGCTTGCAGGCCCGACCCCAGCCTGTCCCAAAAGCGGGCCAAAGACCGTTGCGGGCTGCGCACCTCCGGCGGGCCGGTTGGATCGTGCCGCCGAATCGGCGGGCGACGGAGCCGACGATGAGCCGGTATGTTGCGTTCCGTATGGCAAATCCCGGGAGGTCGGGGCAACCTCGTTGTCACCGGCCAGTTGGTCGGCGGGAACGGAAACAGGCACAGGAACCCCCGCTGCCGGGCCGGGCACCACACCTCCGGGTTGCGCTTGTCCGCCCGGTGTTGCAAACGATGGGGAGACGGGGGCGGATGAGGGGTTCCGGGCAAAACCGGGTGTTTGCGGTTCAATCGGGACAGCGGGCGCTTCAGAGCCGGGCTGTCGGAACGTAACCGGAAGCGGACTGCCGTTCGACTGGGTCGGTTGGGACGCGGGTTGGGACAGGCCCGCACCCGTTGGCGACGGGCTTGTCATCGTAGCAGACGAGCCATTAGCCGACTGGCCAGTAGCGGTGCCCCCCGTCGGCTGGGAGGCGAATGGTGCGGCAGAGGGCTGTTGCCCGCGCAACAGGGCGTCCGACAAGAGCGGCAACGGCACATCCGCCAGTTTTTGCTTCAGCACGGACAACAGCCGCCCCACATCCGAAGATGCTGTCTGAGGCTGTTGCAAAAAGGCGTCCGCTTGCTGAATAAACATACGAATCGCGTCAGTGAGACTTGTTTGGGAAAAAAACGCGCGCAGCGAAGCCACTACATCGTTGGTAAGCGGCAAGTTGCGCTTGTTCGCCAGCAAAAAGGCGTTCAGCACGTCATCCGACAAGCCCTGGGTCTTGGCGATGTTGACAAAGGCCTGAACCATCTCTTGGGTGACGGGCATATTCTGGCTGATCAGCGCCTGGACGGCGGCCCGACTCTCCTTGCTGTCGGCGATGCCCAGCGAGCGCATCAGTCCTTCCAGCGTCGCTTCCTGCGGTTGTCTGGGATTGTCGGGGGCGGTCAGCACCTTTAGGGTCACCGGATTGGTTGCCGGTTGCACCTGCAGCCACGCTTTCTGCCCGGCTTCCAGTTGGGTCTCCAGCCGAGCCTGCACCTGCATGCCGCCGATCTGCACCAAGGCCTGGTTGTCCGGATACAGCTTGAGCACCGTTCCCTTGTACACCTGTCCGGGCACAAGCTCCACCTGTTTGGCTGCGGCAGGCGCCGACCGGTTGAACATGGCGGACAACAACTGTGCGGTTTGCAACATGACTCCCCCTCCTCTTGTCGTCTCAGCGGCTGGCGGCCGTATCGGTCACGCCGGCAAAGCTGAGGCGGTGAATCGGCGACGGACCGTGCCGCCTAAGCGCCTCCAGGTGCTCGGCTGTTCCGTAGCCGGCGTTTTTGTCAAAACCGTACTGCGGGTACCGTGTGGCGTACTCGGCCATCAACCGGTCGCGTGTTACCTTGGCGACGATGGACGCGGCGGCGATGGAGACACTTTTCGCGTCTCCGCCGATGATCGGCAACTGCTCGCAGGAAAGTTTCGGGACGTGCACGGCGTCGATCAGGCAGACGTCCGGCGTGATCCCGAGGTTTTCCACGGCGATCGTCATCGCTTCCCGCGTCGCCTCCAGAATATTGATCTCGTCGATCCGCTCGGCCGACACAATGCCGATGCCCGTTGCGAGCGCGTCGCGCAGGATCACGTCGTAAAACGCTTCGCGCATCGCCGGAGCCACCTTTTTCGAGTCGTTTAACCCTGGCAGGTAAAACGTCTTTGGCAAAGCGACCGCTGCGGCCACCACGGGACCGGCGAGCGGACCGCGCCCCACTTCGTCGATGCCAACGATGACAGTTTTCCCCTGGGCCCGCAATGATGACTCGAACCGGGTCATTTCCGCCCAGCGCTCCGCCAGCTTGGCCTGCTGTCTCGCTCTGGCGCGGTATTGTTCGGCCAACGCGACGACCCCTTTGCGCTTGTCCATAGCGAGGGCGTCCAGCAACTCGGGCGGAACGCTCTTTAGTTGACGCAGGTGGTCTTGTATTTCTGTTATCGACATTTTCGCAAGGTTCATCCAACTATTCTCTCCTATGTATGCAAAAATCCGCCTACCCCCTATGGTAGACGGAAACAGCGTCGTCCGCAAACATTTTTGCCCCTGCCGTTATGGGGCATAAGTGGCGTCGTCAAGCGACAGCGGTTTGCCGATCGGTTCCTCCATCTCCCAATCGATCGGCCGCTCCAGCGATACCGGGCCCAGCTTGCCGGAGCGCAGTTCGCGCAAAAACAGTTCGGCGGCCTTGTCGTAGTCGATCTCGCCGCCCGAGACGAGGCAGCCGCGTTTTTTGCCCACTTCTTCCAGCATGGCGATGCGGTCGTGCGGCAACTCCTTCAGCTTGAACCGTTCGATCAGCCGGTCCGGGTAGTAGTGCATCATGTAGGCGATGGCAAACAGCGCCACCTCGGCAAAGTCGATCAGTTCGTCCTTGATCGCGCCGCTGGCCGCAAGCCTGAGCCCCACCATCTGGTCTTCAAACTTGGGCCAGAGGATGCCGGGCGTGTCCAGCAATTCGAGGGTATCGCCCATTTTTACCCACTGCTGCGCCTTGGTGACGGCCGGCCGGTCGCCGGTCTGCGCCACGGCCCGCTTGGCCAGACGGTTGATTAGCGACGATTTGCCCACGTTGGGAATGCCCAGAATCATGATGCGGATGGCCCTGGCCTGCATGCCGCGTTCGGCCCGCTTGGCCAGCATGTCGGCGGCCAGTTCCTGGCAAATGCCGGGCAGTTTGTTGACGCCCTTGCCGCTCAGCGCGTCGATCGGCAAGGTGCGGATGCCGCGATCGCGGAAATACGCCATCCACTCTTCGGTGACGCTCTCGTCGGCCAGATCCGCCTTGTTGAGCAGAATCAGCCTCGGCTTGCCGCTGACGATCTCGTCAATCATCGGATTGCGGCTGGAAAGCGGCAAACGGGCGTCCAACAGTTCGATCACCACGTCAATCTGCTTCAGCTTTTCCGTGACCTGACGCCGCGCCTTGGCCATGTGGCCGGGGAACCACTGGATCGTCATGCGTGTTCACCTTCCTCTAGGTCGTGGTTACCGTGTGAACCGGATGCGGTTAAGCGGCCAGAAAACAAATTCGGAACGGCCGACCACCTGGCTGATGTCCACCGCGCCGATCTCCCGGCTGTCCTTGCTGTTGCGCCGGTTGTCGCCAAGCACGAAAATCTTTCCGTCCGGCACTTTCACCGGACCGAAGTCCTCGGTCCACACCTTGCCGTCTTCCTTTGCTTCCGCCTTGTGCTGCGCCAGGTACGGTTCGTCGACGGGCTGACCGTTGACGTACAGGGTGTCGTCCCGCACCTCCACGGTGTCGCCCGGCAATCCGATCACGCGCTTGATGTAGTCGCGGGTCGGCTCGGCGTGAAAGACGACGATGTCGCCGCGCTTCGGCTTTTCCAGGTAGTAAATCGCCTTGTTTACCACCAGTTTTTCTTCGTTATGTAATGTGTATTCCATTGATTCACCCTCGACGATAAACGGAGCGAACAAGAACGTCCGAATTAAAAAGGCGAAAGCGATCGCGATGGCCAATGCCTTGATCCATTCCCAGACTTCGCTTTTGCCCCGGCTGGAGGTGGTTTCTTCGCTCATATCTCGTATCCTCCCGCGTGCAGCGTTGACTCTCCATCAGTAATTGGAAAAAAAGGAGGACTGGAATCCAGACCCCCTTTTGTCGCTTATCGACGAATTTCTTTGATGCGTGCCGCTTTGCCCACGCGATCGCGCAGGTCGTACAGCTTCGCGCGACGCACGCGTCCATGGCGGACAACCTCGATTTTATCGATTTTCGGCGAATGCAGCGGGAACGTACGCTCAACGCCTACACCGTACGATACTTTGCGAACGGTGAACGTCTCGCTGATTCCCGTGCCGCGGCGGCGGATCACGATGCCTTCAAACAACTGGATACGCTCGCGCTGACCCTCGATAACCTTAACGTGTACACGCACGGTGTCACCAGGCCGGAACGCAGGAAGATCCTGTTTCAATTGCTCTTTTTCCAATTCACGGATCACTTGGTTCATTTGATTCCCTCCTTCCGATCAGACGTTCATACTCGCTCATCAGGTGCAAACCGGCCGCTGCCGGCATACGAGTAGCGGACCGCCTTAGTCAGCGGGCAAAATTGCCACAAGAAGTATATTAACACATCGGACAGCGAACGACAAGAGCGATTCTAGCGGTTGTCCACCGTTTTCTTTCGCTCCGCTTCCAGTTCGGCCAACAGCTCACGCATCTCTTTGGTCAACTCGATGGTCTCAAGCAGTTCCGGCCGCCGCTCCAGCGTGCGGCGCAAGGATTCTTTCAACCGCCAGCGTTCGATGTTGGCGTGGTGGCCGGACAAGAGAATGTCGGGCACGCGCCAGCCGCGATATTCCGCCGGACGGGTATAGTGGGGGTGCTCCAGAAGCCCGGTGGAAAACGAATCAGTCACGGCCGAGGTCTCGTTGCCCAGCGCGCCCGGCTGAAGCCGCACGACGCTGTCGATCACCACCATCGCGGCCAGTTCGCCGCCGGTCAGCACATAGTCGCCGATGGAGATTTCGTCGGTGGCGAGATACTGGCGAATCCGCTCGTCGTAGCCTTCGTAGTGGCCGCAGATGAAGACGAGGTGTTCTTCCTTCGCCAGCTCTTCGGCCAGCCGCTGGTTGTAGCGCTTGCCCTGCGGACACATCAGGATCACGCGCGGTTTGCTGTTTCCGGCGACCGCCTCCACGGCGTTGAACAGCGGCTCGGGCTTTAACACCATGCCCCCGCCGCCGCCGTAGGGGGTGTCGTCCACGGTCCCGTGCTTGCTCTCGGAGTAGTCGCGGAAATTGGTGACGTGAAACTGGACGATTCCTTTTTCCGCCGCCTTGCCGAGAATGCTTGAGCCGAGCACGCCGTGAAACATCTCGGGAAACAGGGTCAAAATGTCGATGCGCATGCGCGTTCCTCCTACAGCAAGCCTTCCATCAGATGGCAGACAACCCGTTTGTTTTTCACGTCCACTTGCTTGATGCAATCGTCGATAAACGGCAAGAGCACCTCCCCGCGCTTGCCGCGCACCACCCAGACGTCATTGGCGCCCGGTTGCAAAACGTCGACGATGGTGCCCAACTCCTCGCCCTCGTCGGTAATCACCTGACAGCCGACCAACTGGTGGATGTAATATTCGTCTTCTTCCAAGTCCATCAGTTCGTCCTCGGAGACTTTCAGTTCTCCGCCCTTGTATTTCTCCACATCGTTGATCGAATCGTACCCTTTGAACCGCAGCAGCTCGAACCCCTTGTGCGGACGGCGCGAGGCAATCGTCACTTTCAGCGGTTCGGCCAGCGACGGGTGAAACAGGTACAATTCGTTGCCGATGCGAAAGCGTTCGTCGGGAAAGTCGGTCGTCGAGATGACCCGCACCTCGCCGCGCAATCCCTGGGTGTTGACTACTTTGCCGACGGTAAAGTATCGCGTTTGGCTCATGTCCGCGTCCCTCCTTGACGGATGTCGTGCACCACACCGTCTTTTAAAATGATTTCCGTGCCGCCGATGATTTCATCCCAGACGTCGCCAATCTTGACCTGTATGCTGCTCTCCACGGTCGTGTGGTAGATTTCGCTGCCTTCCGGGAGGTTTTCCACCTGTTTAATCTGAAACTGCAGCATTTCCAGCTTCTCCTTGCGCACCCTCTCTTCGCGCGCGACGCGCTCCGCAAGCAGCTTGTACGCCTCACCTGTCTTCTTCTGCGCCTCGGACAGCAGTTTTTTGCCCTGGAACTGCCATTGCGCAAGCTCGGTCTGCACCTGTTTGACCTGTTGGTGGTACTGGGCGAGAAGCGCCTGGCGGGACGCTTCGGTCAAGATTACTTTTACCTGCACAGGACGATGGATCGTAATCACCTGGATTCCCCCCACGTTGAAACCTGGCATCGGCCAAGCGCGAGACAGGCTGGTTCCCGCTTGACACGTCAGCTTCCGACAGCAAAAAGGCCGGGAAACGCTCCCAGCCTTCTTCACTATACAATTTCAACCGTGACTCGCTTATCAGTCGCAACGGCAGCAGCGGTCACGACGGTGCGCAGGGCTTTGGCGATGCGCCCCTGCTTGCCAATGATCTTGCCCATGTCCGAAGGGTGCACGGACAGCTCAAACACAAGCAGGCGCTCCTTTTCCACTGCGTTCACCCGCACCTCTTCGGGGTGATCGACGAGAGCTTTCGCGATGGTTTCGATCAACTCTTTCATAGGAAGACCCCCGTAAGAGCGGCTTACTTGCTGCCGTATTTCGCTTCGTGAACCTTGGCGAGGACGCCTGCTTTGGAGAGCAGGTTGCGTACGGTATCGGTCGGAGCCGCGCCGTTCAGGATCCAGCGAACGGCTTTCTCGGTGTCAATATTGACAACAGCCGGTTGAGCAACCGGATTGTAGTAACCGATTTCCTCGATGAAGCGGCCATCGCGCGGGGAACGGGAATCCGCAACAACCACGCGGTAGAACGGAGCTTTTTTGGAGCCCATGCGCTTCAGACGGATTTTAACTGCCATGTTGTTTCACCTCCTATAAAGATCAACACATTGCGTGATGGTGCTTTTATCTGAACTGTCGCGTCGCCGGCGAAGTGCCGGGTGCGACGAGAGTTCAAGCAGGATGGTCACTTGAACGGCGGTTTAAAATTGAACGGGAAGTTAAACCCGCCCTTCTGCTTGTTGTCCGGCATCGGGAACGGCGGATTGCCCATTTTCCCGCCGAACGGCAGATTGAGGCCGCCTTTTTTCTTGCCTTTCTTTTTCATCCGGTCGGCCATGCCGCTGAACTGTTTCATCATTTTCTTCATCTCTTCAAACTGCTTGATGAAACGGTTCTCTTCCTGGATCGTCGTGCCGCTACCGGCCGCGATCCGGCGGCGACGGCTGGCGTTGAGCAGATCCGGGTTCTGGCGCTCGGCCTTGGTCATCGACTTGACGATGGCCTCGGTGCGGGCGATTTGCTTCTCGTCGATGCGCAGGTCTTTGATGCCCTTCAGCTTGTTCATGCCGGGCAGCATGCCGAGGATGTCCTCCAGCGGTCCCAGCTTGCGCATCTGCTGCATCGACTCGAGGAACATGTCAAAGGTGAATTCCCCTTGACGCATCTGCCGCTCCATCTCTCTGGCCTTTTCCTCGTCGACCGCTTCCTGCGCCTTTTCGATCAGGCTGAGCACATCGCCCATGCCGAGAATCCGCGACGCCATGCGGTCCGGGTGGAACGGCTCCAGCGCGTCCAGCTTCTCGCCCATCCCGGCAAACTTGATCGGCTTGCCGGTGACGGCTTTCACGGACAACGCGGCACCGCCGCGCGTGTCGCCGTCCAGCTTGGTCAATATCACGCCGGTCAGTTCCAGTTGCTCATTGAAACTCTCGGCCACATTGACCGCGTCCTGACCGGTCATCGCGTCGACGACGAGCAGAATCTCGTCCGGCTTGACCGCGTCGCGCACCTGTTTCAACTCGTCCATCAAAGTTTCGTCGATGTGCAGGCGGCCGGCCGTGTCGATCAAGACGTAGTCGTGGTGATTGGCCTTGGCGTGTTCGATCGCCTGTCGGGCAATCTCCACCGGGCTGACCTGGTCGCCCAGCGAAAAGACGGGAACCCCGACTTGTTCCCCCAATACTTGCAACTGCTTGATCGCCGCCGGGCGGTAAATGTCGCCCGCGACCAGCAGGGGTTTGCGGTTTTGTTTCAACAGGTATTTGGCCAGTTTGCCGGTGGTGGTGGTTTTCCCCGCCCCTTGCAGACCGACCATCATCACGACCGTCGGCGGCTTGGCGGCGACGGTGATCTTGGCGACGCTGCCGCCCATCAGTTCGGTCAGCTCGTCGTTGACCACCTTGATGACCATCTGCCCCGGCGTCAAGCTTTTCAAGACTTCCTGACCAATCGCCCGCTCCTTGACGCGAGCGACGAAGTCTTTCACCACTTTATAGTTGACGTCGGCTTCCAACCGCGCGAGGCGCACTTCGCGCATCGCTTCGTTGACCGCCGCTTCGTCGATCTTGCCTCTGCCGCGCAGTTTGTCAAACGCGTTTTGCAACCGGCTTGCTAAGCTTTCAAAGGCCATGAGCGCCCTCCTAATCCATCTCTGACAATTGGCGGAGCAAAGAAAGCAGCTCCTCTCTTGTTTCGCCCGTGCCGCCCGCCTCGACCAACCGCATCATCCGCGACACGATCGCCTGCCGTTGTTCGTGTTTTTTCAGAAGCTGCAGCTTCTCTTCGTACTCGAACAACTGCTTCTCGGCGCGCTTGATGTGGTCGTACACCGCCTGCCGGCTCACCTCGTGCTCTTCGGCGATTTCAGACAGCGACAGGTCGTCGAGGTAGTACAGCTCCAGGTACTCACGCTGCTTGCCTTTCAACAGCGGCGCGTAAAAGTCGAACAAGAGATTCACCTGATTGGTCTTCTCCAGCATGGAACCAATCCTTTGCCTGTAGTCCTCGGTTGCGCCCCTGTAAAGAAAATCTCTTTACAAGCCAGATATTATACTATCCGATTCCCAGCCGACTGTCAAGGATTTTTATTGACAAGCGTTTTCGGATACCTTTTTCCTTCTTCTTGGGACTGGTGCCGGTCTGACAGGCTCAAACGATTTCAACCCTTCATCTCCGGTCAGGATTTCCACGTCGAAACTGTCGCTTTTGGCATAGTGTTCCGCCACATTAATGATAGTCGCGTCTCCGATTGATATGTGCTGTGCTGCCTGATTGGGCCACTCTTCCGCAAGCTTTTTCAGGCTTTCTTTCGTCCAAAGGGACGACTGGTCGGAAAAAGCAGCCCACGGAGTCTCATTGTCTGCTGCTTTTTTCATGATATCTGCCAGTTTCCGGGCGCATTCGTACCGGCTGTGTGCAGACTGGGCAATATGGTTTCCTGTTTCGATGATCGTTGCCAAGGGCAGAACAAGTGTGGCTCCCTCTTGAATCTTGTTTTGCAAGAATTGATCCACTCTGTTGTGATCCCACTGGTCTTCGGTAGGCCCACACGTGTTTTTTCCCGGAACATCAATCCAGCAACACAGCATGGAGGTATCCATAATGAGAATGTTATGTCTCATTGGAAGCTCCTCCCACTCGCAAACTGGACTCGATGTCTCCGCGGGCAACGAGTTGGCCGATTGGCCCGGATGCCAGCAGCTTCGGAAGATTGGACAAGTCCTCCAACAGGGTCAATTCACTTTTACCGGTCTGTCGTGATCGATGGGCGACGATAATAAACGGAACCATCTCAGGCCCCAATTGGTCAAGCAGAGCCGGGTTATGGGTGGTCACCAGAATGTCAATGTGCCGTTTCTGCCCTATCTCTTTTAGCATCTCCAAGAGAACCCTGGCTCGTGAAGGATGAAGCCCATTGTCCACTTCTTCAATGACAATCAGCGTTTTCTCCGGACGAGTGAGCAATGCTGTCAGGATTCCCAGGAAGCGAAGCGTGCCATCGGAAAGGCCACGCGCGTCCACTTCCAGTTTCTCCCCGGTTTCCGTCCACCGTTCCTCGCAGTACAGCATGGCATCCTTCTTGAATCTGCCGACAGGCTCAGCCCAAACCCGGCGGATATCTCCCTCCGGCAACCGCGAGAGGTAATTGGAAAGAAGGTTTTCTGTTTTCTTTTTCTCGCCAGGGGGCAGTGCGGCAAGGACACCGGCCAGGTTGGAAGCGTTTCTGGCCAGGTGCGCCGAAAACGGCTTGAAGTCACGCATCAGGGAGGGAATCGGGTCCAGGATAAAAATGTTTTCCAACGCCTTGGCGACGCATTCGACTCCAAGAGAAATCTCTTCGCGCAGTTCTTGATTGCGCAACTGACTTAACACGGAGACGGTTGTTTTAAACTGACGTTTCTTGGGTGCGCCTTTTCCGTTGTACAAATATCCGGTCACAGTTGGGCTAGACTCGTCATTTTCGTTGACGATAAACAGCTTGGTCTCTTTGTTCTTGGGGGTCTTTTCGATCTTGATAAGAGACTCGGAAACCAATTCGACTTGCGGAAAGGTTTGGACCTGGATGGCGTAGGAGTAATCAACTACTTCACTCTCTTCCACAACCGCCTCAATCGTAAAACGCGTACCGGGCTTCATCGCCGCCCATTCAACGCCTCCGCGAATGGAGTTGACATGCCCATCCAGCAACCATGCGGGCTCACCTGCCAATGATGCCTGCAAATCCACTCCTTGGGCAATACGGTTTAAAAACGCGATTCCATCCAAAGCGTTTGACTTGCCGCTGGCGTTGGTGCCAATGAGCACTGTGATCGGATCAATATACAACGTTGCCTGCTCAAAACTCTTCCAGTGTGAAAACCGAACTTCTTTGATCAAGAGGACTCCCCCTATCCTCACAATAATGGAATGCTTTTCCCTACTGCTCCGCCGCCTCCTGCTCGATCAGTCCGGCAAACAGCGCGTGCACGAACTGCTCGGGGTCAAACGGCTGCAGATCGTCCATTTTTTCGCCCAGGCCGACGTACTTGACCGGGATGTTCAGTTCGTTGCGGATGGCGATGACGATGCCGCCCTTGGCCGTTCCGTCCAGCTTGGTGAGCACGATGCCGGTCACGCCCGCCGACTTGCCAAAGGTTTTGGCCTGCGACAGGGCGTTCTGGCCGGTGGTGGCGTCGAGAACCAGCAGCACTTCGTGCGGAGCGCCAGGGATTTCCCGCTGCACCACACGGTAGACCTTGTTCAATTCTTCCATCAGGTTTACCTTGTTTTGCAGGCGGCCGGCCGTATCGCACAAGAGCACGTCGACACCCCGCTCCTTGGCAGCGTGGATGGCATCGTAGATCACCGCCGCCGGATCGGCCCCCTGCTTGTGCTTGATAACCTCGACGCCAACGCGTTGTCCCCATACCTCCAGCTGCTCGATCGCCGCCGCGCGGAAGGTGTCGCCTGCGGCCAACAGCACGTGTTTGCCCTGTTGCTTGAACATGTGGGCCATCTTGCCGATGGTGGTGGTTTTGCCGACGCCGTTCACCCCGACAAACAAAATCACGTTCAGCCGCCCGTCCTCGACGTTGAGCGTCGCGTCCTGGCCGTCGCCGTTTTTCAACAGGCCGACCAGCTTCTCGGAGAGGATCGGCTGCAAATCCAGCGTGTTTTCGATTTTGTGCTTGCGCGCTTCCACGCGCAGCTCGTCGATCAACTGCAGCACCGTGTTGACGCCCACATCGGCGCTGATCAGGATCTCTTCCAGTTCTTCAAAGAACGCTTCGTCCACTTTTTTGTAGCGGCGCACCAGCGCCTCCACCTTTTCGACGAGCATATCACGTGTCTTGCTCAGCCCTTGGGTGAACTTTTGCGTGACCGTCTCCGACTTTTGCACAATCGCGTCACGCAGTTTTTTGAAAAAGCTCATCGCTTCTTTTCCTCCTTGCGAGACTCTCTACTAGCTTGACCGCCGAGCGCGGTCAGGAAACCTGTCCGACCAATTTTTTCGTGTCTTCCAGCTTGACGGAAACCAGCTTGGAGACGCCGCCTTCCTGCATCGTGATGCCGTACAGCACGTCGGCGCTCTCCATCGTCCCTTTGCGGTGGGTGACGCAGATAAACTGGGTTTGCGCGCTGAACTGGCGCATGTATTCGGCGAAGCGGGAAACGTTGGCCTCGTCCAAGGCCGCCTCCACCTCGTCCAGCACGCAGAACGGCACCGGCTTGACGCGCAGGATCGCGAACAAGAGGGCCATCGCGGTCAGCGCCCGTTCGCCGCCCGACAACAGCGCCAGGTTTTGCAGTTTCTTGCCGGGGGGTTGGGCGACGATCTCGACGCCGGTCTCCAGCAGGTTGTCGGGCTGGGAGAGCATCAAATCGGCCCGTCCGCCGCCGAACAGTTGGACAAACACGTCCTGGAACTGTTCGCGAATCTCGGCAAACGTCTGTTCAAAGCGGCGGGACATCTCGTCGTCCATCTCCTCGATAACCTGGTAGAGCATTGCCTTGGCCTCGTTCAGGTCGGCCTCCTGCTCGCTTAAAAATTGCAGTCGCTCGGACAGGCGGTCGTACTCCTCGATCGCCCCCAGATTGACCGTGCCGAGCGCGGCGATCTCTTTTTTCAAACGGGCGACGATTTGCTGCTGTTCGTTCATCTCTCCCTGCGGCGGGTACTTCTCTCTGGCCAGTTCGTAGCTGAGCTGGTATTCCTCGGAGAGCTTGTTCAGCAGGTGGTCCAGTTCGACGTCGAAGCGGTTGGTTTTCACTTCTTCCTGGTGCAGTCTGTCTTCCAGCGCCTTGACCTTTTTGCGCAACTCCTTGGCCGCCTGCTCCAGTTGCTCCTGATTGGCGAACAAGGTCGCGCGCTCACCGCGCCGCTCCTGGATGAGCGCCGCCACCCGTTCCTTGTCCCGGCGCAGTTCGGCGATCTTCGCGTCCAGTTCGGCGCCGGACGATTCATTCGCGCCTTCCTGTTCGTCGAGCGACGAGAGAGTCTCATTGGCCTCCTGCCATTCGCGCTTCAGTGTCTCCAGTTCCTGGGCGAGCCGCTCCGCCTGCTCCAGCCGCGACTGGTGCTCTTGTTTCACCTGGGCGGCCAACACTTTCAGCCCGGTGATTTTTTCGTTCATTTCGTCCTTGTTGGCAAGCTGCTCCTGCCGCTTGTTCTCCGCCTGGGCGATGGCTTCGGCGAGCTTCTGCTCTTCTTCGCCCAGCTTGGCGAGCGCCGCTTCCGCCTGGCTCAGCTTCGCCTGCGCCTCGCTGATCTCGCGCGTGTAGCCGTCCATGTCCTGGGCGAGCAATTGCAGCCGCTCTGCCACTGTCCGCCCTTCGGCTTCCGTCCGCTGCAGGTGCCCTTTCACTTCCTGTTCCTTGACGCGCAGCGCTTCGCCCCGCGTGCGAAGCTGCTCCTGCTCACTCTCCATCTCGCGGATGTCGGCGAGCAATGTCTCGATCTCCTGTGTCTGTTGCGCAATCGACCGCTCCATGTCAGCGATGGCAGCTTCCAGTTCTTCCGCTTGGCGGCCGCGTCCGAGCAGGTTGGCCGTCTGCTTCTTCAACGCCCCCCCGGTCATCGAACCGCCGGCGTTGACGATATCCCCGTCCAGCGTAACCACCCGGTAGCGATAGCCCAGGGCGCGGGCGACGCGGTTGGCCACCTCCAGCTTCCGGGTGACGATCACGTTGCCCAACAGCGACTCGATGATCGAGCGGTACATAGGCTCGAACGATACCAGTTCGCTGGCAATGCCGACGACCCCTTCTTCCTTCGCGATCAGCCGCCGGTCCGATTCCTGCAGGCTGCGCGATTTGATCACGTCCAGCGGCAAAAAGGTGGCGCGTCCCAGATTGTGCTGTTTCAGATAGGCGATCGCCTGACGACCGGCCGCCTCGTTGTCGACGACGACGTTTTGCAGCGCGCCGCCCAGCGCCACCTCGACCGCCGTTTCCACGTGTTCAGGCACGATCAGAAGCTCGGCTACCGCGCCGTGGATGCCCTTCAAGCCTTTTTCGCGTGCCTTGAGGATTTCCTTGACCCCTTGCTGGAATCCGGCGAACTCGGACTGCATCTCCTTGATGACGTCCAGCCGTGATCGGGCCGCGTCCCGTTTCTGCTCCTGCCCCCGCAGTTCGCGCCGGGCCTCCTCCAGCCGTGCCTGCTTCTCGCGCACGTCTGTCATCAACTGTTTGTACTGCGCAAGCGTCGCTTCGATCTCTTGCTCGATGGACGCAAGCTCCTCGGCGTAGGCCGCCTGTCTGGACTGCCGGGCGGCTTCTTCCTCGTCCAGCCGCGCCTTTTCTTGCAGCAGCCGCTCGATCCGCGCCTGGTGGGTCTGGATCAACTGTTGCTGGTGACGCACTTCGTTGCGCAGGTTGGCCGACTCGTTCAGCTTTTCGAAGTAGTCGCTCTTCAGGCTGTCCACGTCGTCCGAGAGAGCCCGAAGCATCGCCTGGTACTCCTGTTCCGCCTCGCGCAGGGCGGCTTCCGCTTCGTCCAGACGGGCCCTGGTTTCAACCTTGCGCTGGTTTTCTTCCTTAAGCCGTGCTTCCACCGCATGCTGCTTTTCCATCAGGCGGTGCAACTGCTCCATCGTCTGTTGCCGATTGGCCGCCAGGTTGCGCTGCCTCTCCTTCAGCACCTCGCGCTGGCCTTCCGCCTTTTCCGTCTCTTCGCTCACATGAAGCAGTACCTGTTGCAACTCTTCAATCGACTGGTCAATCTGGTTGACGTGAAAACGGGCCTGCTCCAGCTCCGCTTCCTGACTGCTGGCTTCGGTGGAAAGCTGCACCAGCTCCTCCTGCAGCCGACCGACGAGCGCATGGGCTTCTTCCCACTTGGCGTGTGTCACCTCGATCTGCTGCACGTACAGGGCCACCTCGTGCTCCGTCAGTTGCCGTTGCAACTCCTTGTAGGTCCTGGCCGTTTCGGCCTGTTCGCGCAACGGCCCGATCTGTTCCTCGATTTCGCTGACAATATCGTGGATGCGGACCAGGTTTTGCTCGGTCTCCTCCAGTTTTTTCTCCGCTTCCCGCTTGCGGTTCTTGTACTTGACGATGCCCGCCGCCTCTTCGAATATCCCTCGGCGGTCTTCCGCTTTCGTGCTGAGGATTTCCTCGATCCGCCCCTGCCCGATGATCGAGTAGGCCTCCTTGCCCACGCCAGTGTCCATGAACAGTTCCATAATGTCCTTCAACCGGCACGGCCGCTTGTTGATCGAGTATTCGCTCTCGCCGGAGCGGTAGACGCGACGGGTGATCGTTACTTCCGAATACTCCAGATCGAGGGATCGGTCCGAGTTGTCCAAGGTAAGTGACACTTCCGCAAAATTAACCGGCTTGCGCGTGTCGCTGCCGGCGAAGATGATGTCTTCCATCTTGGCCCCGCGCAGCGATTTGGCGCTCTGCTCGCCCAATACCCAGCGGATCGCGTCCGAGACGTTGCTTTTTCCGCTGCCGTTCGGTCCGACGACGGCGGTCACGCCCGGCACAAACTCCAGCTCGGTACGATCGGCAAACGATTTGAATCCGATTAATTCCAGCCGTTTCAGATACATGCTCCATCCCCCTAGTGGCATTCAAGAGAAAAAAGCTCCTGATGACGCACAGGAGCAACCGTGAATCCGTAACTGTCTTATTTTAACACACAAGAAGGAAAAACGCACTGCCCTAAGCAGTGCGTCCATTCATGCTTATTTCGCCCCCAGCTTGATCAAGGCCCGAGCCGCCGCCTGTTGCTCCGCCTCTTTTTTGGAACGGCCGCTGCCGATGCCTAATGAGCGGTCGTTCAAGAAGACTTCGGAGACAAATTCGCGGTTGTGAGCCGGCCCCTTCTCCTGGATGATCCGGTAGTGGATCTCCCCGAGGTTATCCTGTTGCACAAACTCTTGCAACTGGCTCTTGAAATCGGTCACCTGCGTAAACTCGCCCTTGTCGATGCGCGGGTAGACGTACTTTTCCATGAACTGAAAGACAGCGTCAAGTCCTTGATCGAGATACAGGGCGCCGATGAAGGCTTCGAATACGTCGGCCAACAGCGCGGGACGATGTCTGCCCCCAGTCAGTTCTTCACCTTTGCCGAGCAGGACCAGATCGCCGAAGTTAAGCAGTTCGGCGAACTTGACAAGAGACGGTTCGCACACGATGGCGGCGCGCAACTTGGTCATCTCACCCTCACTCATCTTCGGAAACGTCTTGTAGAGGAACTGCGAGACGGTCAATTCCAGCACAGCGTCGCCAAGGAACTCCAGACGTTCGTTGTCCTGGATGCGCCTGCCTCTTTGCTCGTTGACGTAGGAAGAATGGGTGAACGCTTGCCGCAGCACGCTTTCATCGCGAAAACGAACGCCTATTTTCTCTTGCAGTTCGGCAAAATTCATGACCTTCACCACCATCCCATACACATCCCACTTTGGTCGTTTTGTCGTCAGGACTTACGCTTGGTACCGCTTCAGAACAATCGTTGCATTGTGGCCGCCGAATCCGAACGTGTTGGACATGGCTACGTCTACCTTGGCAGGACGTGCCTCGTTGGGCACGTAGTCAAGGTCACACTCCGGATCAGGGGTTTCCAGGTTGATCGTTGGCGGAAGGATCTGGTCGCGGATCGCGTAGGCGGTAGCGATCGCCTCGATGCCGCCGGTCGCGCCGAGCAAATGGCCGGTCATCGACTTGGTCGAACTGACGGCCAGCTTGTAGGCATGCTCCCCGAACACGCTCTTGATCGCCATCGTCTCGGCGATGTCGCCTACATCGGTGGAGGTGCCATGCGCATTGATGTAATCCACTGCGGCCGGGTCAACCCCCGCGTCGTTCAGCGCGTTCTTCATGCAGCGCGCCGCCCCTTCGCCGCCCGGCGACGGAGCCGTGATGTGGTGGGCGTCGGCGCTCATGCCGTAGCCGATCACCTCAGCGATGATCGTGGCGCCTCGTTTGAGCGCGTGTTCCAGTTCCTCAAGCACCAGCACGCCCGCTCCTTCGCCCATGACGAAGCCGTCGCGATCCTTGTCAAACGGACGGCTCGCCTTGGTCGGCTCGTCGTTGCGGGTGGACATCGCCTTGGCGGAGCAGAAGCCGGCAAACGCCATCGGCCGGATCGTCGCTTCCGCCCCGCCGGTGATCATCACGTCGGCGTGGCCGTGCTGGATCAGCTTAAACGCATCGCCGATCGAGTTGGTGCCGGTCGCGCAAGCGGTAATCGCACTGGAGGTGGGCCCTTTGGCACCCAGCTCGATCGAAGTCAGGCCGGACGCCATGTTGGCGATCAGCATCGGGATAAAAAACGGACTGACGCGGCGTGGCCCTTTTTCCAACAGCACCACGTGCTGTTCTTCCCACGTGGTCAGGCCGCCGATGCCGGAGCCGATGTAAACGCCGACCCGTTCGGCGATGTCAGGCGTAATGTTGAGATTCGCGTCGCGCACAGCCATTTTCGCCGCCGCGAGGGCAAACTGCACGAACCGGTCGGTGCGGCGAACCTCTTTTTTATCCATGAAATCTTCCGGGTTGAAGTTTTTCACTTCTCCGGCAATCTGCGTCGGGTAATCGGACGGGTCGAAAGCCGTCACCCGAGCGATCCCGGATTTGCCGGCCAACAGGTTCTGCCAGAACGTCGCCGCGTCGTTGCCGATCGGCGTGACCGCGCCCGCCCCGGTAATCACCACTCTTCGTTTCATCGCATTCACCTCTATCGTGCCTACATTTCGTCGGTTTTCGGATCTATTTGCAGGGAATATATCATTCCTCATTACCGGTTCGTCAGGGAGAAAAAAGAAAAGCGTCCATCAGGTGAGGCTGGGCGCTCTTCTCGATGGGAAGGGAGGAGTCCCGTGTTCACGGGACTCCTGCTTGATTTACTTGTGGGACTCTATGTACTTGACCACTTCGCCCACCGTCGAGATTTTCTCTGCGTCTTCGTCAGAAATCTCCATGTCGAACTCGTCTTCCAGTTCCATGACGAGTTCCACGACATCCAGGGAGTCAGCGCCCAGGTCTTCCTTGAAGGAAGCTTCCAGTGTGACCTTGGACTCGTCTACGCCCAGACGGTCGACGATGATCTTCTTCACACGTTCAAAAATGTCTGCCATTATGCTTCACCCCCTCTCCAGGTATTATACGGGATGTCCCCGGCAAAAACCAGTTACATGTACATGCCGCCGTCGACGTGCAGGGTCTGTCCGGTCATGTAGCCGGCCGCGTCTGAGGCGAGGAAGCAGACCACCTCGGCGATGTCTTCCGCCTGTCCGAGCCGTCCCAGCGGGATTTGGCTCAACAGGCTCTCCTTTACCTCATCCGGCAGTTTTGCCGTCATGTCGGTGTCGATAAACCCGGGCGCAACCGCGTTGACCGTGATCCCGCGCGACGCCAGCTCGCGGGCGGTCGTCTTGGTCAACCCGATCACGCCGGCCTTGGCGGCCACGTAGTTGGCCTGCCCGGCGTTGCCCAGAACGCCAACGACGGAGGTAATGTTGATGATCCGGCCGCCGCGCTGCTTCATCATCGGCCGGGTGGCGGCCTTGATGCAGTTGAACACGCCTTTCAGGTTGGTCTCAATGACGTCGTCCCACTCTTCTTCTTTCATCCGCATGATCAGGTTGTCGCGGGTGATGCCGGCGTTGTTGACGAGGATGTCCAGCTTGCCGAACCGCTCCAGGGCTTGCTTGAACATCTCGTTCACTTCTTCGCTGTTGCCGACGTTGGCCTTGATCATCACGGCTTCGCGGCCCAGCTCCTTGATCTTGGCGACGGTCTCGGCGGCAGCAGCTTCACTGCCGGCGTAGTTGACGATCACATCGGCGCCGGCCTGAGCCAGCCTGAGCGCGATCGCCCGACCGATACCGCGGGATGCGCCGGTGACCAGCGCTACTTTTCCGTTCAGCATACGACCCCTCCGTTCAACAGTTCGGCAAGCGACGCCGCATCCTGTACGGCGAACACCTGCGCGTCCTTGGGCGCAATCTTCTTGATCAGTCCGCTCAAGACCTTGCCCGGCCCGATCTCGACAAAGACAGTCACGCCCTCTTGCACCATCCACTGCACCGAGTCTTCCCACAGCACCGGGGCGGCCACTTGTTCGATCAGGCTCTGCTTGATCTCCTCCGCTTGCGTGACGGGACGGGCGGAGACGTTGGCCACCACCGGCACGGATGCGTCACGAATCGTTACGCCGTCCAGCACGGCGGAGAGTTTTTCCGCCGCCGGCGCCATTAGCTTCGAATGGAACGGCCCGCTGACGTTGAGCGGCATCACCCGCTTCGCCCCCGCCTCTTTCGCTTTTTCACCAGCGAGGCGAACTC
Source organism: Paenibacillaceae bacterium (assembly GCA_041920505.1). Lineage (GTDB taxonomy): Bacteria > Bacillota > Bacilli > Brevibacillales > Brevibacillaceae > JBHGXV01. Next base: position 45,120 of record JBHGXV010000039.1, read on the forward strand.
CTTCAGCGCTGCCGGAAATGACGATCTGTCCGGGGGAGTTCAGGTTGGCAAGCTGCACCGGATGGCCGGACGCGCTGACAAGGGCGCACACCTCGTCCAGCGCGGCGCGTTCCATGCCGAGCACCGCCGCCATCGCTCCCTGTCCCGCCGGAACCGCTTCCTCCATGAACTGGCCCCGGGCACGGACGGTTTTCACGGCGTCGGCAAAGCTGAGCGCGCCCGCCGCCACCAGTGCCGAATACTCGCCAAGGCTGTGTCCGGCGAGGAAATCGGGCGTAAAGCCCGGTTGTTTCTCCCGAAGCGCCTCCAGCACGGCCACGCTGGTCGCAAGGATCGCCGGCTGGGTGTTGGCCGTCAGACGCAACGCCTCTTCCGGCCCGTTGAAGCACAAATCGGACAGCGCAAAGCCGAGCGCTTCGTCCGCCGCTTCAAACACGGCCCTGGCCGCTTGCGACTGCTGCGCCAGTTCCAGGCCCATGCCGACCGCCTGCGATCCCTGTCCGGGAAATACAAACGCGATTTTGCTCATATTCTCTCCTCCCCCGTTTACGCCTCGACGCCGGCCCACTTCAGCATGGCGGCTCCCCAGGTGAGCCCGCCGCCGAAGCCGACGAGAATCACGTTGTCGCCGCGTTTCAATCGGCCTTCTTCCACCGCTTCGTCCAACGCCACCGGAATCGAAGCCGACGACATGTTGCCGTAGCGGTCCAGGTTGATCGCCACCTTGTCTTCAGACAAACCGAAGCGTTTGATCGCGGCGTCGATGATCCGCAGGTTGGCCTGGTGCGGAACCAACAAATCGATCTGTTCCTTGGTGATCCCCGCTTTTTCCAGAACGGTCTCGGTCGCGGAGTTCATCACCCGTACGGCAAACTTGAACACTTCACTGCCGGTCATCGAAATGTAGTGCAACCGTTTCTCCACCGATTCGGCCGATGCCGGGATGCGAGAGCCGCCGGCCGGCTGGCAGAGCAGGGGACCGCCGGAACCGTCGGCGCCCAGATCGAACGCGAGGAAGCCGAGCCCCTCCTCCACCGGGCCGAGCACCGCCGCTCCCGCCCCGTCGCCGAACAGCACGCAGGTGTTGCGGTCGGTGTAATCGGTAATCTTGGACAAGGTCTCCACACCGACGACCAGCACATAGCGGTAAAAGCCGTTGCCGATAAACTGCGCCGCCGTGGTGATCCCGTACAAAAATCCGGTGCAGGCGGCAGAGATGTCCAAGGCCGAGGCCTTTTTCGCCCCCAGCTTATCCTGCAGGATGCAGGCGGTGGAAGGGAACATCGTGTCAGGCGTCACGGTCGCCACGATGATCATGTCCAGTTCTTCCGCGCTGATGTTAGCCTTGGCCAGCGCGCGTTTGGCCGCCTCAAAGGCAAGATCGGAGGACGCCTGCTCCGGCGCGCTAATCCGCCGCTCGCGGATGCCGGTGCGGGTGACGATCCACTCGTCAGACGTGTCCACCATTTTTTCCAGATCGGCATTGGTCAGCACTTTTTCCGGCGTGTATCTGCCCGTCGCCAAAATCCCTACCGGGCGCAATCCCTTCATCCTGTTCACTCGCTTTCCATGGGGTAATGGGTCTGTAATTCCTGTTGAATCAAGCGGTTGACATCCTGTCTGGCGAAGCGGGCGGCGACAAGGATGGCGTTTTTGATCGCCCGCTCGTCAGACGAACCGTGCGCCTTGATCACCGGTCGGCGCAAACCCAGCAAAGGCGCGCCGCCGTACTCGGCGTAATCCATCCGCTTCTTGAAGCGGCTCAGACTGGGTTTCAAGATGGCTGCCGCTATCTTATTCAAGAAACTGGAAGTAAACTCCTGCTTCAGTTCCGACAAAATGGCTGACGCCGCTCCCTCAAACGCCTTGAGCATGACGTTTCCCGCAAATCCGTCGCAGACGAGCACGTCGCAGACGCCCTCCATCACGTCCCGGGCCTCGACGTTGCCGGCGAAATTGAGCCGGGTGGCCGCCAGAAGCGGATACGCCGCTTTGGAGAGTTCGTTTCCTTTGGCTTCCTCCGTGCCCACGTTGAGCAATCCGACGCGCGGATTGGCGTATCCCAGCACTTTTTCCGCGTACAGGTTGCCCATGATCGCGTACTGCACCAGGTGCAGCGGCTTGGCGTCCATGTTGGCGCCGACGTCCAGCACGAGCGTGACCCGTCCTTTGCGGTTGGGAATGATCGCCGCCAGCGCGGGCCGTTCGATCCCCTGCATCCGTCCGGTGACCAGCAAGCCCGCGGTCATCAGAGCGCCGGTGTTGCCGGCGGAGATCGCTGCTTCCACCTCGCCGTTTTTGGCCAGCTCCACGGCGACGACCAGGGACGAGTCCTTTTTCCGCCGCACCGCCTTGACCGGCTCGTCGGTGGCTTCGATCACTTCGCTCGTGTGGTGTATCTCGATCCCTTCCGGCACCTGTGCGGGCAGATGCGCTTTAATCGCACGTTCGTCGCCGACAAGCACGACAGTCAGGGTGGGGTCGGCCGAAACAGCTTGCACCGCTCCTTCTACCGTACTGCGGGGAGCGTTGTCTCCCCCCATCGCATCCAAGGCAATTCGCAAAACGAGTTTCCTCCTTATCCCCTCACAAGATCAGTCCCCGGCGGCCGGTACCGCACTCGGCACGCGAAAGACGCGGAAGGTTCCGGTAAACACGGTTTCTCCCTGCACCTTGGTCTCCACCCGGACCTTGTATTCGTCTTTTTCGCGGCTGCGCACGACCGCCTTGGCGACCAGCTTCTCGCCGAGGCGCACCGGCCTGACGAAGCGAATCCGTGCCGTCGCGGTCAAGGCCACATCGGCGTCGATCACCGCAACCGCGAGCGAGTTGGCTTGAGCAAATATGTAATGTCCTCTGGCGATGTGCGTGCGGGCGAATACGTGCTCCGCCTTCACCTCCAGCACGGAAATCGCGTGGGAATCCAACTGCAGGTCCACCACTTCGCCGATCACTTCGTCGATGCCAAGCGATTTCACCGTGTCCAGACTTTTTTCCGCGACGGACTTGATTCGTTCGCGCAACTCGGGAATCCCCAACTCCAGCCGGTCGAGACGAATCGTCTGGATACTGACGTCGAACAGGCCGGCCAACTCCTCGTCTGTGGCAAACGGATTTTGCTGCAAACTCTGGACAAGCCGGGCCTGGCGCTCTTTTTTGGGCAAGCGTACGATGATTGACACCCCCTCTGCTGGCTGGTTGTATACCGAAGCTTACGAGCAGTTTTTAATACCTGGTACTAAACGTAGTATAGGATAACCCGGCGGGTTTTACAACCCCGCGCGGCGATTTTGGGTCCGCGGTCGCAAAGAAACGGGAACAGGGAAGGGCAAGAGCCGCAACAAAAAAAGCAAGGTGAGATCACCCTGCTTTTTTCTTTACTTCACAACTTTTTCCCCTTTGTACGTGCCGCAGCTCGGGCACACGCGGTGCGCCAGCTTGTACTCACCGCAGTTGTCGCATTTGATCATGCCGGGGATCTCCAATTTAAAGTGCGTACGGCGCATTCTTTTACGGGTTTTGGATGTTCTCCGCTGAGGTACTGCCATCTCGCCTACACCTCCTTCAGTTGGTAGTCTCACAAGTGTGTTGGATGTCCTCTATGGAAGCACTCTCGCTTGAGAGCAACCGCATGGAGAGGATACATGTATCCGGATGGTTGCCCATCCGTTCAAAAATGAAGCCGCCGATCACGAGGGATCGAATGGCTACATCTTGAAAACGAAAACCGATTACTCGTCGCTTTTGGCGAAAAAGTCGGCCAGTCCGGCCAGTCGCGGGTCGATCCGTTCGTTTTTGCAGTCGCATGGCTGCTCGTTGCGGTTGGTTCCGCAGGTGGGGCACAAGCCTTTGCACGCCGCGTCACACACCGGAAACGAGGGGATCGCCAGGAGAAAGTCCTCCTGCAACAGCGGGGTCAACGCGATCTCGTCGCCGTCAAGCGGATGGATGTCGCTCTCCTCGTCGAGGACGATATCCGAATCGGCGGGAGCAAACGTCTCGTGAAACGGGATGTCGACACGCTGGCGAAACGGCTTCAGACAACGCCCGCAGGCAAAGTCGACGTCCGCTGTCATCTCTCCTTGCACATCGTACAACCCGCCCGCGAGCACCGCTTCACCCGTCACCTCAACAGGCGACATGCTGCGAATCTCGCCGTGGCGGCTGGTCAACTCCCCGGGGTCAAGCGTTGTGCGAAAAGGCAACGGCTCGCCTTTTCGGCGGTTCAACTCTGCTACTTGGATGTTCATGTCGATTTCACCTCGCGCACAACAACGTTGATTATAGCTTTTGCCAAAATCTTTGTCAACCTTTTTTCCTTGACAGCGGCGAGAGGTTGTCTGAAAGATTTGCCAGCCCCGCATGTGATCCACTACACTGGAAGCGAAGATTGGACATGCGGAAAGGAAGACGGCGAACGCGATGAAGACTGTTGGTCTGGTAGTGGAATACAACCCGCTTCACAATGGACATCGCTACCACATCGAAGCGGCCAAAGCGATCACCGGCGCCGATTCGGTCGTAGCGGTGATGAGCGGCGACTTTTTGCAGCGGGGCGAACCGGCTCTGGTGAGCAAGTGGGCCCGGGCGGAGATGGCCCTCGCCGCCGGAGTCGACCTGGTGATCGAACTGCCGGTCTTGTTCGCCACTGCAAACGCGGAGATGTTTGCGCACGGCGCCGTATCGCTTTTGGATCGGCTCGGGGTGGTGGACGCGATCTGTTTTGGCAGCGAGAGCGGCGAAATCGGCTGGATGCTTGCGCTCGCGGAGCTGTTGGCCAACGAACCTAGGGCGTTCAGCGACGCGCTTAAAAAAGGCTTGTCCGCCGGGCTTGCCTACCCGGCGGCGGACGCCCGGGCGACGGCGGAGCTGCTGAACGGCACCGGCTTCGGAACGGCCCCTGTCGAGCAGCCGAACAATATTCTCGGGCTCAACTACCTGCTCTCGCTCAAGCGTCTCAACAGCCGGATGCAGCCCGCGACCATCCAGCGGCAAAAAGCGGACTACCGTCAGGAGACGATCACCGACGCGCGGATCGCCAGCGCCACCGCCCTGCGCAAGCTATTGTTCGAAGAGCGGGCGGATTTGGACGCGCTGGCTCCTTATGTGCCCGCGTCAACGCTGTCGATCCTGAAGCGGGAGTGTGCCGCCGGGCGCGGCCCTGTCTCTTGGGAGCACTTCCGCCACCCGCTGTTTCATCGGCTGCTGCAACTCTCCCCGAGCCAACTGGCGACGATTCGCGAAATGGAGGAGGGCATCGAGCATCGGCTGAAACAGGCGGTGAAGACGGCCGCGAGCGTCTCAGGGCTGATCGCCGCCGTCAAGACGAAGCGGTACACCTGGACCCGGTTGCAACGCACCCTCTTGTACGTGCTGCTCGACCTGCGCAAGGAAACGCTTGCGGCTATGCCACTCAAACAGGGAGCGCGCTACGCCAGGGTGCTGGGATTCAGCGAAAAAGGGCGGCAGTTGTTGCATGCCGCCAAACAAAAAGGCGCGCTTCCGCTCTACAGCAACGTGCGGGACGGACTGGACCCGATGCTCGATCTGGACATCGCCGCCCACCAGGTGTACCGGCTGGCGGCCCCCGGGACGGACGAGGGTCCGTTCACCGAGGAGTACCGCCGTCCGCCGATCACGTTCCCTTTGGCTTCAGCGCCTTCAGGTAGTTGAGCGCGTCGTCGACGGTTTTGACCGGCACGATCTTCATCCTCGCGCCGATGCGTTTGGCCGTAGCGACGGCTTCCTCGTAGTTGGAAACACCGCCTGAGGAGTCGCTGGGCGCGAAAAAGATTTCCGCTCCGGCGCGGTCGGCGGCCACAATCTTGTGGTTGATGCCACCGATCCGGCCCACGGTGCCGTCCGGATTGATCGTGCCGGTCCCGGCGATGCGAAAACCGCGCGTCAGGTCGATCTCTTTTTTCAATTGATCGTAGATCTCCAGTGTCATCATCAATCCGGCTGACGGACCGCCGATCTGTTCGGAGGAGATGGTCACTTTTTTCGGGATGTCCGCCTTGAACTTGTTGTCCGGACGAATCCCCAGTCCGGCGCGGCTGTTTTCACCGTGGGCGTCGGGCAGCCTGGCCAGCGTGAGGCGCGCGCTTTGTTCCCGGCCGCCGCGCAAGTAGACCACGTTCACGCTCTCGCCCGGCTGTTTGCTGGCGAGGTAGCCGAGCAAGTCGTCGGCGGTCAGCACCTGTTTGGTGTCGACGCGGGTGATCACGTCGCCTACCTTCAGCACGTTTTGTGCAGGCATCCCGGCGATCGTGCCCATCACCTCCACCCCCTGGTTCTCGATTTTCACCGGATAACCGGCGCGCTGAAAGGCGACGGCCTCGGCGATTAGTTGCGAGCTTTTCATCACTTCCAATTCCCGCTGGGTGAAATCCTGATCCGTCTCTCCCTGGCCCAGCACCAGATTCTTGTCGAGCAATTCCACGTCCGGGGAGAGTTTCGCGTAAAGGTACCACGCGGGAGTTGCCTCGCCCATGCGGACCGTGGTCAGCATGAACGCCCCTTTTTCATCCTTGCTGCCCCCTTCCACCTGAATGATCGGCGCCAGTTCCAGCGCCGAACCTGGCTGGGTGACATAGTACGGCAAAGGAACGTAAAACAAAAACAGCCACAGCGCGACGAAGCCCATGATCCACCAGCGAGGACGGCTCAGCCGCCCCGCTGGCCGGGGTTCAGCCGGTTTGATCTTCTCGGTCATCTACTTTCCCCCAATTCTCGATCATTTCCTTGATCCTGTCGACGTGCTCCAGGGCTGTCCGCTCTCCTTCGGCGATGATCTCCTCCACGCCGCTGTACGAGATACTGCTATAATGTCCCACATTCGGGCGAATTACCAGGTCGGCGGACAGCATCCGGTGGCGCAAAATCTCCCTCTCCATCACATCGATTGCCTGGGCGATCACGTCGAAAATGGAGCTAACCTTCATCTTCACGTCAAATTGGGCAACATCGACCGCGATGACGATGTCGGCCCCCATCTCCCGCGCGACCGTGATCGGCACCCGGTCGATCACGCCGCCGTCCACCAAAAGCCGCTCTCCCACCCGCTCGGGGACGAAAATCCCGGGGATGGCGATGCTGGCCCGCACCGCCTGATCCACCGGTCCTTCGCGAAACACGACCCGCTCCCCGGTCTCAATATCGGTGGCCACGATCGCGAGCGGTTTAGCCAACTGTTCAATCCGCTTGCCGTGTGTCAAGAGACGGATCAATTCCTTGATTTTTTCGCCGGCGACGAATCCGAGATTGGGCACGATCACGTCCAGCCAGTGCTTGCGCTTCAGATTGAGCGCCAGCTTTTCCATCATGTGCGGCTTGATGTCGTTGGCGTACAACGCCCCGATCAGGCTGCCCATACTGCTGCCCGCCATCAGATCGATCGGAATGCCATGAGCCTCAAACACTTTCAATATCCCGATGTGCGCAAAGCCGCGCGCGCCGCCGGAACCAAGGGCCAATCCGACGGTCGGTCGTTGTTTGCTCTTCACACAGATCCCCCCTCCACATGCGTATGCGGCTGCCCGCGATTTCAGTTGTCCGCGCAGGCGGCGGGCGCATAGTTTCTTTTGCCTGCACGTAGACATGTACTATCTTGGTCGGCAGGAGGAACTTATGGCTCGTCGTTCTTCGATGATCACCCTATTCTTGGCCCTTCTCGCCATCGTTCTGGTGGCGGCGCTCATCTCTCACCCGGAGCCGTCGTTTCAGGCCGCCGTGCGCGGTCTCGGCATCTGGTGGGACGTCGTCTTTCCCGCGCTGCTGCCGTTTATCGTCGTCTCCGAGATCCTGATGGGCACAGGCGTCGTCCACTTCGTCGGCGTGCTGTTGGAGCCGCTGATGCGCCCGCTGTTCAACGTCCCCGGCACCGGCGGGTTTGTGCTGACCATGGGATTCTCCTCCGGGTATCCCGTCGCGGCCAAGCTCACCACCCGGCTGCGCGAACAAGGCGCGATCACCCGGGCCGAAGGGGAGCGGCTGGTCTCGTTTGCCACCACCGGCGACCCGCTGTTCGTCATCGGTGCCGTTGCCGTCGGGTTTTTTCACAGCGAACAGTTGGGCTTCGTGCTGGCGATCACGCACTACACGTCCGCCGCCTTGCTCGGCGTGCTGTACCGGTTTCACGCCTTTGGCCAGGCGTCCACTCCACCGCTGGAAAAGAAACGGCTCCCCCTCATCGTGCGGGCCCTGAAGGCGATGCACCGCGCCCGCCTGCGCGACGGACGGCCGTTCGGCCAATTGATGGGAGAAGCCGTTCACTCCGCCTTGCAAACCCTGTTTATGGTGGGCGGTTTTCTGATCGTGTTTTCCGTGGTCATTCAACTGTTGACGACGACCCACGTGACCCGGTTTCTCAATGCCGCGCTCACCGTCCTGCTCGCTCCGCTCGGCGTGCATCAGGCTTTTTCCCAGGCGCTGGTCTCCGGATTGTTTGAAGTCACGCTGGGCGCCCAGGCGGCAAGCGCGGTTCCCGGCGACGCCGGAATGATCTGGAAAGCGGCGATCGCAAGCGCCATCCTTTCCTGGGGCGGTCTGAGCGTGCACGCACAAGTGGCCAGCATCCTCAGCCACACCGACATCCGCTTCCTGCCGTACCTCGCCGCCCGCGCCATGCATGCGGTACTGGCCGCGATCCTGACAATCGCCCTGTGGCACCCCCTCGGAAGGCTGGCGTACGGGCGGGTCAGCAGCGTGCCGGTCTACCTCGTAACAGACGGCGGCGGAACATGGGAAAGCTGGCGGGACACGATCGCCCACTGCGGCCTGGCAGCACTGATCCTCTTCATCCTGTTACTCGGCGCAAGCGCCCTTTTCAGAAGGCTGTATCCGGCAAACCGCTCCTGACGGCGAACCGGGCCTATAGCCGCGGGGTTCTCACCCCAGTTTGGCGCGCAACGCCCGCTCCACCGGCGGCGGCACCAGATCGCTCACGGATGCCTGGTACGCGGCCAACTCTTTGACAATGCTGGAACTTAAAAAGGAATACTGGCTGTTGGTCATCATGAAAAACGTCTCCACGTCATTGTCCAGCTTCTTGTTGATCGCCGCCATCTGCATTTCGTACTCGAAGTCGGAGATGGCGCGCAGGCCCTTGATCAGCACCTTGGCCCCTTTGGCCCGCATGTAGTCGATCAACAGCCCGTTGAACGAATCCACTTCCACGTTGGGAAGGTCGCGGGTCACCTCGCGCAACAGGGCTAACCGCTCCTCGACGGTAAACAGCGGCTGTTTCTTCGAGTTGGTCAGCACGGCGACGATCACCTTGTCAAAGATTTTCGCGCCGCGCGACACAATATCGAGATGTCCGTTGGTGACCGGGTCGAAACTGCCCGGACAAACAGCGATCCGCATGGCGTCAGCCTCCTTCATGTGAAAAACGGTACAAACTGATACGGGTATCGCCGTAGACGGCGCTCCGGTCGATCGCGCAGCCGCCGATCGCCTCGGGCAGCACCACCGCCGCGTCGTGTTCGGCGACGATCCACGCCCCGTCGCGCAACAGTCCGGCCTCCTGCAGCGCTCCGATCTCTTCGGCGATGCGCTGCTGGGCGTACGGCGGGTCGAGAAACACCAGGTCGAAGCGCGCCTGCCGCTTGGCCAGAGCCTTGAGCGCCCGGGCGGCGTCGTTTCGGTACACCTCCGCGCGCTCCGTCAGGCCGAGCGAAGCGAGATTTTGCCGAATGACGGTCACCGCCTTCGGATCGTTGTCGGTAAACACCGCCCGCTCGAAACCCCGGCTCAACGCTTCAATGCCCAGGCCGCCGGTGCCCGCGTACAAATCGAGCGCCCAGCCGCCGTCAAAATACGGCCCGATCATGTTAAAAATGGACTCCTTTACCTTGTCGGTCGTCGGCCGCGTCCCTCTGCCGGGCACGGCTGCCAACGGTCGTCCACGGTATTCTCCGGCAATGACTCGCATACCCTCACCTATTATCGAGATTGACAATAAATTCATACTAACACAAGCGCGTTTCGGCGTAAAATCAGTCTGAAGCGAAAAAATTTCGCTCCGCTGTATAAAACACTCTTTCCCTGGCAAACAATAGAAGTAGCGACGCAACGGTGTCGCTGACAACCGCGGAGAAGACTTACGTTTCCCCATAAGCTCTTCCTCCGGTTTCTCCTCTCCCATAATTGAAAAGCGGTTTACATGGCGCGATCCGGTGTCTGATAGGAGCATCGCCGCGCGTGGTTCCAGGGCGGAACCGGTTAAACCGCTGCCTCACTGCTTGCAGTGAGGCTTTTTTTTGCATGTTTTTCGCTTGACGTGCCCACACTAACGGCAACGTATGTGTGGGAAAGGAGGAGCGCACATGGCCGAAAAACGACCCTCCGAGCAAAAACAGGAGGCAAGCGCAATGCAATCGCTGGCCGACCGCACCGGACAGAACAAGGAACTGGCACAGGCGATGCAATCCGCAGCCGACCGTTCTGACGTCCGCAAGCACGGGCAATAACCCGGGCCCGAAGTCTGGTGTACGGTCACAGCAAACAAGCCGACGCCCACCGGCAAATCGGCCGGCAGCGGCGATCCGCGCCACACCGGCAGGAGAGGATGAGCGAGATGCACACGGTCTGGAAAGGCTCGATCAGTTTCGGGCTGGTCAATATCCCGATACGCATGTTTACGGCAACGGAGGAGCGGGACGTCCGCTTCCGCCAGTTGCACAAGGATTGTCACACGCCGATTCGCTACGCGAAAATGTGCCCGCACTGCCAGCGCGAAGTGGAGGCGCACGAGATCGTCCGCGGGTTCGAATATGAAAAAGGCAACTTTGTCATCGTCCAAGACGAAGAGCTGGAAAGCCTGACGCCACAGACACGCAAGACCATTGACATTCTTGATTTCGTCGACCTGCGCGAGATCGATCCGATTTATTTTGACAAAAGCTACTATCTCGCCCCGCAGGAGACAGGGGAAAAAGCGTATGCCTTGCTGCGCGCCGCGATGGAGAGAACCGGAAAGATCGCGATCGCGCGAATCACCATCCGCAACCGGCAAAGTCTCGCCGCCGTGCGGGTTTACGACAGGTGCATCGTCCTGGAGACGATCTACTATCCCGACGAAGTCCGTCCCGTCGCCCATGTGCCCGCGCTCCCCGAAGCGGACGTCGCGCTTGCCGACAACGAACTCTCCATGGCCGAGACGCTGATCCAGAACATGAGCGCCCCGTTCCAGCCGGAAAAGTACAAGGACAACTACCGGGAGGAACTTCAGGAGTTGATCCGGCAGAAGCTGGAGGGCAAAGAGGTGGCGGCCGCCCCGGCGGTGCCCAAAGCCAATGTGATCGATCTGATGCAGGCGCTCAAGGCAAGTCTGGCCGCTGTCGGTCAGGAACCGGCGACGCCCGCGCCGCTTCAGCCGCATCCGACGCCCGAGTCGGCAGATCGTCCGACCGAGCCCGCGACACCCAAACAGGCAGAATCAGCACCCCCTGCCACCAACACGGTAAAGACCATCCGGAGGAAAAAGACAGCGAAAAAAGCCGAGTGAGTTGCGCTCACCCGGCTTTTTGCCGTTGTCCGCCATAAACGGGAAGGGAACAAGTCACCGCCGCATGTCGGCGGAAAAGACGCACTGCGTAGGCGGCACATCGACGAAGCCCTCAATCGACGGCTGCCGCAGGGATCGATCCCCGGTCCATTCCGCGTATTTGAGTTTGACCGTGAGAACAGGTTCCACCCAATAGGCGCCGACACTTCGTTTTGGCATGTTAACAAACGGGCGGTCCGGTCGAACCGCAGGCCGAAGCTGTTCTGTAAGCGCCCTCCACTCTTCCCGGGTGAGTCTGCCCGTTCCGGTGTGGCCGATGTACCAGAGCTGGCCCTGGGCATCGTACAAACCCAAAAGCACAGCGTTGACGACGCCGCCGTTCAGCGTAAAGCCGCCGATTACCGCGATCAAGTCCCGGTAGTGCTTGATTTTCAGCCAGGTGTCTTTCTTTTCCCCGATCGCATACAACGAATCGGTTCGTTTGCAGACAATTCCTTCCATGCCGTGCGCCTGGATCACCTGAAACAAGGCGCGGCCGTCGGCGTGGGACGGGACTAGCTGTATGTGGTCGTTCGGCTCGACGATTTGGGCGAGCAGTTCCGCCCGTTCGCAAAACGGCAACTCCGTCAGCCAGCGGCCGTTGCAATACAACACGTCGAAGATCATGTAGGTGATCGGCACCCGCTTTTGCGCCTCAGGTACCTTGTCCAGGCGGCGAAGGCCGTCCCTGCGCATCACCTCGTGAAAGGACGGTTTCCCGTCATCGCCAAGCGCGATGACCTCGCCGTCGAGAATGGCGGAATCGGCCCTCAGGTAGGACGCAGCATCGGCCATTTCGGGATAGTGCCTGGTTCGCTCATGCTTTTTTCGATTAAACAGCCGCACCTCTTTCCCATCCCGGTACGTCAACACCCGAACGCCGTCCCACTTGATCTGGGCCACCCACCCGTCGCCTGCGGGAATCGTCTCGCCGGACTTTGGCTCCATCGGCACGATCGGTTCCATGTAGCATCACCCGCCATCAGACAGTTTTCGCCTCGGCCCGCCGCCGCGCGACCGTTCTGCGGTATAGTCTGGCCGCATACCAACCGCCGTATCCCCCCTAACGATGCGACTGGCCCGGATGCTTTCCCCCTCTTGCACTCTACGGCGACGTGCGCGTTCTCCGACGATGAGATCCGACTCCCTTGCGATTCCGCTTATTTGCGACGCGGCTGGGGGATACTATCGGCTGAGAACAAGCCATTCCGACAGGGGGAAAGATCATGCCGGTCACCACAAAGGAATACGTCATCACGGTCGAGGGAAGAGAGCTGACCATCACAAACCCCGACAAACCGCTCTGGCCGGAGGCCGGGGTGACGAAATCGGTCTACCTGTCGTACCTCTTGGAGGTGGCACCGTACATGCTCCCTCACACGCGCAACCGGCTGCTCACCGTGATCCGCTATCCGCACGGCATCCACGACAAGCACTTCTACCAGAAAAATCTGCCCGCATACGCGCCGGACTGGATTGCCACCGCTGTCTGGGAAAACACCCGTTACCCGCTCGCAAACGATGTTCCCACCCTGATCTGGATGGCCAATCAGGCGGCCTTGGAGTGGCACGTCTCGTTCCATGCAGCCGGTGACGAAACGCCGACGGAACTGGTGTTCGACCTCGATCCGTCCACGCCGTCATTTGACCCGGTGATCGAAACCGCCCTCAGGCTCAAGGAGGTGCTGGATTCACTGCAACTCCCCTCGTATGTAAAAACGTCCGGCGCCAGCGGGCTGCAAGTGTACGTTCCCATCGAACGCCGCTACCGGTTTGAACAGACGCGCCAGGTCGGCCAGTTTGTCGCCACCTATCTGGCGAAAACCTATCCAGAGGCCGTCACGGTCGAACGGCTGGTGAAAAAACGCGGCACCAAACTGTACGTCGACTACCTCCAGCACTGGCGGGGAAAAAGCCTGGCCGCGCCGTACACACCGCGGGCGAAGCCGGAAGCGACCGTCTCCACTCCGCTCCGCTGGGAAGAAGTGCCCCACATTCATCCGACGCAATTTACCATTCACACCGTTTTGGCCCGGCTGAAGGAGCAGGGCGACCTGTTCGCTCCCCTGCTCGATCCCGCGCGGCGCGTCTCACTCGATCCGATCCTTGCCTTCCTGCAAAGGCGTTCGTAAATAGCGACAGAGCGCGCCAATCAGCGCTCTGTCCACACAGGTCACCAATATTTGTGCCAATCGGAGTAGTCGATCAACAACTGAATCACGCTCTGAATCATCTCCAGCGATTGAAAGAGGAACAACGGCAAGGCGACGAAGTACAACAGGGACTCTCAGCCAGCGCTCCATCATGCGGCAACGTCTCCTCTTCTATGTCCTCTGTTCCATGCTATTCATTTACATAGATGTCCTATAGGAATAGAAAAATTTCCCATACAACACTCCCGTTTTTAGGTATTTGCACGTGACGTGTGCTATACTAATCGGCAGGAAATGTTCATTAGGAGGAGACCGCTTTGATTGACCCGATTGCTTTTACCATCGGCTTTAAAGATTACATCCTGTTGCAGGTACACTGGTACGGGATCATCATGGGAACCGCGTTTTTTGTCGGTACCTATCTCGCCCGCTACAACGCGCAACGGGCCGGAATCGATCCCGACCACGTGCTCAACATGGTGGTGTGGATTATCCCGGCCGCGATCATTTGCGCCCGCACTTACTATGTCATCTTTGAATGGGAGCACTACCGGAACAACCTGATCGACGTTTTCGCCGTCTGGAAAGGCGGATTGGCCATCCACGGCGGCCTGATCGGCGGCGTGCTGGCCGGAACCCTGTACGTCCGCAAGCACGGACTGCCGTTTCTGCTTATGGGCGACGTGCTCATGCCAAGCGTGATTCTCGGCCAGGCGATCGGCCGCTGGGGCAACTTCATCAACCAGGAAGCGCATGGCGGACCGGTGTCGGCCGCGTTCATGTCCCATTTCCCGGCGTTTATCCGCGACCAGATGTTCATCAACGGACAGTATTACCATCCGACGTTCTTGTACGAATCGCTGTGGAACCTTTTGGTCTTCGCCGTCTTGCTCACCATGTTGTACCGCTTCAAGCGCTTTGACGGGCAAGTGTTGTTCAGCTACATGATCCTCTACTCGATCGGCCGCTTCTTTATCGAAGGCATGCGCACCGACAGCCTGATGCTGGGGCCGCTGCGGGTGGCGCAACTGGTCAGCCTGACGATGATGCTGGTGGGCGCGGCGCTGATGATTGCCGTCGGCCGCAAAGAACACCGCAGCAAGATCAAAAGCAACCTGCTGGAAAACAACAAGTGACGTGATGTCCATAGACAAAAACATGCCGCTCTCGCCAATGAGAGCGGCATGTTGTGTTTGTCTGAACGTGCAAAATCCGGGAAAAACTGAATGATAACACCGATTCACCGAAAAGGAGGGATGGTCATGCCTGATGACCTGTTGGATGAATACCTGGATCGGCCGGTCGTCGTCCGCTTCACCCCGGCGGCGTCGCCGAACGGGAAAACGGAAGGCGTCCTGCGCGATTACAGTCCGGCCGGTCTGTTGCTGGAACAGGAAGACGACACACTGGTCTTCATCCCGTACGCCGCGATCCGGATGGTGGAGATGAAGCCAAGACCCTCGTTCTGGCAACGATTGACCGGCATCTCCTGACCAGGGGTCAGCGGCGGGAAAACAGGTACCCGACCATAGCGGCAAGCGCGCCGATCACCACCAAGAGATAACTGGTGTAGGTGGCCACATTGGCGTACGTTTCATCCCAGGCGATAAAGCCGTAGGCGTCAGCCAGCCACAGCGCGATGCCGAGGAAAAGCGCGAACCATCCGCCGTAAAACAGCCATTGCCCGATATAGCGGGTGCGAACATTGCCTGGCGTGTTGGGGTCCATCATTGGCGATACCTCCCATCTGCTGGGAATAGTATGGCCAATCCGCCTCTTTTCCATGCGGCGTTTTCCGTTTCCGGCTTACAGGAAGACGTCGTAGACGGCGTAACAGGCGGCGGCAAGCAACGCGGTCACCGGCAACGTGATGATCCAGGTAATGACGATCCGGCCGGCCACACCCCACTTCACGGCGGAGAACCGTTGCGAAGCGCCGACCCCCATGATCGCCGAAGAGATCACGTGAGTGGTGCTGACCGGAAGTGCCAACGCTGTAAATGTGGTAATGACGATCGACGAGGTCAAGTCAGCGGAGAATCCGCTGATCGGCTTGATTTTCATGATCTTGCCGCCGACGGTCTTGATAATCCGCCAACCGCCGACCGACGTGCCCAGAGCCATCGCCAGCGCGGCAGACAATTTGACCCATGTGGGAACCACGATTTCGCCGTTTGCCGGCGTAATAAAGTTCCCGGCGATCAGCGCAAACGTGATGATCCCCATCGTCTTCTGCGCGTCGTTGGCGCCGTGGCTAAAGGACTGCCAGGAGGCGGACAGCACCTGCAACATGCGGAAACTGCGGTTGGTTCGATGATACGACGTGTTGGCTACGAGCATCGATATGAGTTTGATGATCACAAAACCGACGGCAAAGGCAACGATCGGGGAAATGATCAGGGCCTGGATAATGCTGACAAAACCGCCCAGATTGATGGCACTAAAGCCGGCCGCCCCCACTACCGCGCCGCTGACACCGCCGATCAGGGCGTGCGAGGACGAGCTGGGGATGCCGAACCACCAGGTGATCAGGTTCCACAAAATCGCCGCCGTCAGAGCGGCCAACACGATTAACAGCCCGTTTTGCAGTTTGAACGGATCGGCGATTTTTCCCCCGATGGTTTTGGCGACGCCTGTGTACGTCAAGGCGCCGATGAGGTTGAAAACGCTTGCCAGGAGGATCGCCGAACGCGGACTGAGCGCCCGTGTCGAGACCGAAGTGGCAATCGCGTTGGCCGTGTCGTGAAAACCGTTGATAAAGTCGAAACTGAGCGCCATCAACACGACCAGTATTAAAATAATGATGTCCGGTGTCAGATTAGGCATTTTTCAGCACAATCCCTTCCACCAGATTGCTGACGTCTTCGGTAAAGTCGGCACAGTCCTCCAACTTGTCATAAATCTCTTTCAGCTTGATCGCCTCGATCGGATCGGCGTTCGGGGCGTTCAGCAGTTCGCCCACCAGTTTGCGGTAGTTGGCGTCCGACTCCCGCTCCAGTTCCTTGATCTCGCGTGCGATCGAAGACACCACTTGATGATCCAGCTTGCGCAAGGTGCGAATCAATTCGATCAGCTTGGCGGTGCACTGCACCAGGATGTTCGCCTGGGTGAGCATCCGCGGATCGGGCTGTTTCACCTGGTAGAGGTACATGCGGTCGGCGACGCCGTCTATATAATCGATGACAGAATCCAGCGTGTGGGCCAACGCGTGAATGTCTTCGCGTTCCAACGGAGTGATAAAGGTGGAGTTGAGCTGGTTCATGATTTTCCGGACGATTTCGTCCCCTTCTTTTTCAACTCCCTTGATTTCCTTTACTTTTGCTTCGACGTCTTGGTAGCTGCCCAGCATCTCGAAGAACAAGTGCGTTCCCTTGTGAACATTGGTCACTTGTTGTTCAAACAGATCGAAAAAGATCGTGTTTTTGGACTTAAACATGGAAGTAGTCGTCACTCCTTTTGGATAATCACACCCCTACGATTATAGCGGACCCCTTTGTAAACGTAAATTTTTTTCCACGCGTTTTGTGTTAAGAATTTGTAAAGATATCGCGAACTTCTTGTAAAGCAGAGAGGCCGAAAAACAAAAAACCAGGTTGTTCCCTGGTTATGTCGGCCTATTCCCATCGGACCTACCCGCTGATCGGTCCTGACAGCATGCAATCCCGCTTCTTTTTGGCTTCATACATCAGTTTGTCGGCGTAGGCAACCAACGCGGTTGCATCGTCAGCGTGAACCGGAAACGTAGCCACCCCGATACTGACGGTGACGCCGGGCAATTCCTTTCGCACGTTAACCTGAATGCGCTTGCCCACGACCAGCCCCTGCGCCGTGTCGGTGTGCGGCAACAAGACGACAAACTCCTCGCCGCCCCAGCGGCCGACCTCGTCCTGATCTCGCACCGTCTGGCGCAAAAGCCGGGCCAACCGGGACAACAGCTTGTCGCCCGCCAGATGGCCGTGCCGGTCGTTGTACTGTTTGAAATTGTCCAGGTCGATAAACATCAGCGTCACTTTGTATTGATAGCGCCTGGCCCGCTCTACCTCCCGCTGGAGCAGTTCCAGGAACCGCCGGTTGACCAACAAGCCGGTCAGCGAGTCGTGGTAAGCCTGTTCGCGCATTTGTTCATACCGGTAGCCAAGCCAATAACCGATTCCCCCCTGAAGCAGTGTCATCAGGATCGTCGGCAGGAGACGGGTGCCCGTCGATGCGATCCAAAACAATCCGCACCAGACCGCCGTCAGCGCGATTCCCCCTCCCAACCCTATCCATCTGTATGACATCTCTTCGCCCCCCCGGCAGCTACCCAATGGATTTGACTGAAGCTTCTGACGCAAACGCGTACTTTTTGTTCACTACAGAATTATTGTACGTAGACAATCACAGGCAAATCAAGTGAAAACTACTTGAATTTCCCTGATTTCTCGCGGGAATTACTTCCAGACGGTCATGCGCCGCCAAAGATTGCTGGTATACAATTCCAACTGTGTCCCGTCCTGATCGAGAAAATTGACCGCTCTGCCCAGTCCGCGTTCGACGGGCCCCCTGACGATCGTCACCCCCGCGTCGCGCAGCAGGCGGACGGCTTCATCAAAATCGGCCTCATCAATGGAAAATGCAACGTGATCCACGCCGCACACATCCTCCGGCTGCTTGCCCGCTTCCTTTTTTTCGATCAGGCAGACCCAGGCGTCGCCCACTCCAGATAGGCGTCGCTTCTGCCGAGGTGGACTAGCTTCATTCCCAGCGTATCCCGGTAAAACCGCAGGGCCGTCTGCAGATCGGACACGCGGATCGTCACGTGGTTAAAACCCGTCACACGCATATCTCTATGCTCCTTTTCCTTTCTCCTTTTTCCCTATTCATTCCATACACAATGTATTCCATACACACTCCTTCCGTCAATTGCGCAAGCGAAGCGAAGTTTCAAAAAAGCCATCACGAACTTTCCCCTTCTCACGGCCCTCCCCCTGCTGTATACTTGAAAAATAATTCTTATCAAAAAATTTTTTAAATTCGGAGGGAAGAACATGGCGTGGGGAGCCTGCCTTTGGCACCGGTATGATCGGACAATCTGGATTCGTGTCGTGGGGACGATCCTGACGAAGTTTTCCGAATTCATGATTCGCCCCTTTCTGGCGATTTACCTCTACAACAGACTGGACGACAACCTGTTGTTGACCGCGTTGGTCGTCGGCCTGCAACCGGCTGCCGGAATGATAGCCGGTCTGTTCGCGGGCGGACTGTCCGACCGGTACGGACGTAAGCCGCTGATGGTGATCGCCCTGTTTTTGCAATCGCTCTCGGTACTGGGGTACATATGGGCCGACGTCTTGTGGCACTATGCCCTGCTCACGCTGTTAAGCGGCCTGTGCAACTCCCTTTTCTGGCCGGCTGCCAGCGCCCAAGTGACTGACGTCGTGCCGCAGGAGAAGCGAAGCGAAGTGTTTGCGCTGCTGCATACGGCACTCAACCTGGGAGCCGCCGCCGGCCCGCTGATCGGGGTCGCGCTCTACCGAATCAACCCCCAGATCGTATTTGCCATCTGTTCCGCAGCCTTGTTCGCGTACGGCCTGCTGATCGCCTGGCTGGTGCCGGAAACGATGCCGAAAGCGGCGCGCACGCCAATCGGCAAAAGCGGAAACAGCGCCGCCCGCACTCCCGGGGCGGCTGCAGCAGCCACGGATGGGTCCGTTGACGGTTCCGCACAGGCGCAACCCAAACTGCGCTTAGGCGAACACACCACCCTCTTGTGGATCACCCTCGCCGGCATCGCGGTATCGCTTCTGTATTCACAGGTGGAAGTGATCCTGCCCCAACAGTTGAAAACACACTTCAGCGACTACATGACCACATTCGCCACCTTGATGACGATCAACGGCACCATGGTGGTCTGCTGTCAGATGGTCATCGTCCGATTCGCCGACCGCTTCCCCCCGCAGCGCGTCATTCTTGCGGCCTACCTGTTGCTGGCCTGTGTCGGCTTCGGATACGGCTGGTCCGATTCCTTCATGCTGCTGGTCGCCACCGAAGTCCTGTTCACATTGGGCGAGATGATGTACGGACCGCAAATCCAGAAAGCCATCTCGCTGATCGCGCCTCCCGATTTCCGCGGCCGCTACTTCTCCGTATTCGGGGCCAACTGGGGGATTTCCGGCACCATCGGCCCCACACTCGGCGCATTCGCCTTCGGCACGCTGGGCGGTGCCGTCTGGTTTTCGCTCATCGGGCTTTTGCTGATCGTCGCCGGACTGTTCCAGTACCGGCTGGTCGCCGGCGCGCTGCGCCGCTCCCAGACCCAACAAACATCGACAGAAGGAAGCGAAGCGGCTGTGATCGGGTAGCATAGACGCGCGAAAGAGGCATCGACACACTCCGTTGGAAGACCAGTGGTAAACCTGCTACATAACTTGCCGCCCCCGGTGGGACAATACCCTCTGACAACTGGACCAAGGAGTGTTAACGATGAGACGTTTTGCCATTCTCTTCACCCTCGTGATGCTCATGGCCGCATTGCCGCTGTATCCGGTCTGGGCCTACCAGAATACGCCTTATCACTTCGGTTTTAAAAAGAGCAAAAACGGGCAGCTTCCTTCCATCGACCAGGAGGGGTTCAAGCCGATCATCGACAGGCACGGCGCGATCTTTTTGGGGGACACGTCAAAAAAAGAACTGTACCTCACCTTTGACAACGGCTACGAAAACGGTTATACCGCCAAAGTGTTGGATGTGCTGAAGGCAAAAAAGGTGCCGGTCGTCTTTTTCGTCACCGGCCATTACGTCAAGGACCAGCCGGAGCTGTTAAAACGGATGGTGAAAGAAGGACATCTGATCGGCAACCACTCGTGGAGCCACCCCGACATGACCCGGATTTCCGACAGCGCAATCAGGAAAGAACTGGATCAGGTGCAAAAGGCGGTGGCAGAAGTGACCGGACAAAAAGAGATGCGCTACCTGCGACCGCCAAGGGGGATCTTCAGCGAGCGCACGCTGGCTGTAAGCCATCAGGCAGGGTACGTGAGCGTCTTCTGGTCGCTCGCGTACAAGGATTGGGACATTCACGCGCAAAAAGGCTGGAAATACGCCTACGACAACGTCGTGGCCCAACTCCATCCCGGCGCCGTGATCCTCCTTCATTCCGTCTCGCGTGACAACGCGGAAGCCCTGGGCAGCATTATTGACGCCGCCCGGAAACAGGGTTACGAATTCAAGCGGCTGGATCAGTTGACGCGAAGCGGGCCGTAAGCGGGCTGTCACAAGAGCCCGCCCTTCCGATAAGCACGCCTGTAAAGCGTTACTCGATCAGCCTGGTGACGCTTTTGCCAAACCACTGGATGCGGCCGCAACGGTCACACATCAGCGTATGCGCCTGCCGGTTGGCAAAGTCAAGGTTCATGAACGACAGGCCGACCGTGTTTAACAGGCGATAGCTGTGGTGAAATTTGTCGTTCTTGCAGTGCGGACACGTGATCAGCATTCCGCCTGCTTCATAGCTGTGAGGGCCTCCCATGGCCCTCAGATTTTTTGCCAACAACTTTCCGAACAGTCCGATTTTCGACACTGGGTTTCCCGCCCTCCGTATGTGTTACTGAACAATACGGATACTGGCCGATAAAGTTGCAAAAATCTGCGTCCTCCCTTTAATCTGCCTCTCCAGATACCTCCGAGCAACAAGGACACAAAACTATTGACAAAACTTTATTTTTATGGTATATTTAAAATTTAAACACTTAACAAAGAGCGGAATATGTGGTATATATCTTATACATCACTTTCTTTTACCCCATCCATACCACAAAGGAGGGTTTTCGTTGGAAGCCAACAAGGCCAGCATAACGGCACTGATCTCTGCCTTTGGCCGTGCCTATCACGCCATGCACGATGATCCCAAGATTTTTGACGACTATCTTGCCCGTCACATGCTTACCGAGGAACAATACGCCAACTTCGAGCGGAATCTGGCCGAGGCCTTGCCGTTTTTTGCCCCGGAACACGCTGCGGCGCGTCCAGATCCCGCGACCGCCCTGGCGTTGGTGATGCGAGCCCAGAGCACACCGATCACCGTAAGCCGCGCCAGGTATACGGAAGACAGTCTAAAGGCAGCCGTCCAACAAGGTGTGCGGCAGTACATCATCCTCGGAGCGGGCCTGGATACGTTTGCGTTCCGGCGACCCAAGACAGATCCGCCCCTTCAAGTGTTCGAAGTAGACCATCCGGCAACGCAAGCCCTGAAGCGTCAGCGCCTCGCTCAATTGGGCTGGGAGATACCCGCCCACCTGCACTTCGTTCCGATCGATTTCACCAGCGAGCATCTGGTAACCGCGCTGCTTCGTTCCCCGTTCGATCCGCATGCGCCGAGCTTTTTCAGTTGGTTGGGCGTTACCTACTACCTGACCCGCGACGTCGTGTTGGAGACGTTGCACGCGATTGCCGGTATCGCACCTGCGGGGAGTACGATTGTTTTTGACTACCTGGATACGGACGCGTTTGTCCCCGAGAGAGCTGCCGCGCGTGTCCGACGGATGCTGGACGCCGTGCGGCTGTCGGGCGAGCCGATGAAAACCGGATTCGATCCCTCCGCACTTGGCGCGGAGCTTGCCCGAATCGGATGGCGACGCATGGAAAACCTGTCTCCAACCGACATCGAGCAACGCTATTTCTTGGGGCGGACGGATGGCTTGCACGCGTTTGAACACGTGCATATAGCGCGGGCCGTGGTGGAATAGCCAGGTTTTTTTCGTCATGACAAATTTCTGTCTCAAAAACTGCCCTTGTCGGGTCGACAAGGATCATGCGCGGCCGACTGCCTGCCTCAACCGTGAGCAACATTCGTTCTTCGGGTTCCCGACCGCTGCCGGTTTTTCTTCTGTACATTTTGCTTCCCATGCGCAAGCGCATAAGAAAATTGGAAGCTGTCCCCATAGCATGTAGTAGCATGCTGAAGGGAGGTTTCTTTATGGATTTCCATCGAAGAAGAATGGAGCATCACTTACGGATGGCTGAGCACTTTCGCAGGTTAAGAATGGCTCATCAACACAACCGGATCCTGCATCACCGGTTTGCTGAACAAGAGCATTTTCACCGCATGAGAGCCCATCACCACAGAATGATGATGCATCGGTATTAGCTCCCGGCAAGGGGAGCTTTTGTTTTTCGCAAACGCGTCTGCCATATCCGTGGGGTTGCGGAGCAGGCGTCTGGAACAAGTTGTTCATCTGGACAACGGGTTTTGCAGGGTCTTTGCCTGCTCCGTCTTGTGGGAAACGGTAGATGGGCATAAGCTTCTGCCTGATCGTGTGCTTACTTGTGCGATTTCGTCATAATGATTACGAAAGGCATTGATTCGTGATCGATTTCGCGGCGAAGGAGATGAGATCATGTTTGAAACCCTGGCAGTAGGATTCGTCATCATCGTGTGCCTGCTCTCCCTGGTGGCGACGATCTTGATCGGCAAGAATCCCGTCGATAAACATTATGAGGCGACCACGAAAAAACGAGTCATACGCCTTGTCATCATCTACGGCATCTCCACTATTGTTTTTCTCGCCATCCTTTCCATATTCAGGTCGTAATCCGACAGACGCGTATCAACCCGCAAAGAACGGACATGGCCAATGGGGTTCCGTCACATGTGAGGTCACGGTTGCGTGAAACGGAAAAACACCCCTGATGAGACAAGGGGCGCAACCGCTTCCTATTCCCTGTACGGATTTTCGTACGGATCGTACAGCCATCGGAACAGAGTGCCCCGCTCCAGGGCTTCCGGCAGGGGATACTGGTCGATGTACGGATCGGGCGGGTACGGTCTGACCGGCGGCAGATTGATCGGCGGATAGCCAATCGGGGGGTACCCCTGGTAATACCCGCCGTATGCGCTGCCCCCGTACGCGCCGTCAGCCTCCATGCTCCCGCTTCCATACGAACTTTTCATCTGGATTCCTCCCTAGAAGTATTTACGGGTATTGTAATGTTCTTCGACAATGTACAACGCTTCGCGGAAGCGTTGCGAGTGGACGATTTCCCGCTCCCGCAGGAATTTCAGCACGTCAATCACGTCCGGGTCGTCGGTCAGGTTGATCAGCCACTGGTAAGTGGCGCGCGCTTTTTCTTCGGCGGCGATGTCTTCGGCCAGGTCGGCGATCGGGTCCCCTTTGGCCTGGATGTAGGCTGCGGTCCACGGGTTGCCGGACGCGTCCTGGTAAAACAGCGCCCGTTCGTGGTCGGCGTAGTGGCTGCCCAGCCCGGCGGCGCGCATTTCTTCCGGTGTCGCGTCTTTCAACAATTTATAGACAAGCGTGGCGATCACTTCCAGGTGCCCCAGTTCTTCCGTGCCAATATCGGTCAGAAGCGCCTGTGCCCGTTCGTTCGGCATCGTGTACCGCTGGTTCAGGTAGCGAAGCGCGGCGGACAGTTCGCCATCAGGCCCGCCGTATTGCGTAATCAGAAATTTGGCCATCTGTATGTCCGGCTTGCTGACGCGGACGGGGATCTCCAGTTTCTTTTCGTAAATCCACATCTTGGTTCACCTCAATATTCAATTTCCCATGGCCAGGGCGTGCTGTTCCACACCCAACGGCTGGGGGATTGGGAATAGCCGTACTGCATCAGCGGGCCGTGCTGCATCTCGTATTCGTGTTTGAGGCGAATCAATTCGTCGGACAGACAGTTGTACTGGTGGATCGCCCGTTGGTCTTCCGGGTTCATGTCCAGGTAAAACTGCAGCTCAATCAACCCAAACTGCACTTCCTGTAGTCTTCTCAAGGGGTCGCGATGATCCATCCTTCTCCTCCTCCAATTCCGGGTACGTTTTACCGTATGCGTATAGGCACATGTCCGCCCCTTGTCATCCGCCCATTTTTCCTTCCCGGCTTTGCCGGCCGACGGTTGGGAAAACAAAAAAACGCCGCGCCCGTTCGGACAAAAACGGCCAAAAAGGCGAGAAAATTGTGGAAAACTGGTGGAAACCTTGAGGAAATTTGGCTGATGGAATCCGTTTTCCCTGTCTCCACGCTATAATCGGAAACGAAACATTCACCGATTCGACACACCGATACACTTGTGGGAGATGGTGACACGATGTTTCCGTGGAAATCATTTTTCTGTTCCTTTGCGCTGGCCTGCTACGCGCTGTTGCCGTTGCTTCCCGCTACCGCTTCGGCCTCGCCGTACCGGCAAAACGTACCTGTGCTGGCCTACCACTCGATCAGCACAAACCCCAAAGACATTTACTGCCTGCCTCCAAAGAAATTCGAACAGCAAATGTACGAGCTGTTCAAACGCGGCTATCATCCGCTCACCGCGGCCGAACTGGTCGATGACTGGCGGCACGGAAAACATTTGCCGCCCAAACCGGTGGTGATCACGTTTGACGACGGATACGAAGACAACTATACGGCGGCGTTCCCCGTCCTGCAAAAATTCCGGATGAAAGCAACGATTTTCCTCGCCACCGCTCTGGTCGGCCACCCGCATTATCTGACCTGGCCGCAAATCAAGCGCATGCATCAAAGCGGGCTGATTGACTTCGAGTCGCACTCCGTTCATCATCCCGATCTGACGCTGTTGTCCGCCTACAAAGCGGCGCGGGAGTTCAGCGATTCGAAGCGGACCCTGGAGACCCAGTTGCACAAGCAGGTCACGCTGTTCGCCTACCCGTTCGGCAAGTTTACCCCGGCGCTGTTCCCGTTGTTGCAAAAGGCGGGCTACAAGGCGGCCTTTGACTCGGAACAGGGGCTTACCTCCTACTCGCAAGGCCTGTACTCCTTGCACCGGCTGGCGGTGTACTCCTACCAGTCGCTGCGCAATGTTTTACATAGCATGGACGACAAGTCCTGGTTCCTCACCTGGTAAATGCCTGTCTTCACCGGCAAAGAGAATCGTCGGCATGGTTGCGGCGCATGCCAGTTTACCCCGGTTCCACCTCCAGCAAATCGGCCAGGCGAATCCACTTTGTCCCCTCGTCTGTGCGCAGTTTGACGCGCCGCTGCGCCTGATCGAGGTGGACGGGTAACCCGGCGATTCGCTGCGGCGCTGTTCCGTCGTAGTAGACGAGATGAATCGGACGCCGTTCGCCGAATGCCTGCCACACCCGAAGGCTCAACTCCGCGCGCTGTTCCTCGTCCAGCGCAGGCGGCACGTAGCGGGCTTCTTCCGCCTTCATGCGCAGGTACAGCTCGCGGTGTTCCGGCAACACGAAGCGGCTTGCGGCGAACAGATTCTCTTTTTTGGACACGGACGGTCTTCTCATCAGCATTCCTCCCTTTATTTGTAATGACCGCCGATCTTGCGCGCCCTCTCCCGCGCCTGCCCGGCGGGAAGCAGCGAGACGGCCCGCAGGATCGCGTCGTTGCCGTATTTGGCGCGGATGTCGTCAACGGTGCGGGCCAGCGAGCGCCGCTTCTCGCGGTCTTCGAACAGGCTGAGCTGGCAGACGTCGTCGGGCACTAGTTTCGACAGCGTCACGCCGACGCTGCGCACCGGCGTGTGCTGCCAGTGCCGATCAAACAGACAGCAGGCGGCCCGGTACAACTCCATCGCGTCATTGGTCGGCTCGCCCAGTGTCATCTGCCGTGAAAACCCGGCGGCGGCCGTGAAATCAGCGCCGCCGCAGCCGACGGAGACGACGAGCCCGGCCAGCCGTTTGCCGCGCGCCCGGCGGCAGACTTCCTCGCACAGTTCCAAAAGCACCACCTTGATCTCGGCGGCGGTGTGATAATCGCGAGGCAGCGTTATGTGGTGGCCGATTCCTTTCTGCACCTCGTGCGTGCGCACACAGACCGGCGAATCGTCCAGCCCGTGCGCGGTGCGCCACAGCACTTCCCCGTTGACGCCCCAGCGCTTGATCAGCACCTGTGGCGACATCTGCGCCAACTGACCGATCCGGTAGACCCCGATGCGGTGCAAATGCCGCTTCATCCGCGAGCCGACGCCAAACAGCCGCTCGATCGGCAACGGCCACAACGTCTTGGCCAGTTCCTCTTTTTTCAGCCAAAAGACCCCCGCTTCCCGCTTCTTGGCGAAATTGTCGCAAGCCATTTTCGCCAAGAGCTTGTTCTCGCCGATCCCGATCCTGCAGACCACCCCGGTCTCTTTCAGCACGCGCTCCCGGATTTTGCGCGCGATTTGCAGCGGATGGCCGAACAGCGGGATGCTGCCGGTGACGTCGAGAAACTGTTCGTCGACCGAATAGACTTCCACCAGATCGGTATACTCCTGAAACAGTCGGGTAATTCGCAAGGAAACCTGCAAGTACCGCTCCATGCGCGGCTTCACCACCACGACGTGGCGGCACTTCTGCTGGGCCTGCCAGAGCGCTTCCGCCGTGGTCACCCCGTACGATTTGGCGATCGGACAGGCGGCCAGCACCACGCCGCTGCGGTGCTTCGGATCGCCCGCGACCACGATCGGCCGGTCTCTGAGGTGCGGATGGTCCGCCTTTTCCACACTGGCGTAAAAGCTTTGCATGTCGGCAAGGAAAATCACCCGCTTCTGCAACGCCTGTCACCCCCAGATAACGAACGTGTGTTCGTGTTTAGTATAACAAACGCATGTTCGTTTTTATACTGGAATGGTTTGTCAGTGAAGAGACAGGGGGCTTGATCCCACATGCGATGTGACATGCAGGGATGGCGTGTGCTACAATACGAGTAAGAAAGTGTGTTTAAAAATGTGCTTTTTAACGTGTATGGAGGTGGATCATTTTGCATACACTATCAGCAGAATCTTTCCAACAAGGGAGGGAGAATCACATGGACAAACGGCAATTCATGTCTCCTGCCTTGTTTGCGTTTATCCGTAACAACGTGTTGAGTATTACGGAACTCACTCGCTCAAACAAACTTGCAGAAATTTTGAACAAATTCTCCGAGGGTGTTACCGAAGAGGTATTCGTCGTGCAAAATACAAAAAGCAAAGACGCGAAAGGCGTATTCATTGATCTGGAGTTCTTCGAGGAGTTGCTTCGATATAGACAATTGGTGGAGGAGGCAAAAGACCGGGCGATGTACAAAATGGCGCTGAAGCGGAAGGATGATTCGGCCGACATCGGTCTTGCTGCCGTCTTGGAACAGCATGATCTCAACGTTGAGGACATTGTGGCACTGGTAGACGAGGTGGATATTGAATAGTGACACAAAACGTTGAGCAATTGATCAATCAAATCCTGCTCCCGCTTGGTTGCAAAGTGTTCTTCGGCAGCAAAGCCGTAGAGGACCTGAAAACGTATGATAAGGGGGGGGCAAAAAAAGATTATCGCAGCCATTATCAAGAAATGCCAAAGCAACCCACTGCTCATTCCCGACGGAAGCGGAATTCCTTTAGGCGGTAAACTGACCGGATATGGGAAAATTCGTTTGAAGCGTGAAGGAATCCGTATCGTATATCGTCCAAAACAGCATCACGGGAACATTCTTGTCGAAATCATTGCCATCGGTCCAAGAGAAGATTTGGTTGTGCATGAGTTGGCGAAGAAGCGTATTCGTGATGTTGAGAGAGAAAGGAATGATCAAAAAAAGGACGGCTAAAAACCGTCCTTTTCGCATATAACCGTTTTGCCAGCCTCAATCCAGCACGACGCCGTCCAGAATGCCTTCGCGCCGCAGATAGTCGCGCAACGGGGCGTACCGCTCGTCCTGCCAGAAGCGCTCTTCCGCCACCAGCGCGGCCGCTTCCTGGCGGGCCACCTCCAGCGCCCGGTAGTCGCTCGTCAGGTCGGCCACCTTGAACTCCGGCAGACCGCTCTGTTTGGTGCCGAAGAAGTCGCCCGGGCCGCGCAACTCCAGATCGCGCCGGGACAGCTCGAACCCGTCGTTGGTCTCGCACATGACGCGCATCCGCTCTTTGCCCACCTCGGTTTTCGGATCGGCGATCAGCACGCAGTACGACTGTTCCGCGCCGCGCCCCACCCGGCCACGCAACTGGTGAAGCTGGGCCAGGCCGAACCGCTCGGCGTCGTAGACCACCATGAACGTGGCATTGGGCACATTGACGCCCACCTCCACCACCGTGGTGGAGACCAGCACGTGAATCTCGCCCGCAGCAAAGGCGTGCATCACCTCGTCCTTTTCCTTGGCGGACAGCCGACCGTGCATCAGGCCGACGCGAAAATCGCGGAAGTACATCGACAACTGGGCGTGGACGTCGATCGCGTTTTGCACGTCCAACTTCTCCGACTCTTCGATCAGCGGACAGATGACGTAGGCTTGCCGTCCCTTCACCAGTTCGGCCCGCATCCGCATGAGCACCTGGTGGAACTGCTCGTGCTTCGCCCAGGTGGTCTCCACCGGCTTGCGTCCGGCCGGCATCTCGTCGATCGTCGAGACGTCCATGTCGCCAAAGGCGGTAATCGCCAAGGTGCGAGGAATCGGCGTCGCCGTCATGAACAGCACGTCGGGCGAAAGCCCCTTGTTGCGCAATATCCGCCGCTGTTCCACACCGAAGCGGTGCTGCTCGTCGGTGATCACCAGGCCGAGCGAACGGAAATACACGTCCTCCTGGATCAGCGCGTGGGTACCGACGATCACGTCGATCAGACCGAGCTGCAGACTGGAGAGAATCTCCCGCCGCTGTTTGGCAGAAAGCGATCCCGAGAGCAGGGCTACCTGCACGCCGTACGGCTCCAACAGCGAGCGCAGGGATTGCAGGTGCTGCTCGGCGAGAATCTCCGTCGGCACCATCAAGGCCCCCTGAAACCCCGCCTTGACCGTCGCGTACAGGGCGATGGCCGCCACCACGGTTTTGCCCGAGCCGACGTCGCCTTGCAATAGCCGGTTCATCGCGTACGGCGCCTGCATGTCGTCGAGGATTTCCTTCACCACCCGCTTCTGAGCCCCGGTCAGGGGAAACGGCAGCGAGCGGACAAACGCACGCACTTCCGCAAGCGGAATCACCTGGGCCACGCCCGATTGCTGCTGGCGGGTGATCCGGCGGTACGCCTGCATTTTCAACTGGAACAAAAACAACTCTTCAAACATGATCCGGCGGCGGGCCTGCCTGCCTTCGTCCGCGCCTGACGGGAAGTGGATCGCGCGGATCGCCTCGGCGCGGGGCATCAGCCGGTAGCGCTCCACCAACTCCGGCGGCAGTATTTCCCCGATGCTGTCACCATAAGCCTCAAGGGCCTGCTGAATCGTCTTGCGCAAAAACGTAAGCGACACTCCGCCCGCGAGCGGATAGACCGGCACCAGGTCGCTTCGCCGCTGCGCACGGCGCGAGTCCTTGACCGCCATTTCGCTTACGACGATCTGCAGCTTGTGCCTGTCCCACTTGCCGGTGACGATGATTTCCGCGCCGGGTGTCAGTTGCTTTTTCACAAAGGTCTGGTTAAACCAGACAGCGGTGACGACCACCTTGTCGATCACCATCCGCACCGCGATCCGCGACTTTTTCTTGCCGTAAAAGCGAACAGAGGGTTCGCCGTAGACCGTGCCTCTGAGCGTGACCCTCTCTCCGTCTTTTACTTCCGTCAAATCGCGAATGCGGTAGTCTTCGTAACGGGTCGGGAAATACTCCAACAGATCGCGGATGGTGTAAATCCCGAGCCCGGCCAGATCGTTGGCCCGTTCCTGGCCGACCCCGTGAAGCCGGGTGACGGGCACTGCCAACACATCTTGCATCGTCACTGATTCAGCGGCACCCCAAAAATCTTGGCCTCGATCATCCGGCCGGTCTGGGTGGCGGCCAGACCGCCCTGTGCCGTCTCCTTCAGCGCTGTGGGCATCGTGCAGCCGATCCGGTACATCGCGAGGATCACTTCGTCGGTCGGAATCACGCTCTTGATCCCCGCGAGCGCCATGTCGGCCGCCACCGTCGCGATGGCCGCCCCCATCGCGTTGCGCTTCACGCACGGCACCTCAACCAGTCCGGCCACGGGGTCGCACACCAGACCGAGCATGTTTTTGAGCGCGATCGCCACCGCTTGCGCCGACTGCTCCGGCGTTCCTCCCGCCATCTCCACAATCGCCGCCGCGGCCATCGCCGTCGCCGAGCCCACTTCCGCCTGACAGCCGCCGGCCGCTCCGGAGATAAACGCGTTGTTGGCGATACAAAAACCGATCGCACCCGCCGTAAACAAAAAGTTGACCATCTCTTCCCGCGTCGGGTTCAACTTCTTGGAAACGGCGAACAACGTGCCGGGAACAATGCCGCAAGCGCCGGCCGTCGGCGTGGCGACAATCGTGCCCATCGCCGCGTTCACCTCGTTGACGGCGGTGGACATGCTGACCGCATTCAGCAATGTCTCGCCAGAGAGGTAGGGTTTTTCTTTCATATAGGTCTGCAACCGCTTCGCGTCGCCCCCGGTCAATCCGCTGTGCGAACGGATGTCCTCGGTAAGACCGCGCTCCACGGCCTTTTCCATCACATCCAGATTGGCGTACATCTGCTGCATGATCTCTTCGCGGGTCCGCTGCGACATCTGCATCTCCGCTTCGATCATCACCTGCGAAATCTTCTTGCCTTGCGACTCGGCCAATTCCACGAGTTCCGCGACATTCCGAAACATGCTGTTCACTCCTTACCAGGGAAAGGGTATCAATCACTCAGGTTGGCGCAAGCACCGAGACGTTCAGGATGTGTGGCATCTGCTCAATCTCTTTCACCACTTTTTCATGGATGAGCGAATCCACTTCGATCACCATCAGCGCCTCGCTGCCTCGCTCGCGGCGCGACACTTCCATATGGCCGATATTGATCTGATACTTGGTCAAGATGTTGGAGACCCCGGCGATCATCCCGTAGCGGTCCTCGTGCAACACCATCAGGGTGGGCGCGTTGCCGGAGAGCTTCAGCGGGAAGCCGTTTACCTCAATAATCTCAATCTTGCCGCCGCCGATGGAGACGCCTGTCACCTCGATGCCGCCCTCATCGTCGCTCAAGCGGATGCGCGAGGTGTTGGGGTGGTCGGTCAGCTCGTCCGACGTGGTGAGCACAATCTCGATCCCTAAGTCCTTGGCGATCTGAAACGAGTCTTTCAACCGCAAGTCAAACGTGTCGAAATCGAGAATGCCGGCCACCGTGGCGACGTCCGAGCCGTGCCCTTTATACGTCTTCGCAAACGAGCCGAAAAACATGATCTCCGCTTTTTTCGGCTGACGGCCGAAGACGGTGCGGGCCACCCGGCCGATGCGCGCCGCACCGGCTGTATGGGAACTGGACGGCCCGATCATGACCGGGCCGATAATATCGAATACGCTTTTGTATTTCACCTGTTTCTCCCTCCCTTTGACATGGGGAACGTGACCACTATTCATTGTATCTCAGGCAGGTTGAAAGCGCTACACAAAAGACATCCCGCCATGAGTTGCCAGGTGCGAAAACGCCTCCTCCCCGCAATCGGGAAGGAGGCGACGGTTCATCCAAGCGTTTTTGTCATGATGACGCCTAATAGGCCCGGACCGGAATGCGTGCCGATGACCGGCCCCAGCTCAACGAGAAAGGACTCGGCCACGCGAAATTCGACTTGCACGCGGGCGAGCAGGTCTCTCGCCTCGTCTAAGGCGTCGGCGTGGGCGATTACGGCGATCACCGGCTCGTCCTGCGCGTACGCCTTCAGCTCCTCCAGGATGCGGGCCAAGGCCTTTTTCGTGCCCCGCACCTTTTCGAACGGGTAGATGGAGCCGGACTCGTCGAGCGAGAGGATCGGCTTGATATTGAGCAGCGAGCCGATCAAGGCCGAAGCCTTGCCGATGCGGCCGCCGCGCTGCAGATAGTCCAGGGTGTCCACCATGAAATACACCTGGATCTCGTCTATCATCCGCCCGATCAAATCCAGCACCTGCTCCTTGCTCTGCCCCGCCCGGACGGCCCGTGCGGCCTGAACCACCATCAAACCCTGCATGAACGACGCGCCTTTGGAGTCGATCACGGTGATGTCGATCTCCTCGTCCAAGAGCGATTTGCCGATCAGGGCCGACTGATAGGTGCCGGACAGCGCGCCCGAGAGGATGATAGCGATAATCTGCACATCCTTGCCGTGGCGAGCGACGATCGACTTGTACGCTTCGGCGAAATCATTCGGCGAGGGCTGCGACGTGGTCGGCGCAACCCCGCTTTCTTTCAGTTTGCGGTAAAAGTCGCCGGAGTTCAGGGTGACCCCGTCCAGATAGGTCTCATCGCCAAAATTGACTTTCAGCGGAACGGACACGATCCCGAGCGATTCGCGCAACGCCGGGTCAATGTCTGACGCGCTGTCGGTTACAATCACAATCGGTGGCATGCGGCTACCTCCTTCCACTTCGGTCTGTCATTCGACGGCGAAGATAAACGGATAGAGCGGCTGTCTGCCCTCCAACACTTCCGCTTCAACGTCGGGATGCGCTTCGGCGAGCGCGCCAAGCAACGCCTCCGCCTGCTGTTTGTCGGCCTCGTCGCCGTAAATAATCGTCACGAAACTGCTCGTATCATCGGCCAGGTAAAGCAAGAGCCGCTTGGCGCTGTCCATCAGGTCGGGCCCGGCGATGACGATCTCTTTCTCGGCGATGCCGATGAAATCGCCCTCCCTGATCTGTACCTCGCCCATCTTCGTGTCCCGCACGGCGCGGGTGACCTGGCCGGTTTTCACCTGTTGGATCGCCTTTTGCATCGCCGCTTCGTTGGTCGCAAGATCAGCCGCCGCATTGAAGGCGATCAGCGCCGCCATGCCCTGCGGAACGCTCTTCGTCGGAATCACCGCCACCGGCACCTCGGCCAGCGAGGCCGCCTGTTCGGCTGCCATGACGATGTTGCTGTTGTTGGGCAAAAGGATGATCTGTTGTGCATCGATCTTTCTGATCGCGTTTAAGAAATCTTCGGTGCTCGGGTTCATCGTCTGACCGCCTTCGACGACCACATGCACGCCCATGCTGCGGAACATGTCCGCGATTCCGCTGCCGGCGGCGACGGCGATCAGCCCGTACGAAAGCTTCTGTTTGACAGCGGCCGGCTGTGCCGCCCCTGTTTCAGCCGCGGCCGGTTCCCGTTCCTCCACACTGGCTCCCTGTCCGGCCTGGACAATCCGGCTGTGCTGTTCGCGCATGTTTTCGATCTTGATGCGATGCAAGCTGCCGAATTGCTGGGCGTATTCAAGCACCTGTCCTGGATGTTCGGCGTGGATGTGCACCTTCACCAGTTCGTCGTCGGCCACCACCAGCAACGAATCGCCCATCGTGTTCAGCCGGGCGCGGAAAGCGGTTTCCAAAAACGGCTTCTTGTTCGCTTCCGTACCGTTTCTGAGGGCCACCATAAACTCGGTGCAATACCCGTAGACGATCTCTTCCGTTTTCATATGCGCCTGGGCGTGGGGATGTCCGTCCGCCCATTGCGCGGCCGGCGCTTCCGCAACTGCCGCGCCGCGCGAAAGAGCCGCAACAGACGATTCTGTCCGCAGCGCGTCCAGGAAGCCTTCGTACAAAAAAACCAGCCCCTGGCCGCCCGAATCGACCACACCCACTTCCTTCAGCACCGGCAGGTACTCAGGCGTACGCAGCAACGTGGCCTGCGCCTGTTCGTACGTTTTTTTCATCACCTGCACGATGTCGTCGGTCGTGCGGGCTGCACGTATCGCCATCTCGGCCGCTTCGCGGGCGACGGTGAGAATGGTACCTTCGACCGGCTTCATCACCGCCTGGTACGCCGCATCCACGCCCGCCTTCAAGGCATCGGCAAACTGGCGCGCCTGGATCGACTCCTTGCCCGCAACCGCCTTGCTGAAACCGCGAAACAGTTGGGAGAGGATGACGCCGGAGTTGCCGCGCGCTCCCATCAACAGCCCTTTGGCCAAGGCCGCCGCTGCCTCGCCAATGCGGGACGATTTCTTGCGCGACAGCTCATCCACACCAGACGAGAAGGTGAGGTTCATATTGGTGCCTGTATCACCGTCCGGCACGGGAAACACATTCAGCGAATCGACAAGTTTGGTGTTTGTATGTAAAAAATTGGCAGCCGTAAACATCATCCGGCTGAACAGCTCGCCATCGAGACGCGTATGTACCACCTGTGTTCCTCCTTACGTTTCCCGGTCTGTTCGTACTCCCTGCACAAAGATGTTGATCGCGGAAACATCGATACCTACCGTCTGTTCGATTGTATAGCGGACGCGATGCTGTACGTTGCGCGCCACTTCGGAGATTTTGGTGCCGTACTGGACGATGATGTGCATGTCGAGGACCACCTCGCCGTTCTGGTTGTGCACCACTACCCCGCGGCCGAGGTTGTCCAGTCCCAATATTTCGGCAATCCCGTCCTTGAGTGCCTTGCGTGAAGCCATCCCGACGAGGCCAAACACTTCCATCGCCGCGCCGCCGGCGATCCGGGCGATCACTTCTTCCGTAACGTGCACTTTCCCCAGAGGCGTACTCATTTCCACTGTCATGCAAGGACTCCTCCTTTGCAACAGACGGTCTCCCGTCTTCTGTCTTCCTTGTGCTTCACCAATTTTACTAAACCTTTTCGGCAATGTGAAGTGAAAATCGTGTCAAGTCTTGCAACTGACAAGGGGGTGTGCTACTATTATCTAGTGTTTGTCATGCCTGCATGACTCTTTCGTTTCACACGCTTCAAGGGAGGTGGAAACTCATGGCACGTCGATGCTTTGTAACCGGTAAATCTGCCAAAGCTGGCAACGCACGCTCCCACTCTATGCGCGCAACTCGTCGCAAATGGGGTGTAAACGTACAAAAAGTGCGCATCCTCGTTGATGGCAAACCGAAACGCGTCTATGTTAGCACCCGGGCGCTGAAATCCGGTCTTGTCACCCGCGTGTAATCGATGTGAAAACGAAAAAAAGCACCCGAACCGGTGCTTTTTTGTTTGCGCGAAAAAAGCTTCCTTTGAAAGAGGGCTCGACGGATGGCGTCGAGACGGGTTCAACGGAAGCTTTTATGCCGTTTATTTTTTCCGATTGAAAGCCTCGATCACCGCGCGGATCATGCCGCCCAGGAATTTCGGCAGCTTAATCGTGTAAAAACGCATGTTGACCCCTCCTTACCGGAATTACTTGAAGTGAAAGAGAACCCAACCAACCCCCATGAGTGCGATTCCCAAAATGGCATGCCATACCCACGAAGGCGCCGTGCTCAAAAGAATGGTCAGCCCGCCGATCGCACACACGGCACCGACGACTCTTTTGACGGCGACCCCTTGCCGGATGCGAAAGGTGCGAAACCCCATCTAGCTGCACCTCCTCAGGCGAATCCGAAACGTCGATATTACATCATATTCCGCAACAGGTCAAACATGTGTCTGGCGTGCCGGGAGAGAAAAAAATTCAAGCAGGCGGATGCCCACCTGCATTACTGTATGCGAAAAGGGTCAACATGTGTCACAGGATTGGATGACCAACAGCGCCCCGGAGACGATCACGATCCGGCCGCAGTCGGCCGCTAGCTGGTTGCTCACCCCAAGCGACGAGCCGATCACAAGCGTCGCGTCGGTCAAGGGATAGAGAAACCCGTCGAGCGTCACCCCGGTCACTTGCGGCGTGAGCGGCAAAAGGGAGATATAGCGGAAGCGATCCCGCTCGACGACAATCGCCGGGAAGCGATCACTGAGAAGCGTCACCCGGTTTTGCCTGCTTTCGATCCGCGCCCGGACACCAGCCTGATGCGCCGTCCACAGCAGTTGCACATTGGCCAGGGCATGGTCGAGCCGTCCGCCGAGCGCCCCGTACAACACGATCTCCTGCGGCCGGTACGCAAGCGCCGCCTCCAGCGCGATCTGGGTGTCCGTGGCGTCTTTCATCGCCGGAAACACCCGCATCGGCACGCCTGCGGCCTTTAGCCGGGCCACGCCGCCAGGGCCGATCGTGTCAAAATCGCCCACCGCCAGTGTCGGCGTGATGCCATGCTCCAACAGGCGCAACGCGCCGGCGTCCACCCCGATCACTACATCCCCGGGCGCCGCCACAGGCAGCACGTCCCACTCGCCGCCTGAGCAGATGTGCACCGCCCCGGCCGTCTGCATGTCTTTCTCGTTTGTCATCGCTCCCCTCCCTTTCCATCCGCCCAAACGGCAAACCACGGCACCGGGTGGCGCCGTGGCGTGCAAAGCGTTTCCTTATCCTCACTATAACATTTTTTCGAGGAATTGTTTCGCCCGCTCGCTCTTCGGGTTGGTGAAAAACTGGGCGGGCGGCGCGTCTTCGACCAACCGGCCTCCGTCGAGGAAGCAGATGCGGTCGGCCACTTCGCGGGCAAATCCCATCTCGTGCGTGACGATCGCCATCGTAATCCCCGTGTGGGCGAGTGACTTCATGACTTCCAGCACTTCTTTGACCATCTCCGGGTCGAGCGCCGAGGTAGGCTCGTCGAACAGCATAATCTGTGGCTCCATTGCCAGCGAGCGGGCAATCGCCACCCGCTGCTTCTGTCCGCCCGAGAGCCTGGACGGATAGACGTGGGCTTTGTCCGACAGGCCGACGCGGGCCAACAGCTCCAGCGCTTTCTGCTCCGCCTGTTCTTTGGGCATCTGCTTGACCTTGACCGGCGCGTAGGTGAGGTTTTGAAGCACAGTCATGTGCGGGAACAGGTGGAAATGCTGAAACACCATCCCGACCTTTTGCCGAACCTTCATGATGTCGGTCTTCGGCGACGTGATCTCCTCGCCGTCGATCCAGATGTTCCCCTTGGTCGGTACTTCCAGCAGGTTCAGACAGCGCAGGAACGTCGATTTCCCCGAACCGGACGGGCCGATCACCGCCACCACGTCCCCCTGCCTGATCTCGGTGGAGATGTCGTGCAGCACCTCCAGTTGGCCGAACGACTTGGACAGGTGTTCTACTTTAATCACTGCGTCTCAACCTCCTCTCGAAGCCGCGCGCCACCCAGGTAAGGGTCATGACCATCACGTAGTAAATCAGCCCGGCAAACAGATACGGTTCAAAGTAAATGTACTTTTCCGCCGTCACGATCGCCGCGCGCCGCATGATGTCGGCCACGCCGATCACGGAGATGAGCGCCGAGTCTTTCAACAGCGCGATGCTTTCGTTGACCAGTGCGGGCAAGATGTTTTTCAACGCTTGCGGGAAGATGATGTCCACCATCATTTGCCGGTACGGCACGCCAAGCGACATCGCCGCTTCCCTCTGCCCCTTGTCCACGGCGAGAATCCCGCCGCGAATCGTCTCGGAGGTGTATGCCGCCGAATTGAGCGCGAAGGCGAGCACGCCCGCCGCAGTCGCGCTGATCTCGTAGCCGATGACCTGCGGCGCTCCGTAGTAGATGATCGTGATCTGCAAGATCAGCGGCGTGCCGCGAAACACCGAGGTGTACGCCACTGCGAACCACTCCAGCGGCTTGATGTTGGAGATTTTGAACAGAGACAGCACGGTGCCCCAGAGAAAGCCGAAGATGACTGACAGGAAAGTAAATTTTAGCGTGACCCATATCCCTCCGAGAATAAAAGGGATAGAGGGCACGATTTGTGAAAAATCCAAATGCATGCCCTACCGACACCTCAAATCGTTATTGTTTCGGTTTTGGTTGCTGGTCACCGAACCATTTTTGGATCAGCTTGTCCAGTTCACCGTTTTCTTTCATTTCTTTAATCACTTTGTTGAAGTCTGCGACGTACTTGCTGCCTTTCGGGAAGGCGACGGCGGAACCGCTCGGACCTTCGCTTGGAATCGTGTTGAACATCAGTTCCGGGTTGGAAGTGACGTAGCCTTTGGCTACAGTGTCTTCGATGATCGCCGCGTCAATCCGGTTGGACTTCAGTTCCTGCACGATGTCGCCGATCTTGTTGAGCGGCACGACTTCCATGCCTTTGATTTTCTCCGCCATGCTCTTGGCGTCGCCCTCCTGAATGGAACCGAGCTGCACGCCCACGCGCTTGCCGGCGAGGTCTTCCGGTTTGGTGATGTTGCTGTCTTTTTTGGAGACGATGGTGTTTTTCGCATCATAGTAGATGTCGGAGAAGTCGGCGTTCTTCTTCCGGTCTTCCTTCGGCGTCATTCCGGCCATGACGAAGTCGACGCGGTTGGTTTGCAGCGCCGGAATCAACCCGTTGAAATCCATGTCCTTGATTTCAAACTCGAATCCCAGTTTCTTGGCGATGTAGTTGGCGATGTCGATGTCGAATCCGATGATCTGGTCGGTGCCGCTCGAAGTGTCGTGGAACTCGTACGGCGGATAGTCAGCGGAAGTGGCCATCACCAGTTTTTTCTTCTCCGGCGCCGACGACTCGCCGGACGGTTGGGTGGCGTTGCCGCATCCAGCCAGAACCGATACGGCCAACAGAGACGAGAGTGCATACATGCATACCGATTTCATCTTTTTCATTTCAAAATAACCCCCTGTGTGGTTGATGGATGTCGTCTGCTGAACGTTCATGGAAACGCATATTCTATGCCAATTTGGTCAACTCCACAAGGCATTCATATTTATTCAGCACATTGCTTATTTTAAACATTTTGCATGCGATGACAACCGTTTCGCCCTAATACGCGCGATTCCCATTTTTCGAAATTTTGTATACGGTCAAGGAGAGTGGGGAACGGCCGTTGCCCCGCCGGGCCGGGACAAATTTTTTTCTTGCGGCAGGAAACCGGGATAGCGACACAAAACTTGATTAGGAAACGGGAAACCAAACACCGCAACGATCGCAAATCATGGAGGGTAGGCAATGTCAACCAACTGGACGACGTATTTTCGCGAACGCATGGACGAGATTGTGGACGAGCTGAAACACTATGTAAAGACGGAGACGCCGACACACAACAAACAGGCGGTAGACGGGCTTGGCGCGTATATCCGCGAGCGGTTCGCCGCGCTGGGCTGCAAGGTGGAGACGATCCGCCAGCCAGTATACGGCGACCAGCTTCGCGTCGAGTACGGCGAGGGGGACGAGCAGATCCTCGTGCTCGGCCACTTCGACACGGTGAAGGAAATCGGCACGCTCAAAAGCGAGCCCTGGCGGATCGCGGACGGCAAGCTCTACGGCCCCGGCGTCTACGACATGAAGGCGGGCATCGTCTTTTGCTACTTTGCGCTCAAGGCCATCATCGAGAACGGCCTTGTCCCCGGCAAAAAACTGGTGTTTTTCTGGAACACGGATGAAGAGGCAGGCAGTCCGTCCTCGGAAGAGCTGATCAAGGCGGAAGCGAAACGAAGCGCACTCGCGCTCGTGATCGAGCCTTCCTACGGCGACGGCTGCCTGAAGACCAGCCGCAAGGGCGGCGGCGAGTTCGTGCTGCGGGCCCATGGACGGGCGGCGCACGCCGGCAACGATCACGCCCGGGGGATCAACGCCATCGCCGAGCTGGCCCACCACGTGCTGGCGATCCAGTCGTGGACGGACTACGCCAAGGGCACGACTCTCTCCGTCGGCAAGATCACTGGCGGCACCGCGACCAACGTGGTGCCGGAGCGAGCGGAAGCGGTCATTGACGTGCGCATAAGCACGGCGGCGGAAGCGGAGCGGATCACACGGCTGATGCGCGGGCTTTCGCCTGTCCTTGCCGGCGCCACGCTTTCTGTCGAAGGCGGCATCAGCAAGTACCCGATGGAGCGGACCGCCGACACCGAGCGGCTGTTCCGCCACGCCCAGGAACAGGCCCGGCTGGAAGGCTTCGAGCTGAAGGAAATCGGCGTCGGAGGCATGAGCGACGGCAACGTGGCCTTCGCCGCAGGCACGCCGGTGCTGGACGGGCTCGGGCCGGTCGGCGACGGCGCTCACGCCTCGGACGAACACATCGTGCTGGATCGCGTCCCGGAGCGGATCGCGCTTCTGCTGCGACTCCTGACGACACTGTGAAAGTAGAAAACAGGCGTCTGCCGAGCCTTTGGCGACAGCAGACCGCAATGGTCTCTATGTCCAATCGGCTAAAATGGTATGCGATGTGCTCGACCAAAGCAAACCGGTTACCCTGCTTGCTATTGCCCAGCAGGGTAACCGGTTTGTTGTGACGAGGCATTCTCTGTTGCATCCACACGTCTTCAATTCAGTTGTCGCAAGAGTTCGGATTCAAAGGGGAGTGCCGCTCCCTCATCCGGGAACGAAATGAGCGGCTCCTCCGGGATCAGAACCGGTTCGTCCGGAACCTCGATCGGCAATTCCGGAATGACTATCGGGTCCTCGCCCATCAC
This sequence comes from Paenibacillaceae bacterium, assembly GCA_041920505.1. Lineage (GTDB taxonomy): Bacteria > Bacillota > Bacilli > Brevibacillales > Brevibacillaceae > JBHGXV01. The sequence goes on from JBHGXV010000039.1 coordinate 85,874, forward strand.
CGGAATGGCCGGTAGCGGAATCACATTCTGTTTTTGCCTGGACAGTTTACCTGCTTCATTCTTGCCGTACGCCTGGGTCACTACCGTCTTCTTGTCATAGGTGGTCCAGACGGCAAAGGAGTACGTGCCTGCTTTCGGATTGATGAGGCGTGCCCCGTCCGCCCCGCCCGGGAAGGTGACGGTAACAGACTGTCCGGCCCCGATCGCCGTGGGCACAGGGATCGAAACATAGGTAGAGCCGTTCCCTTTCGCTGCCGCCGTCGTCGGGACCCCATTGATCAGGATGTTTCCGGGTGCAATCGGCGAAGCAGGGAGGACCCCGGCCGGCATGGCCACCAGGATCGCCTGGCCTGGCGAGAGAGCGCCGTTTTCCGTCGTCGTAAACGTAAACCGATATTCCACATCCGCCTGACCTGGTTGGGTCGAAGAGACGGACATGGCCAGATTCTGGATTGGCACGCCCTCAAACGTGTAAGCAACCGTAGCACGCCCGTCGTAGGTGGTCCAGGCCAAAAATTTCTGTGCCCCTGCTCCAGGGTTGCGCAGGTGCGCTCCGTCAGGCCCTCCGGCAAACTTCACTTCTATCGGCTGACTGGCTCCGATGGGGGCCGGAATCGGGATGTTGACATACGTTCCGTACGTCTTGGCTTCCACCGTCGTCGGCTGGCCGTTCACCAGAATCTTTCCGGCCGGAATGGGGCCGGACGGCAGTACCCCCGCAGGCGCGTAAACGAAGAGCGATTGCCCGGTGTTCAGATCACCGTACGGACTGCTGACAAACCCGAACGTATACTCCACGTCTGCCTGGCCGGCCACGCCGGAGGACGGGGTTACGGTCAGATTTTGCACGGTCATCCCTTCAAACGTTTGGGAGATTGTGGTTCGTCCATCGTAGGTGGTCCAAACCAGGAACTTCTGCACACCCGCCCCAGGGTTCCGCAGATGGGCACCTTCCGCCCCACCGACAAATGTGACTTCCACTGGCTGGTTGGCCCCAATGGGGGTCGGAACCGGGATGTTGACATACGTTCCGTACGCTTTTGCATCCGCCGTGGTCGGCTGACCGTTTACCAGAATCTTGCCCGCCGGAATCGTGGAGGCAGCCGGGAACACGCCGGCAGGTGCATACACGTAGATCGATTGTCCCACCGCCAGATCCCCGTTTGACCCCGTCGTAAAACCAAATCGGTACTCCACATCTTTTTCTCCGGCCGCGGTGGAAGCGGGAGTCATCCATGCTTCTTGTACGGAAGGCCCGGTGAACGAATACGCGATGGTGGCCCTTCCTTCATAGGTCGTCCAGATGAGGAACTTCTGTACACCCGCCCCTGGATTCCGCATGGCTACACCATCAGGTCCGCCGACGATCTTCACCCGAACCGGCTGATTGGGGCCGATGGCGGTCGGAACCGGGATGTTGACATACGTTCCGTACGCTTTTGCATCCGCTGTGGTCGGCTGATCGTTTACCAGAATCTTGCCGGCCGGGATCACAGGGACAGCGGGCAATACACCGGCTGGCGCATAGACGAAGATCGACTGTCCGGCCGCCAGATCTCCGTACGGACCTGTGGTAAATTCAAACGTAAACTCGACGCCACTTTCACCGCCCGTGACGGATGAAGGAACCATCGAGGCATTGGCGACTGGCGATCCGTCAAAAGTGTGCAAAACGGTGGCTCTTGCGTCATATGTTGTCCATACCAGGAACGTTTGCTGCCCTGCTCCCGGATTGCGCAGGTTGGCGCCGTCTGATCCTTCCACGAATCTGATCTCGATCGGTTGTTCTCCCTTTACCTGAACAGGAGACGGAATCGCCACATAGTTGGGGTATGTTTTCACATCAACGGTGGTTGGAACCCCGTTTACCATGATTTTTCCAGCCGGAATCACGCCGTTCGGCAACACCCCGCCCGGAGTATACACATAGATATAGTCACCTGCGCTCAGTTTCCCGAATCGGGATACCGTGAAGCCAAAACGATATTCGACTCCTTTCATCCCCGCGACACGGGAGGAAACGCTCAAGGATGGCATGGTGACCGGAACGCCGGTGAAGCTGGCTGTGGTTGTCGCCTTGTGGGGTCCCATGATCAGTCCAAACGACTTGTTCCCCATTCCGGGGTTTCGCAATCCCGCGCCGTCCGAACCGCCTGGAAACCGGATCTCAATCTTGGTCTTGGCCGGAATGGCGGCAGGCAAGGTTACTTTCACATAGTTCCTTCCATTTCCTTTGCTCGGTGCGTCGGTAGGAACCCCGTTTACCGTGATTGTTCCAGCCGGAATCACCGATTTTGTAAACATGCCGGCAGGTGTGGTAAACACGAGCGCTTCTCCCTTTTGATAGGCAAAACGGGAAACGAACGACAGGGTATATTCCACATTCTCTTCGCCTGCCTGGTCTGATAAAGGTGCCACCTGGAATTCCGCAATGGACGAAGGAGCTTCCACGAAGGTGTAACTTACCATCTTTTCCGGATGTCGGCTGGTCTTGAGGGCAAACCAGTATGTTCCAGCGCCGGGATTGGACAAGCCGGCTCCTTCGACACCTCCCGCAAACAGTACCTCCACTTCCGAATGGGCCGGAATCTCCTGAGGAATCGTCAACGTGATGTTGTTGGCGTCCGCCGCCCGGACGGATTCCTGCAATTTCACCCCATTCACGGAAATGGTTTGGGCCGGAATCGGTTCATTTGGCAACACGCCGGCTGGCATGGTCAACGTGATGGTGTCCCCTTTTTGCAGTTTTGTTTTTCCGGTTTGAAAACGAATCCGGTACTCCACATCCAGTTCACCGGCGTAATCGCTTGCTGGCGTCACCATGAGATCGGACACCGGCTCCTGGGGTGCGTCCACAAAGGTGACGGAAGCGGTCGCCGCCTTATGCCTGCTGGTCTCCACCGCAAACGAGCTGTTTCCTGCCGCCGGATTGGATAGGCCGGCACCATTGGAACCGCCGACGAACACGATCTCGACCGGCTCCCCGGCATTGATGTCAGAAGGCAGGAAAAGACGAACCTGACGGCCATCCGAGGCCACTTCCTGCTGAATCGGATTGCCGTTCAAAACTACTTTTCCAGCGGCGATGGACTTCTTTGGAAAGACGCCTTGCGGTGCGGTCAGGGTGATCCAGTCCCCTTGCAACAGTTTGGCTTTGCCGCTGTTGAACGTGATGCGATACTCCACATTCTTTTCGCCCGCAATGAGAGAACCGGGCGAGACGGTGAATTCCTCCGGAACGGAGCGCTCCACCTGGTAGGAGACTTTCGTTTCGGTCACCGCATGATTGGTCGTGGACAAGGAAAACACGTATTCCCCTGCAGGCGGATTTTTCAACCCCGCTCCTTTGGATCCTCCGGCAAACAGAATCTGTACGCTCTGTCCCGCATTCAGGAAGTCTGATAGTTCCAATTCCAGGGAATTGCTGTTTTTCACTTTAATCGCATTCTTGATAACTTTTCCATTAATCGACACCGTTTTCGGCGGAATCACACTTTTCGTGAAGATGGGAGCGTCCGTCGAAAGATTGATGGTATCCCCGATCAGGAGAGTTGCCTCACCTGTATGAAAAGAAACGGTATACTCGACGTCACGCTCATCCGGCAGTTGGGTGGCAGGAACAATTTCCACCTGTTCCAGAGAAGCTGCCTCAAACGTGTAAGTCGCCGCTGTGTAGTCGATATCCTTGGCGGAGATGCCAAACGACCTCTTTCCTGGAGTCGGATTGTAAAGAGCCGCCCCGTCCTCTCCGCCGAGGAACGTGATCGTGACGTTCTCTTTCTCATTCAGGGAAACGGGCGAAAGAAACGAGATGGATTTTCCGTTCCCTTTTGCCGTACGGGTCGTCGCCACCCCGTTCACCAGGATTTTCCCGGCGGCAATGGACGTGGGCAAAACCCCGGGTTCGGCAAAAAACGTAATTTCGCTGTTTTTTCCCAGACGTGTTTTTTCCCCCAGCGTAAAGGAAACCTGGTATTCCACATTCGGCTTTCCGGCAATATTGGAAGCAGGCGTGATGGTCAGATTCTCAATCTTCCCCCTCTGCTTCATCTCGGAAACCTTTTCCTCCACCTGGTGCGGCTGGTCCGTCCTGTCCCGCTGTTCCGCCTGCGAAACGCCGACAAATCCCGGAAATACCGGGATCAGGCACAGCACCAGCAAGATCTGCAACATTCTTCTGACTGAACCTGTTCCTCCTCTATTCATTACTTTTCCCCCTATTCTCCCCATCTCGAAAGCAAAAAGGCGAGAACCTATCAAGTAGAATATAACATATGTTCTAATTTACAGAAATACGATAATTCAAAATCATATGAACATCAATCATATTATTAGTATAAAACCCAATACCCGATCATTTTGGCGTATTCTTCTAAAACGAGATCGCGCATTTTGGCATTTTTCCACCAGTTATCCGCGTGAAATGGGCTGTTGGTCGTCGGGCTGGGAATCCACTGGTATGCGCTTCCTTGCTCATTCGTCAGATGCTCCAACGTCCAAAGGGAACGTCTCATGTGATAGGGAGACGTCACCAGGATCCCGGATCGGAACCCCTGTTCCTTGAACAATTGCACCGTATTCCGGGCATTATCATAGGTGCTTTCCGCTTTTTCATCCAGGATAATGCGCTCAGGCGGAATCCCCCACTTCACTGCCTGTTCCTTCATCCGGAAGGCCCAGGAGATCGGCTTGGGGTACTTGCCGATCCCACCCGACAGAAAGATCTTTTCCGCGTAACCTTGTCGGTACAATTGGACGGCGTGGCTCAACCTCTCCAGCTTCTCTGCGCCTCCGAACACCACGATCACATCCGCTTTTTGCAACGGGCGTTCGACAACGAGGAACGCACCGATGCCCGTCAGGATTTCTTCCTTAAAGAGGACGGTTCCCGATACCAGCAAGAGAGGAATCACCAACCAGGCGATCAGCCGGTTGAGCCATTTTCTTTTTTTTGCCTTGCGCCGTTCCTTCAACCGTTGGGATCTGCTCAGCTCCAATTCACGTCAGCCCGCCTTTTCTCGAAACGTTCTCTCTGCTGCGTATACGGTTCCCCATCAGCCGCCGTCTCCATGATCGAAGAGATCCATTTATTCCGTACCTTCGGCTGCGAGTCTGCCCGATTGTCCGATTCCTGCCATTGGTAGGAAGGGACAAACATCTGCAAGATTGCTCGGATTGTGTCCGGGGAGAGCGGGGATTCACTTTGATAGACGACGCGTTTCAGTTCCTGCAACATCTTAGCCAGATGAGCGGTGTCAACTTCCAATGGCTTTTCGATATAGATGCGGTTGTGTTTGGTCGATTGGGCACTCTCCTCGGTGAGCAGAATCTCTTCGTACAATTTTTCACCCGGGCGAATCCCGGTGTAGACAATCCGAATATCCTTGTCCACCTCCAGACCGGACAGCCGAATCAAATCGCGAGCCAGTTGTTCAATTCGCACAGGCTCTCCCATGTCCAGTACAAACACTTCCCCGCCTTTTGCCAGAGCACCTGCCTGAATGACCAATTGTACCGCCTCGGAAATGGTCATGAAATAGCGAACCATATCCGGATGAGTGACCGTAACGGGACCCCCTCGCTCGATTTGCCGCTTGAAGATCGGGATGACGCTGCCCCGGCTTCCCAGCACATTCCCAAATCGGACAGCGGCAAATTTGGTCGCGCTCCTTCTGGCCAAATCCTGAACGATCATTTCCGCGATCCGCTTGGTCACGCCCATCACACTCGTCGGATTGACCGCTTTATCTGTGGAAATCATCACAAAGTGGCCCACCCCAAACTGATCGGCGCTTTCAGCCAGGATCTGCGTCCCGAACACGTTGTTTTTGATCGCCTCTCCCGGATTTGCTTCCATCATCGGGACATGCTTGTGGGCGGCAGCATGGAACACCACTTCCGGACGGTACTCCATAAACAGTTGCCGGATCCGCCGCTCGTCCTGAATGTCGCCCACGATCACCGTCATACGCAGATCCGGGTGAAGGTGGCGCATCTCCCATTCAATCTCATGCAGACTGTTTTCTCCCCTGCCCAACAAAAGCAGCCGGGAGGGAGCAAAACGAGCCAGTTGCCGGCATAACTCCGAACCGATCGACCCGCCTGCCCCAGTGACCAGAACCGTTTTACCGGTGACATACCCGGCAATTTCATCCAGATCGACCTGGACAGGCTCCCGTCCCAGCAAATCTTCCACCTGCACATCGCGGATCATGCTGACCGAAACCTTGCCGCTGATCACATCGCTGACACAGGGTAAAATCTTGATCTGGGCATCTGTTTCCTTGCAAATATTGATGATCTTCGCCACTTCTTCCCGGGAGGCGGAAGGAATCGCGATGATAATCAGATCCACCTCATTGCTTTTCGCAAGACGAGGGATGGCATACCGGTCCCCCAGCACTGATACGCCCAAGACTCTCATGCCGCATTTGAGCGGATCGTCATCGATAAATCCGGCGATATAGAATTCCTCTTGGTCGCTCTTTTTCAACTCCCGCGCGACCAGTACACCGGCATCGCCCGCCCCGACGATCAGAGCCTTTTTCAGTCGTCTTTTGCTCTTGCGGATATAGTCATCCTGTACGATCCGGATCAAAAAACGCGTCGCACCGATCCCGACCGTCACCAGTAACCCGCAGATCACAATCACCGAGCGGGGAATGATGATGCTTTCGCCCCAAAACAGCAGGCTGTAATGAATGCCAAACACGACCAGCATGGATAACGTGGTGGCCCGAACGATGGAGACCAACTCTCCAATGCTGGCGTACTGCCACAAACGTTGATAGAGTCGAAAGAAATGAAACAAGAGAAGCGTGATTCCCCAAAACAGGAGAAACACAACCCAAATCCCCTTCGTGACGGAAGGGGGAATCTCCCCGTCGAAACGCAGCAAATAGCTCGCGATCACCGCCAGTCCGATGATCAACGAATCCATGATCCATAGAACGATCCTTTCACGAAGCGTCATGTCGTCCCCCCTTTCCTCTGTCTGTTTCGCCCGACTGCATGGGCACTCTTCCTTACCTGTTCAGGTATTGTTCCATGCATGCGATCACATACGCTTGCTCTTGCTCTGTCATTCCGGAACCGGATGGCAGGCAGATTCCATTGGCATACAAGCATTCGGAAACACTCACCTCGGGTTGATGAGGGTAATACGGCACCTCTTGAAACAGGGGTTGCAGGTGCAAAGGTTTCCAGACCGGACGAGCCTCAATCTGGTGCTGATCCAGATACGTGATCAGGTCTCTCGCTGTCACCCCCGTTTCAAACGGATCGACCAGCATGGCCGTCAACCAGCGGGTGGATCGGCTCTTGGCCAACTCCGGCATGAAGGAAATCCCTTTTCGTTTACCTAAACGCTCCGCATAGCGGAAAAAGATGTTTCTGCGCGCCTCAATCCGCTCCGGGAGCGAACGCATTTGTCCTCTCCCGACGGCGGCCAGAAGATTGCTCATCCGGTAGTTGTATCCCATCACACTGTGCTGATAGTGAATGGCCGGGTCTCTGGCCTGTGTCGCCAGAAAACGGGCTTTTTCCAACGCGTCCAGATCGTCAGCCACCAGCATGCCTCCGCCCGACGTGGTGACGATCTTGTTCCCGTTGAAGGAAAAAATGCCGAATCGGCCAAACGTGCCGCTCGCTTTTCCCTTGTATTCCGCCCCCAGGGACTCGGCGGCGTCCTCGATCACAGGAACGCCATATTCCGCGCAGACGGCCAGCAGCGGATCCATATCGGCGCTTTGCCCATACAGATTGACGATGATGACCGCCTTGGGCAAGGCATTTTGCTTCGCCGCCTCTTCCATCGCCCTTCGCAGGGCAAGCGGTGACATGTTCCACGTAGTTGGTTCCGAATCGATAAAAACCGGACGCGCCCCCTGATACAAAATCGGGTTGGCGCTGGCGACAAACGTGAGCGTGGAGCAAAACACCACATCACCAGTCCCCACACCCAGCAAACGCAGCGCGAGATGGATGGCAGCCGTACCCGATGAGAGCGCAACCGCCCCTCGTGCCCCCACATACTCCGCCACTTCGCGCTCAAACGCGTCCACATGGGGCCCAAGCGGTGCGATCCAGTTGCTCGCCAATGCTTCCTCAACCAATGCCCTCTCCCATTTTCCCAAATGGGGAGGTGACAGATAGATTCGTTTCACGTCCCATGCTCCCTTTCCTCAATCTCTTCCGCCTCTGATCCGGGATGAAACCGGATCGGTCTGGCCGGAACCCCCACCGCCGTACAGTCGGGAGGGATCGGACGCGTCACCACGGCACCGGCTCCGACGATTGAGCGGCTTCCCACCTCCATGCCCGGGAGGATGACCGCTCCTGCTCCCACGGTGGCTTCCGCTCCAACGGTAACATGTCCTGACAGATTGGCTCCCGGAAACACATTGGCAAAATCCCCGATCCTTCCGTCATGTCCGATGGTAGAGCCGTAGTTGACGATCACGTGCCTGCCGATTTGCACATGGGTCGTGATCACGCTATGGGCGGCAACCATCGTCCCTTCGCCGATCACCGTCTCATCCCCGATTACCGCCGTCGGATGGATCAGCGTGGCAAAAAAGAGCCGGGGGATCGTTTGCACAAGCCTTTCCACAATCGCTTTTCTGGCGCGGGCGTCTCCTATGGCGCAAACCAGATGAACCCCTTGCCATTCGGCACTTTCCAACAGCCGGGTCGTTCCCAAAACCGGGCAGCCGTTTCGAATCTGTCCGGTTGTCGCTGGGTCGTCATCCAGATACCCGAGCAAATCCCAGGTGGCGGATACCCGGTTGATGTCCTTGATCAGTTGTACCGTTTCCCTTCCATGGCCGCCTGCCCCGATTACCACGATCTTTTTCATCCAATCCCCCTATCCTTCCAACCGGCGGTTTTCAACTCCCCGAAACTCTTCCATCGTCGCTTGGCCGTCCTGGTTGATTCCTTCCGAACGGACCACTTTCCACACGGACAAAAGCAATATTTTGACATCCAGCCAAAAGGAGAGATGATCCACATACCAAACATCCATCCGGAATTTTTCCTCCCAGGAGAGCGCATTGCGCCCGTTGACCTGGGCCCATCCGGTGATGCCCGGCTTCACCTCATGGCGCCGTGCCTGCTCCGGGGTGTACCGCGAAAGGTATTCCATCAGCAAAGGCCGGGGGCCGATCAGGCTCAAATCGCCTTTCACCACATTAAAAAGTTGCGGCAACTCATCCAGACTATACTTCCGCAGCATTTGGCCCAATGGAGTAAGCCTGCATGCGTCCGGCAGGGGCCTCCCCTGGGGGTCGCGGGCATCGGTCATGGTCCGGAACTTGTAGATGACAAACGGTTTGCCGTGCAAGCCGGGCCGCACCTGCCGAAAAAGGACGGGACTTCCCAGACGGAGACGGACCAGCAACGCCACCAATCCCAGTACAGGGGAAAGAACCACGATCATCACACTGGCCAGCATCACATCCAGCACGGGTTTGATATGCCTGTACATAATCAACCTCTTCTTGACAAGATCAAATTTTTTGAATTCACTCTTATGCTACCAGTTCCTTCTAACAAAATTGTCTATTTTTCGACAACATCTCCTTCAATTCGCGTTCATACTGATCGGCCAGGTTCGCTCTGGAAAAATGGCGACTGACAAACTGATACCCATTTTGCCCCATCGCTTCGCGCAATGCGGGGTTACGGTACAAATCCAGCAATCGCCGGCGAAAATCCTCGGGATCATCCGGATCCACATACCAGCCTGCTTCGCAAGATTCCACCAGATCTCGGGCCACTCCATCAATGCCAAGCAGGATCGGTTTGGCACACGACATGTAATCAAACACCTTGTTCGGGTAGACGGTTTTAAACGTTTCCGCCTTTTTCAGCACGGCGACGCAAACATCGGAAGCACGGCAAAAATCGGGGATGGTTCGTTTGGGTTGCGAGGGCAGAAACTTGACGTTGGTCAATCCCGTTTGCTTCGCGTACGCTTCCAGCTTCGGCTTCTCCATCCCGTCGCCGATCAGCAGGAACACCACATCGTCAAGGTCACGGCATGCTTCGGCCGCATGCAGCAAGGACCACAAACCGTTCGCCACGCCGTGCGCGCCCATGTAGGTCACCACAAACTTGTCCTGAAGACCGTACGTTTCACGCACCCAGTTGTCACGCTCACCCGGCTGAAACAGATCCAGGTCGGCTCCGTTGGGGATCAGCCTGATCTTCTCTGCGGGAACCCCCTTTCGCTGGATCAACACCTCCCGAAACGCAGGGGTCAGCACATTGACCAGTCGGGCTACCCGGTAGCAGCTTCGTTCCAGCGCATAGGCCAGCCGGATCAAAAGCGGGTTGGTCACCACCCCGGCGTCGATGGCTGATTCCGGCCACAGGTCCCTTACCTCGAATACCATCGGAATCCGTCTCAACCGGGAGACGAGGATCCCCGTCAGCCCCACAAACAGCGGCGGCGAGGTGACGACCATCACATCGTGTTTTCCCGCATGAATCAAAGCGGCCCACAAGGAGGACAACACAAACGAGAGATAGCCCCACAAACGTCCGAAAAAATGTTTGTTGTACTCCTCGGACACATAGCAACGGTAGACTGTGACCAGCGGATGAGGCCGTTCCTTGACGATCCATTTTCCCTTGTATCGCGGATCTTTTTGCCCGGTGGCATAATGGACGGTTCCCGCAATCACCGTTACCTCATGTCCGAGGCTGGTCCAATGCTTGACAAACTGGTTGAAGCGGGAGCCGCCCGGATCGTTTTCTCCCAAAAAATATTGATGTATGAGCAGAATCTTCATCTGAATGGATCACTCCGCTCCCCAGGTTTCCAACGACAAAATACGCTCCTGACCGATCTCGTTCAAACGCCACTTCCTGCCGTTGATCGTCAGGCCCCGCTCTGTTGGCAGGTACACGACATCCTGTTTTTGATCGCATGGCGCCAGAACTGTCACCATCCTCACCGGACCCTTACTTTCTGCCTGTCGAATCCATTGCGGCGCGGGCACCTTTTCGCCGTAATAGAGGGATTTCCACCCTGCCACAAAACCGATCGCTTCCTGCTCGAACCCGTAATAAAGCCGGATGTCTGACGGCAGACAATCCAGCGCGCGGAGGCGAAACCCGCCAACGGGAGTCATGGCAACCGCGCTTCGCGATGGTTCATCCCACACCACCTGATCGACGCCCCACAACCACTGTTGCGTCAGGCGAAACGGTGTTCCCGCCGGTCCAAATACGTCGTCGATGATCACCCAGATTCCCTGATCCCGAAGCACGCCCCGGCGATGGATATACGGAAGGTAGCCGTCATGTTCGCCTTCCATGTAGGAAAAGGATGGTTCCGCTCGAAACGCGAGTAGCCGGGAGCGGGTCCAGTCCAACCAGAGAAATCGGCCGCCTTTTTTCATCTGGTCCGCCCCGTTCACCATCACCGTGTTGTGGGAAGCGGTCCCCTGAAAATACTTCATCCAGGGAGCCGGCGCGTTGTAGGAGTATGTTCCGGCATCGCAGAGCAGGTTGATGCCGTTTGACCAGATATCCAGATGCAACATATCCGCCTGGTGGGGGCGGTCGCGATAGGTGGCGCATCGCATCAGGGCGAAGTCGTCCCCGTCCCGGATGACGTAGTATCCACCTGTATCAAACCGCTGACTTTTCCGCAGGATCAGCGCCGTATCCCTTTTTTGGATCGCGTCGGGACCGCACACCCAGAACAGGTGTTCATCGTGCTTTCCGGACGGATACAATTTCTTGCCGGTCAGTTGGACGTACAAGGTTTGCAACGTCGGGCGGTAATCCAGGTAATCACTGCTGGACAAGGGATGGATCAGCGCCCCGTCGTTCATGCCATAGTTGGGAAGCTGGCCGGTCATCTGATCCTGGCAATGATACAGAAACAGGATGCTATCGTGCAGGCGTTTGTGCAGCGCAGGTGAAAACGGGTCGTCGGCCAACTCAGAGAGACGCAGACACCAGGAATACACCTGCAGCACCAGCCGCTGATAGTTCATGGAATGTTGCAGATACGAACCATCCGCATAGATTTGGCGGAGTCCCTCCTGCTCCAGATATCGCTTCCCTTTTTTCCTAAGCCGCGCGGCGTGGCGCCAAAACGGGAACAAGATCCCCACCGTGTACATCCCGGCCGCCTCGGTGATGGCGTGATTGTTTCGCACCGCCTTTAAGGCAAACGAATAATGTTTCTCCACATGGATTGCGTGCACATATACCTGCTTGATCAGGCGAAAGATCCGTTCATCGGTCGAACAGGGAAGGTCGGCAAACGCGTACAAGCCGAACACCCACGCCATCAGGCGGATGGACATCTCCTGACCGCATTTCCAGTTGACGCCCAGCTCCGCAGGATTTTGTCGTTCCCACGACTCGAACAGTCTCCAGAACGCCTCCCCGTAACGCTCGTCGCCCGTCGAAGCATACGCGCGAACCAGCAGATAGACAAAGGAAAACCGGGATAATTCCCACACGTACTTGATATCGCCCCATTCGAGGGACAAATCGGGAAGTTTGGACCAGTGAAGCGAATCGGGAAAATTTCGTCCATTTGCCGGATTCCAATGCCAGTTGACCGGTTGATGCCGGACCGTCCAGCGGCTGAAATACAGAAACGTCCCTTCCAACACTTGATTCGCCCGGAAAATCACCTCATCATGCGCCTCACCTCGGATCGTTTCCAGCAATGCCCGATGTACCGGCAAGGTTTTCCCGTCAAAAAAGAAGCGGGGGCGTCTGTTTCGAAACATGTCGGCAAATTGACCGATTGAATGGCAGGGTTCCACCATTTGGCGCAAACAGGCTTCGGCTGACAGCATGACGGGCGGAAAAGCGCGTTCCAGCCAACCCGCCTTCTTTTTCAGCTCATAGCCAAACCGGTACCAAGCCCACCCCCATCCCATCTGTTTGAGCAGACGAAAGGCCTCTGAAACGGTTGGCCCCTTTTGTTTTGACATTCTGATCCACTCCCGCCGACTTCGTGTCCTACATGCCGAGATGGTTGCTGATCAGTTCCCGATGATCGTCCAATCCGATCACGTCCGTCTCCGGGATCTGGCAGCAACGCTCATACGCCGCTTCATAAGTTTCCGGCGTCAATTCGCTCCAAAAGCGGAACACATCTTCCCGCGAATCGAAATCCACCACCCAACCGCAACCTTTTTCCCGGATGAGAGGTGCCATCGCGCTGTGCACGTGGACGACGACCGGAACCTGGTAGTAGAGAGATTCGTACCACCGGTTGGGCATCGCCCAGCGGCCGTTCACCGTGTTTTCGCCCATGTTGCCGATCCAGCACACGTCAATTCGCCCGTACATGTCGGCCAAATCGTCAGGCGAAACATACTCCCCTTCATACCGAAGATTCTCCAGTTCCTCCACCCGTTCCACGAATTGGTGAAGCGACATCTGGTAGCCCCGGATATATACCTCGATATTGCCCGGTTCCTGTTTGGCCAGTTCATACAGGCGTTCCCACGACCTGTTACACCGCAGCACGCCAAACAATCCGATCACCAACGGGCGGCTTTTGTCCCAGCGCTGTTTCTTCAGGCGCGGGGGAACCGGAGGATACAGCTTGTTTTCCAGCACAAACACGTTTTCGCGGGCAATCCCCTGGATGCGGATCAAATACTCATCCCGAAATGCCAACGAGGTGACCACAACCCGCTTTACTCCGCGCAACAGCAGCCGTTCCATCCATCGAGCCAGCTTGCCGACGATACCTTCACGGACCATCAGGGAGCGAATATCGCCCAATTCGTACACGACGGGTACGGACAAGCCCAACAGGAAGGTGGCGGCCATCGCGAGGAGCGCCATGTCCGTGCCAAACGCATACAGGCACGATGCCTGCCGCAAAACATCCCGATGGGCGGTCAACACCCGGATCGCCCGCGCCAGTTTCCACAATCGGCTCAAATATCGCCCATGTTCCAACGATCCCAGCGAAACATAGGAAACGCCCGGTTTGCCCTTGAAATAAGGCCGGTCAAAACTGAACAGGCGGGCGGTGTAGCCGCAATCGGCAAAAGCTTGGATTCGTTTATGATACCGTGGTTGCGATGAGACTGGCAGCAAAAAGACGATCTGCCCGCTTACAGATCCCATTTCATTCCCTCCTGACTCCTGTTCCTCCGTGAGGTTCCCGGCGGTGTTCACAAACGCCACGCCGCCATTGGCCGCCCCTACATCGTTTTTCGCTTCCCGACTATTCGGATGACCGCTTTGCTTCTGAGTGCCGGGTCACCCATCAACGCAAACGCGTAGTATGCCAGCATCAAGAAAAGGGATAGCGAGAGAACCAGCTTGTCTCCCGCTCGTTCCCCGATCCAAGGAAGCACGGTAAACGGGACGGCTGCCAACAGACACCGAAACGTCATCCTCAGTACCTGTCCAACGTGAACCTTGGCCCATTCCATCAACCATTTCCCCTGCAACAGGTAGGCCAGGGAACTGGTGAAAGAGAACATTCCCAATGCGATCGTCGCGTTCCCCATCCATCCGCCGATGCACAAACTGGCCGCCCGCACGATGAGAATGGCAATTTCAACATGAAGCATCAGCCGTTGTTTTCCAAACAAGTGGAAAAGCAAGGAAAGAGGCGACACGAGAAATACCAGCCAGAGCCAAGGGGTGAGGATGCGTACAAAAACTCCCGCTTCTCTCCATTCATCCCCAAAAACAGCAGAGAAAAGAGAGTCACCCGCCGCTATCAACAAAACGGCTGGCCCCAGACTGACCGCGATCAGATACCGAAACGCCGTCTCCACCGTGTTGCCGATCGCGGCTCCCTCCTGCATCAGCCGGTTGCAATGCTGGTAAATCACCTGGGATATCGCCTGGCTGCAGATTCCGATCGGTACCGCCAGCACACGTTGTCCGAGCGCGTACAACCCGACGATCCCTTTGGAAAAAAACAGCGCAAGCAAAAAGACAGGCAACTGCATGGACAAGGTATTGAGCAAGGCGGCTGGCGCGGCATACCGCAAGCAGTCCATATGCTCGACCAACTGCTTTTTCATACCGGATACGCTGGGCTTCCAACCGGTCTTTCTCCCCCGGAAAGGAGTCAACAGGATCAGAACCGCAGCCAAATGTCCCGCCACATACCCGGTGATGAGCGTATCGGTCTGAGGCCAAAGCCAATACCCCACTCCCAGTTGCACGGCAAGCGTGACGGCCGCTTTGGCGATCCGGGAACGCGCAATGGCGGAGTAATGGGACCAGCGCGTGGCCCAGAACGAAAACAGGTTCATGCTTCCCATCAACAGGGCGGTCAATAAAATCAGCACAAAATCGAAAAAGGAACCATCATCGCCGCGCATGAACAGCCACACGGCGCCGCTGATCAGGATGGTTGCCCCCCCTCCAAGCATCAAGGCGCCCGCAAGAAGGTGCAACGCGTCCTTGTCTTCTGCAGGAATGACGAGGGAGCGTTCATAACGCAGGCAGGCCACAATCGAAAGGACACCCGTGATCGACACAAACAATTGATACGTCCCAATCTCGTCCGGAGAAAAGATACGGGACAGCATCGGTGCTGCCAATACGAGCAACGCCTGAGAAAAGGCAGTGGATGAGAGCATTTTCCAAATGGACGATAGCAGTCCCGGTTTCATGACGACGAAATTCCCCCGCTTTCCGGGTGCGTGGTCAGGTACGCGACCGTCCCCGCCGCCACCCACCACACTGCGCAATTCTGGAAGGTTCCCAGCAAGACGTTGGGCTCAAACTGGGAAATGATAAACCCGTTGGCCAGCACAAAAAACAGCATAACGGAGATCAGTCTGGGCTTCAGGCTCCCGCTTGACCTGTGACGACGAATAAACACGTATCCCCTGATCAACAAAGAACCGACAAACAAGCCGAACGCGAGGGGCAACCACACCCCCGCCTCCGCCGCCATGCGCAGCCAGACGTTGTGAATGTCTCTCCCCCAGCCAAATACATCTTGCAGAATCGATTCGATGGTGCCAAATCCATATCCGGTCAAGGGGCGATCCCCGATCAATTGGAGTGCCAGTACATATTGATCCAGACGACCGGATGAGAAATCGGCCAGCGTATCGAAATCCATGCCGCGATCAAGCCGGTTAAAACGAAAATGTTCAAACAAAAAGTCAGCCATGGTCACAAGACCGATGACGGTGACCGCCAAACAAGCCAGAGCCAAACGGATATTCAGAAAAAACAGGATGGAAAACAAACTCACAAGGGAAGTGAGCAACCCCGTCCGCCCCCCGGAAGCGATTTGCGAACCGATGATGGGCAGGACTCCCAGAACGGAATAGAGGTACCGTAAACGGGACGCGTGCTTTCTTAGAAACATCACAACAAACAGAATCGGAGAGAAGAAGGCCACGCCGTTTGACCATCCGGTTCTTGCCGAACCAAATCCGCCCATCCAGAGAGGTTTGGTAACAAAAACGGATGGGGATTGCCAGTTCGGAAAGCCCAAAAACCAGTTGGTCACCGTCAACAGGCACCATCCGGCAATTATCCAGGCAGACAAGGTCAAAACCCGAACCACATCCCCGTTTTTGGCCATAAACTGATAAATGGTCCACAGCATGATAAAACCGAGAAACACGTCGACGAACCGTTTGATCGCCTCGCCGGTATCCGCCTGAAAAAACCCGGGTGAGGCGGACACGATGATGACGATGGGCCCGAGCAACCCGCACAATCCGAGTGGAAGATTGATCCCCCCGGACAGCATGGCATTGCTCCAGATACAAAACAGGGCCGCACCGATGATTAGATACTTGACCGCCCCCAGAACAGCGGGGCTGATGCCCGGAAGCCAGTACACCGGAGAAATTCCGATGTAGACAGCCAGCAGATAGCCGCCCAGCCTGTTCATGCCAAATCTCGTCTCGTCCGTTCGGACAGGGTACACTTCCGCCATGGCCATCCTCCACATCCACCCAGGATCATGATTGGTGATACCTGGTTGCCCCCTTTTTCGGGTCGTTCAAAACGACACCCAGTACACGGGCATGAACTTTCTCCAACAACTGTTTCGCCTTGACCGCCGTTGCCTTGTTGGTGCGGCCGGCATGAATCACCAGGATCACCCCGTCCACCTGCGTCGAAAGCACTTGCGCATCCGTAACGGGTACCACCGGAGGGGAATCGATGATGACATAGTCAAACATCCGTTTGCACTCGTCCATCAATTCGCCCATCCGTTCCGAACTGAGCAATTCGGCCGGATTCTGGCAAGTAGGTCCCGAAGGTATCATGTACAACCCGTCCACAAACGTTTGCTGTACCGTATCCTCCACCTTTTCACCCATGGCAAGGATGTTGCTCAGCCCCTTTTGATTGGGGTGGCGAAAAAACAGATGGAGGTTGGGATTGCGCATGTCAGCGTCGATCAGCAAGACACGCCGCCCGGTATGGGCGATGACGATAGCCAGATTTGCGATGGTGGAGGGTTGTCCCTTTCCAGGACCGGAGTTGGTGACGAGGATCGACTGAACCCGCTTTTCCTTGGCCATGAACTGGATATTGGTCCGAAGCGTGCGATACGCTTCCGTGATCACCGATTGGGGGTCCACTACCGTAACCAATTTCCGCAAGACATGGCCGGACGAGCGGCGCAGCCTTTCCATCTCGGAGCGACTCACCGCAATCTCTATGTTTGCCTGTTGCATCGAGGGATCGGGCAACTTTTTGTCGAATTTAAGCGTATGTTCAAGTCCGATTGGAATGGTCCCTAAGACGGGCAAACGGAGAATACGCTCCACATCTAGTTCGGAATGAACATACTTGTCGAAATAGTCGAAGAAAAAGACGACTCCGATTCCTGCCAGAAAAGCAACGGCCATCGCCGTCAGAATGTTCAGGAAAGGTTTCGGCTTCACCGGATAGGGGTTCCATTCTTCCTTGGCCACGGCCAGAATTTGCACGTTGTCCACCTTCATGATACTCAGGATCTCCCGTTGAAACACCTTGGCAATCGTATTGGCAATCAAAACTGCCTGATGGAGATCCGGATCGCGGACGGTGATGGAAATCACCTGGGATTCTTTGACGCGGCTGACTGACACTTTTTCTGTCAAGGAGTTGGAAGAAATGTTCAATCCCGTCTGTTCAATCACCTTTTCCATGATACGAGGGCTTTTAATGATGACGCTGTACGTTTCCACCAGCTTCAGATCGCGATCAATATCGGATACCCGGTAACCGTCTCGCTCCTGAGCAGAGTTGTTGACCAAAATCTGGGTAGAGGCTTCGTAGATGGGGGTCATGTAATAAAAACTCACGATTCCCGAAATGAGCCCTGCGAGCGCCGTAATGACTGCAACGATCCAAAAACGTTTGGCGATCATCGAAAACAGTACGCGTATGTCCAGATCGACATATTCTTTCGGAATCATGGTTTCCTCCAGAGGGAAAGACAAATTGAGAAAATTTTCCCCATATTACTAAGAATACACCACGGCATAGATAGTCGCAAAGAACTATTCCTCATTCGACATGAATTTGTTAAAAAATGTCGATATCCTATTGACGGCTTTAGCGATACAGGGCGAGCCAACGTTCAAAACGCCCGCTTCCCGGTTTTTCGGGGGCGGGCGTTTGGGGTTATGCTTTTTGACACAGGCACATCCACTCGTCCACCTCAAGGGAGACGACCGTCTCTTCGTTTGCCGTGACGGCAAAATAGCTGCGGGCCGTTTCATCCGCCGCCAGGAGATACGTTGCCACCTCGCGGACTTGTTCGGGGCTCGCGGCTGTCCGCGACGCCCAGGCGGGAAAATCGTAACGTTTTTTGCGCAGACGGGACTTTTGTTCCACTAGCCCCGCTTCGGCAAACAACGCCCGCCATTCGCTTTCGCCAAGACAGCGGGCGTGGCTTTCGTCGCGCAGCCGCTCAAAGGTATTCATGAACGCGGCCAGTTCTTTGTCGGCGGGGGCGACGTTGTCGATCAAGAGAAACAATCCGCCCGGCTTCAAGACCCGCGCCGCTTCCCGCACGAATCGGTCGGGCCGGGGAAAATGGTGGGCGGCGATCCGGCAGGTGATTAGATCAAACGTTCCGTCGAGAAACGGCAACCCCTCGGCATCGGCCACCACGTACCAGATGTTGCGGCAGGCGGCTGTCAGGTGGCGGGCCGTATTGGCCAGCATCTGCGGCGTCAGGTCGGTGGCAAACACATGGGCCACGTGCGGAGACAACGCTTTGGCCACGTGGCCGCCGCCGGTGGCCACATCCAGTGCCACCCAGTCCGGTTGCGGTCGAAGCCACTCGACGAGCAGCTTTAAGTCGCTTCCCTGCGCATGCGACGGGCTGGTCACGTACTTTTCCGCATTTTGCGAAAACTGCAGTTGGGCCAAGCGTTTGATTCGCTCCTCGTCCATGGGAACACCTCCATGATCAGTCTATGAAAAAGGCAACGTATTGTGCTACGCTGCCTTTTCGTCTGGTAATCGTATCAGATTGACAGTCGCGATCAGCCCCGGATCGCGGCGATCGCCTGGGCCCGGTCGGGTTGGTTAAACACGGCGGAACCGGCGACGAGCACGGTGGCGCCGGCCTGTTCGCACTGGCGGGCCGTCTCGGCGTTGACGCCGCCGTCGATCTCGATCTCGACGCGGCCGAGGCCGCGCTCGTCCAGCATCCGGCGCAGCGCCGCCACTTTCGGCAAGACATGGGGGATGAACTTCTGGCCGCCGAAGCCGGGGTTGACGGTCATCAGCAAGACAAGGTCGACATCGGCCAGCACCGACTCGATCATGACCAGCGGGGTGGCCGGATTGAGCACCACGCCCGCCTTGGCTCCCTGTTCCTTGATCGCGTAGATCGTGCGATGGAGGTGGCGGCAGGCTTCCTGGTGGACAGAGACGATATCGGCACCGCTCTTGACGAACTGCGGGATGTAGCGGTCCGGCTCCTCGATCATCAGATGGACGTCCAGCGTCAGTTGGGTCACCGGCCGCACCGCCTCGACGATCAAGGGGCCGATGGTAATGTTGGGAACGAAGTGGCCGTCCATGACGTCGATGTGGAT
Organism: Paenibacillaceae bacterium; assembly: GCA_041920505.1. Classification (GTDB taxonomy): domain Bacteria; phylum Bacillota; class Bacilli; order Brevibacillales; family Brevibacillaceae; genus JBHGXV01. The sequence continues at coordinate 105,907 of JBHGXV010000039.1, forward strand.
CCAGTCCGCGCCGCCGCGCTCCACGTCTTTGATCTCGTCGGCCAGTCTGGCAAAGTCGGCGGAAAGGATGGATGGGGCGATTTTTACCATGGTTTGTTCCTCCGTAAGTATTCTTTCAGCTCTTCGGTAAACTGCTGGTAGTGCTTGTAGCGCTCCGGGCAGATGTCGCCGCGCTCCACGGCGGCCTGCACCGCGCAGCCAGGTTCGCGCAGATGCAGGCAACCGCGAAACTTGCAATCGTCGGCGTATTCGGCAAACTCGCGGAACGATTGGGCCAGGTCCTGCTCGGTCAGACCGATGAATTCGAGCGAACTAAACCCCGGCGTGTCGGCGACGTATCCGCCGCCCTCAAGCGGGATCAGCTCCACGTGCCGGGTGGTGTGGCGGCCTCGCCCCAGTTTGTGACTCACTTCCCCTGTCTGCAACTGCATGCCGGGAAACAGGGCGTTGATCAGCGACGACTTGCCCACCCCGGATTGACCGGCAAACACACTGAGATGGCCGGCCAGTTCGGCACGGACATCCTCGACGCCGCGTCCGTCCCGGGTGGACGTGGGGATGACGCGATAGCCGACTTGTTCGTATTTGCGCACGATCGCGTCTACCTCCGCCGGATCGGCCAGGTCGCATTTTGACAAGGCGATGACAGCGTCGATTCCGGCGTGTTCGGTATGCACGAGAAACTTGTCCAAGAGGGTGTCGCTAAACGCCGGTTCCTGTACGGAAAAGACGAGGACGGCACGGTCGACGTTGGCGATCGGCGGGCGAATCAGCTCGCTGTGCCGCTCTGTGACTTCCATCACGTATCCTTCGCTGTCGCTGATGGCGTCGTAGACGACCCAATCCCCGACGAGCGGGGTGATTTTCGCATCCTTTTTCTTGAACAGACCACGGGCGCGGCACTGGATCACCCGATCGCCGTCCGCCACGTAGTAAAATCCGCTCAACGCTTTGACGATGCGTCCTTCTGGCATGCATTTCCCTCCATGGATCACGGAAAGTTCTTGTAATCAATCGTGTAGTTCTGATACGGCTGTCCGTTTATCAGCACTTCAATCGTGCCGTTCTGCGCCGGTGAGAGGACAAGCGGCACCTTGTACTCGGTGCTTTGGGTAATCGTCTCCTGAAACGCCACCTGCTTCTCACCGCGCGCGTCGCTGACGAGAATGCGGATATCCGCCTTTACTCCCGGCTGCACCTCGACGATCACCGGATAGCTGCCCACCTTGGCGTCGGCCGGGTACTGACCGTTGCTTACGGTCAACGGAATCTCCTTTCCGGCCGGCACATCCATGTTGGCGTCGTACGGATGGGTGCTGATGACAATGCCCGCTTCCTGCGTCTTGTAGCTCGGCTCTTCGGTGATCGGCCCGACAGCCAGTCCCGCTTTCAAGAGTTCGAATCGGGCACGATCAAGGGTGAATCCGACCAGACTGGGCATTTTCACGTATTTTCTTCCTTTGCTCACCGTTACCCTGACAACGGTTTTGGACGGCACCACACTGGTGTTTGCCGGCGGGTCCTGGGCGATCACCTGTCCGGCGGGAGCCTTTTCGTCTTCCTGTTCGGTAAACTCTGCCCGGAATTGCAGCCCCTTCAGTTGTTCGTCGGCGGCGTCGCGCGTAAGCCCAATCAGGTTGGGCATGGACACCAGATGCGGCCCTTTGCTCACGTACAGCGTCACCGTGGCGTTTTCCTTGACGCGCATCGGCGGCGCCGGATCCTGGCGAAAGACGATCCCCTCGTCCTTGTCGTCGTTGTATTCATACTCCACTTTCGGGACCAGGTTGGCCTCTTTCAGCTTTTCCACGGCCAGCTCCAACTGGGTCCCTTCCACCGGCGGGACGGTGATTTCCGGCACGTCAAACAGCTTCGTCACATAGTTGAACCCGACGAGAGCAAGCAACAAAAACAGCCCGATCGCCCCGATCCAGACGAATGACTTTACCCACCAATTGCGGCTGTGCCCGCCGGAGCGCTCTTTGTCCGCATGGTTGCGGTGCTGGGTCTGCCGCTCGTGGCGCGCCTGTTCCAGCATTTCCGGCGTGATCGCCGGAACGACGCGGGTCTCTTCGTCGTCGACGGGAAATTCCACCTTCGGTTCGTTCAACCGCTCGGGATTCAGGCACGTCTCCAGATCTGACAGCATTTCCCGCGCGGACGCGTAGCGCAACAGCGGGTCCTTCACCAGGGCCTTGAGAATGACGTTCTCCACGCTTTGCGGAATCGCCGGGTTGATCTGGCGCGGTTCAGGCAAGGGGTCTTGCAGGTGCTTGAGCGCGACGGAAATCGGCGAGTCGCCGGAAAAGGGCACCTGGCCGGTGACCATCTCGTACAGGACGATGCCAAGCGAATAAATGTCCGACTTCTCTGCGGTAATGCCGCCCCGCGCCTGTTCGGGCGAAAAGTAGTGCACCGAACCGATCACCGAACCGGTGTGGGTGATCGTCGCCGAAGTGACGGCCCGGGCGATGCCGAAATCGGTCACTTTCACCCGGCCGTTTTTGCCGATCAGGATATTGTGCGGTTTGATGTCGCGGTGGATGATGTGGTTTTGATGAGCGTGATCGAGCGCATCGCACACCTGAACCGCGATTCGCACCGCTTCGGCGACGGGCAGGGCGCCTTGCCGGTTGATCAGGTCCTTGAGTGTGGAGCCTTCTATGTATTCCATCACCATGTAGTAAATGTCGTGGTCCTGACCGACGTCGTACACGCTGACGACGTTCGGGTGCGACAGGCTTGCGACCGCCTGCGCTTCCCGGCGGAACCGGTTGATGAAATCGTCGTCCGTGCAAAACTGGGGGCGAAGCACTTTGACCGCAACCGGCCGATTGAGCACGAGGTCTCTCGCCTTGTAGACGATCGCCATGCCCCCGCCGCCGATGCGGGCTTCCAACAGGTAACGTCCTCCCAATCGTTGACCTTCCATCGATCTCACCCCTCTTTCTGAGAAACGTGATTCAGCTTGGGCATGTTGCGCACCGCGATTAACGTGATATTGTCCTCGCCCCCCGCGTCCAGCGCGTACTGTACCAGCGCATCCACCTGTTCCTGCAACGGGATTGGCTGCCTTAGCAACTGTTCCATCACCTGCGTCGGCACCTTGTTGCTCAGCCCGTCGGAACAGAGCAGCACGATGTCGCCTTCGTTCCAGACAAACTCACCCAGATCGATCAGGACGTTTTCCTCCGTGCCCAGCGCCCGCATCAACACGTTGCGCTGCGGGTGGTAACTGGCCTCCTGAATGGTGATCTGGCCGCTTTTGACCAACTCCTGCACGAGCGAGTGATCTTCGGTTCGCTGCGTGAGCGTGCCCGCGAACAAATACAGCCTGCTGTCGCCGATGTGGGCGGTTACGCCGCCTTGTTCGTCAATCAGCGAGACGACCACGGTGGTGCCCATCCCGCTGCACTCGGGATGAGCCTCCGCGTACCGGTATACCTCTTCGTTTGCCAGCATGACCGCTTTCAGCAACCGTTCGCGCTCGTCTTCGCGGGTCAGATTGGACTCCATGTCGCGCAGTTCGGAGACGATTCGCTCCACCGCCATCCGGCTGGCGACGTCACCGGCCTTATGGCCGCCCATCCCGTCCGCGACGATCGCCAGCACGCGTCCCTGCATGTCGACGGTACAGGCAAAAAAGTCCTCGTTTACCTGACGCACACAGCCGACATGTGACTTCATCGCTATTTCCATACCATCACCCCGCGGTTTCTTTGGCGTGTTGCGCGCGCAGTTGGCCGCACGCGGCGGCGATGTCACTGCCGTGCTCACGCCGGATCGTCACGTTGATCCCTCTGTCTTCCAGAATTCGCTTGAAACGGAAAATCTCGTTGCGCGGCGTGCGCACGTAGTCCCGTTCCGGCACGTAGTTGACCGGGATCAGGTTGACGTGGCACAACATGTCGCCGATCAGATCGGCCAACTCTTCGGCGTGTTCCGGCTGGTCGTTCTGCCCGCCGAACAGGCCATACTCAAACGTAATCCGCCGCCCGGTCTTCTCCACGTAATGGCGGCACGCCTCCAACAGTTTCTCAAGCGGGAACCCGCGGTTGATCGGCATCAGCCGGGTGCGCAATTCGCTGTTGGGCGCGTGCAGGGAGATCGCCAGGTTCACCTGTCCCCCTTTTTCCGCGAATTCGTAGATTTTCGGCACAATCCCGCTGGTGGAGACGGTAATGTGGCGCTGGCCGATATTCAGCCCGCGGCTGTCGTTGATGATCCGCAAGAACGAGAGCAGTGCGTCGAAATTCTCGAACGGCTCGCCGATGCCCATCACCACCACGTGGCTGGCGCGGCCGCCCTCGGCGTCCAGTGCGCGCTGGGCCATCAGCACCTGGGAGACGATTTCGCCCGCTTCCAGATTGCGCTTCAGTCCGCCCAGCGTGGACGCGCAAAACGTACAGCCGATCCTGCAGCCCACCTGTGTGGTCACGCAGACGCTGTTGCCGTAATTGTGACGCATGATCACCGTCTCGATCGCGTGTCCGTCCGCGAGCTGAAACAGGAACTTCACCGTCCCGTCCACCGAGACCTGGCGGGTGATCTCGTGCAGCGCATCCATACGGAAGTGCTGCCCCAGCTTCCCGCGCAACTCCTTGGAGAGATTGCTCATCTCCTCAAACGTGCGCACGCGCTTCACGTACAGCCAATCGAAGATCTGGCCGGCTCGAAACGCCTTCTCGCCGTGTTCGGTCAGCCACTCCTTCAGTTCGTCCAGCGTCAAGCTGTAAATCAGCGGTTTGTGTCCCGTCAACGGATTGATTGTCATTTTGTGTTCACCTGTATCGGATGGGTTGGATGCACTTTCTTCATTGTACCTTGTCACACCCAAAAAAGAAATTCCTCCGCAGCCCCAGATGTTTGGGACCGGCAAGCGGCGGGCGTGAAGCGCAAAGGAGTGGACAGCCGCCCGTGTGCGGTGTTCCACCCCTTGGTTTACGATTTGCGTTTCAGCCGGGCGATGAAAAACCCGTCGCTGTCAAAATGGCTGGGCAAAATCTGCACAAAGCCGCGCGAGGCGTCGACAGTGTCGCGCACCGTCGGCGGCAGATCGGCGGCAAGGGTGCCGTCCAGCGCGAATTCGGGATGCTCCGCCACAAACCGCTCGACGATCCGCTGGTTTTCCTCCGGTTCGATCGTGCAGGTGCTGTAGACCATGAGTCCCCCCGGTGCCAGCATCGTGCTCACCTGCGTGAGCAGGCGGTATTGCAGGGAGGCGATCTCGGCGATGTCCGCCTCCCGCTTGTTCCACTTCAGGTCGGGTTTGCGGCGGATGACGCCAAACCCGGTGCAGGGCGCGTCCAACAAGATCCGTTCAAACGTTCCCAGACCCTTGTGCGGCAACTCGGCCGCATCCGCCACCAATGTGCGGATGATGGTCACCCCGAGCCGTCTGGCCGTCTCTTCAATCAGGTTGCGCTTGTGCGGATGGACGTCGCAGGCGACGATCTCGCCTGTGTTGTCCATCAACTCGGCCAGATGGGTGGTCTTGCCGCCGGGCGCGGCGCAAGCGTCCAGCACGCGCATTCCGGGCCGCACGGCGAGTGACGGCGCCACCAGCATCGAACTTTCGTCCTGTACGGTACAAAAGCCTTGGGCGAACCAGTCCGTTCCCGCCGGGTGCCCGCCCGAAAGGCGGATGCCGTAGGGGCTGACCGGCGAAGCCTCCGACTGGGGAAACGACTCGGACAAGTGCGCCAACAGCTCGTCGCGGCTGATTTTCAGCCGGTTGACGCGAATCGACGGATGCGGCGGCCGGTTGTTGCTTTCGCAGATGGCCCGCGTCACCCTCTCGCCGTACTGGCTGAGCCAGCGGCGCACCAGCCACTCCGGATGAGACTCGGCAAACGCGATCCTGGCGGCCAAACCGCCCGCAGGCGGCGTCTCCCACACCTCCGGCTGGCGCAACACGTTGCGCAACACGCCGTTTACCAGGGAAGCGATCCCCTGATGACCGCGCCGCTTGGCGATCTCCACCGCCTCGTGCACCGCCGCCCGGTCGGGAATCCGGTCAAGAAAGCGGATTTGATACAGGCTCATCCTGAGCAGGTTCAACACCCAGGACTGTAACTTTTTTCCTCCCGCCTTGACGAAACGGCCGATGACCACGTCCAGCGTATGGCGCCGCTGGATCGTGCCGTAGACCAGCTCGGTCGCCAGTCCGGCGTCGGCAGGGCCCAGAGCGGCGGCGCGAAGCGCGTGATTCAGTTCGAGATTGCTGTACGACCCGGCTTCGTCCACGCGAATAAGGACGTCCAACGCCACTTCGCGCGCGCCGGGTGCGCTCCGTTTGGTCACGTTACTCGTCGCCTACCTTCATGCCGGGTTGGACCGACGCGCCCGCTCCGCGCAAAAAGTCACGCACGCTCATGCGCGTCTTGCCCTCCGGCTGAATCTCCGTCAGTTTGACGCTGCCCTCGCCGCAGGCGACGATGAGACCGTCTTCCTCGCGGGCGATGATCGTCCCCGGCTCGGCCAGACGTCCGGTGAGCGATGCCTTTTCCACCCACCAGACCTTCCACAGCTTGCCCTGCCAGGTGGTAAAGGCGACGGGCCAGGGGTTGAGGCCGCGTACGTGGTTGTAAATCCTCTCGGCCGATTGCTCCCAGTCGATGCGCTCGTCGGCCCGCTTGATGTTTGGGGCAAACGTGGCTTCGGCGTGGTTCTGCGGTATGGGCTCGATCTCGCCGGCCAACAGCCTCGGCAACGTCTCCACCAACAACCTGGCGCCCGCTTCGGCCAGCTTGTCGTGCAGCGTGCCTACCGTGTCCCGCTCGTCGATGGGGACTACCGTCCTGGAAAGCATGTCCCCCGCGTCCAGGGCCTCGACCATGTACATGATCGTCACGCCGGTTTCCTTTTCGCCCTCGATGATGCATTTGTGAATCGGCGCGCCGCCTCGGTACTTGGGCAAAAGCGAGGCGTGCACGTTGATGCAGCCGAAGCGCGGCGCGTCCAGCAGTTCTTTCGGCAAAATCTGTCCGAACGCCGCCGTCACGATCAAATCGGGCTGAAACGCCAGCACGTCGGCCAGGGCGTCAGGTTGTCTTATTTTTTCCGGTTGCACCACCGGCAATCCGTGCTGAAGAGCGGCCCGCTTCACCGGCGGCGGGGTCAGCACCTGCTTGCGGCCGACGGGGCGGTCCGGCTGGGTCACCACTCCGACGACATTGTATCCGGCCGAAAGCAGCGCTTCCAGGCTGGCGACGGCAAAATCGGGGGTTCCCATAAACAAGATGCGCAGATCGTTCACGCCGGTTATTCCCCTTCCTCGTCCGGGCTCACCGGGTAGACGCGTTCGGCGATGTCAATAAACAGCACGCCGTTCAAATGGTCGATCTCATGCTGCGCGCAGCGGGCGAGCAAGTCTTCCGCCTCCAGCTCGAACGTCTGGCCGTTGCGGTCCTGGGCTCTCAGTTTCACCCACTGGTGGCGGCGCACATCGCCGCGCAAGCCCGGGATGCTCAGGCACCCTTCCGGATAGTTGTCAAACTGTTCTCCACGCGTTTCGACGATCTGCGGGTTGACCATCTCGATCAGTCCGTCGCCGCAGTCCATCACGACCACGCGTTTGAGAATGCCCACCTGCGGGGCGGCCAGGCCGACGCCGTTCGCGTCGTACATCGTGTCCGCCATGTCGTCCAAGAGCTTGTGCAGGTTGGCGTTGAACTTGGTCACTTCTTTCGCTTTTTCCCGGAGCACCGGGTCCGGGTGTTTCACAATTGCACGAATGGCCATCTGTTATCCTCCTAAAGCATGACCTGCGGGTCGACATCGATCGTCGCCAGCACGTGATGCTGTTTCATCCAGTCATCCATGTGGGCCGAAGCCTGGGCGAGCAGGTCGACCAGTTTGGGTTCATCCCGATATTTTAACATGAGTTGGAAGCGAAATCTATCCTTGATCCGGGCGATCGGCGAGGCGACGGGGCCCAACAGCCGCGTCGAATCCGCCAGGCGCGGACGCAAATAGGCGGCGTACATCTCCGCCGCGCGGATCACCACCGGCACGTCTTCGTGCGAAAACGTGATCAACACCAGCCGATAGTACGGCGGATAGCCGTTCTGCTTTCGCAAGGCCATCTCCTGCTCAAAAAAGGCGGTGTAATCATGCCTGGTGGCATGGCGGATGCTGTAGTGCTCCGGCGTGTATGTCTGGATCACCACATCGCCCGTAAGCCCGTGCCGCCCCGCACGGCCGCCCACCTGTGTCAGTAGCTGGAACGTCTTCTCCGCAGCGCGGAAGTCAGGCAGGTGCAGCGACGTGTCGGCGGCGATCACGCCCACCAGGGTGACGCGAGGAAAGTCGAGCCCTTTGGCGATCATCTGCGTGCCGAGCAAAATGTCTCCCTGGCCGGTGCGAAACTTGTGCAGCAGCGCTTCGTGCGCCCCTTTGCGCGAGGTGGTGTCCACGTCCATGCGAATGACGCGCACGCCGGGAAACAATCGGGCCAGCTCGGCCTCCACCTTTTGCGTGCCGGTGCCGAAAAAGCGGATGTGCGGGCTTTGGCACTCGGGACAGTGGTTGGGCTGCGGCAACGAAAACCCGCAGTAGTGGCAGCGGGCCGTGTGGTTGGTGCGGTGGTAGGTCAGCGAGATGTCGCAGTGCGGGCAGGTCAGGGTGTAGCCGCAGGATCGGCACATGACAAACGTGGAATAGCCTCGCCGGTTGAGAAACAGCACGATCTGCTCCTGTCTGTTGAGCCGCTCCTCGATCATCGCGTGAAGCGTGCGGCTGAACATCGAACGGTTTTCGGAGCGCAATTCGTCGCGCATGTCCACCAGATGAACCTGCGGCAAGGGGCGTCCGCCCACCCGTTGGCGCAAGGTGAGCAGACGGTACCGGCCGCGCGCCGCCAGGGCGTAGGTCTCCAGCGCCGGCGTTGCGCTGCCCAGCACGAGTACCGCTCCGTTCTCGCGCGCCCGCCAGATCGCTACGTCGCGGGCGTGGTAGCGCGGCGTCTCCTCCTGTTTGTACGAGCTCTCGTGCTCTTCGTCGATCACAATCAGGCCGACGTTGGGAAACGGCGCGAAGATCGCCGATCGCGCCCCGACCACCACCTGCACCTCCTGGCGCTGCACCTTGCGCCACTCGTCGTAGCGCTCCCCGAGCGACAAGCCACTGTGCAGCACGGCGACGCGCTCGCCGAAGCGGCCCTTGAACCGTTCCACCATTTGCGGCGTGAGCGAAATCTCCGGTACGAGGAAAATGGCTTCCCGTCCAGCGGCCAGCGTCCGCTCGATCGCCTCCATGTACACTTCCGTCTTGCCGCTGCCGGTGACGCCGTGCAACAAAAACGCGGCGTATTCGCCGCTGTCGATCGCCCCGTTGATCTCGGAGAGCGCCGCCGCCTGTTCGGCTGTGGGGGTGTGGCGCACGGACGGCGCAAACGACCGGTGCGCGTAGGGATCGCGGTAGGTTTCCACCTCTTCCAGACGCACCCAGCCCCTTTGCTGCAGACTGTTGATCGTGGCCCGTGAGACGCCCAACTCGTCCTGCACGTCCTTGAGCAAAAGCGGCCCCCCCGCCGTTAGCAGGCGGCGCAGTACCTGTTTCATCCGCTCCGAGCGGGCGGGCAGGCCTTCGAGCGCAGCCGCCGCCTCCTTTGGTGTGATCGCCAGCGCGATGTATGTCTGTTTCTTGCGGGTGGCCCGGTCTATCACCTGGTAGTCGGTGAACACCCACCCGGCTTTCGTCCATCCCGGGATGAGCGGTTCCTCGTCGGCAAACCGCTCCCGCACCTCGGCAAGCGGCAGCGGGCCGCTCAACAGCCGGGTCAATAACAAAGAACCTGCGGCCCGTTCGGCCGTGAGCGGCTCGGCGGCAAACAGCCATTTCTCCGTTTTGGCCTTGAGCACGGCCGGGATCATGGCCTGAATCGCCGTCACCCATGGACACAGGTACTGTCGGCTCATCCACTCGGCGAGCCGGATCAATTCCGGCGTAAGCGGCGGCAACTCGTCTGAGACCTCGGCGAGCGGCTTTAACTTGAGCCCGGCCGGTTGGTCTTCGGCCAGCGCCTCTTCCGTCTCTTCCCGCAGCCCGACGACGTACCCTTGCAGTTTGCGCGGGCCGAACGGGACGACCACCCGACTGCCGACGGCCACCAGCGGCGCCAGTTCGCCGGGTACCAGGTAGTCGAACGGACGGTTGGTGCGCGACGCGGGCACATCGACGATCACCTGTGCGATCCGCCGCGCGTTCATCGGCTACCGACCGACCCGATCGGACGGCCGTCCAGCTTGGCCACGACGGCATCCCACAGCTTGTCCGCCACCGCCCGCTTGCTCATCTGAGGCAGCGAGAGCACCTCGCCGTCCCGCGTCAAAATGGTGACGATATTGGTGTCCGCCCCCATCCCCGCTCCTTCGGCCAGCACGTCATTGGCCACGATCATGTCCAGGTTTTTCCGCTCCATTTTCTCTCTGGCGTACGCCTCCACATTCTGCGTCTCGGCGGCGAACCCGACGACGAACTGGCGCGTCTTGCGCTGGCCGATCGTCTGCAGGATGTCGGGCGCTTTCTCCAGCTTTAGCACCAGTTCGTCCCCCGTCTTTTTCAGCTTGTGCGCGTGCGCCGCCTTCGGCCGATAGTCCGAAACCGCCGCCGACTTGACGACAATGTCAGCGGTCTCAAGGCGCGCCATTACTGCGTCAAACATCTCCAGCACCGACTCGACCGGCACGAACGTCACCCCGGCGGGTCTCGGCAACGCGGTCGGACCGCTCACCAGCACCACCTCGGCTCCCCGGTCCCGCGCCGCTTCGGCGATGGCGTAGCCCATCTTGCCGGACGAGTGGTTGGAGATGTAGCGAACCGGATCGATTTTCTCCCGCGTCGGACCGGCGGTGACAAGCACCCGTTTCCCGGCAAGATCGCGCGGCACCCGGAAAAAGTCGATCACCGCCTGGAGGATCTCCTCCGGTTCCGCAAGCCGTCCCTTGCCGATCCATCCACAAGCCAACAGCCCCTCGCCCGGCTCAATGAAGCGATAGCCGTACGCGGCCAGCTTCTGCATGTTGGCCGTCACCGCCGGGTGGGCGTACATGTTCACATTCATCGCCGGCGCGATCATCACCGGCGCGCGCGTCGCCAACAAGGTCGTCGTCAACATGTCGTCGGCGATGCCGTTGGCCAGCTTGCCGATGACATTCGCCGTGGCCGGAGCGATCAGCACCAGGTCGGCCTTGTCCGCCAGATCGATGTGAGCGATCGCCTCCGGGTTGGGCTCTTCAAACGTATCGGTGTACACCGGCCGATGGGAGAGCGCCTGAAAGGTAAGCGGTTGCACGAACTTGCCGGCGTTTTCCGTCAGGATGACGTGGACGCTCGCCCCCGCCTGGGTCAGCTTGCTGGTCAGCGCCGCCGCCTTGTACGCGGCGATGCCGCCCGTCACCCCCAGCACAATCGTTTTTCCTGTGAGCGGTTGCATCGGTTTGGCTCCTCTCTTCGAAAACGTGGCTTCGCCCGGTTTTCTCGGCAGGCGAAGCCCCACTTGCAAAAAAAACAACCTGCGGCGAGGTTGTTTATTTGCGCGGATCGGTATACTCGAACACCAATTTGTCGGCGATCAGCTCTTCCAGGGCTTGGCCGACGAACTTTTTGGAGGCGGGTTTCTCCAGTTGCAGGTTGTTGTTTTCGCGCAGTTGACGGGCCCGTTTGGCGGCCACGGTCACCAGCGTGTACTTGCTTTCCACCTTTTCGGTCAGCTTGTCGATCGACGGGTACAACATATCGCGTTTAAACCTCCTTCAGCCATTTGCGGAACTTGTGGATTTGCCGCTCTTTGCGCAGATGCTCGGCGGTGATGATCGCCTCGATGCGCTCGCAGGCGCTCTCGATCACGTCGTTGACCACCACGTAGTCGTAGTGCTCCATCATCTCGATCTCTTTCTTCGCCACCTGCATCCGGTTGCGGATCGTATCTTCTGTCTCGGTGCCGCGTCCGACAATCCGGTTCTCTAGTTCGTTCAGGTCAGGCGGCGCCAAAAACAGAAAAATCCCTTGCGGAAACTTCTGCTTGACCTTAAGGGCGCCCTGCACCTCGATTTCCAGGATGACGTCCCGGCCGCTGGCCATCGTCTCCTCGACGAACCGGCGCGGCGTTCCGTAGTAGTTGCCGACGTATTCCGCCCACTCCAGCAACTCGTCTCGTTCGATCATCCGGCGGAACTCCTCTTTCGACTTGAAAAAGTAGTTGACGCCCTCCACTTCACCGGCGCGCGGCGCGCGTGTCGTCGCCGAGACCGAGTAAACGAGATCGGGCAGGCGCTCCCGCAGCGCCTTGCACACAGTCCCTTTTCCTACGCCTGATGGTCCGGACAAAACCAACAGCAGGCCGGTTTCTTTCCCCATGGTCGTCGTTTCATCTCCTACCCTATTCGTCAGACTCATCATCTTTGCTGCACAAACGCTGGGCCACCGTTTCCGGTTGCACGGCGGACAAGATCACATGATCGCTGTCGGTGATAATCACGGCACGGGTGCGGCGTCCGTACGTGGCATCCACCAGCATGCCGCGATCGCGCGCTTCCTGGATGATGCGCTTGATGGGAGCCGACTCGGGACTGACAATGGAAATGATGCGATTGGCGTTGACGATGTTGCCGAACCCGATGTTGATCAGCTTGATACCCATTGTGCCCAGCTCCTCCTTTCTTCCTCACTCGACGTTTTGCACTTGTTCTCTCATCTTTTCCAATTCGGTCTTGATTTCCACGGCGAGGCGCTGGATGGGCAGATGATTTGCCTTCGAAGCGATCGTGTTGGCTTCGCGGTTCATCTCTTGCAACAAAAAGTCCAGTTTGCGCCCGACAGCTTCCTCTTTCTCCAGTTGCTCGGCGAATTGCGCACAGTGGCTTATAAGCCGCGTCGTCTCCTCGGAGATGTCGGAGCGTTCCGCGAACAGGGCCACTTCCTGGATCAACCGGTCCTGATCGGGCGTAAACCCCAGCTCCGCCGACACCTCGGCGATGCGCTGCATCAACCGTCTTCGGTATTCGGCCACGGCCTGGGGCACCTGTTCGCCAATCTCACGGGTCCAGGCGACAATCTGCGCCAGGCGCCGGCGCAAGTCTGCCTGCAACGCTTCTCCTTCCGCTTGCTTCATCGCCAGCAAATCGCGAGCGGCTTCTTCGACCGTCATCAGCAGCCAGTCGGCTACGCTCGCAGGATCGGCGGCTACTTCGTCTTCGCTTTGGATCACGCCCGGCAACGCCAGCACATCCCTGGCGCTCACGGCATCGCCCAAGGCAAACTGTTCGCTGATCCGGCGCGCAGCCTGCACGTACTGTTCGATCACTTCCCAATTCAGCGAGACCCCTGTCCCGGCGGCAGTCTCATCGATCGAGACATGGACGTCGACGCGGCCACGGCGCACGTATTGCGCCACCCGTTTTCTCACCGGGTCTTCCAGCGCCCCCCAGTTCTTGGGCAGGCGGACGAGTATTTCACAGAAGCGGTGATTCACCGCGCGCATCTCCACGGTGAGACGAATCCGGTCGCGCTCTGCCTCTTTTCTTCCGTACCCTGTCATGCTCCGGATCATGGGCTCACTTCCACAGACATAAAATCGTTATTTTATTATAGGAAACAATGCTTCCCAGTGTCAACCAAGCGGATCACAGCGGCAACGAGGCTTGGGCGCGGGGCCCGTCTATGGTACACTATTCAAAGCATTCGAGAGACAGAGGTGAATCGAAGTGGCATTCGACGGCATCGTTACGCGCGCGGTCGTCCACGAGCTCTCCAGACTCGCGGGCGGCCGCATCACGCGCATCCATCAGCCTCACACCACCGACATCGTCCTGTCGGTGCGCGCCCACGGGGAGAACCACAAGCTCTTGTTGTCGGCCAACCCCACCTATCCGCGCGCGCACCTGACCGGCGAAGAATTCGTCAATCCGCAGGAGGCCCCGATGTTTTGCATGCTGTTGCGCAAACACCTGGAGGGCGGACTCTTGGAAGCGATCACGCAAGTCGGCATGGAGCGGATCATCCACATCGACATCCGCACCCGCGACGAACTGGGCGATATGGCACGCAAGCGGCTGGTCGTGGAGATCATGGGCCGCCACAGCAACATTATCCTGCTGGATCAAGACAGCGGACTCATTCTCGACAGCGTCCACCACGTGACCGCAGCGATCAGCCAGTATCGCCAGGTGTTGCCGGGCCGACCGTACGTCTCGCCGCCCAGCCAGCACAAACGCGACCCGCTCACGGCGAGCGAACAGGACTTCACCATCGCGATCGACTGGAACGGCGGCAATCTGGCGGGACAGATCGTGGGCGCGTTCAGCGGGATCAGCCCGCTCATAGCCCGCGAGATCGTTCACCGCGCCGGGCTGTCCACTAGAGACGCGCTGTGGGGCGCGTTTTCCCGGCTGATGCAGGACGTGCGCGCCCACGCCTACACGCCGGTCATCGTCCATTCCCGTGAAAAGCCGGTGTTTTCCGTCACCGAACTGACCCACATAACCGGCGGCGAAACGCTCCGCTTCGACTCGGTCAGCGCCTGCCTGCAAGCCTATTACGAGAAAAAAGCGATGCGCGACGTCGTGAAACAAAAAGTGCACGATCTCATCCGCCTCGTCACCGTCGAGAAGCAAAAGAACGAGAAGAAACTGGAAAAACTGGAACAATCGCTGACTGAAGCGCAGGAAGCGGAGCGCTTTCGGCTGTACGGCGAACTGATCACCGCCCACATGCACCAGATCAAGCGCGGCGACAGCCAACTGGTGGCCGTCAACTGGTACGATGAAGCGGGCGGCACGGTGACCATTCCGCTCGATCCGCTGAAGACGCCGTCGGAAAACATGCAGGCGTACTACAAAAAGTACAACAAGGCGAAAAACAGCGTGCGGTTCGTCGAACAGCAAATGGCGCTCGCCCGCGAAGAGATCGCCTACCTCGACGGGCTGTTGGTGCAACTGGAACACGCCACCGTAACCGAAGCGGAAGAGATTCGCGAAGAGATGGTCGAACAGGGCTACCTGCGCGACCGGCAGCGGCGCGGCCCGAAAAAGAAAAAGGACCTGCGCCCCGAGCTTGACATGTACTACTCCACAGACGGCATTCCGATCCTGGTGGGGAAAAACAACAAGCAAAACGACTATTTGACCAACAAGTTGGCCGCACCCAGCGACACCTGGCTGCACACCAAGGACATCCCCGGCTCGCACGTGGTCATCCGCTCGCGCGACGTGCCGGAACAAACCCTGCGAGAGGCCGCCGTGCTCGCCGCCTACTACAGCAAAGCGCGGCACGGCAATCAGGTGCCGGTCGACTACACCCTGGTAAAACACGTGAAAAAGCCGAGCGGCGCCAAGCCGGGCTTCTGCATCTACGAACAGCAACGCACGCTGTACGTCACGCCCGATGAACGCGTCGTCGAACGGCTTCGGCACAACCGCCCCGAAACAAGCGGCCAGGCGCATAGCTGACCCCTCCCCGTCCATACTAAGAGCAGGAAGGAGGAGATCCCGCCCATGAACCTGTTGATCAAGTTTCTCGTCAATGGGATCATCGCCGTACCCGGACTGCTCTGGTCGGGGACATCGCTTTGGTTTTCGCTGCTTGCCACGGTTGCGTTTACTCTCCTCGCCTACGGGATGGGAGACGTGGTGATCTTGCCGCGCACCAACAATACGTTTGCCGCCGTATCCGACTTCGTGTTGGCATTCGCCTTTTTCTGGGCGGCCAGCGTCGTGTTTCTTCAGCCTTTTCGGCTGTCCGGCCTGTTTCTCACGTCGTTTGCGCTGTCCGTTGCCGAATATGTTTACCATGGATATTTACAGAGAGCTGGGACTCATCACTCCAAGCATCCCGGCTAAGCCGCCTGTCTTGGGTGCTAAGAACTGACAGCGAAAGGGGATTGGCATGAACGTCATCGGCATCGTGCAAACCGACCTGAACGAGTTTAACATCCTGTTCGATCCGAGCAGCCAGGATGAAAACCAACAACATGACGACCAACAAAAAGACGAAGGGTTGTTCGCGCTGTTCGGCGGGGACGACGGCTCCGGGAACGGTAACCAGCCGCAGGAGATGACCGTGCGGATCAAGGGGATTCCCGAAGGGCAAAAAGCCCCGTTTTTGCAGATGTACCAGATCATCCAGGACGCAAAAGAGCTGAAAGAGCTGGAGGAAAACCTGACCATCGTTCAGCGTGGAGAGGATCAGAACCAGCAGGGTGACCAATCCGGGCAAAACCACTAAACGAACCGCAGGGAGCGTCCGCACACAGGCTCCTTCGCCAGGCCGCAGCCGACAGACGGCGGCGGCTTTTTTTATGGGCAGTTTTTTCCTGACCCCGATTCCCGCTTTAATCCCTTGCGCCCCTGCCTGTCTTATAGTAGGCTGAATCCTGAACAGATCACGACAACGGAGTTGACGCTACAGATGAAACGCAAGGCACTCGGACTGTTGCTCGCCATGGCGCTTTTGCCGGTCTCCTCCCATGCGGGAGAAACGCATGCCGCGACCGGCGAGATCCAGGTGCAGTACAACGGCAAGGCCATCGCCTTTCCCGACCAAAAGCCGATCATTCGTGAAAATCGCACACTTGTGCCGATTCGCGCCATTGCCGAGGGATTGGGCTTTCAGGTGAACTGGAACAATGCCGCGCGCACGGTGACAATTTCCAAAGGCACCCATTCGGTTCGTCTCACCCTCGATCAGAAGATCGCGTACCGCGATAACCAGCCCATCACCCTGGACGTGCCCGCCCAGTTGATCAACGACCGCACCATCGTGCCGGTTCGCTTCATCGCCGAAGGGCTCAACTACCAGGTCAACTGGGTGGCGGCCAACCGGACGGTCAAAATCGACGACCGCACCGTTTACGCCCGCTTGCACGACGTGGTGGTTTACAGCGACGAGGTGGACAAGCAGTGGAAAGCCCTGTTGTTTCTCTTTTTAGGCAATCAGACGGACAACCCGATCGCCCAGGTGTTGCGCGCCAAGGCGGGGGACGACACGCTGTACGGCCGCTACCTCATCGCCCAAAACGGCGACGCCATCAAGGTTCCACAGACGCAACTGGACGAATTCGTGAAGGCGGTCAAAGCAAAAGCGCTCGCCCGCAACCACAATTCCGAGAAGGCGATGCAGCAGGAAATGGCGGCACTGGGCATCACCGATCAGGACATCCGCGAACTCGGCTATCTGGACATATACACGACGATGTACGTGAAAACGAACATTACCGACACCGACCTGCAAGCGTACTACGAGAAGAACAAAGCCCAGTTCACCGTCGCCACCGTCCGCCACATCCTGGTGGACACCGAGACGGAAGCCAAATCGGTCATTGACCGGCTGAAAAAAGGAGAATCGTTCGCCACGCTGGCCAAAACCCTCTCCAAGGACCCGGGCAGCAAGGATAACGGCGGCCTGTACGCAGACGCCGACGTCTCCAAGTGGGTGCCCGAATTCCGTGATGCCGTCATGACCCAGCCGATCGGCCAGGTCGGCCAACCGGTCAAAACCTCATACGGCTACCACGTCATCCTGGTGGAAAAACGGACCGTCAAACCGCTCTCTCTGGTAAAGGACGCAGTCATGAGCGGCGTCGTTCAGGAAAAGACGAAACAGTTGCGGGCAGAAGCGTTCAAGGACAAAACGAACTAGCAAGCAGAAACGAGGAGGCTGAACCGAGCCTCCTCGTTTGCATGATCGCTGGTTTTTTTATCCGAGACGGGATGGAATCAAGGTTTCCTGCGAAAACAACTGAATGTGTTTTAAGCCCGTTTGCAGGTCAAATTCATACGTCAGCTCCGACACAAGAAAATCAAACAAATACGGGGGACGCGGCGCCGAGTAAATGTCAATCCCGTAAGAATGAGACAAAAAACCGGAATCAAATGCGTGGTCCAGTAGAACGCAAGGGATTGGACCGTCAAATCCGACGCGCTGCAAGGCATAGAGACGATGAAGTCCGTTCACCAGATAAATGCGTCCTTCATATTTCGTCACTTCAATAAACGGACTGGGTCTCCCCACTTGTACGATCAACCGCAGTTCTCCCGTCTGCTCGTTTTGTTGAATCCGCAGCCCTTTCACCGTTACCGTACGATCTTCCGTTACCAACGAGAATTGGATGTTGTTTCCCGGATTGGACAAACTGATCTGCGCTTTTTTCTTCCGATCCAGCTTGTCGAGACAAATCGCCAACATGCCCTGTTCGCGATACATTTGCTCCAGCCGCTCGCAATCTTCTTTCGCGACAAACGGTTTCATCGGAATGATCGCCTGATAATGGTGGAGCCAACAGAGCGATACCTGCTGTTCGGCGTACTGGTCCTGAAAGACGGGGCTATTGGTGAAATGAATCGCTGCCTCCTCCGGCTCCATCGGCGTCAAATAGCACGATCTTCCGGTATAGGCGGACGTGGGCAGATTGCTTTGCATCTTCGTCCATTGGCGGTAAAAGGATCCAAAATCATTTCCGACACACTCTTGCGCATAAAACCCCTGCAACTGCTTCTCGTCCAAAAACGGCAACAAGACAATCCCTGTTTTTTGATCGACCATCAACGATCTCTCCGTTTACACTTCTGTAATCTTGTACGTGCCTTGCACCTGGAAGGCATTTCTCGGCGTCAAGTGCTCATCCTTGACCGCATCGGCGCGAAATACACTTATGCCGGGACGGTATTGCCAATCCCGGGTCTTGACTTCATGATGAATCGTGCGCAAATCCCACAGTTCTTTCAGCGATTCGAACACGGGCAACAGTTGGGGGTACTGCTGCCGGTAGGCATCGATTTTGGTTTTGATGTCATTTGCGTCTTCTTGCCGTTTTCGTGCGGCGATAAGCGCTTGAATCACTTCGGTGATGGGTTTGACCTGCTCCATCTGGGAAAGATGCTTGGCAAGGGTGAAACCCTTTTTCGTCAGCGAGCAGAACATGTTCTTGCCGTTTTTCTCCCTGTATACCAGTTCACGCTCTTCCAGCGATTGGACAATCGGCGTCAACTGTGGATGTTGAATGTGGAGATACTGCGCAATTTCACCCATCGTCGCCAGATTTTTCCGTAGGAGGTAGGCAAGAATCTGTGTGTCGTATTTGCTCTTGTAAACCAAGAGTTGCACCTGTACGTCAGGAATGGTGCTGGCGTAATACTGGATCAGTTTGGCCAGCGTTTCAAGCCTTCCCTTGACGACACTCAACCCCGGTTTTCTGTCGCGCAGGTAGGTCAGGCGGCGCAAAGCGGCTCGCAACAGGGGGAGAAGTTCCTCCAGATCCGCCAACCGCCTGTTCTCGTGCAAGTAAAACACGTGAGCAGTGATAAGATCGCTCAACTCGCGGATGGGTTCCATCTCTTCCTGGTCTATCAGGCGGGTAAACTCGGCAAAAAACTGAGGCGGATTCGTTTCAAACAATCGTTCCCATTCTTGCAAGGTTGGACGAGACACAGTCGATCCCTCCTTGTTCTATGTGTTAAGTATATCTTAAGTATAGGAAAATGAGAAGGTGTTTAGCCCGCTACAGGGTAAAAACCCCAATCGTCCCTCTTTGCTGCGGGAATCGTTTGTAAAACTGTTCGTAAGGCACTCCCTTTTTCTCTGCCCTGTTCACTTTGTACAAAGGGGCCGTTGCGTACGAATGATCGTTTTGACGGACGCCTGTGGTCTCCACCGGCCACCCATTGTTGGCAATGACAATCGTGGTCAGTCCCATCCCTCTGAGCGTGTTGGCGGTATGTTCAAACTTTTCCTCCATTTTGGGAGTCATGGCGCTCACCAGCAGAAGATCGATTTCCAATTCCTCCACGAACGACTTGTCCAGACTCAAGAAGTCCTTGCAAATGACGAAACATACCCGGCCGACCGGTGTTTCCAAGATGGTCCAGCTGGAGCCGGGAACAATGTCCTCGATCGCCCCTTTTTCATATGCTTGGGCGGAAATACGTGACGCCGCGTCCGCACGTTGCTTAAACGTGACGGGTTCTTTTTTTGTTTCCCTACAAAGAACCATATACGTAATATCGTCCCATTCATCCAGTTTCGGCACGAAGCAGGCCGCTGTGTTTTCCCAATCGCCATCCGCGTTTTGCTTGTGAAGATACCCGGCTATCACGAGAAGGGAACGCTGGTGAGCGTAACATTGTTCGGTCAAAAACCGAATCAACGCGTCTTCTTTCTCCGCCGGAAAAAGCAGTTCGGGGAAAAGCATTACTGAAGCGTTGGCTCGAAAGGCAAGGGTGATTTCCTTGCACATCCGTTCAAAAATCTCCTCTTCATTGTTGGCTCGCGCGATACAAAAACGTTCTTTTCTCGTGTAGCTGGTTCCGTTACATTGAAAAACCGGATCCACATGAAGTTGGGACAACGCGATTTTAAAAGTCTCCGCCTCGCTCCACTCTGTTGCCAAAGGTTCCGGCAAGCGAATCACCTGAATTTTCTTCCCATTCCAGGAAGAAGGAATAAAATGGAGATGGTTCAGACGGGCAGGAAGATGCGTGTTCCACAATTCCCGGCGAGACAACATTTTTTTGCAAGAGCGTCCAACCGACTTTTCGAGCAGTTTGGGGTAATCCGCATGTTTGGGGACGATGTATCCATTTTCTGCTTCATGGAACAACTCTCCTCCCTGAAGTCCGTTGAAAAAGCGTTGGACATGGTGGTGATGGGTGTGGTCAATGGCTCGAATGAACGCTTCCGCAAAGAGCAATACGTCCCGCTCTGACTTGACCGTATCCGCAATGAGTTCCTTGATGGCGATGACATCCCTTGGAGTCAAATGCTTTCTTCCCTCCAGGTCGGATGCCCACTCGAACACCACTTTGTTGATATGATTTACGAGTTCTTCAAGGCTGGCTGAGGATTTATACCCGTGTATGGTAGTCCCGTGGGAGAGGCAAAGGGGAAACAAGTCCAAACAGACGGCAAACACGCTTTTCCCCTCGTGAAAACAAGTGCGAAGTTTGCTGGGAGTCATGGCAAGCACCTCTCAGATAACCATTTCGGAACTATTTATACTTCTACGCAATAACCCTTTTTCCTCCAAATTGTTCGACAGTAATCTTTCTCCTTCCGATAAACAGCAAAAACCCGGAAACCGTCCACGGTTTCCGGGCTATCATTACCGAGTAAAAAACCCCCGCTTTGCCGTCCAGCCTCATGTTTCTTTAACCTGCGACTGACAGGTGGGTGACCCGTCCACGGTTCTGCCTTCCCATGCGTCCATACAGGAGGTGGGCCTGACATACATCGTGAAGTTCTGTCTCCCTAGAAACACTCAAGGTTAAAAACATAAGCAGCCGAAACGCACATCGCAGGATTGCGGTCATATGACACATTCTTATCCTACCACATCGGGCGGCAGGACACAATGTCAATCCTTTTCTTTCCCTTGGTGACGGTCGGATAAACAGGCGAAGCAACTTTCCTTGCCCGTTGCACAAAAGTCGCAACTAAAGAGATTGCCGCCCCGGCGGAGACGGATAGCCAGTTCATTGAGCATTTGCTGCACCGCCGCCCGTTCCGCCTCGTCAATGGTAAACTGCACGCCGTACTGGTACAGGGCGTTCGGCAACTCGGTCTGTCTGACGATGTATCCGTGCAGTTTCACCGTCTCGTTGAGAATTCGCATGCGAAACTCCAGAACGACGTGGGGGGTGACGATCAATTTCAGCGGGGTGGTAAACCGCAGGCCGCCTGGCCCGATGTCTTCGATACACACCATGCAGCTACTGGCCTCGATCACATTCTCCTTGATCCGCACGATGGTCATCTCCGAACACAACGACGGTTCCAGGAGCAGACGGAAGTATTTGCGCCGGTTGTTTGGCATGCTCATTCAGAATCCTCCACCACCCGATTTCTCCCCGTACGCGAAAAAGGCCAGCCGCTGGCGGTTGGCCTCATTTCCCATCCACACGGCAACCTGGCGATCATCGGATTTCTCCCTTAGACCCATGGCTTTGCGTCCCCTCCTTTCGGCAGGGTTTGCCTTTGTTCGCACTTTCTTCTATTTTGACAGACTGAATCCCCTTGACAAAGAGTCTTTAGCCCTATCCGTCTTGTTTGTCACAGTTTGCTCACAACCCGCCGCCTTCGCCGGTGCCGCGAGGCCGCATCCGCCGCGCCTGCTCCGGCCGCTTTCGCGAACACGAAGGGAAGCTAGTTTACCTTTCGCGTCCATCCCTGCCAATACTGGTCGCGCAGATTGCGCTTCAGGATCTTGCCCGCTCCGCTCTTGGGCAATTCGGCGACGAAATCGACACTCTTCGGCACCTTGTAATTGGCCAAGTACCGTCGGCAGTGGCCGATCAGATCCGCCTCCGCCACCTCCGCGCCCGGCTTGAGCACGACGATGGCCTTGACCGCTTCGCCCCACTTTTCGTCGGGAACGCCGACGACCGCCGCCTCCAGCACGGCGGGATGGGTGTAGATCACGTTTTCCACTTCGACGGAGTAGACATTCTCGCCGCCGGTGACGATCATGTCTTTCTTGCGGTCGACGATGAAGAAAAAGTTTTGTTCGTCCACGGTCGCCATGTCGCCGGTGTACAGCCAGCCGTCGCGAATCGCCGCCGCCGTCTCTTCCGGCCGCTTCCAGTACCCTTTCATCACGTTCGGTCCGCGGGCGATGATCTCCCCCACCTCGCCCGGCCGCACGTCCTCGCCGCGCCCGTTCACGCAGCGCACCTCGACGCCCGGCAGCGGCTGGCCGCAGGAAGCAAGCCGGGCCACCAGGCGCTCGTCTCCTTCGGTCACGTGGTCTTCCGGCATCAGGAAGGTGAGCACCGGCGAGGCTTCGCTCAGGCCGTAGCCCTGGAAAAAGCGGATCGGCAGCAGGCTTTTCGCCTTTTTCAACACTTCCGGCGGACACGGCGACGCGCCGTATATCATCTTTTTCCAACTGGACAGATCGTAGTCTTTCAGTTGCGGCACGTTGATCAGCATGTTGATCATCGTCGGCACCAACAGCGCGCTGGTGACCCGGTACCGCTCGATCGCCTGAAGCACCTGGATCGGCTCGAAAAAGCGAACATGGGCGTGCGTCCCGCCGACGATGGTAATCGCAAACGTGGAGGCGCCGTCCGCCAGGTGGAACATCGGCGCGGCGTGCAGGTAAACGTCCGTGTGCCGGTAGCTCAGCGCCAGCCCTACATTGTAGGCGTTGCTCAACAGGTTGCGGTGGGTCAGCATCACGCCCTTGGGCAACCCGGTCGTGCCGCCGGTGTAAAAAATCCCGGCGACGTCGTTCTCCTCCGCTTGGGCCAAGAGCGGCACCGGTTCAGCCGAGGCGAGCATCGCCTCGTAGTTGACCGCTCCCTCTGCCGTTTCTTCGTCCTCCGCCAGTACATACTGCTCGATCGTCGGCACCTCTTGCAAAAGTTTGGGGACGAGCGGCAGGTATTCGCGGTGAAGAAACAGTATCTTCGCCTCCGCGTCCCGCAGGATGAAGCTCACTTCGTGCGGCGAAAGCCTGACGTTGAGCGGAACGGCAATCGCCCCCAGCAGGGTGATGCCATACAGAAGTTCCAGATAGCGGGAATCGTTGAGCATCAACAGCGCGACGCGATCTCCCTTGACAACCCCCGCCTGTTTGAGCGCCCCCGCCAGCTTTGCCGCCCGTTCACCGAACTGGCTGTAGGTGTACCGCTTCTCCCCGTCCAGAATCGCGATTTTGTCGGGCTGGTTTTTTACCTGTGTGACCAACGATTGGGTGATGACCATCGCTACCGCCTCACTTTCGGTTCATTTTCGCATACACGAGCGCCTGGAAAGCCGGATGGGCGATCAGTTGCGGTTGCTGGCGCTTCTCCCACTCCAGCGCCTGCGCGAGTGACATGTCCGGACTTGCCGCAAGTCCCGCCTTGGTGACAGCGAGGACGTGCTTCGGCAGACGGCGCAAGCTTGCGATCAGCCGCTCGGCCTCCTGTTGCAGCGCGTCGGCGGCAACCGCTTTGTAAATCAGCCCGATTCGCTCCGCCTCCGCCCCGGTGATCCGCTCGGCGAGCAGCGCCAGCCGTTTCGCCTGCGCCATGCCGACCAGCCTCGGCAAGAGGTAGGTCCCGCCGAAGTCAACAGTCAGCCCGATCTGCACGAACGGCTCCTGCAAGATGGCCTGTTCCGCCGCCAGGACGAAATCGGCGTGCAGCGCCAGATTCAGCCCCGCTCCCACGGCGACGCCCTCGATGACAGCGACAACCGGTTTGTCCAGATGATGCAGCGTGGTCAGGAACCGGTTGATCACCACAAGGGACGCGTCGGCATCGGCCGGATTGGAGATCTGGCCGAGAACGGACAGGTCGGCACCGGAGCAGAAGTTTCCGCCCGCGCCCCGGAGCACGACCACGTCAACCTCCTGTGATCGGCTGGCCTCGGCGATCGCTTCGTCCAGCCGGTGAAACATGTCAAGCGTCATCGCGTTCATCACCTGCGGCCGGTTGAGCGTGATCGTAAACACGCCGTCCGCAAGTTCGGTCAGAACTTCTCGCGTCTCTGTCTGTTTCCTCATCGCTTCGTTCCTCCTTGGGGAATGATGCCGTGATCGGCGTAGTGGCGCAATTCATCGTCAGTCAAGCCGAGTCGGCTGCGCAACACGTCGTGCGTGTCGGCGCCATATGCGGGCGGGGGCAGGTGATCGTCAACCGGCCGCAGCCGCTCGCCTCTCACATGTAAGATACGCCCGGACTGTTGTCCAGGCATGGGAATCACCAATTGCCGGCCGGTGACATATGTACTGTCCGCCCACGTATCCATTTCCTCCACCGCCGTCAGGCAGCAGTCCACCTCGACGCCCAACTCGCTCCACTCTGCTTGCGTACGGGTGAGAAAAAGCGCTTTCAATTCTTCGTACACGTCGGGGCATTCGTCGACGCTTTGTCCGGCGTACCCCTCCCAGTCTTCCCGCCCCACCGCGTGGCAAAAGTTGTGCCAAAACTTTTCCTCCAACGCCGCCAGGGCGACGTACCGCCCGTCAGCCGTCTCGTAGACGCGGTAGTTGATCAGGCTGTTGAGGAAGCTTCGCATGCCATCCGGTTCTCCCGCATGGGTCAGCATCACGTGCAACCCCATCCACGTCGCCAGCACGTCAACGGACGCGATGTCGAGAAAGCACCCTTCGCCCGTCCGCTCCCGCCGCACCAGTGCCGCGCAAATCTGTTCGGCGGCGTACAGCCCTCCCGCGTAATCGGCGATCGGCACCTCCGAGACCACCGGCCGTCCGTCGGCATCGCGCGTGGCGGACAAGAACCCGCTTATCGCCTGGTAGTTCAGGTCGTGTCCGCCCAGTTGGTGCATGGTGCCGCTCTGCCCGTACCCGGTGAGCGAACAATAGATCATGTCCGGTTTCACCGCCCGAAGCGACTCGTAATCCAGACCGAGGTGACGCATCACCCCGGGGCGGTAACTCTCCACCAGCACGTCCGCCTGCCGGGCCAGCGCGAAGGCCAGTTCGCGTCCCTCCGCCGTCCGCAGGTTGAGCGCGATCGCCCGCTTGTTGCGATTGGTGCTTACGTACAGGACACCGCATCCGTCCACCTGGGGCCCCGTCGTTCGGCCGGGATCGCAGGCCGGATAGCCTTCCACCTTGATTACCTCCGCCCCCATGTCGGCCAGCCGCATCGTGCAGTACGGCCCCGGCAGATAACGGGAAAAATCGACCACGGTGATGCCTGCAAGCATCCGACCCTCTCCTTCCACGCGAATGTCAGTATGCTTTGTTTCGCCGCACACTCGCGCGAATCCTCTTTCTATTCAGAAAATAAAACCAGACCCTTTATTTGAAAAAACGAATCGTCAACGGATAGCGGTACGCACGCCCTTCGTTGGCCCGAAGCGCGGCGATGATCACCGCGACCAGCCAGAACACGCCAAGCGCCACCAGCAGCACGAACCCGATCAGAATCAGTATCAGCAAAGTGGAAACCGCCGCGTAAATCGTGACGCTGATCGCAAAGTTGAGCGCCTCCTTGCCCTGCAGGTCGACGAACGGAGAAGATTCCCGCTTGATCAGCCAGACGATCAAGGGCCCCAGCACGTTGCCCAGCGGAACGACAAAACCGCAAAACGCCGCGAGATGAACGACCGTCGCCCACATCCGCTCCTCTTTGTTCGGTACATACGATTCCATCTGAACGCCCCCTCTTAGTCAGTCTACGATTCATTATAGGAAAACTTGCCCGATATTGGCGATAACGCCTCCACAAAAAAAGAAAGAGCGCCATAGGCGCCCTCGCTGCTTAGTATCTGCTGTCCCATCCATGCCCCATGTGGCCGTCATAATGGTGCATCATCGAGGAAGACGAGTCGTAGTGGCCGCCCCCGTGTTTGCAGTAGTCACGGCATTTCGTTTTGTAGTACGGAACCAAATGACAAACTTTTTTGTAATACTTCTTCTTGCAGCACTTTCTACAGTGGCATTTGACCTTGCAATGGGATTTGTGGCATCCGCAGCTCATTTGTTCACCCCCTCAGTGGCTGGTACAGTTACAAGGTATGTCGAGGGTGACAGTTGCGAATGGTACACGCGTCTACGTCCGGGAAAATCAGCGGATGTCTAGCCGGGCTTGCTCATTTCGCCGCTTTTCCCCAGATCGGTGATGACAGCGGCGCGACGGCGCTCCGCCCAGAATACCCCGGTGAGAATCAGAACGCCGCCGACCAGCGTGCGCCAGGTGACAGTTTCTCCCAGCAAGAGGATGGCGGTGACGACGCTCACCAGCGGCAGGGTGTTCAGATACAGACCGGCGCTGCCGGCAGACACCCCCTCCATCCCCTTGTTCCACAGCCAGTAGCCGAGGATCGTCGGTCCGACGACGAGAAAGGCGATGCTGCCCACGCTTTTGGGCGTCACCGACGGCCAGCCGAACACGGCCACCTCCACAGCCGCCGCGGGCAAAAGCATCAGAGCGCCCAGAGCCAGGGTGAGAGCGGTAACCAGTTCGCTCGGCAATTTTTCCTCGCCTTTGGGGCGCTTCAGTTGGATGACATAAACCGCCCAGATGAGACAACTGACCAGCACCAGGATGTCTCCGATCCGGGAACTGCTGTTCGCCCCATCCGGCTGGACGGAAATCAGCAACACACCCGTTATCCCCAGCATCAGACCGCTCCACTGGGGCAGGGTGATCCGTTCTTTCAGCCAAAACCCGGCCAACAAGAGCGTAAACAGCGGCAGCGAGGCGCTGAGGATGCTCGCGTTTACGCCGCTGGTCAGGGCAATTCCGTAGTAGTTGAACAGGAAATACCCGGCCACGCCCGTGAACGACAGCGCCGCGAGCCGCCGCCAGCGGACGGGCTGGTGCGGATTGCCGCGCCGCCAGCGGGTCCAGGCCAGCGGCAACATCAACAGACTGGCCAGGCCAAGCCGAATCAGAATCAAGGTAAACGGATGCACGCCCTCCAACGCCCACTTGTTCGGCGCAATCGTCGTCCCCCACAGGATGACTGCGGCGACCAGCATGATGGTGGCTCTGTTCACAGCGGATTCCTCGCTTTCCGGTCAAATGGCGTCACTGGGTGACGATCTTGCGCAACTCGTTGATGCCGTGGTGGTCGGGAATCTCGCGGAACTCCTTTACTTTCGGCAAGGTCAACAGGTGCGGCCGCGTCATGTATCCCGGTTTGGAGATGTAGACCACGTCACAACTGGTGATCAGGTCAAACACGTCGGGATGGTTGGCTTCGATCGTGTGCAGGCGGAGATGCTTGATCCCCGCGTTGTGCAAATCGACGATCATCCCTTCCGCGCCCCGGGTCGTCGCGCAGATCAATCCGACGTTGGTGTTGCGCGGGTAGGCGTCCATCTCGGGTATCACCACGGTCGGATCGGGAATGAAATCGAGGCTGACCACCGGCGGCGCCTCACGCGGCAGCGATTGTTTCAGTTTGGAAATCACCGAAGGATGGACGACTATCGCCTTGTACTGGTGCAAAAAGTCGGTGGTTTGACTCAGGCGCTCCCAAAAGGCGTTAAGCGTCCACCCCTCGATCATGATGCTCGGCAGATGGTACTGCACCAGCCGACAGTATTCGGCCAGCTCCAGTTCGGTGAAGCGGAGAAACAGCACCGGCAAATGGTTGATTTCCTCCATCACCACGGACAACACGCGGTAAAAGTCGTCCAGCGTGAACCCCATCGCCTTCACCTTGTGCAGGGTTTCTTTGGCGAGCAGGGTCAGATGGGCCGGATTGCGTGTCAACAACGGATCGTTGACGATGTTGCTCACCGTTGTCCCCCGCCCCTGACGCGAATCGACCAGCCCTTCCTGCTGCAGCCGCAAGTAGACACTGCGCACGGTGTTGTAGTTCACCTGCAGGCGGGCGGCCAGGTCGCGCACGGTAGGCAATTGGGTATGCGTCGGCAATTCGCCGCTGCGGATCAGGGACGCGATCTGCTGGTACAGTTGTTCGTGGTACGGCATCGACGATTCTTTCTGTAAGGACAGGCGAAGCATGGCAAAAATTCCTCCAACGGTTGCATAAAATGACAGCTCATCACGGTATCCGATTTTAATAGTATATCAATTAAAAAAGTCAGTCAATATCCACAGCCAGCATAACCCCGTGCGCCGGAATCCACTCTTCGCCTGGCGCGACCAATCAGGCGACAGGCCAGACAGGCACCCGGGCGCGCGGGTCACGCTTACGCTTACTCGTCTTCTTCGCCGTCCTCGTCGTCGCTTACGTAGATGATCTCGACGCCCAACTCCCGCAACAGACCGAGCACCGCGTCATTCAACTGCTCGTCCCGCAAGAGGCCAAGGCTTTCCACCAGCTCCAGTTCCTCCAGATCGCCCGCCTCGGCGTCCTCGATCAGCTCGATCACCTCGGTCATGCCGCGTTCTTGCAGGGTGCAAAGAATCTCTTCTTTCGTCATCAGGGACACACCTTTCCGTCTAAACTGTAGCGTTGGCTTTTCGTATCCGTCCATCCTGATTATAATCGACGTAAGCCAAAAACACACGGGAGCGGTGATTCATGTACCCGAACGCGTACATCGCGTACCTCGTTCACTTCCACGGAGACCGCGATTATTTCGAATGTCACGAACGTCTGGAAGAATACTGGAAAAGCATGCCCAAAACAGAGCGCAGCCCGCTGTGGGTCGGCCTGATCCAGATCGCCGTCGCCCAGTACCACCATCGCCGCAGTAACCTCGCCGGCGCCGGCAAACTGATGGCAAGCGCGATCCGGCTTCTCGCCCAGAGCAAACCGCAGCTTGGCGAGCTCGGACTGGACGCGGACGCGCTGCTCGCCCGCCTCAAGGAACGACTCCGGGCCATCGGCAACGGCGAGCCGTATCGGAGCTTTGATTTGCCGATCGTCGACCCCGGACTGCGCGCCCGCTGCGAAGCAGGCTGCCAGGCGATCGGCCGACGCCTGGGCGAAGCGAGCGACATCACCGACACGTTTCTCTTGCACAAGCACACCCTGCGGGATCGCAGCGCGGTGATTCGCGAGCGGGAAGAGCGCCTGCGGGCCAAACGCGGAAAGCGGCCGCAAAAGCCGTGAGTCTGACGGCGGATGCTGCCATCCGGGACGGGCCGCCGGACGTCAGTAGATCCAGGCGATCAGCACGGTGACGATGGCCAGATCGGCGAGCAAGTGGCTCAGCCAAGCGGCCCAGATGGCGCGATAGGTGATTTTCAGCAGGGCAAACAACAGCCCGACCAAAAACACCAGTCCGGTAATCACCCCGCCCCAGGCCCAGCCGAACAGAACGACGCCGATGATCAGATGATAGAGACTGAAAAACAGGCTGCTTGCCACCATCGCCTTGCGCCGCGAGAGAGAGGCAAGCAACCGCTCCAGCACAAACCCGCGCCACAACAACTCTTCGAAAAAGGAGTTGAGCACGGTCAGGTAGGCGGCAAACCAGCCGATCCAACCGGCGGTGAGTCCCCAGCGGGTCAATACGGCGCGGATGTGTTCCGGACTGACGCCCGCGAGCACCAGCAACCGGTAGCCGGCCACAATCGCGGCAAACAGACAGACGCCCGTGGCCAGTCCGAGGAAGAGACCCTCTCCCCGCCGCCAGATGCCGTCGCCCCACGCTTCCCGCCAGTGTCGGCGGGCATCCCCCTCCCACAGACGGTGCGACAGCGGGATGCCGAGGCAGGCGATCAGGTGGAAGCTGACAAAGGTGACGAACAGGCTTTGCCGCGCGATCAGGCCGTAAAAGATTGTCAAGGTGGCAAAGCCGCTGTAACACACGGTCAACAACAGCGATCGCTTCCGGTTCATCCCCCCGTCCCTCCTTGTGTGGGAAAAAGCGGGTATAGTGTTCCCGATTGGGCGGAAATCCAATCCAACAATCACCTTTCCGGAATGCGGGCAATGGTGGTATACTAATGGTTGTGATGCTGATCCTCGTCACCAATAACCCTGGTAATCATCAGGTTTATGTTGTAAAATAAAAGGCAACCCATTTTGGCACGAGAGGAGTTGGACAGATGAGCCATCAGATATCGCCAACACTCCTGGGGACGCTCTTCGGGCTATTCATGGCGGCCATGATCATTATCGTTCGGCTGCGTGCCGCCAAGAAACCGGTGTCGATACGCAAGATCGTCGCTCCGCCGCTGTTTATGACCACCGGATTCGCCATGTTTCACTTTCCGGAGACGATCACCCCTTTTTCCTATGACCTGATTGCCTTTCTCATCGGCACCCTGTTTTCCATCCCGCTGATCCTCTCTTCCCGGTTTGAGGTCGTGGGCGACGATATTTACCTGAAGCGCTCCAAGGCGTTTATCGGAATTTTGCTGGCCCTGTTCGTGATTCGCTTTATCGTCAAGCTGTTCGTCGGCGACGTGTTTACGCCGATGCAGACGGCCGGTTTGTTCTTCGTGCTCGCTTACGGTATGATCGTGCCGTGGCGCGTGGCGATGCTGATCAACTACCGGCAGCTCGTCAAACGCAACCTGATTCGCACCTGACCCGGCGACACACGGCAACTCTTTTACAAAAAAACAGCCGACCGCTCCCGCCTGATTGCGAGAGCGGTCGGTTTTTTTCTGGGCCGAACAGCTTATCGTTCGAGGCCGGTCACTCGGGCGACTCCGAAGCCGTCCTGGTTCTCTGCCCGGCAGGAAGACGCAAGAGCGGGATGATCGACAGCAGTCCGGCGATGAACAACAAGGCCGCGATCTGATACATCCCGACAAGGGAGAACCATTCCTTGAGCGGAGCGGTAAGGCTCATCGTCACCAGCATCGCGCCGGAGAACAGCGGGGTCAGGATGCCGTTTACCCGGCCGACGAACGCCGTCTCGGTGTTTTGCAGGATCAGCGTATTGGCGCCGATGTGGATAGAGGGCAAGAACAGCCCGCCCGCAAACTGGGCGGCCAATGTCAGCCACACTTGGCCGGACAGCCCGGAGAGACTGATGCCCAAAGCGTTCACCAGCATCCCGATCATCAACAGCTTTTGCGGCAAAAGCGTGCGGGCAAACGCCATGGCCATCGCGCCGCCCGCAATCATTCCCGCTCCGTTGGCGGTCAGAAGCCACTGCAGGCTTTCTTTCGGCAGGCCGAGCCGGTCGGTAACCAAAAGAACGGTGAGTGGCTGGATCAGACCCAGCCCAAGCCCGGCGGCGAGAAAGCACACGCCCAAAAGCGTGAGCGGCTTGCTGGCCAGCACGTAGCGGACGCCTTCGATCATCTCCCTTTGCAAGCTGCCCGCCTGTTTCCCCTCATTCTCCGCCCGATCAGAGGGAATGAAAGCCAGCGTCGCCGCCGTCAACAAAAACGCCGCTACGGTCAGCGCCATCGACACCTCGATGCCGAAGTGCTGGTACACAAAGGTCCCCATGACCGGTCCTGCCACCATAAACAGGGCAAACAAGGTTTGGTAGAGCGAAATCGCCGCTTGCAACTGCGATTCCGGGAGGTGTGTTTTCAACAACTTCAAGCCGGACGGCTGGGAAAACTGGGACAAAATGGCCGAAACCAGCGTGGCGAAAAACACCGCCTTCCAGGTACCGGACAAGAAGGCCAACAGAACGGCCAGCACCGAGAGCGCGCTTAAAAGATCGCACCAGATCATCGTCTGTTTCGGCCGCCAGCGGTCGGCGAACGTGCCGCCGATGAACGAAAACACAAACATCGGGGCAAATTCGGCCATGTAAATCATCGACAGCGCGAACGGGTCGTTGTTGGTTCGCTCCACGATGTACAGGAGCACCGCGAAGTTTCGCACCCAGATGCCGATTTGCATAAACACGCCTGAAACAAGGATCGCCTGAACGACACGATTTCGGAACAGAGCTGATGTGTTTGCCATAAAAAAACCTCCTGATCCGGTTTCCGGACAGGAGTCGTTTGCACGCACAAAACGCTTATTCTTCCCCGCAAGGGAACGAACCAGGCTGTGTGAGCATACTAATCCTGTACAGAAACCGCTCGCAAGATACGAATCGTTTTCATGTCAACAGGATTAGATCATCATTGGCCTTAGGTTCACCCTTTCATGTTGATAAAACTCAGGCTACCACAAGCCTACACGAATAGCAAGAGAAAAAATTCTCGGGTTTATGGCCCCTGCCGTTTCAACAAGCGGGGTGTCGGCCTGTCACGCATCTCTACGGGTTTTGCGCGGCAGACTTCCCTGCGCAGGCAAAAGCGAAAGACTGCGTGGGCTCTCAGGCGTAAAACGTCTTCGGCGACTGTCGCCACGCGCTCAAAAACCGCTCCTGCTCGGCGCTGATCACGCCTTGCTCGCGGGCCGTCTCCAACAGGGCGGTGTAGGTGGAAAGCGTCGCAAACGGGATGCCTGCGTCCGCAAACAGGGCTTCCGCTTCGGGGAACTGGTAGGAAAAGATCGCCAGCACGCCGAGCACCTGGCCGCCCTCGGCCTGGACGGCTTGCGCGGCCTTGAGCGAACTGCCCCCGGTGGAGATCAGGTCTTCGATGACGACTGCTTTTTGCCCGGGAGCAAGCGCCCCTTCGATCTGGTTTTGGCGGCCGTGCCCTTTGGCCTTGTCCCGGACGTAGATCATCGGCAGGTTCATCCGTTCCGCCACCCAGGCGGCGTGCGGGATGCCCGCCGTCGCCGTCCCGGCGATCACCTCGGCTTCGGGATGGCGCTCGCGGATGGCGGCCACGAAGCTGTCGGCGATCTCGGCGCGGACCGCCGGATGCGACATGGTAATCCGGTTGTCGCAGTAGATCGGCGACCGGATGCCCGACGTCCAGGTAAACGGCTCGTCGGGGCGCAAGTGGACAGCGCCGATCGCAAGCAAATGGGCGGCGATCCGTTTGGCCTCTGGTGTCACACTGGTTTGGCTCATCGTACCTCTCCTTCTGTCGTGATGACGGCGAGCATGGATTGCCACGCCGCGAGCGGATCGGCGGCTGTGGTAATCGCCCGGCCGATCACGATGTAGTCACTGCCCAAGGCAAACGCCTCCCGGGGCGTGGTGATGCGCGTCTGATCCCCATGGTCCGATCCGGCGGGGCGAATCCCCGGCGTCACGGTGACAAACCCTGTACCGCAGGCCTGCTTGACGAACGGCACCTCCAGCGGGGAGGCGACGACGCCGTCCAGACCGGCCTCGGAAGCGAGGCGGGCGTAGCGGACGACCGTCTCTTCCATCGTTCCGGCGATCCCGATCTGTTCGCTCATCACCGCCTGGCTGGTGCTGGTGAGCATCGTCACCCCGATCAGCAGCGGCCGGGCGGCGCCGGATTGTATGCCCTGCTCCAGCCCGTCGCGCGCCGCTTCCATCATCGCCATGCCGCCCGCGACGTGCAGATTGACCATGTCCGCCCCGAGGCGGGCCAGGCTTCTCATCGCCCCTTTGGCCGTGTTCGGGATGTCGTGCACCTTCAGGTCGACAAAGACGCGGAATCCCTGTGCCTTCAGCGACTCGACGATCTTAGGCCCGGCCGCGTAAAACAACTCCATGCCCACTTTTACATAGCGCACATGTCCGCTTAGCGTGGACAAACAGCGGTGGACGGCCGCTTCGTCGGCGAAGTCGAGCGCCAGGATGATCTTCTCGGCCCATGCGTTGCTGGTTGCGGTCATACGTATCCCCCTCCCTTTCGCCGCCTAGCGGGCCATCAGCGCGTGACCCGTGCGCTGCGGCGGCATCGCTTCCGTACCGAACGTAATCGTCTCCAGCACGTGCAAGAGCGCCTTGGCGGTGTCGAGCGAGGTGAGGCAGACCGCGCCGTTCTCCACCGCTTCGCGGCGGATGCGGAAGCCGTCGCGCTGCGGCGTCTTGCCTTTGGTCAGGGTGTTGAGCACGATGTTGGCTTCACCGGTACGGATGACGTCCAAGAGATTGGGCGTGCCTTCGGACAGCTTCTGCACACGGGTGACCGCAAGGCCCGCTTTTTCCAGATAGTCAGCCGTCCCTTCCGTCGCCATGAGCTTGAAGCCGAGCTTGTGGAAGCGTTTGACGATCTCTAGCGCTTCCGCCTTGTCCTTGTCGGCGACGGTGACCAACAGCGAGCCGTGCGTCGGGATGTTCATCCCGGCGGCGAGCAGGCCTTTGTACAACGCCTTGGCCAGTGTGCGCTCGCGCCCCATCACTTCGCCCGTCGACTTCATCTCCGGTCCGAGCGTAATGTCGACGCGGCGCAGTTTGGCGAAGGAGAAGACCGGCACTTTGACCGAGACCATTTCCTCTTCCGGGTGGCAGCCCGGCGTGTAGCCCTGCTCCGGAATCGAGTGGCCGAGTATCGCTTTGGTGGCGATGTTGGCCATCGGGATGCCGGTCACTTTTGACAAAAACGGCACGGTGCGGGACGAACGCGGGTTGACCTCGATCACGTACGGACGGTTGTTGTAGATGACGAACTGAATGTTTATGAGCCCCTTGATCTGAAGCGCGAGCGCCAGCTTGGCGGTCATCTCGATCAGTTCCTGCTTGAGCTTTTGCGAGAGCGATTGTGGCGGGTAGACGGCAATCGAGTCGCCGGAGTGGACGCCGGCCCGCTCGATGTGCTCCATAATGCCCGGGATCAGCACGTTCTCGCCGTCGCAGATCGCGTCCACTTCTGCCTCCGTGCCCAGCATGTAGCGGTCGATCAGCACCGGGTGCTCCGGGTTCACCTTGACCGCCTGCTCCATGTAGGCCAACAATTCATCCTGGTTGTAGACGATCTCCATCGCCCGGCCGCCAAGCACGTAGGACGGGCGCACCAGTACCGGGAAGCCGAGCGATTCGGCCGCGCCGACGGCTTCCTCGACAGAGGTGACGGTTTTGCCCGGCGGCTGGGCCAGGTCGAGGCTGCGCAAGAGGGCCTCGAATTTTTCCCGGTTTTCGGCGGCGTCGATGTTTTCCAGGCTGGTGCCGAGGATGCGCACGCCGCGCTTGGCCAGCTTGTCGGCCAGGTTGATCGCGGTTTGTCCGCCGAACTGGACGATCACGCCCTCAGGCTGTTCTTTCTCGATGATGTTCATCACGTCTTCGATGTAGAGCGGCTCGAAGTACAGCCGGTCAGAGGTGTTGAAGTCGGTGGAGACCGTCTCCGGGTTGTTGTTGATGATAATCGCTTCGTATCCTGCCTCTTTCAGCGCCCAGACGGCGTGCACCGTCGCGTAGTCGAACTCGATGCCCTGGCCGATGCGGATCGGGCCGGAGCCCAGCACGATCACGCGCTTCTTGCCGGTTTCGACGCGCTCGTCTTCCTGTTCGTAGGTGGAGTAGTAGTAGGGCGTTTGCGCTTCAAACTCCGCCGCGCATGTGTCCACCATTTTGTACACCGGCGTGAGGCCGTATTCGTGGCGCAGGCGGCGCACCCCGTCCTCGGTCGCGCCGGTCAGTTCGCCAATCTTGCGGTCGGTAAAGCCGATCCGCTTCGCCTCCCGCAGCGTTTCTCGGGTAAGGCCGTTATCGGTGAGCGTGTATTCGTAGCGGACGATTTTCGCCAGTTTGTTCAGGAAAAAGCGGTCGATCGCCGTCAGTTCGTGTAGCCGCTCCATCGTCATGCCGCGGCGGAACGCCTCGGCGATCAGAAACAGCCGCTCGTCGTCAGGGGCGGCGAGGCGCTGCTCCAGCACGTCCTGCGGCAGCTCGTGCGCCCCCTTGATCTCCAGGTGGTAAGCGCCGATCTCCAGCGAGCGAACCGCCTTCATGATCGACTCTTCGAACGTGCGGCCGATCGCCATCACCTCGCCGGTCGCCTTCATCTGCGTGCCGAGGCGGCGGTTGGCGGACTGGAACTTGTCGAAAGGCCAGCGTGGAATTTTGCTCACCACGTAGTCGATTGTCGGTTCAAAGCAGGCATAGGTCTGCCCGGTCACCGGGTTTTTCAATTCGTCCAGCGTGTAGCCGATGGCGATCTTCGCCGCCATCTTGGCGATCGGGTAGCCGGTCGCCTTGGATGCCAGCGCGGACGAGCGGCTGACGCGCGGGTTGACCTCGATGACGTAATACTGGAAGCTGTGCGGGTCGAGCGCGTACTGGACGTTGCAGCCGCCTTCGATGCCGAGCGCGCGGATGATTTTGAGAGCGCTTGAGCGCAGCATCTGGTATTCGCGGTCGGACAAGGTTTGGCTCGGGGCGACGACGATACTGTCCCCGGTATGCACCCCCACCGGGTCGATGTTTTCCATGTTGCAGACGACGATGCAGTTGTCATTCGCGTCGCGCATCACTTCATATTCGACCTCTTTCATCCCGGCGATGCTTTTCTCGATCAGGCACTGGGTGATGGGCGAATACTTGAGGCCGCTCGCGACGATTTCGCGCAGGCTCGCTTCGTCTGCGCAAATGCCGCCGCCGGTGCCGCCCAGGGTATACGCCGGGCGGACGATGATCGGATAGCCGATCCGGTTGGCGAAATTGACGGCTTCCTCCACCGTGCTGACGATCGTCGACTCCGGCACCGGCTCGCCCAGTTCGTTCATCAACGCGCGAAACATGTCGCGGTCTTCCGCCCGTTTGATCGAGTCCAGGTTGGTGCCGAGCAGCTTGACGTTTTCCTGTTCGAGGATGCCTGCTTCGGCCAGCGCGACGGCCATGTTGAGGCCGGTCTGTCCGCCCAGGGTGGGCAGAAGGCCGTCCGGTTTTTCCTGGCGGATGACGCGGGCGACGAATTCGGGAGTGATCGGCTCGATGTACACCTTGTCGGCCATGTTGGTGTCGGTCATGATCGTCGCCGGATTGGAGTTGATCAGCACGACCTCCAGTCCTTCTTCTTTCAGCGCCTGGCAGGCCTGCGTACCGGCGTAGTCAAATTCCGCCGCTTGCCCGATGACGATCGGACCGGAGCCGATGACGAGAATTTTTTTCAGGT
Organism: Paenibacillaceae bacterium; assembly: GCA_041920505.1. Classification (GTDB taxonomy): domain Bacteria; phylum Bacillota; class Bacilli; order Brevibacillales; family Brevibacillaceae; genus JBHGXV01. Next base: position 143,127 of record JBHGXV010000039.1, read on the forward strand.
CAGCGTGTTTTGGCATAACTCTTCTCCTCCTTCGCGCGCGCGATCATCTCCAGGAACTGGTCAAACAGGTAACCGGAATCGTAGGGACCGGGTGCCGCTTCCGGGTGGTACTGCACGGAAAACGCCTGCCGGGACACGTCGCGAAGCCCCTCGATGGTGCCGTCGTTCAGCGCGATGTGTGTCACTTCCAGGCTGGTATTCTTGATCGATTCCGGGGTGACGGCGTAGCCGTGGTTTTGCGACGTGATGTAGGTGCGGCCGGTGGCCAATTCTTTCACCGGGTGGTTACCGCCGCGATGGCCGACCTTCATTTTCTGTGTGTCGGCGCCGGACGCCAGCGCGAACAACTGGTGGCCGAGACAGATGCCGAACAGCGGGTATTCGCCAATAAGCACGCGGATCGTCTCAATCGCCTGCGGCACGTCCTTCGGGTCGCCGGGGCCGTTGGACAACAGAATCCCGTCCGGCTGAATGCGGCGAATCTCGTCGGCGGTCACGTTGTACGGCACGACGACGACGTCGCAGCCGCGCTTGGTCAGTTCGCGCAGGATGCCGTGCTTGGACCCGAAGTCCACCAGCACGACGCGGTGTCCCGTGCCGGGGCAACTGAACACGCTTTTGGTCGACACGCGGGACACCTGGTCCGTCATCAGATTGGCCTGCTTCAGCGAGGCGACCAGCTCCGCCGTCGGGGTGTCGCTGGTGGTGATCAGCCCGCGCAGGGTGCCGTGATGACGGATTTTGCGGGTGAGCATCCGCGTGTCCACGCCGGCGATGCCGGGGATGCCGTACGTTTTCAGCAATTCGTCCAGCGTCTGGGTATTGCGCCAGTTGCTCGGCTCGTCGCAGTGCTCGCGCACGACGAAGCCGTGAATGAACGGGCGCACCGCCTCGAAGTCGTCCCGGTTGATCCCGTAGTTGCCGATCAAGGGATAGGTCATGACGACGATCTGTCCGCAGTAAGACGGGTCGGACAGCACCTCCTGGTAGCCGGTCAATCCCGTGTTGAACACCACTTCGCCAAGCGATTCACTCGTCGCGCCAAACGCCTCTCCCACGCATTCCGTTCCGTCTTCCAGTATCAGTCTCGCTTGCACAGCGCTCTCCTCCTTTTGGGATTCGTTGTATCCATTCATCCGTCGCCCTGCGGCCGGTTCGTCCTTTCGCGAGGTCAGGCGGACATGCCTAGCTCTCGTGCCGATACACAATCCTGCCGTCCACCATTGTCAGGACGGGCCAACCCTTGCACGACCAGCCTGCGAACGGGGTGTTGCGTCCCTTGCTGGCAAATTGTTCGGGGTTGATCGTTCGTTCGCTCTCAAGGTCGATAACCACCAGATCGGCGACCGCGCCTTCTTGCAGTCGGCCGTAGGGCAGGCCGAAAATCTCGGCCGGTTTTGTCGTCATCTTTTCCACCAGCTCGCCCAGTGTCAACTCGCCGGTCAGCACCAGGTGGGTGTACAGGAGCGGGAAAGCCGTCTCCAGACCGACGATGCCAAACGGGGCGCGCTCAAGCCCTTTGGCCTTCTCCTCCCGCGTGTGCGGCGCGTGATCGGTGGCGATGATGTCGATCGTGCCGTCCTTCAGTCCGGCGATCAGCGCCGCGCGATCCTCGCGGGAGCGGAGCGGCGGGTTCATCTTCCAGTTGGCGTCAAGGCTGTCCGGGATGTCTTCGTCGCACAACAAGAGGTGGTGCGGCGTCACTTCCGCCGTCACGTTCACCCCGGCCCGTTTGCCGTCGCGCACCAGGCGCACCGACTCTTTGGCGCTGATGTGGCAGACGTGGTAGTGGACGCCCGTTTGCTCGGCCAGCAGGATGTCGCGTCCGACGTGGATGGACTCCGACTCGGAGGGAATCCCTGTCAGACCGTGCCTGGCCGCCTTCACTCCGGCGTGCAGCGCACTGCCTGCGGGGATCAGGTCGTCATCCTCGCAGTGGGCGACCACCGACAGGCCGAGTGCCTTGGCCGTCTGCATCGCCCGCTTCATCATCGCGCTCGACTGGACGCCGACGCCGTCGTCGGTGACGGCGACGATGCCCGCTTCTTTCAGGGCCGCGAAATCGGTCAGCTCTTCCCCCCGCTCGCGCACCGTGATCGCGCCGTAGGGCAGCACGCGGGCCAACCCGGCTTCGGCCGCTTTTTGTTTCACGTAGGCCACCGTTTCCACGCTGTCGATCACCGGACGGGTGTTGGGCATGCAGGCGACGGTGGTGAAACCGCCGCGAACCGCCGATGCCGTGCCGGTGGCAATCGTCTCTTTCGCCTCGAAGCCCGGCTCGCGCAGGTGGACGTGCATATCGATAAATCCGGCGCTGACAAACAGGCCGTCCAGATCGATCACCTCGTGGCCGTCAGTGTCCACCCGCTCGGCGATGCGGGCGATCCGCTCGTCTTCGACCAGAATGTCGCGGCGCACCATCTCCCCTGCCTGGTTCAGGCACGTACCGTTTCCAAGGATGATTCCCATCGCACATCTCCCCCGTTCAACACGTGTTCCAATACCGCCATGCGCACGGCCACGCCGTTTGCCACTTGCGTAAAGATCAGCGAGCGTTCGCACTCCACCAGGGCGGTGTCGATCTCCACGCCCCGGTTGACCGGTGCCGGGTGCATGATGACCGCTTTCGGTTTCATCGCCCGCTCCCGTTTGAGCGTAAGTCCGTACGCCTCATGGTACGCTTCCGCCGAGGCGAACAAGGCTTCGCTGTGCCTCTCCAGTTGCACTCTGAGCATCATCACCACATCTGCGGTTTGAACAGCCTCGTCGATCTCGACAATCCGCACGCCGGCCGGCAGTTCGTCCGCCGGGCGCATCATCGACTCCGGTCCGGCCAGAAGCAGGTTGGCCCCCAGTTGGGGCAGCGCGTGCAGGTGGGAACCGAGGACGCGGCTGTGCTTCAGATCGCCGACGATGGCCACGGTCAGTCCGGCGATGCCGCCGAAGTGGCGCTTCATCGTCAACAGGTCCAACAGGCACTGGGTCGGATGCTCATTCGTCCCGTCTCCGGCGTTGATCAGGCTCATTCCCACCCGGTCGGCCAGCTCGTGGATCGTCCCGTTTTCCTGGGTGCGGATCACCGCCGCCTCCACGCCCATCGCTTCCAGCGTGCGCAGGGTGTCGTAGACCGTCTCCCCCTTGGTCGTCGACGACGTCTCTGCCGAGAAGTGGAGCACGTTCGCGCCCAGCCGCTTTTCCGCCACTTCGAACGAGAAGCGCGTGCGCGTGCTCGGCTCGAAGAACAGGTTGGCGACAAACCGTCCGGCGAGCGCGTCCGTCTGCTCGCCCGACCGGTCGGCCCAGTGGTTGGCCCGCTCCAACAATCCCTCGATTTGCGCTTTGGTCAGCCCTTTGACGCCTGTCAGATGTGCGCGTTTGCCCATCGCGAAACCCTCCGTTCCCGTATTGTAAAAAATGCTTCTTACCGTTCGGCCCCAGAGGCCAGGGTAAGAAGCATGCGTCGTGATTTGCGCAGGGCAAACGAACGCCTGCCATCCTTGCCAGCCTCACGGGACCGGATTTAAAGGAAAGCGTCTTTCGTTCAGTATTCCCATTATCTGTTTCTATTGACCGGCTTCGCCCGCAGCCGATTCCTTGCCCGGCAGAACCGCGTGCAGCACCATGCCGAGGAAGGTGGAGAAGGCGATATTGTCAATCGTCAGGTTGGTCAAAAACGATTGCCAGAACGTGACACCGGCGAAGCTGATTTTGAACCCGCCGATCCCGGTGACCAGAATCGCGGCGGCGATGATCATGTTGCGCTTGTTGGAGAAGTTGACCTTGTTTTCCACGTACATCCGCAAGCCTTGTGCTGCGATGATCCCGAACAGGATGATCGACACACCGCCCAGCACCGGAGTCGGGATCGTCATCAACAGGGCGCTGATCTTGCCGATGAAGGAGAACAGGATGGCGAACACGGCGGCGAGCGCGATCACGCTGCGGCTGAACACGCGGGTGATCGCCAGCACGCCGATGTTTTCCCCGTAGGTGGTGCTTGGCGGACCGCCGAGGAACGCGGCCACGGCGGTGGCGACACCGTCACCCAAAAGACTGCGGTGCAAGCCGGGGTCTTTCATCAGGTCGCGCTCCATGACGCGGCCGGTGACCAGCAAGTGGCCCAGGTGCTCGGCCAGGGTGACAAAGGCGACCGGCGCGATGATCAGCGCGGGCACCCACGCCTGTGGATTGCCCATCGCCTGAGCCACGGCGCCCACTTGCAGTTTCGGCGCGCTGAACAAGGGAGCGCTGGTCACTTTGGCCCAGTCGATCAACTCCGGGTGGCGCAGCAAGGTGTAGAGGTAGCCGGTGGTGATCCCGATCAGGATGGGAATCAGGGCGAAGAATCCTCGCAGCACCACGGCGGCGAGTACGGTGATCACCATCGTCACCAGCGAGATTTCAATCGAGGTAAGCGAGATGGTTTGCTTGCCGTCCACGGTCACTTTTGTCGCCATGTCGACGGCCACGCCCGCCAGACTGAGCCCGATGACGACGATAACCGAGGCGATCACGACCGGCGGCAGCACCTTGTTCAGCCACTCGACGCCGCTCTTCTGCACGATCGCGGCGACGATCACGTACACCAGCCCGGACAGGAAGCAACCCAACAGGGCAGTGCCGGGGCCGAAGTTGGCGCTCACTGTGATGATCGGCCCGATGAAGGCGAACGAAGACCCCAGGTAGTTGGGCAGCTTGCCTTTGGTGATGAACAGGAACAACAGCGTGCCAAGCCCGCTCGATAACAGCGCGGCCGACGGGTCCAGTCCGGTCAGGATCGGCACCAGGACGGTCGCTCCGAACATCGCGAACAGGTGCTGGATGCCAAGCGGCAGCAGTTTGCCGAGCGCCGGCGTTTCATGCACGTCGATGAATGTCTTTTGACTCATGATTTCCCCTTCTTTCCTCTATCTCAGTAAAAAACCTCTTTGTGCAGGCACAAAGAGGCATGGTTTCTCCCTTGTTCGCAGGCGCGAACCGTTCGCGGAAGAAGATGCTCCCCTTGCCAACCTCACAGGATCAGCGTTAAAGAGGACTATTCAGCTAGTTGGCGGATCGACACCTTGTCGACCCCGTCCACCTCGTGCAGTTGCACGGCGACGATCTCGCTGCGCGACGTCGGCACGTTTTTGCCGACGTAATCGGGGCGGATCGGCAGTTCGCGGTGTCCCCGGTCGATGAGCACGGCCAACTGGATCATCTTCGGCCGGCCTTCGTCGATCAAAGCGTCCAGCGCGGCCCGCACCGTCCGGCCGGTGTACAGCACGTCGTCCACCAGGATGACCGTCTTTCCGGTCACGTCGCCCGGCAGTTGCGCTCCCTTCAGCACCGCGTCTTCCGCCTTGTGCGTCAGGTCGTCGCGGTAGAGCGTGATGTCGAGCTGGCCGACCGGCCCGTTCACGTTTTCGATCTGCTCGATCCGCTGCGCCAGGCGCTCCGCCAGGTAAATCCCGCGGGTCTTGATGCCGACAATGATCAAGTCTTCGACGCCCTTGTTCTTTTCGATGATCTCGTGAGCGATGCGGGTGAGAGCGCGGCGCATCGCGGCTTCATCCAGAATGACGCTTTTGTCGATCAACGCGGATTCCCCTTTCTTACTTGCAAAACAAAAACGCTTCTTGTCGGCTGACAAGAAGCGCGGTTGGCTACACCAAGACAACCGGAAGGCAGATGCCCTTCCTTCCTGATGGCGGCGTCCGTCGTCCTTGTCAGCCTCTCGGGACTGATTTAAAGGAACCGATTGTTTGGTTGTCGCAATCATTATGACACGCTTTGTTCGGCCTGTCAATCTTATTGTTGGCGCAAAAACGAAATCAATGCCACCATGTCCGGCGGAAGCGGCGCTTCAAACTCCATGTACTCGCCCGTACGCGGGTGGACAAACCCGAGCGTCTTGGCGTGCAGGGCCTGTCCGTCCAAATCAAGCGTGTTGCGCGGCCCGTACTTGGGATCGCCCACCAGCGGATAGCCGATGTATTTCATGTGCACGCGAATCTGATGGGTCCGCCCAGTCTCCAGCTTCAGCTCCACCAGGGTGTATTCCTTGAACCGCTCCAGCACGACAAAATGGGTAACGGCCGGCTTGCTGTTCTCAAACACCACGGCCATCTGCTGCCGGTTCTTGGGGTCGCGCCCGATCGGCGCGTCGATCGTGCCCATCTCGTGCAAAATGACGCCGTGCACCAGCGCGATGTACTTGCGGTTCACCGTGTGCGCCTTGAGCTGTTCGGCGAGACCCAGGTGCGCCTTGTCGTTTTTGGCCACCATCAACAGGCCGGACGTGTCCTTGTCGATGCGATGGACGATGCCGGGGCGCAATACGCCGTTGATGCCCGACAAGTCCTTGCAGTGATAAAGCAGCCCGTTCACCAGCGTTCCGCTGTAGTGGCCCGGCGCGGGATGGACGACCAGTCCGCGCGGCTTGTTGACGACGACCACGTCGCTGTCTTCATAGACGATGTCCAGATCCATCGGCTCCGGCCGGATCGCCAGTTCTTTCGGCGGCGGCACGCGCAAGGTGACCTCGTCGTCGGCCGCCACCTTGTAATTGTTTTTTACCGGTTCGCCGTTGACCGTGACCCGCCCTTCCTTCACCCAGGCCTGCACCTGGGAGCGGGACCAGTCTTCGCTTTGCAAGGTGATGTATTTGTCGATCCGCTCCCCTGCGTCGGCGGGATCGACCGTCCAGTCGTATCGTTCAAACACTGTCGATTCGCTCATCAAAAACTCCCACTCGTCTGTTGTGTTGTGTCCAGTATGGACGGTTGCGTCAACGGGCCCGCCGCGACTCCAGCAATAAATCCACCAACAAAAGCGCCACCCCGATCGTGATCGCCGCGTCGGCGACGTTGAAAATCGGGAAGTGAATCAGCACGAAGTCGAGGAAATCGACCACTTTTCCCGTGCTGGCGCGGTCGATGAAATTGCCGATCGCGCCGCCCAATACCAGGGCCAGCGCCCAAGACACACGCGGCTGCCTGTGGCCGATCCGGTACAGCGAGATCACGATCCCCGCCACCACCGCCACGGTAATTACGATAAACAACACCCGTTGGTTTTGCAAAATGCCGAAGGCCGCCCCCATGTTGCGGTGCGAGGTAAGCTGGAACACGCCGGGAATCAACGGAATCGACTGGCCGTACACCATGTGTTGGACGACCAGGTATTTGGTAACTTGATCCAACAGGACAACTGCTGCCGCGATGAGGTAGTACACCAACGCGAGTCCCCCTCTTCTCTACGCCGAATAACACACGAATTGTACCACAGCCCATGGGGCGAGGCAACCAAATCAAGAACACATCCGTTTCAGCCGTTTGTAATACCGGTAGGCTTTGCGCACCGCGTCGAGCACCCACAGCGGGATTTTCCAGCCGCGATCCTTGATAAGCGGCAGATAAAGACGTGTATACACCTTCTTCAGGTCCTTCCACTTGCTGTCCGGCGCATCCTTGTAGTAGTCGGAGACGTCGATCAGAAATCCCCGCCCCTGGTGCATCAACACGTTTTTGGCGTGGATGTCGTGAGGACACAACCCCCTCTCCCTCGCCAGCCGGATCGCCGCCTCCACGTCCTCGATCACCTGGGGCGGGATCGGGATGCCGTAGCGGAGACAGTCGAACAGCGGGATGCCGCGCATCCGTTTGAGCACCAACCACCTGTCACCGTACTGGTAACACACGGGAAAATACGGGGTTTCGCCCAGTTTGCCGTACACCTCAAGCTCCCGTTCGATGCCCGGCCGCCCCGGCGCGTACAGCTTCACGACCAACTCGGGATAGTCCGGGTGGGCGAAAACGCCGGCGTAATTGCCCACCCCCACCAACTCCCACGGCTCGGGGGTGTGCCGCACCACGATCGGATCGTGCGGCGATGGGCTTTCCAGCCGCACGTCGCGCAAGAACGCCCGCAGCACCTGTTCATCGATCCGTTTCGCTCCCATGCCGCTATTCCCCCTTTTGTCCCAGGCATGTCTTTTTATTGTAGCAAATCTTGCCTGGACACACGACACCCCTGCCTGCCGACGCCGTTTTCCGCCATGATCTTCTTTAAGCGGATTGCATCGGACGAGAGACTGCCCGAACCGTTATCACGCTTCTATACTTGTTTATCCAAAAAAGAAAGAGCGGAGAATTGGCAGCAACGCTCAACCTTCCGCCCAAACGCTTTTGCCCCTACACCGCTCTTCTGTTCTTTGCCCGCGCGGCGAAATCAGGTGCCAGCATGTCGGCCACCTGCGCGCCACTGATCAACACGGCCTCGATGCCGGGGCCGAATCCGACGCCTGCTCCGGTAAGATAAAGCCCGGCGACAGGCGACTTGAACGCGGGGAAGCGTTCGTCCGCGAGCGGCCTGGTGCTGTAGACCGACCCTTCGTAGGTGTTCAGGTAGGTTTCCATGGTTTTCGGAGTGGCCACCTCGCTAAACAGGATGGCATCGGCCGCCTGCGGGTCGATCTCGCGGACGATGGCCCGGCACATCGCGTCTATCTCCGCCTTGAGCGCCAGGTATTCCGCCTCCGGCATCCGGTTGTAGCGGCTGGCCTCTGCCCGGGTGACAAATAGCATGGTCAGGGTGCCTTTGCCAGGTGGGGCGAGCGACGGATCGACGGCGCTTCCCGAATAGAGGCCGACCGTTGTCACGGTCTGGCCGACGGTGGTTAGTTCCACCGGCTTAGACAACATGTAGTGCACGAGATGCCGATTGTTGAACTCACAGTCGATGGCCGCGTTCCACATGAAAAGGGACATCGACGGAGCGAGCCGCTTTACCTTGTCGCGGTAGCTGGCGGGGAGCCGTTCCAGCCCGACCAGGCGTTCGTAGGTGACACGCGGGTCGGCGTTGGAGATGACGATTGGGGCGTAAAATTCCCCTTTGGAGGTCTTTACTCCCCGCACGGTATTGTTTTCGATCAGGATCGAGGTGACGCTGGTCGAGGTTTTGGCCTCGCCGCCATAGGCTTTCAGCTTTCGCACCAGCGCGTCGGCCAGTGCCATCGAGCCGTTTGCCGACCGGAAGCCGCCGACGATGAAGTAGCTCATCAGGTTTAGCATGTCGTCCGTCGGGGTCTCCTCTCCTTGATCACCCACGTATCCGGTCAAAAGTGAAAGCTGTTTGCGCACAAGCGGATGTTTGACGAACCCGTCAAGAAACTGCCGCCAGGTCGTGTCCTTGTAGCGCAGATACTCCGGGCAGTTGTCAGCAAACGCCTGCATTTCTGCCATCGTCTTCGGCAGGCGCGGCGTGGCCCTGTCGGGCGCAAATACCGTGTACTTCTGCTCGAACGCCTTTTTCATGACGTCAAAAATGGCACGAATGCCGTCTGCCTCCTCGGGGAACTGGCGGATGAGCTGATCCCGCCACGCTTCGTAATCATGGGGAATGACGATGCAATCCTGTCCATGGCGAAATTCGTACGTGTTCCGAAGCCACGTCAGCTCATCCTCCAGGCTGTGCCGCCGCAAGAAGTGGCGTACCGGCCCCATTTCGCCCAATCCGCTCACCGACTCCACGCCCGCGTCAAACTTGAATCCCCCGCGGCGGGTGTACGTCGTGCAGGCACCGCCCAGCAGGTAGTGGCGCTCCAACACCAGCACCTTGGCCCCCTGGCTGGCCAGTTCGACGGCAGCCGTCAAGCCGCCGATGCCCGATCCGATCACGATCACGTCGTAGTGTCCGGCGACCGCTGGCGGTTGTGCCAATACCTGCGGCTGCCACGCGAGTTCCGCCGGTTCCGGCTGCGCCATTCGTTTGACGTACGCCTGTTGCATCCGTTTAGGGATCACGCTGTTGGCGACGAATCCGATTACCGTTGTCGTATTGGCCAGAATCACACCAGCCAGCGGACGGATGACGCCCAGGCTCATCAGCAGGGAAAATCCCGCGCCGAGTGAAAACAGCACCGCCCAGATTTGGGTCAACCGTTCGTTGATCCGGTAAAACAGCGGATGATTCCAGACCGATTCCGGCGTCGTCTCTTTGGCGTACTGCAGGGTGAACGGCTGACGGATGACGAGCGAGACAATCGCCGATAACGCAAGAACCAGGTAAATCATCATCTGGCCTTGCCGGGCGATTTCACTCTCCGGGTTCGCCAGCGTCCACGCAAATGCAGTGGCAACATACAGCATATTGACAACGGTCACGGTTTTCACCCTGCGGCCTCTCCATTGCGTGACGAGCAGGCCGCAGGCGAGCACGAGGCCGACAGCCAGACCGTACAGCGGCGGTTTCACCAGCACGGCGGCGAACATCGGCACAAAATCGAGAACCAACAGCAGTAATGTTTTCATCGGGCACCCCTCTTTGTCGTCATTGATGTTCCCGAGTATACCAGACCGACCGTCGGTTTGTAAAGAGGTTGACAAACCGACGGTCGGATTGTACCGTAGGAATAGTTTCTTATCACGGAGGAGGACCCGATGATTCAGTTGCCAAGCAGCACCACCAGTTTCCAGCGTTTGCTGTCCGTAACCGAAGAGATCGTCAGGGAAAAAGGCTGCCGCAAGACGACCTTGCAGGAGATCATCAACCGCTCCGGGATGTCCAAGGGAGCGATTTACCATTATGTAAAGTCAAAGGACGAACTGCTCGGCCTGTTGTTGCTTAAACGGATGGAGGCGATCAATCAGGCGTTTCACGCCGCGATTGATCGCGCCTCCCTGGGCGATCTGGAAAATCCGCTCCGGACGATTACAGACGGCATCGTCAAACAGTTGACCGACTCCGCCGACGTGAGCAATCGCGTCTTCCTCTACCTGGTCGGTCAGCAGGACGACCCCAAAATCGAAGGCTTGCTCAAGCATATCTACGAGTTTTCACTGGAAATGTCGGTCAAGTGGATCGAGATCGGGCAAACGTATCGGGCAATTCCGCCCGAGGTTGACGCCCGGAAAATGGCGGAGCGGTTCATTATTTTCACGTATGGCCTGCGCCTGAAGAGCAGTTTCTTCCCGGAAGAGGCGGCGATCGACCCTAACGAGCTGTTCCGGATGTTTTGGTACAGTCTGCAGCCTGGGCTTACGTAACGGCGAAAGCCACCTCTTTCATCTGGCAAAGGTGGCTTTTCGCATGGTTTATTCCTTGATTCGCAACAGGCGCAAAGCGTTTCCCGTGACCAACAGGGTGGCCCCCATGTCGGCCACAATCGCAAGCCAGAGCGTCAGCCAGCCCGGCACCATCAGGATGAGTGCCGCGGCTTTCATCGCCAGGGCGATCGCGATGTTTTGCCGGATGACGGACAACGCCCGGCGGCTTAGGTGGATGGTAAACGGCAGTTTGGACAAATCGTCCGCCATCAGGACGATGTCGGCCGTCTCCAGGGCGGTGTCCGTTCCCGCCCCGCCCATGGCGATGCCGACGGTGGCGGTGGCCAGCGCGGGCGCGTCGTTGACGCCGTCCCCCACCATCGCCACTTTCCCGTGCTCCTGTTTCAATTGCCGGATCGCGTCCCGTTTGTCTTGCGGCAACAGTTCGGCCCGATAGTCGTCGATGCCGATGTGTCGCGCGATCGCCTCTGCCGTCGCTTCGTTGTCGCCGGTCAGCATCACGGTCTTGCGGATGCCCAGCCGATGGAGTCTCTCCAGCGCTTGCCGGGAGGATTCCCGCACCTCATCGGCTGCGGCAAACAGGGCGAGGACGTCAGAGTCCGTCCCCAGGAGCATGACGGTCTTGCCCTGTGCTTGCAGGACGTCAATCTCCCGGCGGATGCTATCCGCCAGTCCGCCCGCAAGCATATCCTCGAATAGGCGTGGGCTGCCGACATAGTATGGGATGCCGTCCACTACGGCTGTTATCCCTTTTCCTGTAATGGAGGCGACTTGTTCCGCTTCGGGAGATCGCACACCTGCACGTTCCGCCTTCCTGACGATGGCGGTCGCCAACGGATGCCGGGACCCTTTCTCCAGGGCGGCCGCGATCCGCAGGCAGTCGTCTTCGCCGAAGGCTCCCACAGCTTTGATGTCGGTCACGTCCGGAACCCCTCTGGTCAAGGTCCCGGTCTTGTCAAACGCCACCGCCGAGAGGCTCCCCGCTTCCTCCAGATGCAAGCCGCCCTTGATCAGCACCCCGTTTTTCGCCGCACGGCCGATCGCTGTGACAATCGCCACAGGTGTGGAGACGACCAGAGCGCAAGGGCATCCCACCACCAGCACGGCCAACCCGCGATAGATCCACGCATGCCAGTCGGCGCCGGCAACAAGCGGCGGCAAGACGGCAATCCCCAACGCGATCAGCATGATGGTGGGTGTGTACACCTTGGCAAAGCGGTCGACAAACGCCTGAGTGGGGGCGCGTTCCGCCTGTGCCTCTTCCACTAGGTGAATGATTTTGGCAATCGTTGTGTCGTCGACCGTTTTGGTCACTTCCACTTCCAGCAATCCTTCCTCGTTCAGGGTACCGGCAAACACCTCGTCCCCCGCGCTCTTGGCCGCTGGAATGGATTCGCCGGTGATCGCCGCCTGATTCACAGTCGACGCGCCTTTCACCACCCGGCCGTCCATCGCGATTTTCTGTCCCGGCTTGACGATCATCACGTCACCGATGCGAATCTCGTCCACGGGCACCTGCATCTCCCGGCCGTTGCGCCTGACGGTCGCTTCCTTCGGGGCGATGTCCATCAGGGAACGGATGGACGAACGCGCCTGATCCATCGAGTACGCCTCCAGCGCTTCGCTGATCGCGTACAGGAAGACGACGGTGGCCCCTTCTCTCCACTCCCCGATGGCGGCGGCACCGACAATGGCGATCGTCATCAAGGTGTTCATGTCAAAGGCAAACCGGGAGAGATTCCGCAATCCCTTTTGAAACAGCGTATAGCCGCCGATCAGGATGGAAAGGGCGTAGGCGAAGACAGGCGCGTAGACACCTGCGTCCGAACGTTCGCCGATCAGCCACCCGCAAGCGAGCAGAATCGCCGAAACGGCGGTGCGGATCGTGTTGGCTCGCTTCCAAAACGGTTCGGTAGCCGGGAGCGCGTGCTGGTTTTCCGGATAAATCCGAAGCCCCTCAAACGCGCCCGCCTTTTCCAGTTCCTCGATCGTCGCTTCCCCGTACACCGTCAGTTTGGACGCGCTGAAATTGACCTGGGCGTCCCGCACGTTCGGCAACGCCTTGACGTTTTTTTCAAAAGTGGCGGCGCATCCCGAACACGTAAACCCCTGCACCCGGTACACGTTTCGTTTCACGCTGTCATCCATGTGTCACGCCCTCCTTGCTGTGCGCCATCGCCAGCAGCACCAACTGCTTCACGTGATCGTCATCAAGCGAGTAAAACACCAGCTTTCCCTCTTTCCGGTACTTCGCCAGCCCCAGCTTGCGCAACAGCCGCAAGTGATGGGAGGCGGTGGCCACACTGGAGCCGATGATGTTTGCCACATCGCACACGCACAATTCCTCTTCCAGGCACAGGGCATAGGCGATCTTCATCCGCGTCTCGTCGGCCAGCGCCTTGAACATCCTGGCGGCAACCGACGTTTCCTCAATATTCACGCCCGCTTGCACCCGTTTGACCTTGGCCTCGTCAAAACAAAGAACCTCACAGCAATCCTCGTTTTTGGACATGAACAGCACCGCCTTTATTCAAACGTTGATTTGAATATGATTGTATCACACGCCGGCCGAATATTCAAATATCAGTTTGAATGTAACGAGCCCTTTTTCGGCGGAGCCCGTCAAATCGAATACAAGCGTTGCGATGCGGTTTTGTTCCATAAAAAAACGCGCAGAACCGTTGTCTGCACGTTGCGTATTTTTTCCCTACACATTTACCCCGGTAAACCAGTCGCGGATCGCCTCTTCCAGCTTCTCCAGTGTCTCGGCTGTGGTCGCCTCGCAGTAGATGCGCAAGAGCGGTTCGGTGCCGGAAGGACGGATCAGCACCCAATGGCCGCCCGCAAGGTACAGTTTGACGCCGTCTTTGCGGTCGACGCGCTCCACCGCGTATCCGCCGACGTGGACGGGCGGCCGGGCTAGCATGTTGGCCATCCAGGCGTCTTTCTCGCGGAAGCGGATGTCGAGCCGCTTGCTGTACAACTGGCCAAACTCCTCGTGCAGGTCGGCGAGGATCTGGTCGACGCCTTTTTTCTCCCAGGCGCACATCTCGGCGATCAACAGGTTGACCAGGATGCCGTCCTTTTCCGGGATGTGGCCGAGCACGCTGGCCCCGCCGCTCTCCTCGCCGCCGATCAGCACGTCTCCTTTTTGCATCTCGCTGCCGATGTACTTGAAACCGACCGGCGTCTCCACCAGTTCCAGTTCCCACTGGCGGGCGATCCGATCCAAGAGGTGGGTGGTGGCCACGGTGCGCACGATCCTCCCGGAAAGTCCGCGGTTTTTCACCAGGTGGCGGGCCAGAAGCGACAGCACCTGGTTGGGCGGCACGTAGCGGCCCGTTCGGTCGACAACGCCGAAGCGGTCGGCGTCCCCGTCGTTGGCGAGGCCCAGGTCAGCCTTGTTGCGGATCACTTCCGTCTGCAACTCCCGTAAATGCTCCTCGTTCGGCTCCGGCAGGCCGCCGCCGAACACCGGGTCTTCGTATTCGCGAATGGCGGTGGTCTTGATCCCCGCTTCCATCAACAGGCTGCTGACGTAGCCGAGACCGGCGCCGTGCATCGGGTCGACGACGATATGCATGTTCTGCTGTTTGATCACGTCGAAGCGGATCATCCGTCTCAGGTGGGCTTCGTAGTGCGGCCGCAAGTAAATAGGGTCCAAACGCCCTCTGCTGGTCGCTTCGTCAAGGGAAATCGTCTTCACGCCGCCGTCTAACTGGACGCGGGCGATCCACTGCTCCAGCCGTCGGGTGATTTCCGGGGTGGCGGGGCCCGCATACTCCGGTATGTATTTGATGCCGTTGTACTCGGGCGGGTTGTGGCTGGCCGTGATCACGACCGCGCCGCTGGCCGCGAAATGCTTGACGCCGAACGCCACCACTGGCGTGGGCGTCGCTTCGTTCACCAGGTAGCAGCGGATGCCGTTGGCAGCCAGCACGCTGATCACTTCCTGAGCGAAGCGGCGGCCCATAAACCGGGTGTCGTGCCCGACGATGATCCCTTGTTCCTGCCCGTTGTTCTCCACGGTATACCGGGCGATGGCCTCTGCGACAATCCGTACATTTTCCAGTGTAAACTCATCGGCGAGAATCGCCCGCCAGCCGTCCGTACCGAATGCGATTCGTTTGGTCAACTCGTTTTCCCCCTTGTTCCATGCACGCGCTTCCGTCCTGCCGCCACGCACCGCCAACGGGGAGCGGCGGGACCGGCCGTTTGCGCGTGTTTCTCTCATGCCGCCTGTCGCCGTCGCCGGCCTAGTTACCGCTGTGCCGCTTGCGTCAAGCGGTTGTAGGTCTCCACGTATTTGAGCACCGTCCAGACAAACGCGGCGTGCGACCAGGTGAGCGGCGCCACCGACACCGGGCCGCCGGTGAACGGATCGATCTGCTCCGGCAACACGCCGCTTTCCATCGCGTGCCGCTGCACCCACCTGAGCTTCTCCAGCGGCTCGGCCAGATCGGCGGGCGATTTCGCCCTGGCGATCTCCCACTCCGCCACCCAGAGCGTGCTGATGATCCACGGGTTGCCGGGAACGCGGGCGATGTCGCTCGACTTGCGGAAGTAGTAGTCGCCCTGGTAGCGGGCGTAGCCGCCGACGGAAGTCTGCACCAGGAGGCTCTTTTTCACCGCCTCCATCGTGCTCGCCACCCGCGGATCGTCGGCGGGCAGCACACCGAACGAAAACAGGGCGAACAGGCTGCTCTCCACGCTGTAGTCCTTGCTGATCCGTCCGTCCCGCTCCAGGTAAATGCCGCGCAAAAACCGGCCCGCGTCCTGGTCGTACAGGTGTCGGATCATCGCCTCTTTCAGCCGGCCGGCCGCTTCCTCCCAACGGCGGCAACGGTGGTCGTCCCCGAACAGCTTGGCAAAGTTGGCGGCAGCCCTAAGCCCGGCGTAGACCGACGCACTGGTAAAGGTGAAGATGCCGCGCCGCTCCTCCCACAGATCGTAGCTGGGCATCGGCAGGTGCAGATCAGGGTGCAGGTACGTGTGCAAAAACCGGGCCGCCGGCCGGATCAGCGACGCGTACAGCGACTGGCAGAACTCGATCTGCCTGCTTTGGCGGTAGTGCTCCCACAAGGCGTACAGCACCAGGGCCGTCTCGTCCTCCTGGATCGGCAACTGCGCCTCGCCGTTGTGGACAAACGGATGCCAACTGGAGCCGACCGAGCCGTCGGGATTGTACTTGTGCAACAGATACCCCTCGTCGGTCAGGGCGTCGCGGCAAAACTCATAGAACCCGGCAACCGCGCCGTCATAGCCGGCCCTGCTCATCGCCAGCGCGATCAGCGCGCCGTCGCGCGGCCACATGTAGCTGTAGTGGTCGCGGTTGTACTGCAGGATGTCGGAGTCGTTGGCGGCGATAATCGCGCCGTGCTGGTCGATCTGGGCGCGCACGATCAACAGGCTTTTCTTGTACAGGTCGACGATCTCGGCGGGCAGGTCGGCAAATGTCTGCTCCGTCTTGTTCACCCAGCGTTGCCAGTAGACGCCAACCCGAGTGAGCAGCCGCTCGGGATCGTTGTCGACGACGTACTGGTTGAGCGTCTTGACCGCCGGGTAGGAGTTGCCTACGCACATCCAGTAGTAAACCGTCCCTTCCTCGTGCGGCCCGAGGAACAGCCGAAACGAAATCGTGCTGTCGACCGATCCCTGCGCGATCGGATTGCCTTCGAGGATGCCGTCTTCCGCGTCCCGCCAGGTTCCTTCCGCGTAGTTGAACCGCTTGATCCCGACGCTGTACTGATAGATGCCGCTGTGCGCGGTCTTGCCGTTCACCATGATGTAGACGTTGCGCTTGTAGTGGTAGACGGCGCGAAGCAAGGGATCGTACACCGCCGTATCCCCCACCTCGGTCTCGTTCAGACTCAGGTCGTGGTTGAAAAACAGGCGCACTTCCCGCCCCTCGTCACGCTCGTTGCGCACGCGGACGCGCTTGAGGTAAATCGTCTCCCGCTGGTGCACTCCGTCGGCGATGTGCAGACGAATACCCAGTTGCTCGTGGCGGGCGGTGACGTCCGTCACCAGCGACTCCTTAAGATAGCGAAGTTCGCGCTGCCAGCCGTCCTCGTCCACCCAACTGAACTCTCCCTGTACCCAGACCCCCATCTTGCTGAAGTGGCCCCCGATGTGGTTCAACTGGCCCACATGGGGATAGTAGAGATCGCGCATGTGCAGCTTGTCGTCGAAATTGATCAGCATCTTGCCGTTTCCGATCACAAGAGGTCTCGGCATCCTGTCACATCCCTCACAGCCGTTTTTTCACACCTGTTGAAATTCAAAAATCCGCTGCGCGTATGCGGCCGCCAGCGAAGAGGCGCTCTCTCGGCTGTGCCCCTGGGAGATGATCGCCACCTGCGACTCCTCGGAGTCGGGCAAAATCAGCACCCAGCCTTGTGGATCGTACACCTTGATGCCGTCCACCAGCTCCAATTGGCGACCTTTCATTTCTTCCATCATCCGGCGCATCACCTTGCCCTTGGACGCCCACGGGCAAAACACGGTCTTCCGCTCCATGTGGCACGCGGGCAAGAGATCGGCGACCCGGCTCATCGGCTGCCCCTCCTGCGCCAGGTAGCAGAGGATTTTCACCAGGCTGTACACGGCGTCAAACAACGGATGGAACCGGGCGTCGGCGGCCACCTCCATCATCGACCGCGGCGACACCTTGGTGCGCACCACCTGGACGTCCAACAATCGGGCGAGTCCCTCCAGCTCCATCGGTGCGCTGACCGGCAGGCCGATACGCGCTCCGCCGCCGCGCTGAAAGCTGGCGAGTAGTTGCAGGGCCAGCGTCTTTTCCTGGCTGAGCCGCTCCCCGGTCTCGCTGAACAACTCGAACCGCTCCCCGTTTTTGTCCAGTTTCACGGCGAGATCGGCCCGCTGTTTGGCCACGCCGTGCCGGATGGAACCATACTGGACCACTACGCCCAGCGTGTCGAACAACGGGGCGAGGAAGGCGGGCAAAAACCGCTGGTCGCAGTCGATCAGCAAACGGAACCGCCGTCGCCGCAACAGGTCGGCGTCGATGTCGTCGAGCAGCGCCTTCACATACGCCTGTTCCACATTGTGCTCCAGGTGCAGTTTGCCCAACTGATCGGTGAGCGAGCGGACAAACGTTTCCTGCCAGTAGGCGTTTTCGATCTTGCGCGCGAAGTCGGACGAAATCGGCAAGCCCTTGTCGTCAAAAAACTGGATGACCACGTGTTTGCTGTCGAGCGGCTCGGCCATGTACAGATGAATCGCGCCCTGGCAGGCGAAGCTGCGCACCCCGAAGCGGGTGATAGGCGCGATCGCCACCCCGAAATCGACCGTGTCCACTCCGGACGAACACAAACTGGTCATCACGCTGTGTTTCAACAGTTGGGCGAACGGATGGGCGCACGCGGACAGGGCGATTCGGTTGCCCGGCTTGAGCAGGTAGGCATACGCCGAGGCCAGACGGGTGACAAACTCGGGCGTGATGTCCACGTTCGCAAGCCCTTTTACCCCCTGACTGCCAAACAGGTTTTTTGACAGTTTCCCTCCGTAGATGAGCGACGAACTGACGGTCGCGTTTTCGCCCACTTCTTTCTGCGGCCAGATTTTCACCCCGGCTTTCACAAGCGATTTGGCTCCGATGCGGGCGTGGTCGCCGATCACCGCTCCTTCGCCCAGCACGACGCCGGGAGCGATGTGGACACTGCGGCAGAGCGTGGTTCCGGTCACCTCCGCCTTTTGGCCGACAAACGCGTTTTCCCAGAGAATCGCCCGCGACAGCTTCGTGCCGGCGGCGATCGTCGCGTTGTTGCCGATCACCGAATAGGCACCGACCGACACACCGGTTTGCAGGTGGGCCTGTTCGCCGATGTAAGCGGGCCCCTCGATCCGCACCGAAGAGTCGATTTTTACGCCCGGCTCCAGGTAAATGTGCGGGGCGATCTCTCGCGCCTTGATCGCGACGCGGACACGGCCGTCCAACATGTCAAACTGCGCCTGGCGGTACACCTCCAGGGTGCCGATGTCCGACCAGTACCCGCTGGCGGCGTAGCCGTACAACGGCTTGTCGTCGCGCAACAGTCGCGGAAACAGGTCTCTGCTGAAGTCCGCTTCCGTCTCGGCCTCCAGGCAGTCCAGCACCTCTGGCTCAAGGATGTACATGCCGGTGTTGACTGTGTCGCTGAACACTTCCGACCAATTGGGCTTTTCCAGGAAGCGGATGATTTTGCCGTCGTCGTCGGTCATCACCACGCCGAATTCCAGCGGATTGTCTACCTTGGTCAGCACCAGTGTGGCCAGTGCCCCCTTGGCTTCGTGAAACGCGATGGCCGCGCCAAGATCGATGTCGGTCAAGGCGTCGCCGCTGATGACGAGGAAGCGTTCGTCGAGGAAGTCCTCGCAGTTTTTCACGCTGCCCGCCGTCCCGAGCGGTGTCGTCTCCTCGTAGTAGCGGATGCGAACGCCAAAGCGGGAACCGTCGCCAAAATAGCGTTTGATCACTTCCGGCAAATACTGCACCGTCACGGCAATGTCTGTGATGCCGTGCGCTTTCAACAGGTCGATCATGTACTCCATGCAGGGCCGATTCAACAGCGGCACCATCGGTTTGGGGGTGTGGCAGGTGACGGGACGTAGACGGGTACCTTTTCCGCCGGCCATGATCACTGCTTTCATCCATTCTCCTCCTTATTCATACAACGCGACCGGCTCCGGAACGATCGAGCGATAGAGCCGGAGCGTGTCGCCTGCAATCCGTGTCCAGTCATACAGGGACAATTCGGCCAACGCCGTTTCCGCCATCGCCTGGCAGGTAGCCGGGGAATCCAGCATCCACGTTAGTTGGGTGACGAGCGATTGGACGTCTCCCGGGTACATTTTCGCTCCGTTTTCGCCATGCCGGACGATGGCGCCAAGCCCGCCCGTATCGGCCACCAGCACCGGCGCTCGAAACGACATCGCCTCCAGCGCCACGATGCCGAACGGTTCGTACAGACTGGGAAATACCGCCACGTCGGCCAGCCGGAACAGCCGGTTGCGTGTCTCGTCGTCGACGAAGCCGGTAAACAACACCTTGTCGCCCCAACCGGCCTTTGCCGCCTGCCGCCGAAACGCCTCCAGCATCGGTCCCGTGCCCGCGAGGACGAATTTGGCCTTCGGCTGGCGCGCCAGGACAAAAGGAGCCGCTTCCAGCAACAGGTGCACCCCTTTTTCCCGCACCATCCGGCCGACGAAGTAAATGATCTTCTCCTCGGGCAGGGCAAACCGCCGACGAAAGGCCTCCCGGTCGACAAGTGAAGCGTCCGCGTCGTCCGCCGGTTCGATCCCGTTGGGCAACACGGCCAGTTTGTCGGCCGGCAGGTTAAACAGCCGTTTCAGTTCGTCCGCCATATAGTCGCTGCAGACGATTACCCGCCAGGCCTCGCAGATAAGCTCCCGCTCCGTCCGGTGGATGCGCTCCTGCAAGGGGGTGTGAATGCCGTGGTTGCGGCCATGCTCGGTGGCGTGAATAGTCGCCACCAACGGCAGGCGGAAGCGCCGCTTCGCCTCGATCGCCGCGCACGCGACCAACCAGTCGTGGGCGTGAACCAGATCGATGGCAAGCCCCACCTCCAACAGCCGCTCCAGTTCGTCCGCCATCGCCAGATTCAATTGAAACACCCAGTCCAAAAAGTCGCTCGCCCCGTCCGGCTGGTACGTCCGCACACGCTGTACGCGGATGCCCTCCATCACCTCCCGTTCGGGGGCGCCGTGCGCCGATCCGGTCAGCACGTGCACCTCCACATCGTGTCGAACCAGATGTCGGGAAAGATCGTAAACGGCCTTGGACAGTCCCCCCACGGTACGGGGAGGGAACTCCCAACTGAGCATCAGCACCCGCAGCGCCGGCCGGGAGGTTCTCGCCCGGGCGGCCGCGACAGAGCCGTGCGATATGTTCACTTTATGCGCACATGCGGGCAAATAGTACGACACATTGATTTCCGGAAAAATCGGAAAATCCCCCTCCAGACGGGACAGTTCCGCCTCGTCCAACTGATCCTGCCGCAACCGTTCACAAAGCGTCTGAAACCGCGCGAGATGGTCGTGCGTCCGGCGCACCGCGTACTCCACCATCGTCTTGTTGTCCATGATGAACGCCCAGTCGCTGCTTTGCGCCAGCAACAGTTCGCGGGCGGCCTGTGCCAGTGCCCGCGCCTGAAGTGGCGTCGGGTCCAAAAAGGTTTCGGCCAGCTCGATCATCTGCCGCTCCGCGCGGTGCAGATGGCGGTAGATCCAGTCGTTTTGCCCGTTGAGCCAGACTTCGCCGTAGCCGTTGCGCCCCCAGGAGCACATCGGCAGGCGGCCGCGGTCGTGCTCTTCATACATGTCCAGGTATTCAGACGGCGTGATCAGCTTGACTACCTCCGTGTCGCAGGCGATTTTGCGGAAGAGAACGTCAAGAAACATCGGCCCCTCATACCACCAGTGGCCGAACAGTTCGGCGTCGTACGGGGCGACGACGACCGGCTTGCGGTCCATCTGTGCCGCCAGGTACGCGATTTGCCGCTCCCGGTTGAACAGAAAGTCGCCAGCGTGCTCCGCCGCCTTTTCCCGCGCCCGCTCTGGGTTGTAGATCGCCTTTTCCCCGTGGTTGCCGGTGATCCGGTGATACTTGAACCCGGTGTTGATCCTCAGTCCCGAAGGATGGATGTACGGCTTGATGTACTCGTAGTCGAGATCGTAGCCGATGTCCCGGTAATACTCGCGGTAGTCGTAATCGCCGGGATAGCCTTCGTGCGCGCTCCACACCTGCCGGGTCGACTCCTGGTCGCGGGCGAACGCGGCCACGCCGTGTTCGGTCAGCAAGGGCGCAAAGACGCCTCGGCGGGGCTTCGGGGTGGCGTGCGCGATCCCGTGCGTCTCGACGAAAAAGTAGCGCAATCCCGCTTCTTTCAACAGCCGGTCCACCCCCGGCGCATACCCGCACTCCGGCAGCCAGATCCCCGCCGGTCTGGTGCCGAGAATCCGCTCGTGCGTCTCTACGCCGATGCGAATCTGGGCGCGCAAGGCTTCCTCTGTTTCGATGTACGGC
Organism: Paenibacillaceae bacterium; assembly: GCA_041920505.1. GTDB lineage: Bacteria > Bacillota > Bacilli > Brevibacillales > Brevibacillaceae > JBHGXV01. The sequence continues at coordinate 165,225 of JBHGXV010000039.1, forward strand.
AAAAACGCGTGCGTCGCCGCCGACGTGATCAACTCCAGCTTGCCGGTCGCCTGCAACCGCCGAAACGCCGCGATCAGGTTGTAGTCGTACTTGGCGCAGTAGGCGGCGATCTCGCGGAAACGGGCGAGGTACATCCGGGCGACGCGACGCTCGTCCGGCTTGTCCGCTGTCCGTTTGCCTTCCTTGAGCGCCAGTTCGATGCACGAAGCCAGGCGGGCCTTGAAGCGCGACTGGATGACCGGGTCATTTAGCATGCTTACAAGCGTCGGGGTGAGCGACATCGTCAGCCGAAAGTCGATACCATCGGCGATCAGTTTTTCCAGCACGATGAGAAGCGGCACATACGACTCCAGCATCGCCTCGTACACCCAGCGCTCCTCCAGATAATCGTCCCGATCGGCGTGCCGAACGTACGGCAGGTGGGCGTGCAGGACGAGAGAGAGAAAGCCTTTTTCCACCGTGGACACCTCGCTTACCCGGAGTAGACGGAATAGGACGAAAAGTTCTCAAACCACGCCGGGCGGCTCGGATCGCCTGCGGGCTCGATCAGCGGATCGCCCCACGGCGCTTCGCAATTGCGCGGCGTGGCGGTCGGCTGTGAGCGCAGGATCGGGCAAAAACGCCCGTCGTGAAACAATCCGAAGTCGGCGATGTACGTGCGTCCCGGCTGGACGTGGGTGATGTACCACGAACGGGCTTGGTCGCTCACGATGATGTCCCGCCAGCCGTGTGCGTTGGCACCGTCAAAGAAGCGGTCCGTGACGTCGTAGAGGCGGAGGCCTTTTTGCAAAGAGCGAAAATCGGTGTGCAAATAAGAGGCGACCATGCGCATGCGCGGCCAGGTGATTTCCCAGTAGGCGTGCAACACGGTCGGGCTTTGCGGCATGAGTTTGATGCGGTTTTCGCCGTAAAAGTCGGGCAACTGCCACGAAGGCTTGGTTGCTTCCATGTTCGGCGGCGTGTCGTGCGGAACGCTGACGGTCGGGGAAAGATCCTGGCGGGTCGGCTCCGTCTGTTTTGCCGCCTGGCTCGATTGGTGCTTGCGCAGTTGGTAGCGGACTTGTCCTGGCGTCAGACCGCACTCGCGGGCGATCTTCGCAATCGGCACAGACTGTGCGCGCAGTTGCAAGATTCGTTCAATCATCGTAGAGCGCTCCTTTCCTGTCCATTCACAAGCCCCAGTATAGCGCAGGCGGCGAACGAAGACTGTCGAACCCTCGGTGCGCAACGCTTGTTCTTTTGTCGATGCCGGTGCGGATTTTCGTTTTTGACCTGCGGTATGTCGAAGCGTTTGCAAACAAAAAAAGCACGCTCCTCTGTGTTAAGGAACGTGCCTGGTGAACACCCGCCGTCAGGCCGTCGAGCCGTTGGCCGGTTCGGGGGCGTCGCCGCCTTCGCTCTGGTGTACCTGCTTCACCTCAAAACCCAGCTTCCGTTGCTGCGCGTCCCAGACGAGCCAGGCGTCGAAGCGGCGGTTGGCTTTGACGAAGCCTTTCACCAGATTGGATTTGCCCTTCTCCAACAGTTTTTTCAGATTGGCGGGCGTGAGCGACTTGCCCAGCAGTTTCTTGGGAAAAGTCACGCCGCATTGCGTGTCGCGGTAATGCGAGCAGCCGTAAAACCGGCCTTTGTCGACAATCGCCCCGCCGCATGCCGGACAAGGGCCGATCATCTCGCCCGGCTGCCCCGCCCCTGCCGTCGCTGCGCGTTTGGCCGAAGCCTTGCCTCTTGCCGACCGCTTCGGTGGCGCCTTAAGGCCGGCGGGGTCTACCTGCCAGGCGGGAGCCTGCGCCATAGCGTCCTCGACGATTTTTTGGCTCAGCTTCTTTACCTGTTCAAGGAACGCCTCGGACGACGCCTTGCCTTCGCCGATTTCCGCGAGCCGCTGTTCCCAGCGGGCGGTCATCTCCGGTGAGGCGAGGATTTTGTCGCCGATGGCGTCGATCAGCATGATGCCTTTCGGCGTGGCGTACACCTGATTCTGTTTCACTTCGATGTAGTGGCGCTCTTTGAGCATGCTGATGATGCCCGCCCGCGTCGCCTCGGTTCCCAGCCCCTCTGTCTTCGTCAGCACTTTTTCCAGTTCCTCGTCGTCCACGTGCTTGCCGACCGTTTTCATCAAGGTGATCAGTTGTCCTTCGGTGTAGCGCTTGGGCGGCTGGGTCATGCTCTCCCTGACGCGCGCGTCGTCCACCCGCCCCTCCTCACATGGCGCAAGCGGCGGAAGCTTCTTCTCCTCCTCTGCCTCCTGCTTCGCGTCCTGGAACACTACCTGCCGCCAGCCCGGCTGCACCAGCCGCGTCCCTTTGCTGACAAATTGCGCCCGTCCGTCGACCAGCGTGAGAACGGTGGTGTAGGCAAACACGGCCGCGTCGAAATGGGCGGCGATCAGCCGACGGGCGACCAGATCGTAGATGTTGCGCTCGTCCTTCGACAGCCGGGACACATCGGGCACCTGTTCCGTCGGGATGATCGCGTAGTGGTCGGTCACCTTTTTTTCGTTGACATAGCGCCTGTTGCCCAAAAGCGAATGCTGCGGCGTCGGGAAAAACGAGCGGTACGGGTCCTGTTGGCTTAGCTTGCGCAAAATCTCGGGAAACGTCCGGGCCTCCCCTTCGGTGACGAAGCTGGAGTCGGAGCGCGGATAGGACAGGACGCCTTTCAGGTAGAGCTTTTGCGCGATCTCCAGCGTCTTTTTCGGCGAATACTTGTACAGCTTGTTGGCCGTGGCTTGCAGGGTCGAGAGGGTAAACAGCAGCGGCGGCTGATACTCTTTGCGCTCTGTCTTTACGTCTCGCACCCGCGCCGGTTTTCCCTGGCAAAACGCGGCGATTTTCTGCGCCAGCTCCGCATGGTCGATCCGCGATTGGCCGTCCTTCTCCCAGACGCCCTCGTACCGTTTTCCGTCCATGTCAAACACAGCCGTCACTTCCCAGAACGGCTCCGGGCGAAACTGGGCGATCTCCTTTTCCCGCTTCACCACCAGCGCGAGTGTCGGCGTCTGCACGCGCCCGGCGGAAAACACGTCGGACGCGCCCTTCTCCCGGAACAACAGCGTGTACACCCGTGAAGCGTTCATGCCGACCAGCCAGTCGGCACAAGCCCGGCTGTACGCTTCCCGATACAGATTGCGCGTCTCGGACTCGTCCAGCAGATGGCGGAACCCCTCGCGGATCGCGTTTGTCGTCAAGGACGAGATCCACAGCCGCTGCATCGGCTTGCGCACGCCGCACAACTGGACGATGGTCCTAACGATCAACTCTCCTTCGCGTCCGGCGTCGCCCGCGTGGATGATCCCGGTCACCTCCGGACGTTTCAGCAGTTGTTTGATCACAGCGAACTGCTTGGCTTTGGATAGCATCACCCGGTGCTGAAACGAGTCGGGGATGATCGGCAGCGTCGAGAGCGTCCAGCGTTTCCATTCCGGCTTGTACGCCTCGGGCGGGACCAGTTCGCAGATGTGGCCCACCGCCCAGGTGACGTACGCCCCTTTGGGAAAGAACTCGTTGGGCATGATCTGCCAATACCCTTGCTGCTTTTTGTGCGGGAACGGCTGGGCCAGTTTGGCAGCCTGATCCGGTTTTTCGGCGATAATCACTTTCATCTGCTTGTCTTTTGCCCCCAAGCGGCGAAAAAAGATGACTCCCTCCGCCGAGAGCGTCATCTTCGCCAAACCGTGATGAGATCTATCGCTATTGTAGCGCGTTTGCGGACGATTCACAATCGTCGCATCCCCCCATCCGCTTACGTCCCCCTCGTTCCCGCCTCGCGCCGTTGCCACATCCGTCTGCAGTTTGCGAGCAGGAATTCTTTTCAGGTCATGGAATAACACTAGAATGAAGTCTGCTAGCGAGAGAAATGGGGAACGATTTTGGAAAAGACACAGGTGCTGATCGTCGGAGCCGGAATGGCCGGCATATCGGCCGCCGTCTGGTGCAAACGGCTCGGCCTCTCTGCCGTGCTGATCGAGCGGGAAGATCGGATCGGCGGTCAACTGCATCAAATCAAAAACGAAATTTGGGATTATCCGCCCCACGTCTACGCCAACGGAAGCGAATTGCTCGCCGAAGTCTCCCGTTATCTGGAGATCCTCGGCCTCGACTTGCGTCTAAACGAAGCGCTCCTGTCCGTCGACACGCTGACACGCGAGGTGACGACCAGCAAGGGGGGCTACCGTTGTGACTACCTGATTCTGGCCACCGGCGTGCGGCCCAATACGCTTCCTCTGCTGGAACACTCCCGGCTGGCGCTGGCGCCGTGGTTTTCCACCACGTCCCAGGGGGAGTTGCTTAGCGGCACACACGTACTGATCATCGGCGGCGGCGATCGGGCCGTCGAGAGCGCCTGCAATCTCTCCGCCCACGCCCGGCACGTCTGGCTGGCTGTGCGCAGCAACCGCCTGCGGGCCCGTCCGGAGTGGGTAGAGCGCCTCTCTCTGTGCCGCAATGTGACGATCTTGTGGGAGACCCAACTGGTCGGCACACAAGAGACCGGGAAGCCCTGCGGTGTCTATCTCGCCACCAACGGGGACCGTAAGCCGCGCTTTCTGCCGATGGACTGGGTCCTGCCGCGCATTGGCGTCATCGCCAACAGCGAAACGGTCCCGTCGCTGGAGCGGGACGAGCAGCAGTATTTGCGTGTCGATCCGTTTCAAGTGACCAGCACCGACTGGATTTACGCCATCGGCGACGTCACCAACGGGGCCGCCTACGCCGGGCTGGCGCTGGCCGTCGGACAAGGCATGCGGGCGGCCAAACACATCTCACTTTCGATCAGGGAGGGATAGCGGGTGTATCTGTTTGAAGACGATTTCGGCCTGCCCGTGACACTCACCTTTGATGAACGCGAATACCGCCAGCCGGCCGGACACGTACTGGTGTTTGCCGTGTACGAGGGAAAACTGTTGTTTACCATCCATACCCGCCGGGGGATCGAACTGCCGGGCGGCAAGGTGGAACCGGGCGAAACCAGCCTGGAAGCGGCCGTGCGCGAAACGTACGAAGAGACCGGATGCACCTTGTCCTCGATCCAACAGATCGGCCAGTACACGATTGACGGCACGATCGTCAAAGACATTTTTTTCGCCACTGTGGACAAACAGGTGCAACATATCCGCGGCGGCACGGTCGGCGGGATGATCCTGTTCGACGAGATTCCGGAAAACGTGAAAGGCGATCCGCGCTTCAGCCGCTTCCTCTACGACGACGTCTACCCGCTGACGCTTGCCTACCTGCGTTCTCGCGGACTGTTGCCGAACTGACGCCAAAAACCTTGGGACTCCCAAGGTTTTTTCGTTATTTTTGTTACTTCCCTTTCCCCTTTTCCTTGCCCAGCAACTGATCCACCAGGTCATTGACGTCAAAGCCCAGCCGCTTGCGCCCTTCCCGTTCTTGCCTCACCGCCGGGTCCTCGTGCTGGATGCCCAACAGCTCCATCGTGTCGCGCAACCCCTGTTCGTCCACGAACCGCGCCTGCTCCTGCCCTCCCTGCCGTCCTTTTCCCTGTCCCGCCGAGGCTTCCGCCGTTTGCGGCTGCCCGGGCTTGATGAAAATCCAGCCGATCAGTGCAAATCCGGCGGTCAGCGCGGCGATGGAATCAAACATCACCCGGGCGGACATCCCGAGCAACCAGGTGAACACGGGCGGTCCGATCGCCACCCCGATGAATCGTACCCCGTTGTACAGCGAGGTGATCATCCCCCGTTCCGCTTTTTTGACCGCGCCGATGATCATGCTGTTGAGACAGGGCAGGATCATCCCCGTGCCGATGCTGCCGATGGCGAGAATGCCGATCAACAGCCAGACGTTTTTCACGAAGCTGGCAATCAAATACGATGCCGCCAGGGCAAACATCCCGATCACGACGAACAGCCGCATCAGGGTCAGCTTCTTTTTGATCACGGCTCCGGTGAAGTACGCGGTGACACTCATCGCCAGCAATGGAATGGCGAGAACGCCGCCCTTGGGCACGCCGTCGATCCCGTAGGTGTCCTCCAGCAAATCGGACAGGTAAAACAGCACGCCAAACAGGGTAAACAGACAGATGCTGCCGATGAAAAACGCGGGAACCAGCCACCGGCCGTTTTGCTGAAAGACGTGTTTGATCGACTGCATGTACTCTTTGACAGGTCTCGGTTGTTTGTACGGCTTCTTTTCCTTGACCAAAAACAGAAAGACCAGAAGGACCGCCCCGCAGATGACCGGAAAGGCGAGAAACACCGTGTACCAGGCGATCAGGGCCAACAGGGAACCGAAAATCGGACTGAGCACCTTGCCCAGCCCGTTGGACGTCTCCAGCAACCCGAGCGCCCGGCTTTCCGCCGCTCCCTGAAACAGGTCGCCGACCAGAGCCATGGCGATGGGCGACGTGCCGGCCGCCCCAATCCCCTGCAACACCCGTCCGGCGATGATCACCATGTACGGGTTTTTCATCCACAACGCGGCCAGACCGGCGATCAGACCACCCGCTCCGTACAGCACCAGGGCAATCGCGATGACGATCTTGCGATTGAACCGGTCGGAGAAATACCCGGCGAACGGAATGACGATGCCTGCGGCAATGGAAAAAGCGGTGATGACGAAACTGGATTGAAAACTGGTCAAATGCAGGCGGGATTCCATCGTCGGCAGGATCGGAATCAACATCGAGTTGCCCAGCACCATCACCAGCGGGATTCCCGCAAGTCCAAACAGGTTTTTCGTTTGTTGAGCCATGTTCACTCCCTCATCTCTTGTGCGTGTGTGGCCGGTTTGCCTTTTAGACAGGGATGATCCGCTCGTCTAGTTCCGCGCGTCAGGGAAGAACCAGGCGGCACTACATCAGGTCATTGCGCCCTTCCCGCTCGGCCCGCTCCTTCAGGTAGTCCTCGTAATCGAGAACGTATCCCTTCCCCTCCTGGTTGTCGAGATACTCCTCGTACGTGCCGCCGCGCATGAATTTCACGCTGTCCGGACCGTGGTAGCCGTGAATGTCGGTATAGCCGATCTGTTCCACCGGCTCCACGTAGCCGTCCGGTTCATCCGACTCGATGTACATCTCCTTGTAGTCGGTCTTGGCCTGATCGGTGTAGGCAAACGGCGTGCTTGACGTACCCCAGGCCTCCACGATCTGCCAGGTGTCTTCGCCATCGAAAAAGGCCGCGTCGTCCCGCTCATCCATCGATGTCCGGCCGAACGGCGGCTTGAGAAACGCTTCCTCGATCGGCCGCTTCTGGTTGATCGTCGGCGCGGGCGCGTGCTCTTTGCAGGTGAGCGACCACGGCAGCGCCTCCAGCCGTTCCTCGTCGATCGGGCGGCCGCACACGGCGCAGATGCCGTACGTCCCTTGCTCCATCCGCTCCAGCGCCTGATCGATCTCCCGCAGGGTTTCCCTGTCCAGCATGTACAGGCTGAAATCCTTTTCGCGCTCAAACAACTCCGTGCCGATGTCGGCCGGATGATTGTCATACATGGAAAATTCCTCGAACGACTCCGACATCTGCTCTTGCAGATTGTTGTGCAGATTGGAGCTGATACGCTTTTCGATGCCTTCCTTTTCGTCCAACAACCGCTGTTGTAACTGTTTTCGCTTCTGTTGATCCACGTCTGCCACCATCCTTTCTGTGTCACGACCGCGTCATCAGCGCCGCCGATGGAAATGGTCGCATTCCGTTTTTGTAGTATGCCACATCAGACATACAAAAAAAGACTTCCCCGACTGGCAAGTGTTGCAGCCAGTCAGGGAAGTCGGCAAATCGCGGTCTTATTCGGTTACATGCGCGTAATGTTCCTCGACGATCGAGGCGCAACGCTCACAAATCTGCGGATGTTGCGGGTTGGACCCGACATCGGTGCGGACGATCCGGCAGCGTTCGCACTTCTCGCCCTCAGCCGGAGTGACCAGAACGGAAATGCCGGAGAGCGCCATCGCCTCGGCCGGCGCCGCGTCGCCCGGCTGGTGCAGTTCGACGGCGGCGACGATGAACAGATCGGCCAGATCGTCCATCGCGGCCAGCGCGCGGTGTGCTTCCTCGCCCGGATAGAGCGACAGCTTGGCTTCGACGGAGTTGCCGAACACCTTGCTGCGGCGCGCTTCCTCCATCGCTTTCAGCACCTCGTCGCGAACGGCGAGGAACGCCTCCCACTTCTCCATCAGGTCCTTGGCCATACCGGCGTATTGCGGATTGGGCTCTGGCATGTCGGTCAACTGCACGCTCGGCTCGGTCACGCCCGGGATGTAACGCCATACTTCGTCTGCGGTGTGCGGCAGGATCGGCGCCACCAGCCGCACCAGATCGATGAGGCAATCGTACATCACCGTCTGGGCCGCCCGCCGCTTCAGGCTGTCCGGCGCTTCCACGTAGAGGCGGTCCTTGCAAATGTCCAGGTAAAAGGCGGACAGGTCAATGGTGCAGAAATTGTGCACCGTGTGGAAGACGGTGTGGAACTGGTACTCGTCGTACGCCTTGCGCACGCGGGCCACGACTTGCGCCGCCTTGGCCAGCACGTAGCGGTCCAGTTCTCCCAGTTGTTCGTATGGCACGCGATCGGTCGCCGGATCAAATCCGTCCAGGTTGCCCAACAAAAAGCGGAACGTATTGCGGATTTTGCGGTAAATCTCGGCGATCTGGTTGAGGATCGCGTCCGAGATGCGCACGTCGGACTGATAGTCGACGGAAGCCACCCACAACCGCAGAATGTCGGCGCCCAGTTTGTCGATCACTTCCTGCGGCACGATCACGTTGCCAAGCGACTTGGACATCTTGCGCCCTTCGCCGTCAAGGGCAAAACCGTGGCTTAGCACCGCTCGGTACGGCGCGCGGCCATGCACTGCCACCGCCGTGGACAGCGACGAATTGAACCAGCCGCGATACTGGTCGGAGCCTTCCAGGTACAAATCAGCCGGCCAGCTCAACTCCTCGCGCTCGGCCAATACCGCCTCGTGGCTGGAGCCGGAGTCGAACCAGACGTCCATAATATCCGTCTCTTTGCGGAAGTCCTTCGCGCCGCAGTGCGGGCAGGCGAGCCCCAGCGGTACCAGTTCGTTCGCTTCGCGCGAGAACCAGACTTTCGAGCCCTCCTGACGGAACAGTTCGGCCACGTGATCGATCGTGGTGTCGTTGATGATCGCTTCGTTGCAGGATTTGCAGTAGAAAATCGGGATCGGCACGCCCCAGACGCGCTGGCGGGAAATGCACCAGTCGCCGCGGTCGGCCACCATGTTGGCCAGACGGGTCTCGCCCCAGTGCGGAATCCACTTCACTTCCTTGATCGCGTCCAGCAGTTGCTGACGGAAGCCGTCGATCGAAGCGAACCACTGCTCGGTCGCGCGGAAAATCACCGGTTTTTTCGTCCGCCAGTCGTGCGGATACGAGTGGGTGATGAAGCCCAGCTTCAGCAGGGCGCCGTTTTCTTTCAGCTTTTCTGTGATCGGCTTGTTGGCGTCGTCGTAGAACAAGCCTTCAAATCCGGGCGCTTCGTGCGTCAACTTGCCCTCGTGATCCACCGGGCAAAGCACGCCCAGCCCGTACTTCATGCCGACGTTGAAGTCGTCCTCCCCGTGTCCCGGCGCGGTGTGGACGCAGCCCGTACCGGCGTCCAGCGTGACGTGTTCGCCCAGCACGATCGGCGATTCGCGGTCATAGAACGGGTGTTGGGTGACAACGCCTTCCAGCTCGCTGCCCTTGTAAGTGGCAAGCACTTCCACCTGCTTCCAGCCAATCTCTTTCGCCGCCGCTTCCAACCGTCCGGACGCGAGCAGGTACTTGCCGCCATCCGCCTTGACCACGCTGTACTCCAGTTCGGGGTGCAGACAAATCCCCAGGTTGGCCGGCAGCGTCCACGGCGTGGTCGTCCAGATCACGACGCCGGTCTCCTGGTCCAGCTTGCCTTTGCCGTCCTTGACCAGGAAGCGGACATAGATGGAAGGCGAGCGTTTGTCCTTGTACTCGATTTCCGCGTCGGCCAGGGCGGTCTCCGACGACGGCGACCAGTAGACACAGCGCAGCCCCTTGTAGATGTAGCCTTTTTTCGCCATCTCGCCAAACACCTTGATCTGGCGCGCCTCGTACTCTGGCTTCAGCGTCACGTACGGATTTTCCCAGTCACCGCGCACCCCCAGCCGCTTGAACTGGCTGCGCTGCTTGTCGATGTACGTCCAGGCGTACTCTTCGCAACGCTGGCGGAAATCGTTCACCTCGATGTTGCGGCGATCCAGCCCTTGCGCGTTGATGATCGCCTGTTCGATCGGCAGGCCGTGCGTATCCCAGCCCGGCACGTACGGCGCGTGGAACCCGGCCATCGATTTGTAGCGGACGATGAAGTCCTTGAGGATCTTGTTCAGCGCGTGGCCGATGTGGATGTCGCCGTTGGCGTACGGCGGGCCGTCGTGCAGGATGAAGCTGGGACGCCCTTTCGTCCGCTCCTGCACCTTCGCGTAAATGTCGATCTCATCCCACCACTTCTGGATTTCCGGTTCGCGCACGGGCAGGTTGCCGCGCATCGGAAACTCCGTCTTGGGCAGGTTTAGCGTTTTGCTGTAATCCACCATCTGTCCTTCGTCACTCCTTACGTGTTCAATGGAAAAAGCGGCGGTTGACAAGCAACAAAAAAGTCTTCCCCCGCCCCGGTTAGGGACGAGAAAAGACTCCCGTGGTACCACCCTAGTGAACGAATCCGGACACAGATCCTTCCGGAACCGCCGTCATCGTCCGCTTTGTCATTCGTAACGTGAATGAGACGCTCGCTTACTGGCAAACGAGCCGCAGAAGCGGCCGCCCGCGTTCGGCTTCGAACTCCCGGGTGATTTTCCGCAAACGCTCCTGACCGGGCTTTCACCTCTCCCCGGCTCTCTGGACAGTCGCCGCTTCGCGTACTCGTCCCGTTCATCGTCGTCACATATAAAAGATTGCAATAAATTATAACTCCAGTCTTGACACGCCGTCAATGGATTATTCGTTGCCGATGCTCGAATCGGCCTGTTCAAGATCGTCCCAGTCACCGTTTTCCAGCATTTCCAACTGGGCCTCAAGCAGCGTGCGGAACCGCATGCGGTACACCGACGCCCGCTTCTTCAATTCCTCGATCTCAATCGCCACCTTGCGCGATTTGGCCAGGGCCTCGTTGACGATTCTGTCGGCGTTTTTCTCCGCCTCTTTGAGGATCAGTTGCGCTTCCTTGCGCGCGTTGGCCTTGACGTCCTCGGCGGTCTCCTGCGCCACCAGAATCGACTTGCTCAGGTTTTCTTCCAGGCTCTTGTAGTGCTCGATTCGCTCATTCAGCAGGGCGACGCGCTCTTCCAGTTCCTTCTTTTCCTTGATCAAGAGTTCAAAATCCTTGATGATCTGGTCGAGAAACTCGTTTACTTCGTCCACATTGTACCCGCGAAAGCCGGTACTGAACTCCTTGTTGTGTATGTCCAGCGGCGTTAATGGCACGAAATCACCCCACATTTCCTCACATGGTACATTTTTCATTCGACAGCTCTTGTCATTTTTCCTGCCGTTTTTTACAAAAATTTTGGCTTCATCCAGGCGCCTAGACGTACACGCCGACGGTAAGCCGGACCCGTCCGCTGCGCGTCGGGCCGCCGACCTCGATGATTTTGCAGCGCCCAAAGCCGCCGACGGAGAGTACGTCCCCCGCCTGGACAGGGTGGGACGGATCGTCGACCACCTTCCAGTTGATCTTGCATGATCCGGCGCGAATCGGCACGAGCGCCTTTGCCCGCGACAGGTTGTACACCTCGCCGATCACCGCGTCGACGCGAAGCGAAGGAACGGTCACGCTTTTTTCCGCAAGCCTGGGGGCAGGCACGCGCAACTGCTCCCACGGAACCTGCAAAAGCTCCACCGGGATGCGGTGAATCTGCGTCACCTGCATCCGCACGAACTCAGCCATCTCGGCGGCGATGATCGTCTGGCACCCCTGCTCGTCCAACAGAATGTCGCCGAATTTTTCCCGTTTCAGCCCGATGCCAAGCAAGGCACCCAACACGTCGCGGTGTTCCAGCTTGACAAATCGCCGGTTGCCCCTGATCTCGATGAGCGCCAGCGAAAAGTCGTCCTCCATAGGTTCCAGCCACGCCGGGTACAGCAAGGCCCGCACCCGCTCCGCTTCCGGGTAACCGCCCCGTCCCTTAACCCGGACATCCTGCACTTGCGACGCCAGACTTTTCAGGATCGACAACTGGCGAGGGTCCAGAAAATCAGTGAGGCGCGGGGTCTGCTTCCGCTCCACCTGCGAAAGCATCTCCAGCGCCCGTTCCACAAAAGGACGTTCTTCTTTGCGAAAATGGTCGAACACGCTCATCGCCGTCTAACTCCTGAAAAACAGATCGAGCAGTGTAAAGACACCCAGCCGCGCAAACATCAATGCAAACAGGGCGGCAATCGGCGAGACATCGATGACCCCAAGCGTGGGGATGAACCGGCGGAACGGCGCCAAAAACGGCTCCACCAGCCGTTCGAGCAACTGGCCGATGCCAGTGTTGCGCATCTGCGGAACCCAGGACATCAGCACGTAAGCGATTACCATGTACTGGTACACGGTAAACGCGTAATTGACGATCGTATACAGGTAGACCATGAATTCACCTCAGTCATTGTTTGCTGCCGACATGAAAAACCGTGTGCTGTCTACTCTTCGACGACGCTGGAAATCGTCCCCTGTATGTCGACGTGATCCGGTGTGCAGACAAAAATATGGTCGCCCACCTTCTGAATGTCGCCGTTTAGCGCGTATACCGTTCCGCTGAGAAAATCAACGATCCGTTTGGCCTGCTCCTTGTCCACGCGCTGCAGGTTGATCACGACGGGACGGCGGTGGCGCAAATTGTCGGCGATGTCCTGCGCGTCGCTGTAGTGGCGCGGCTCGAACAGCATCAGCCGGATGCCCTCTTTTTCCCGCGCCGCGTGCAGGCTGACCACATTGTTTGCCTTCGACGGGTTGCGCCGCGGATAGAACTCCTCCTCGTCTTGCTGTTCTTCCACCACTTCCTCCACGATCTCTTCGTTATCCAAACCGAAAAATCCCATGATTTTGTTCATGACGCTCATCTGTTTTCACCCTCCCTTTTGAGCCGTTTGCATCCGGCCGTTACCGTACGAGGATCGAACCGAGCCGGACAAACGTAGCCCCTTCTTCGATCGCGACCTCGAAATCTCCCGACATGCCCATCGACAACTCCGTAGCCGGGACATGCGGTAGGTTCAACTCCTGCAACCGCGCTTGCCACTCGCGCAGACCCCGGAAGACGGGACGCGCCTTTTCCGGATCTTCGACAAGAGGCGCCATGGTCATCAGTCCCACAATCCTTATATGTTTCATATTACTGGTTTCTTTGACAAAAGCCAAGACGTCAGCGGGATCAAGACCAAATTTTGTCTCTTCGCCGGATACGTTGATTTGCAAAAAGCAGGAAATGACCTTGTCCATCGCCGCCGCCCGCTTCTCGATCTCTTCCGCCAGCGACAGCCGGTCGAGAGAATGAATGTAGGCGAACCTGCCGATGACGTCCTTCACCTTGTTGGTTTGCAGGTGGCCGATGAAGTGCCACGTCCCCTTGTCGCCGTAACGCTCGTATTTGGGCAAGGCCGACTGGATGCGGTTCTCGCCGATGTGCTCAACGCCGGCGGCGAGGATTTCCCCGATCGCCTCGGTGTCCACATACTTGGTGACGGCGACGATCTTCACCTCTTCCCGCTTTCGGCCGCTCCGCTCGCAGGCAGCCCGGATGCGTCGGTCAATCTCTTCCAGGCGCTCACGGATCAACTCGCGTGTGATCATATCTCTCATCTCAGGTTTCGTCTCCTTCCGCCTTCCAGCCGATAAACGAGGCCATCCGCCCGGTCTTCCCCGCTTCCTTGCGGTACGAGAAGAACAGGTCCGTGCGGCAACACGTGCACCAGGCCGTGCGCGCGATCCGCCCGGACGGCACCCCGGCTTCTTCCAGAATCAACTGATTTAACAGCGGCAAATCCAACAGATACCGCCCATTCTCCTTAGCGACGACTGCCTGCTGCCAGTTGGCCGTCGACGAACGCACCCGGCTGATGACCGGTTCGTCCACTTCGTAGCAACAACCGCCGATAGAAGGCCCGATCGCCACGTACACCTGGTCAGGCTTGCTATTGTATGCGGCCGCGAACGCCCGGATCATTTCCACGGAAATCCGGCCGACCGTTCCTTTCCAGCCGGCATGGGCGAGGCCAATCGCTTTCGCCTCTGGATCGAGGAAAAACAGCGGCACGCAATCGGCGTAAAACGAGGTCAACAACACCCCCGGCAGATTGGTGTGCAACCCGTCCGTGGCCGCAATCGCCTCGGCGGCGTCCGTCCGACCGGCTCCCCGCCGCTCGTCCGTGACCTGGCAGACGGCGGTGCCGTGCACCTGTTCGGCGCACGTCCAGCCGGAAAACGGCATCCCCAGCCGCTGTGCCAGTCGCCTCCGGTTGACGATCACCGCCTGCGGATCGTCGCCCACGTGCAACCCCAGGTTGAGCGAGGCGTAAGGCGGTTGGCTGCAACCTCCCGTGCGCAGGCTAAACCCCGCCACCAGACCGGGATACCGCTCTTCCCATTCGTGCAGGCGCAGGGCAGGTGTCGTATCGGCATGAACAAACGGTTCCATGCGAGTCCTCTCCCTTCTTCCCAAAGGATGGGAGCTACTCTCATCTTACCGGGTTTGCCCTTTACCCGCAACAAGCCAAAGTCACGCCCTGCCGCAAGATATTATGAAAAAAGACACGCATCCCCGTGTCTTTTCCCCTTCATCTGTATTCGTCGTCCGACTGTTTCACGTCCAGGCGCGACGTTTCTTCCAGCCGCACCAGCACCACGTCTTTCCCGATCTTGACGATATTGCGCCAGGGAATCACAAAGTCATTCCCGGAGTGGAAAAACCCGAGAAACTTGCCGGGACCCGGCACGACAATCGCGTCGACCCGGCCGTGCCGCAGGTCAATCTCCAGGTCGGAGATTTGTCCGAGCCGTTTGCCGTCCAGAATATTGACCACTTCTTTGGTCTGAAAGTCGGAGATTTTCACCACTGTCGCTCACCTGCTTCCCTTTCCTCCCTTACTTCTATGTATATGTGGACGAAAGCGAATATGTCCCCGACAAGAAAAAACAGAGCGTTCCTGGGCGGAAGCTCCTCGGATTTGTCCATCCGTCCGGATCACGACTGGACGTGTTTTTGCATATTGGCGATGGCCGCTTTTTCCAGCCGCGAGACTTGCGCCTGGGAAATGCCGATTTCCTCGGCCACTTCCATCTGGGTCTTGCCTTCGTAAAACCGCATCGACAAAATCAGCTTCTCCCGCTCGCCGAGACGCTGCATGCCTTCCCGCAGCGCGATTTCCTCCACCCACAGCACGTCCTTGTTCTTATCGTCGCTGATCTGGTCCATCACGTAGATCGGGTCGCCGCCGTCCTGATAGATCGGTTCGAACAGCGAGACAGGGTCCTGGATGGCGTCGAGGGCGAAGACCACATCCTCCTTGGGAACGTTCAACTCGTTAGAGATCTCGATAATGGTGGGTTCGCGCGAGTGCTTGTTGGTCAGGTTGTCCCGCACCTGCAACGCTTTGTAGGCGATATCGCGCAGCGAGCGGGAAACGCGGATCGGGTTGTTGTCGCGCAGATAGCGGCGGATTTCGCCGATGATCATCGGCACCGCATACGTGGAAAACTTGACGTTCTGCCCCAGATCGAAATTGTCAATCGCCTTCATCAAGCCGATACAGCCGACCTGAAACAGGTCATCGACGTACTCGCCCCGGTTGTTGAAACGCTGAATGACGCTCAACACCAGCCGCAAGTTCCCGTTTACCAGCTTTTCTCGCGCGGAGTGTTCGCCGCTTTGCAACCGTTCGAACAGCTCTCTCATTTCTTTGTTGGTCAACACGGGAAGTTTCGAGGTGTCTACTCCACAGATCTCCACCTTGTTGCGCGTCACGTCATTCCCTCCTTGGAGAAAAGAAAAGTTCCTAACCCGGATGTCGAAAAGAAAAGCTTCCTTCCGAAGGGATCCGAAACGCGGAGCCTTCATCAGCGGAAGCTTCCCCCGAAGCGAATGCCAGTCGCCGCGCCAGGGCCGGCGGCGGACGCTATGTCGGCGAGAAAGCGGGTGTGCCTCTTTTGGCAACGGTTAGGAACAGTATCTCCTCGGGATGGGAATTTATGCGTCAAACCATCTTGTTGAATTCTTTTCGGAGTCGTTTAATGATTCGTTTTTCCAGACGGGAAATGTAAGACTGCGAGATGCCGAGCAGGTCGGCGACGTCTTTTTGCGTCTTCTCCTCCTCTCCGGCCAGACCGAAACGCAGCTCCATGATCGTCCGCTCCCGCTCCGTCAGCTTATCCAGGGCTTTTTGCAGCAATTTGCGGTCCACCTGGTTCTCGATGTTCTTGTAGATCGTGTCGTTGTCCGTTCCCAGCACGTCGGACAGCAACAGTTCGTTGCCGTCCCAGTCGATGTTGAGCGGTTCGTCGAACGACACCTCGGAACGCAGCTTGTTGTTGCGCCTGAGGTACATGAGGATTTCATTTTCGATGCAGCGGGACGCATAGGTGGCCAGCTTGATGTTTTTCTCCGGATCAAACGTGTTGACCGCCTTGATCAGACCGATCGTGCCGATGCTGACGAGATCCTCGATGTTGATCCCGGTGTTTTCGAACTTGCGGGCGATGTAAACCACAAGCCTGAGGTTGCGCTCGATCAACATGCTGCGAACCGCTGAATCTCCGGACGGGAGGCGAGCGAGCAGGATCTCTTCTTCTTCGCGCGAGAGCGGCGGCGGCAGTGCTTCGCTGCCACCGATGTAATAGATTTCTTCAGCGCGCGCTCCGATGAACAACAGCAACCGATACCAGAGCAACTGGAGGTAAAGGCGAATTTTGACGTACATGCTAGCCCTCCTGTTCGAGAGATTTCGCTTCGTTTTCCGCCCCCTGCAGCAATGCCGGGTGCACAATCGCCTGATAGGTTCCGTCCGCCGCCAGGGGAATCGGATTCAGCCCGATCAGCACCCGTCGGCATTCGTGTCTGACGCCGTTTTGCAGCAGCACGACCAGATCCGGTTTGAACGCCACCAGAACGTCCATGCCGCGCGAGACGCTGCGGTAGGGGACGATCCGCAACCTGTCTTGCCAGTCAGCGGGGAGCGATTCCAGCAAGCGGTCCAGCCGGTCCCATCGCGCGTCGCTGTCGGCCGGCTCGGCCATGAGGGCGGGCGGCAGCAGGTGGGCGAACAGCCTGCTTTCCATCACCATCACCGGGATGCGGGTGAGCGGTTCGTGCAATTGGTTGCCGGTGTCAACCAACCCGCGGCAGAGCACGCTCTCGCCGGCCACCTTGACGATCACCTCGGCGAGAAACGCCTCGATCCGGCGCGGCTCCTGGATGGCGTGATAACTGCGCCGGCTCAGCGCGTACACGAGCACGAACCCGGTAAACAGGACGATGAACGTCGGCTTGGTGCCCACGCCGAATCCGTCGTTGTGCGTGACGAGGATTCCGCCGACAATCTCGTTTTGCGGAGAGAGAAAATACTGAAGCCCCAACACTCCCCCGCCAAACACAAACGCCACGAAGTAAAAGACGCACAGGTGTTGAATCAGCACGTGCAGGCGGCGAAAGCCGAACGCGATGAGCAGCATGGCGACGGAGAAGGCCAGCTTCACACACCACTGGTACAACCCCGCAAACGACGGCAGGAAGAAGAAGGCGATATAGGTGGACCCGAATGCTGCGGCGGCCAAAAGCCTCCACCACACGATCCGCTCCTTGCGGAAAAAGGCGGTGAACCACAACAACAAGGTATCAATCAGCACATTGAGGAGTAGAATGATATCGAGATACACCACCATACCGTTCTCACCCCCCGCTTGGCAAAGACAGTATATCTTAATGTCTATTCAAAGTCTGTCGCATCTTGACAGTCTTTTCTGCTTTTTTGCGACAGAAATAAGCGAAGCCCGCCGCCGTCCGAAACGGACAGCAGCGGGCTGTTTGTCTTTGTCGCATCAGCAGGATGGACGATCAGGCCGGGTGACGATTGTTTGGTGCTGTGCTTAGAAACGAGCCGCTTCTTCGCTGGCTTGCTTGACGCCAGTCTGCACGATCTCCTCGGCGCGATCCGGGAATTGGTTGTGCCCTTCGACGATGACGGTGGTAAAGTCTTTCACCCCGATGAAGGAGAGTACGCTCTTCACATAGCTGAGCGCGTGTTCCACTGCGGCGGCAGGCCCCTCGGAGTACACGCCCCCTCTGGCGTGGAGCAGCGCCACTTTTTTCCCGCCCAACAGGCCGATCGGCCCTTCCTGGGTATACTTGAAGGTTTTGCCCGCCTGACACATGTAGTCCAGATAGGTGTGCAACGGCGCCGGAACCGTGAAGTTCCACATCGGGAACGCGAACACAACCTTGTCGGCGGCCACAAACTGGTCCAGATACCGGTTGACCAGATCAGTCGCCTGTTTCTCTTCAGCGGTCAACTCCAGTCCATTTCCCAGTTTATACATGCCGCTGATCATGTTCAGATTGTACACCGGCAGGTTTTCGACAAACAGGTCAAGCTCGGTCACGGTGTCGCCGGGGTGGGTTTCCTTGTAGCTATTGAGAAACGCCTCGTACAGTTTCACGCTCACCGCTTGTTCAATCGGACGGGGATTTGCTTTGACAAACAGGATATTTGCCATACTAACACTCCTTGTTTTTCAGAATCAACTTGTATACAGTAAGTAAATTACCAAAGATAATTAAAGCTGTCAACCCCATCAGCGCGCTTGGGCACACAAAAAAACCTTGTCCCCACTTAGCGTAGGCACAAGGTTCGATTCGTATACCCCGTTTATTTTTTGTTGCGCCGACGGTTGCGCAGAAACGCCGGAATGTCCAGATTGTCCAGGTTGCTCATGGAGAAGAGCGTTTTTTCCGCTTCTTCTTCCCGGGCGCGAGCGCCGTTTGTCCCGGCGTTGGCCGAAGCCTGCGGACGGACGCCGCTGACCGCTTGCGGACGGCGAACGGCGGAGCTGTTTTGCTGGTTCTCTTCGAAGCCGGTGGCAATCACGGTGACGATGATTTCGTTTTTCAAATCCTCGTTGATCACCGCGCCGAAAATCATGTTCACGTCCGGGTCAGCCGCAGACGAGACGATGTCGGCCGCTTCGTTGACTTCATACAGGCTGAGGTTGGTGCCGCCGGTGATGTTCATCAGGACACCGCGCGCCCCGTCGATCGAGGTCTCCAACAGCGGGCTGGAGATGGCCCGGCGAGCCGCTTCCGCCGCGCGGTTTTCGCCGCTGCCGACGCCAATCCCCATCAGGGCGGAGCCGCGTTCGGTCATGATCGTTTTCACGTCGGCGAAGTCCAGGTTGATCAAACCGGGCACCGCGATCAGGTCGGAAATGCCCTGAACCCCCTGGCGCAACACGTTGTCCGCTTCACGGAAGGCTTCCAGCATCGGGGTGTTTTTGTCAACGATCTCCAACAGACGGTCGTTGGGAATGACGATCAGCGTATCCACTTTTTCCTTCAGCGCGGCAATGCCGGCTTCCGCTTGCATGGAACGCTTGCGCCCTTCGAAGGAAAACGGACGGGTGACCACGCCGACGGTCAACGCGCCCAGCTCCTTGGCGATCTCGGCGATGACCGGAGCCGCACCAGTCCCGGTTCCTCCGCCCATGCCGGCGGTCACAAACACCATGTCAGCGCCGCGCAGCGCGTTTTCGATCATCTCGCGGCTCTCTTCCGCCGCTTTTTTGCCCACCTCGGGATTGGCTCCCGCGCCCAGTCCGCGGGTCAGCTTTTCCCCGATTTGC
This sequence comes from Paenibacillaceae bacterium, assembly GCA_041920505.1. GTDB lineage: Bacteria > Bacillota > Bacilli > Brevibacillales > Brevibacillaceae > JBHGXV01. The sequence goes on from JBHGXV010000039.1 coordinate 185,024, forward strand.
AGTTTGCATTCGGCACTGGACAGGTGCAGCGCCTGGGCGTCCGTGTTGACGGTGATAAACTCCACCCCTTTGACGCCACCGGCGATCATCCGGTTGACCGCGTTACTGCCGCCGCCGCCGCAACCGATGACTTTAATTCGGGCAAATTGCTCCATGTCTAAGTCGAATTCCAACATCTTGCGTGTTCCTCCTCATTAGTTCATCCGAAAAGCTTCACGGGCCGTCCAAAGCGGTGTTCTCCTGGCGCGGAAGCTTTTCCCCGGCGTTGGTCGCCACGCTGAGGGATACGGTGAAACAACACCAACAACAATAAGTCAGATAAATTCACTGAACCAGTTTTTTACTTTTTCCAGCAATGTGCCGGATTCCCGCTGTTTGGAAGCGGCTGGTTTGCCAACTGACCGGGCGGCGCCCACAGCGGTTCGCTCACCCTTTTGTTCCATCAGCGACGCCGCGTATTGAATCAACCCGACACCTGTGGTGTAAGCGGGGTCGCGTACACCTATGTAATCCGGAATGGCGATGCGCACGGGAGCGTTCAGTTCCTCTTTCGCCAACTCCAGCATGCCTGGCATCGACACGGTTCCGCCAGTCAATACATAGCCTCCGGCAATCTCGTCGTGGTATCCGAGCCGGTGCACCTCGTCCTCGATCAGATTGAAAATCTCTGCTGCTCGCGGTTCGATGATGTTGGCCAGATCCACCTGCGTAAACTGTTTCTCCACTTCGCTGCCGATCCGGCTTACCTTGAACTTTTCCTCTTCCGACGCCTCGTCGATCAGGGCGCAACCGTGCTTTACCTTGATCCGTTCGGCCACGTCGGTATGGGTCCTAAGTCCCAGCGCGATGTCGTTGGTGATGTGGTCGCCGCCGATTCCGATCACCGACGTGGCCGCCAGTTGTCCCTGTTCGAACACGGCGATCGTGGTGGATCCGGCACCGATGTCGACGAGCACGACGCCCAGGTTCTTGTCGTCCTTGCTCAGCGCCACGCGGCTGGCCGCCAGCGGCTGCAGGAATATCCCGGCAACGTGCAGATTTGCCCGGTCGACGCAACGAGCGATGTTGTGAATCACGGTCTTTGACCCGGTCACGATCGTGCCTTCCATCTCCAGACGGACGCCGATCATGCCGCGCGGATCCTTAATCCCGCCCACTCCGTCGACAATAAATTCCTTTGGCACCACTTCAATGATCTCGCGGTCAGGCGGAAAGGCTACCACTTTGGCCGCCTGGATCACGCGGTTGATGTCTTCTTCCCTAATTTCCCGATCTTCACTGGATACGGCAACAACACCTTGGGTGTCGAACAATTCGATGTGATTCCCGGTAATTCCGACATACACTTCTTCGATGGACACGCCCACCATGCGCTCGGCATGGTCGACGGCTTCCCGGATGGCATGCACGGTTTGGTCTATATCGACGATCGCTCCTTTTTTGATGCCTTCGGAGCGAGCTTGTCCCACGCCGATGATGTTAATCGTCCCGTTGTTAATCTCCCCAATGATGACGCGCACTTTTGATGTTCCGATGTCTAGACTGACAATAAGCTCATTGTAGCTGCTTACCAAACCAGTGACACCTCCTTACTTGCGGCAATACTACAGCGATAACGCCTGCATACTCTATTCCACACCGGATAACCATTCCCTTTTTTTTGGATGTGAAAATTTGAAAAAAAAGTACCAAATACCTAAACGATTTGGTCCTATTCAGTCCTGTTTAACCATTTGGACAACACAATCCGGCGAATCACCGCCAGGTTGTTAAACAGACGGACCCCAAACGCCACGATGGCTGCCATGTACAGGTCAATGCCGAGAAACGCTCCGAGGAAGGCGAGACCGGCGGCAAACAGCGTGTTGAAAAAGAAGCCGGACATGAAGATGCGGACGTTGAACATGCGCTCCAGGTAGGCGCGCACGCCGCCGAAGATCGTGTCCAATCCGGCCAAAAGAGCGATGGAGAGATAGCTGCTGTATTCCAGAGGCACTCGCAAGTCCAGCACGAACCCGACGACGATGCCGATAATCAGTCCGATTACTGGAAGCCACATATTACGAATCTCCTTTTGCTTTCACGGGTTTCATGTATTGAATCTTCCGGTTTCCAGTAAACGCAGGGATAATCACTTTGCTGCGCTTCTCCAGAATGACGTTTTTGTTGGCGGCCTGGAAGTTTTCCTCCACTCCGGCCAGTTTCAGTCCGGAAATCAACTCGTCCGGTTCACCCAACGCCTTGATTTCGTAAGGCGGCCTGATCGTCCGCGTGTCCACCTGGATGTCCTCGCCGACGTTGCGGATCGCCGAGGTGGAGATCAGGCGATGGCCGTTGATCGACACCGCTTTGGCCCCGTTGGCTTTCAGTTCGTTGACGATCCAGCGCAGGTCTTCGTCGATCACCAGGTTGGCCGGAATCTCGTCCGGGGCGTGGATCTCAGCGTCCGTGGCGGGAGGACCCGGCGGCCGGGGGGCGTCAATGATGTGGACGACGATTCCCGGTCCTTCGACGCTGACCAGCCCCGCCAGTTTGCGCGCCCGCTCCAACTCTTCCTTCATGACGCTGATGCTTTCGCCTTCATTGAGCGACGATTCGTACTGGTAGAGCAATTGCTCGTACTTGGAGATGTCAGCCAACAGGCCGTTGTGCTTTTCCAGTTCCTTCTGAAGCGAGGCGCGCAGTTCGGTGATACTGCGCGACTCGGTCTTCTGCGGGTGCAGGTTGCTCTGCAATTGTGTGGCTAACATCACACCTATAATAGCACTTATCCCTGTCAGGATAAACGAGATTTTACGATTTTGTAGAGACATTGAAAACGCATCCTTATCCCTTTAAGATGGGCTGTTGTCCTTGGTGTCGCCGACGAAGGCCGGCAACTGGACCACGTCTTTTTTCGTCACGTCGATCTTGACGAATCCTTCGAGAAACTGCAGCACGCCGCCCGGCAGGTTGAGCGCGTTTTCCAGCGTGATCGGGTCGCCGATCGCGGTGATCACGAACGGCGCCGCCGACTTGACGCCGTTGACGATCACCGTCGGCCCGACACAGCGGATCGCCGAACTGCTGACCAGCCGCTGGCCGTTGATGCTGATGCCTTCCGCTCCCGCGGCAAACAATTCGTTGACGACGCGGCGGATGTCCTGCTCGTGGACGATGTAGTTGGTGATGTTGTTCGAGTTGGCCGCGTTGGGATTATCCTGCATCGTCACCACCAGACCGGGACCTTCGACCGGGACGCTGCCGGCCAGCATCCGTGCCTCCTCCAACTCGGACAGAACGGAGGCCGCCTCCGACTGGTGCTGGGCCATCGCCTCCTCTACTTTGCCCACCTGCCGCTGCAAGGAGAGCAGTTGGCTTTCCAGCTTGCGGTTCTGCTCTTTTTCGGCGAGAATCCGTTCGTTCAACTGGGTCTCCTGCTGCCACTGCTGATCCTTTTGCCGCTCGATCGTGCGGATTTTGGTGGTTTCGATCGCGTTGGCGATGAGAAAGCCGGTGCAAACGGTGACGAACGTCAAATAGAGGTGAAATTTACGTACTTTCATCCGCGAGAGCTCCTTTTTTCATGAGAGAAATCAACCCGGTTGCTGTCCGTCGCCGGAGGGCGTCTGTCCCGGCGCAGGCGACTGGGGCGAAGGGGCCGAACCGGAGTTGGGTGTGCCAGAGCCGCCGGTCGTGCCTGACGGTTGCGGCGCGCCCGGCTGCCGAGACCCTTCGGGCAACTCTTCCTGCTCCTCGCTGCCGTACCGGCTGAACCACGTGCTTTCCAAGAGGTAGACCACCCCTTTTTGCCCGTCGGGAATCTGCTTGACGATGGCGGGATACCAGACCAGTTTTTTGGCCAACTGGTGGATGACGCTTTGCACTTCGTTGCCGTCCCGCATGTACAGGGTCACCCGCTCCTTGTCATAGGCGGTGGGCGTAAGCGAGATGTCGGAAATCTCGGCCAGGATCGCCGGTGAGAGCTTGGCCAGCGCTTGGGCCAGGTTGATCAAAAGCTGGGGATCGGTCGTGTTCCAGGAGCGGATCAACGGCCGGTCAACCAGCAGTTGCTTGTTGTCGGCATCCGTCAGCAGGACGCCGTTTTCCAAGAGCGGAATGCACGCGCCCTGCGGAGTTGTCATAAAGGCGACCCGTTTGTACTCGGTGACGTTCAGATCAATCACGCCGGGAAAGTGGCGCTTCACGGCAATCTCCCGGACGCCCTGCAACTGTTTGGCGCCCTCCTGCACGTCTTTCTGCCAGACGTTGAGAAACTGCATCCCCGGCGCGAGACCGGAGGCGGCGATGATCCGCCCGTTCTCGTACAGCGTGTTGCCGAACACGCGAATCTCGCTCACCTTGCTGTACGGGGAGCGGAAAAAGACGACGGCGAGCACAGTCAAAAAAAACAGGACAAGCAGTGCAAGCAGTCTGCGGTTGCCCTTTTTCTTCGGTTGCCATTGTTTGACTTGTGGGATTCGTTCGTTGTAAACCGCCATGTATGCCCCTCCGGCTGCCCGGCGGTTCGCCTTCGGCGGGCGGAACCGGGCCAGTTGCGTGAAAAACAAACGAGTGAAAAGCGGCATACCTTAATACGCCGCTTTTTCCTTTGTTACAAGCTTATACGGTTGTGCGGACGATGTCAGCCCCCAATTGCTGGAGCTGCCATTCCAGTTGTTCGTATCCGCGGTCGATATGGTGGATCTTCTCCACCACCGTTGTTCCCTCCGCCGCCAGCCCGGCGAGGACGAGAGCGGCGCCCGCTCTCAGATCGGTCGCCTCCACGGTGGCACCGGACAGTTTGCCGACGCCGCGGATAAAGGCGGATCCAAGATCCACGTAGATGGATGCGCCCATTCGCACCAATTCGTTGACATGCCGGAATCTTCCCTCAAACACCGTCTCCTTGATCACGCTGGTCCCTCTCGCCAGCGAGAGGTACACCATCATCTGCGGCTGCAGATCCGTGGGGAATCCGGGAAACGGCGACGTGATGATTCGGTCGATCGCGCGCGGGCGCGACGTGCTTTTAACTTCCATTATATCATGGTGGTTCTTGATTTCAACACCGCAACTGCGTGCCACTTCGATCAGCGCAGTCAGGTGTTCGGGCATCGTGTTCGTCAACTGGACATGTCCCTGGGAAAGCCCCACCGCCAGGATGTGCGTGCCGGTGACGATGCGGTCGGGTATGACACGGTAGCTGACGGTGCGCAGCCGTGGCACCCCGTCGATCTCGATGGTGTCCGTGCCGGCGCCGCGAATGCGCGCGCCCATCGCGTTGAGGAAGTTTTGCAAGTCGACGATCTCCGGTTCGCGAGCCGCGTTGTAGATGCGCGTCGTTCCTTTGGCCAATACGGCGGCCATCATGATGTTTTCCGTCGCTCCGACACTGGGAAACGAGAGGAAAATGTTGGCGCCGCGCAACTGCTTCGCCCGAAACGTCGTAAACCCGTCCTGTTCTTCGATTTTGGCGCCAAGCGCGGTCAGCCCGGACAGGTGCAGGTCAATCCGACGCTCTCCGATGACACAGCCGCCCGGCCGGGAGATGGTGACTTCACCAAAACGCGCGAGGAGTGGACCCATCAAAAAAATGGAAGAACGCATCTGGCCCATCAGGTCTTCGGGTACGTGCGTGACGTGGATCGACGTCGAATCCAGATATACGCATCCGTCAACATGAGTCGCTTTCGCCCCGAGCGCGGTCAAAATTTGCAGCATGACGTCAATGTCTTTCAAGTGGGGGACGTCGTAGATATGGAACGGCCCTTCCGCCAGCACAGCAGCGGCCAGAATGGGAAGGGCGGCGTTTTTGGCGCCTTGGATGCGAAGCGAACCGGACAGAGGTCTTCCACCTTCGATAGTAAAAGTCTCCAAACTTTCACCTCCGTGTTACCCCTCGCCCACCACCAATACTTCAGGATGCAGGTCGATGCCGAATTTTTCTTTCACCGTGGATCGTACATGCTCCATCAAGGTGAGGACGTCGGTAGCCGTGGCACCTCCGCGATTGACGATGAAATTGGCGTGTATCTCCGAGACTTGCGCTCCTCCGCACGTGTATCCCTTCAGACCGGCGGCCTCGATCAGCCGTCCGGCGTGATCGCCGGGAGGATTGCGGAAAACGCTTCCCGCGCAAGGCATCTGCAACGGTTGGGTCCGTCGTCGCCGGTCCTTGTTGGCAGCCAGGACTTGGGCGATCTCCTTGCGATCTCCTTTGCGTAGTTGAAACACAGCCTCCAGCACGATTCCTTTTCTCCACTGCAACAGCGACGTGCGGTAGCTGAACTGCAATTCCTCGTTAGTCAACACCTTTGTCTCGCCATCTTCGAAGAGGATTTCGGCTTCTTTAAGAATACGTGAAAGATCAGATCCGTGAGCACCTGCATTCATGTAGACGGCTCCGCCGACAGAACCGGGAATCCCTCCCGCAAATTCCATTCCTGTCAATCCCAACTTGCCTGTCTCCACCGCCAGGCGGATCATGGAATACCCGGCACCAACACGCACCTCTTCTCCCTTACACTCGCAGTGGCTCAAGCCCTCGGCCACTTTGAACACGGCTCCGCGAATCCCTCCATCCCTCACTAGAAGGTTGGAGCCGCGCCCGATTACAGTCCAGGGAACATGGTGGCGATGGAGAATGTGAACAGCGCGAATCAGCGCTGCCTTGTCGTCCGGCTGGATTAACAGATCGGCAGGACCCCCGATCCGCCAAGTGGTATGGTTGGCGAGAGGTTCGTCGATCCATACCTTTCCAACACCTGCCAGCCTCAATTCTTCTGCGATGTGTTTCATAGCGAACCTCCTGACACAAATGCTAGGTGGGATATGTCTTATCACGTGTTTGCTCCATACTATGCGCCCCCCGAAAAGGACGTGACAAACGCCCACGCCGTCGGATCACCTGGGCGCAAGAAGCCGGTAGATGGCGGTGGCGGCGTCCGGCTTGCCCAGCCGAAGCGACTGTTCGCGCATCGCCTCCCAGCGTCGCTGATCCCGAAGCAACAGCGCGAGTCGCTCCGCCAGCGTCTCTGCGGTCAATTCCCGCTCCAAAAGAACCATCGCCGCGCCAGATTGTTCCAGGCCGCGCGCGTTCTTCTCCTGGTGGTTGTTGGTCACGTAGGGAGACGGGACGAGAATCGCCGGTATGCCGAGCGCAGTCAACTCCGCCAGGGTCGAGGCGCCGGCGCGGTTGACGATCACGTGGGTGGCCGCCAACAGATCGGGCATGTTGTGGACATACGGCAACAGCGTCAGGTTATGCGGAACCGTTCCCGACGCCTCCAGGGCGGCGGAAATCGCCTGGTAGTGCACGTCGCCTGTGACGTAGACGAAATGACAGTCGGCGTAGTCGGCCATCCGGGGAACGAACGCCAGCGTCGCCTCGTTGATCGGTCTCGCTCCCCGGCTGCCGCCGACGATGACGACGACCCGCTTGTCCCGGCCGATTCCCAGCATCTCGCGCGCCTTGTCCGCATTGCCGTGCACCACTTCGGTCGCGCACGGGTTGCCGGTCACCACGGTCTTGTGCCGGGGAAAGTAGGCGAGCGACTCTTCGAACGAGACGGCGACACGATCGACAAACCGGGAGAGGAACCGGTTTGTGAGGCCGGGCTCGACGTTTTGCTCGTGAATCACCGTCGGAATGCCCAGCCGGGCGGCGGCGTAGACCACCGGTCCGCAGACGTAGCCGCCGGTGCCGATCACCACGTCCGGCTTCCACTCGCGCAAAATCGCTTTCGAACGGGAGACGGAGCGGATGAATTTCCACACCGTGCGCAGATTATCGACAGTGAGCTTCCGTTTCAGTCCGGCAATCTCGATCGCCTCGAAGGGAATGCCCTGACGGGGAACCAGCCTGGCCTCCAGCCCCTTCGACGTGCCGATATACAAAAAGACGGCCTGCGGATTTTGGCGCAAAATCTCTTTGGCCACCGCAAGCGCCGGATAGATATGTCCGCCGGTGCCTCCCCCGGTTAAAACCACTCGCATGTGTATCACCTGTTTTTCCTATGGTTAAGTGCAAGCAAACCCACGCGGCGTAAGCTTACGCTGGCGCCGCGCGGGGCCCCGAACCATTTCCGCCCAGCTTGCATGGGGGATCGGGGCTTGTTTGCATTCCTGTTTGGCAAGCAAACCCGGCTGCGCGCCCGTCAGCGCGAGAACCGGGAGATGTTCAAGAGAATGCCGACGCCGGTCAGCATCAGGGTGAGCGACGAGCCGCCGTAACTTAAAAACGGCAGGGTGATGCCGGTGACGGGAAACATCCCGGTGACGACCCCGACGTTGATCACCACCTGGATCGCGATCATCCCGATGATGCCCAGCGCCAGCAGGTTGCCAAACAGGTCGGGCGCGGTGATCGCCACGCGCATCCCCCGCCAGAGCAATAGCAAAAACAACAAGAGCACCAGCGTTCCGCCGACAAACCCCAACTCTTCGGCGACGATGGAAAAAATAAAGTCGTTGTACGGTTCCGGCAAATAGGAGAACTTCTGCCGGCTTTGCCCCAGCCCCAGGCCAAACAGGCCGCCGGGACCGATGGCATACAGGGACTGGATGATCTGGTAGCCGGTGTTAAGCGGGTCTTGCCACGGATCGAGAAACGCGGTGATCCGGGCGATCCGGTACGGAGCGGACAGGATCAGTCCGACAAACCCGGCCACGCCCACCATACCCAGTCCGACGAAGTGGCTGACCCGGGCTCCGGCGACAAAAATCATTAGAAACGCGGTGCCCAACAGCACGGTGCCCGTTCCCAGGTCGGGCTGCAGCATAATGAGGGCGAAACAGACGGTGGGGATCGCCAACGCAGGCATCAAGCCTTTGCGGAACAACACAATCTCCTTCTGATTGTCCGAAAGCCACCTGGCAAGAAACATGGCGACGCCAAACTTGGCCATCTCCCCCGGCTGAATACCGAACGAGCCGAAACCCAGCCAGCTTTTTGACCCGTTGACCTCGATCCCGATCAACAGCACCAGGACCAACAGTCCAATGCTGGCGACAAACGCGGTTTTCGCCCACTTTTTCCACACCCAATAGTCGATGTTTGCCATCAGATACATGGATGTGACGCCCAGACCCGCGAAAATCAGTTGCCGCTTGGTGAAGTAGTAAGCGTCGTTCAGCTTGTTTTGGGCAAACACGGCACTGGCGCTGTAAACCATGACAATGCCGATCGCCAACAAAAACAGTGTGGCGAAGACGATCACGAAGTCGGGGGCGGAACGTACCTTACTCATCGCAAGCCATCCTTTCTTTCCGCCCCGCAACAAACCCGGAGCGGTCGTTATCCTAGGCTTGTTTTCAGTCTATGCACACTGTCCTTAAACATGCTCCCCCTCACCTCAAACGACGGAAACATGTCCCAACTGGCGCACGCCGGGCTCAGCAGCACGACGTCGCCGCTCTCGGCCCACCGCGCGGCGGCAAACACAGCCTTTTCCACAGTATCGACGCGAACGCGCCGGCTGATTCCGGCTTCCGCCGCCCGCTTCAGCAGGATGTCGGCCGTCTGTCCGTAGGTGACGATCGCCTTCACGTGCTCGGCGAAGACCGGAACCAGTTCGGAAAAGCTGATGCCCCGATCCAGCCCCCCCGCGATCAGCACCACCGGTCGGTCGAACGACGTGATCGAACGCGTCGCCGCCTCCGGGTTGGTCGCCTTGGAATCATTGTAAAAGGCCACGCCGTTGACGGTGTCCACATACTCCAGCCGGTGCTCCACTCCCTGGAAGCGGGAGAGCACTCGCGCCATTGCCGCAAAGTCGGCTTTGGCCAACCGCGCAATCGTGATCGCGGCCAGCGCGTTTTCCAGGTTGTGGGTGCCGCGCAGCGCCACGTCGCGAACGTCCATCACCACGTCGATTTGGCCGTTTCCGTCGCGAAAGACGACCCGGCCGTCCTGAACAAACGCTCCTTGCGGCACTTCTTGCGTCCGGCTGAAGTAATACACCTGCGCGGGCAAGCTCTGCCCGCGCTCGCGCAACTCCGCCTGATCGTACGGCAGAACGGCATAGTCGTCCGCCGTCTGGTTGGTAAACATGTTCCACTTGGCGGCCAGGTATTCCTCCATCGTGTGATGGTAGTCGAGATGGGCCGGATACAGATTCAGAAGCGCGCCGATGCGCGGGCGGAAATCGACGGTTCCGGCAAGCTGGAAGCTGCTCAGCTCGGCCACCAGGTACTGCTTTGGCCGAACCTGTTCGGCCAACTCGCACAACACGGTGCCGATGTTGCCGCCCACGGCCGCGTCGATGCCCGCTTCCTTGAGAATCAGTCCGACCAGCGTGGTGGTCGTCGTCTTGCCGTTGGAGCCGGTGATGCCGATGAGCGGCGCCTGTGACAGCCGATACGCCAGCTCCACTTCCGTGATCACCGGAATCCCTGCCGCCAAGGCGTCGGCCACCGGTTTGACCTCGTAGGGAATCCCGGGATTCTTGACGACGACGGCGACGCCGGGATGGATCAGATCGTCCGGATGGCCGCCGGTGATGACCGGGATGCCCAACGCCTCCAGTTCGTCCGCTCCAACCGCCTCCTCGCGCGGCTTTTTGTCGTTGACGATCACCTTAGCACCAAAGCGGTGGAGCAGTTTTGCAACCGCCACACCGCTTTTTGCCAACCCCAATACAACTGCGTGCTGACCTTGATACATGTTCATGTTAACGCACCACCTCTAAATAGACGCCCAATCCTGCAAAAACCATTGCCACCAGCCAGAAGGTGACGACGACGCGCCACTCCGACCAGCCGGTCAATTCGAAATGGTGGTGCAGCGGGCTCATGCGAAAAATCCGCTTGCCCCTGGTTTTAAACGAAATCACCTGCATGATCACAGAGAGCGTCTCGACGACAAACACCCCGCCGATGACGGCAAGCAACAACTCCGTCTTGGTCATGATCGCGATCCCGGCAAGCGCCCCCCCCAAAAACAGCGATCCGGTGTCGCCCATGAACACGCGGGCCGGATGCGCGTTGAACACGAGGAAGCCGAGCAGCGCGCCGACGACGGCGGCGCTGAAGATCGCCGTGTCGGGATCGCTCGACATCCAGGCGATGATGGCGTAGGCGCCGAAGGCAATCGCCCCGGTGCCGGCCAGAAGACCGTCAAGCCCATCCGTGATGTTGACGGCATTGGTCGTGCCGACCAACAGGAACACCAGAAACGGGAAGTACAGCCAGCCCAGTTCGATGTTCCAGGGCGTGCCAGGCAAGTGCAGCGAGGTATCGTGCCCCATCTGCAACAGCAGATAGTAGGCGCCGATCGCCAGCGCGATCTGTCCGGCAAACTTTTGTTTCGCGGTCAACCCGAGATTTCGTTTTTTGCTGATTTTGATAAAGTCGTCCAAAAACCCGATGAGTCCGTAGCCAAGCGAAACGAGCAGCAAAAAGAAGATTTGCATGTTGGCGTTGGCGAACTTCAACACGGTAAAGACGAGCGCGAGAATAATAATCGTCCCGCCCATCGTCGGTGTACCCGCTTTTTTCTGGTGGGACTTGGGCCCTTCTTCTCGGATGCTCTGCCCGAACTTCAGCCGGCGCAACACCGGAATGAACAGGGGAGCGATCAGTACGGCGATTAAGAATGCAGCGATTATCGTGATGATGAGGACATTGTCAACTTGCATGTCCTAACCTCCTTTCCCGGATGCGCTTGGTCGCGGCTCATCCGCTCACCCGCCTGCTTGCAGGGAGCGGATCGCGTCACGGGCCACCGCGCGGTCGTCGAACGGCAGAACGTTCCCTTTGATGATCTGATAGGTTTCGTGGCCTTTTCCGGCGATCAGGATCACGTCGTCCGCCTTCGCCTGACGGATGGCGTAACCGATGGCCTCGCGCCGGTCGGTCAGCGTGACGTAGCGGTCAGCCGCCACGCCCGCAATCCCCGCGGTCATGTCGGCGATGATCGCCTCCGGATCTTCGGAACGGGGGTTATCAGAAGTTAAGACGGTAATATCCGCATATTTTGTTGCAATTTGCGCCATAATTGGCCGTTTGCCCTTGTCGCGGTCGCCGCCGCAGCCGACGACGCAGAAAACACGCCCGCGCGCAAACTCTTTGACGGTGACGAGGGCGTTTTCCAGACTGTCCGGGGTATGAGAGTAGTCGACGATTACCGTAAACGGCTGTCCGGCGTCAACCGACTCGAACCGGCCGTTCACCCCGCTCACCTCTTCCAGGCTGCGCTTGATCGCCTCCAGCGGCACGCCTTCGGCCAGGCACACGGCCGTGGCGGCCAGCGCGTTGTAGACGTTGAATTTGCCCATCAGGCGCAGGTCGAAGCGAATCGAACCGGCAAAGGTGTGCACCATAAACGAGGTGCCCCGGCTGGTCAGGCGAATCTCTTCGGCCCGCACGTCGGCCGGCCGGTCGATCCCGTACGTGATCACGCGGGCCGGCGTGACCCGCGCGTACAATTCGGACGCCTCGTCGTCGGCGTTCAGCACAGCCGTCTTCATCGCCTTGGCGTCGTAGCGGTTGCCAAGCTGCGCGAACAACAGCGATTTGGCGTGCCGATAGTTGTCCATCGTCTCGTGGTAGTCGAGATGGTCTTGCGTCAGATTGGTAAACACCGCAGTATGAAAATCGCACCCGCGCACCCGGCCCAGATCGAGCGCGTGCGAGGAGACTTCGATGATCGCGTACTCCGTGTCCAGATCGCGCATGCGGCGGAAGCTGTGCTGCAATTCCAGCACGTCCGGCGTGGTGTTTTTAACCTCGCAAAAGTCGTCGCCGATGCGCATGTGAATCGTCCCGATCAGTCCGGTCCGCTTCTGTTGGTCGCGCAAAATCTTGTCGATCAGATGGGTGGTCGTCGTCTTGCCGTTCGTTCCGGTCACCCCGATCAGCTTCAGCTCCTGCGTCGGGGAACCGTAAAACCGGTCCGCCACCAGCGCCATCGCCCGCCGCGTGTCCGGAACCAGAACCAGCGTCGTCCCCGGCAGATCCAGCTCTTTTTGCGCCAAAACGGCGGCTGCTCCTTGCCGTACGGCCTGTTCGGCAAACGCGTGGCCGTCCACCGTGAATCCGCTCAGGCAGATAAACAGATCACCCGGTTTCACCTTCCGCGAATCGGCGGTCAATCCGGTGATCTTTACGCTGTCGTCTCCGATCACCCTGACTGGCAAGAGCGGAGCCAGCAGTTCCTTTAGCAACATGAAGGGGCACCCCATTCTCCAACTAGTATAGACAAAAACATGTTGTTTTAGGAGAGAGCTTCCAAGCGAACAGCCGGACAAAAGCGAATGCGGCCGAAGGGGTCTTCTCTCCGAAGATTCATTGTAAAGCTAATTGGGCATTTTGTCACCAAGGTAAACGCGAATTTTTGACCCCTCCTGGATGTTGACGCCGGGTGCCGGAGACTGCTTGATCACGTACTTGCCCTGACCGGCCACATCGAGCGGCAAGGTGTAGTAGGAGTTGAAAATGTCGTTCATGCTAAGCCCGGTCAAGTCGGGCACCTGCATGTACTTCGTGTCGCCGTAGACGTACTCCCGCTTGATTTGCCCCTGCCGTTTGGGCACGTTCAGATAGTGCAGCGACGACTCAAGAATATTGCGGGCCATCGGCGCGGCGATCAGGCCGCCGAAGGCCAGGGCCTTCGGATTGTCGACGGCGACGTAGACGAGGATTTGCGGATCGTCCGCCGGAGCGAAGCCGATGAAAGAGACGATGTACTCCCCGTCGACGTAGCGGCCGTTGCGCGCCTTTTGCGCCGTCCCCGTCTTGCCGCCGACGCGGTAGCCGTCGATAAACGCGTTGCGTCCGGTTCCCTTGGCGACGACGCTTTCCAGGGCGTAACGGACCTTGGCCGACGTCTGCTCGCTGATCACCTGGCGCACCATGGTCGGTTCGGTGCGGCCGACGGTGCTCTGGGTGACGCTGTCCCGCCACTCCTTGGCGATGTACGGCTTCATCAGCTTGCCGCCGTTGATCGCCGCCGCCACCGCCGCCATCTGCTGGATCGGAGTGACCGAGACCCCCTGGCCGAACGAGGTGGTCCCCAGTTCCACCGGACCCACCCGCTTGAGGCTGAACATCAGCCCGTTCTCTTCACCGATCAGGTCGATGCCGGTCTTTTGCCCAAAGCCAAACTTGTTGATGTAGTCAAACAAACGCTCCTTGCCGAGCCTCTGCCCCATCGCGACGAAGCCGGGGTTGCAGGAGTTTTCCACCACTTCCAGCATCGTCTCCTGCCCGTGCCCCTGCCGCTTCCAGCAGCGCAGACGAGTGCCGGCCACCATGATGTAACCGGGGTCGTTGAATGTTTCGTTTAGGTTGACCACGTTTTCGTTAAGCGCGGCGGCCAGGGTGACGATCTTGAACGTGGACCCCGGTTCATACGTCTTCCAGATCGGCAGATTGCGGTTGTACACTTCCGACGGATAATCCAGGTACTTGCTCGGGTCAAACGTGGGACGGCTGCTCATCCCGAGAATCTCCCCGGTCTTGGGATTCATCGCGATCGCCAGCGCGTCGTCAGGCTGGTAGGCGACCATCGCCTGGTCCAGTTCCCGTTCGATGAACGACTGGATGTTGGCGTCAATCGTCAGGTACATGTCCATTCCGTCGATCGGCGGCACGTAGTGTTCCGCCTCGCCCGGCATCATCCGCCCGCCCGCGTCCGCCGGAAACGAGATGTATCCCCTCGTTCCGGTCAGGTACTTGTCGTAGACGCGCTCCAGCCCTGTCAACCCCTGGTTGTCGATGCCGGTAAAGCCAAGCACATGCGACGCAAACACCCCGTAGGGATAATACCGCTCGGTGTCCTCTGCCACCTGAATGCCGGGCAAAGCCATCGCCTGCACCTGACGCGCCTTCTCCGCCGAAATCTTGCGGCCGCCCGGCACGCGAACGATCAACTGCCGCTTGGTGATCGACTGATAGACGTCGTCTTCCTTGACGCCAAGAACCAGCGCCAGCTTCCTGGCCGTGTCTTTGGCGTCCTTGATCTGCGCAGGAATGGCCATGACCGACGGCACGCTGGCATTGCCGACCAGTTCGTTGCCATTGCGGTCCAGAATCCGGCCGCGTTTCGCCTCAAACGGGATGTTGCGGTTCCACAAATCCAACGCCTTGTCCTGCAGCCACTGTCCCTGGACGAGCTGTATGTAACCGAGCCGCGTGATCAACGCGGTATACAAAACAATGCCCGCGATCAGTGCGAGAAAAATGCGCCGTCGCACGGTGACATTGGATACCCGCACAGCGGACCCCCCTTTGCGAATAGGTTTGTCTCTTTTTACCCTATTCGTCCGAGGGAGGCGTTAGAACCTAGGGGGAAGGGGCGGGGGCGGGCTCCAGGGTGACGCTCAGGGTTTCCTTGCCGGAGACGGGGGTGCCCGGCGGGATGCTCTGTTCGCGGACAAAGCCGTCGCCGCGCACGGTCACCTTGATGTGCAAAAGCGACGCGAACTCCATCACCTCTCGAAGCGACTTGCCGGTAAAGTCAGGCATGCGTACGCCCTGCAAACGGTCTGTGACGAGGACGATCTTGCTGCCGGGGTACGCGTGTTCGTCGGACGCCGGGAACTGGCCGACCACCTTCGTTCCGGTGCCGATCGCTTCCGCCGAGAAGCCTTCGCGCTGTGCCAGCAAGACGGCAGAACTCGTCGGCAGCCCGACCAATTTCGGCACCTTGACCTCCTCAACCGGCGCCACCGTCTGCGCCTCCGTCATGTCCGGTTTTTGTTGCAGGTACTTCAGGCTTTGCTCCATGACCGACTTGAACATCGGCGCGACAATGTTGCTGCCCACCAGGGTGTAGGGCATGTCGGTCTCGGGATCGTCGACGACGACGTAGACCAAAAGGCGCGGATTGTCCTTGGGCGCAAACCCGATGAAGGAGAAAATGTAGTGGCCCTCCATAATCTTGCCGGTCCTCTCGTCGTACTTCTGGGCCGTCCCGGTTTTGCCCGCGACGTGATAGCCTTCGATCTTGAACGCGCGCCCGGTCCCTTCGTTGCTGGTCACGACCGTCTCCAGGATGTCGCGCACCTGTTTCGCCGTGCTCTCCGACACCACCCGGCGCACCACTTCCCGATCAAACCGCTTTACCACCTGGCCGGTGCGAGAATCGCGCAACTCCTTGACGATGTGCGGCTTCAACAGTTCGCCGCCGTTGGCGATCGCCCCGACTGCCGCCACCTGTTGGATGGCCGTGACGGCAATCCCCTGGCCGAAGGTGGTGACGGCCACGTCGCGCTGCGAGCGCGGGTTCTGGAAGCTGTCCATGTTGCCGTCCTTTTCGTTGGGCAATTCGATGCCGGTCGCCTTGCCGAAGCCGAACGCATTGAAGTATTTGGCCAACAAATCCCGTTTCAGCCGCTCGTAGCCGAGAATGACAAACGCGACATTACTGGAGTGCTGCACCCCCTGCAGGAAGGTGATTTTCCCCCAGCCGCGGCCGCCGTTGTGGTCGTTGATCGGCTTGCCGGGAACCTTGGTGTACGATCCGGATTGATAGGTTTCATTGGCGTTGAACTTTCCTTCCTGTATGGCCGCCGCCAGCGTGACGATCTTGAACGTCGATCCCGGTTCAAAATTGGTGCTGATCGCATGATTGTGATAATTGGTGATGTTCCAGTATTCGTTGGGATTAAACTGCGGCCGGTTGCCCATCGCCAGGATCTCCCCGGTGTTCGGATCGGCGACGACGATGGTCATCTTTTTCGGTTTGTACGCCTGTTCGGTCTTGTCCATCGCCTGTTCGACGTAATCCTGGATCTGCTGGTCGATGGTCAGCACCACGTCCTCCCCGTCCTTGGCCGGTTTGTACGTTTGCTGGCCGTCCGGCAACTGGTACCCCGCGCCGTCGGTAAAGACTTTCAGCTCGCCGGGCTCGCCGCGCAATTCCTTGTCAAACTGCTCCTCGATGCCCATCTTCGCCTCATCTTCATAGGTCATGTACCCCAGAACGTGCGCGGCAAAGTTGTTGTTGGGATAATAGCGGCGGGTGGTCTCGGTGAGGAATATCCCCGGCAACTGGTTCACTTCCGACTCCTTGCCGTTTGCGTCCTTGGGGTACATCAGAGCCTCGATCGCCTGCTTCTGTTCCTCGGTGATCTTTTTCCCCTCTTTGCCCAGTTCCACGTACTGCGCCGTCGGATGGGTCAAAATCGCCGTCAACCGCTCCACCGACACGCCGAGGATCGGGGCCAGCTTCCGGGCCGTCGTGTACGGATCTTTCACATAGTCGTCGCCGTACTGCTTCGCTTCCTGTTCGTTTTTGAAGCGCAGACGGGCATTGACGGTGTACGCTTTTCCCTCGTAGGCCAACACCTGTCCGTTGCGGTCAAGGATCGATCCGCGTTTGGGCTTCAATACCTTGTCCCACTCCCATTGGTTTTTCGCCTTTTCCATAATCCAAGCCGCCTCGACGGACTGAATCCACCACAGCCGCACAATCAGGGCGGAAAACAACAGGATCAGTCCGAGTCCCAGCCACAGGGTTCGCCAATTCACTACTCGTTTCGTTTCCACTCGCTTCACCCCAAAGCCAGTCAATTTGGTACGAAAAAAGAAAAGCGTTACTCCGCAAAAGCGCGAGTAACACAGCCTACTTTTGTTTGGCAACCGGCGAGGCCGACGGTTGAGCGGGCGCGTCATCGTTCGCGCCGTCTGTATTGGCGATGACGCGAACAGATCCCGAAGCCGGAACCATCCCCATCTTCTCCGCCTCCGCATAGATGCGGTCGCGGTTGCTCATCTGTTCGATTTTCAATTGAAGCGAGGCGTTCTTTTCTTCCATGTCGCCGATCTGCTTCCTGAGTTCCTGAATCTGGTAGTTGTATTGCGAGATTTCAATGTAGCGCACCCCGACAAATCCGACGCAAGCTACCACGATACTGATCAACAATAGGTATAAGAGCTTTTCACCGGTGGGAATGGACGATTTGACGACGACAGTGCGCTTCTTTTTCCGTTTGGCGAAAGCGCGTGACGTTTCCAGCTCGACGGCAAGGTTTCCGCGAAAAAACGTGCTCAATTGGATCTCCCCCCTGTAGCATGCGTTACAATTTTTCGGCGATGCGCAGCTTGGCCGAACGGGCCCGCGGATTGGCCGACAATTCCGCTTCGCCGGGCAGGATCGGCTTTTTGGTGACGATCTTCACGATCGGCCGGTTGCCGCAGACGCACTGCGGAAACGACGGCGGACACGTGCATCCTTTGGCCCTCTCCTGAAAAGCCTGCTTGCAGATGCGGTCTTCCAAAGAGTGAAACGTAATCACACTGACCCGTCCGCCGGGGGCCAACACGTCGATGGCGTCGGCGATCGCCTCGCGAAACGCGCCCAGTTCGTCGTTGACGGCGATGCGGATCGCCTGGAACGTCCGTTTCGCCGGGTGCGGACCGTTCCGTCGCGCCGGCGCGGGAATCGCTTCCTTGATGATCTCCACTAACTGTCCGGTGGTCTCAATCGGCGCCTGTTCGCGGTGCCGGACGATTTGCCGGGCAATGTTGCGGGAAAACTTCTCCTCGCCGTACTCCCAGATCAGCCTGGCGATCTCGGCTTCGTCCCACTCGTTGACGATCTCGTACGCCGAAAGCGGCGCGTCCCGGTCCATCCGCATGTCGAGCGGCGCGTCCGCCTGGTAGCTGAAGCCGCGTTCGCCCTCGTCAAGCTGCGGCGACGATACCCCCAGGTCAAACAGGATGCCGTCGACGCGGGCTACGCCCTGTTCGGCCAACACTTCTTTCAACCGGCGAAAGTTGCGTTTGACCAGCGTAACCCTGTCGGCATAGGGGGCCAGTTTTTCCCTGGCGTTGGCCAAAGCGGCGTCGTCCTGGTCGATGGCGATCAGTCGCCCCTGGCCAGCGAGACGGCTTGCGATCAAGCGGCTGTGGCCCGCGCCCCCCAGCGTGCAATCCACGTACACGCCGTCGGGACGGACATTCAGACCGTCCACGGCCTCGTCAAGCAACACGGTAATATGATGAAACAAGTTGGTCACTCCCGATCCTACAGATTGAAGTCGACGAGTTTCTCGGCAATCTCGCCAAACGAGTCCTCCGACTGGGCGAAGTACGCCTCCCAGGTCTCCTTGCTCCAGATCTCCACGCGATTGGACACGCCAATGACGACGCACTCCTTCTGCAGCCGGGCGTGTTCGCGCAGATTGGGCGGTATGTTTACCCTTCCCTGCTTGTCCCATTCGCATTCGGTCGCGCCGGAAAAGAAAAAGCGGGTAAAGGCGCGCGCGTCCGCCTTGGTGAACGGCAGGGATTTCAGTTTTTCCTCCAGTGCCTTCCACTCGTCCATCGGGTAGACAAACAAGCAGTTGTCAAGTCCGCGGGTAATCACAAAGGAAGCGCCCAGTCCCTCACGGAATTTGGCGGGAATAATCAGCCGGCCCTTGTCATCGATGCTGTGCTGGTATTCACCCATGAACACGCCGTTTCCCCCCACTTTCCTCCCCGGGTACTCCACTTTACCCCACTTTTCCCCACTTGACTACCTATTGGTTATTATAAAAAAAAATCCTGCATTTGTAAGCAGGATTTTTTCATCACATTTTGATGGAATCTCACAGCGGATTTTCTTAGGATTCGACCCAACTGTCCAGGTAGGCGCGCTGTTCGGCGGTAAGCGTGTCGATCGAAATACCCAGGGCTTCCAGCTTGTACCGAGCCACCATTTCGTCCAGTTCGTACGGCACGTTGAGCACTTTTTTGCCGATCGACTGGTAGTTCTTGCTGATGTACTCCAGGCCGACCGCTTGCAGCGCGAAGGTCATGTCCATGATCTCCGCCGGATGGCCGTCGCCCGCCGCCAGGTTGACCAGACGTCCTTCGGCCAGGAGGTAGAGTTTGCGGCCGTCTTTCATCACGAACTCTTCGATGTCTTTGCGAACCACGCGTTTCGATGTCGAAAGAGCCTCCAGCTCCACTTTGTTCACTTCGACATCGAAGTGGCCGGCGTTGGACAAAATGGCGCCGTCTTTCATCACTTCAAAGTGCTCTTTGCGAATCACGTCGCGATTTCCCGTCACGGTGACGAAGTAATCGCCGCGCTTCGCCGCTTCGCTCATCGGCATGACCTCAAAGCCGTCCATGTACGCTTCCACCGCTTTGATCGCGTCCACTTCGGTAACGATGACTTTGGCCCCAAGACCTTTGGCCCTCATCGCCACCCCTTTGCCGCACCAGCCGTAGCCGACGACGACCACCGTTTTGCCGGCCACCACCAGGTTGGTCGTGCGGTTGATGCCGTCCCAGACCGATTGCCCGGTGCCGTAGCGGTTGTCGAACAGGTATTTGCAGAAGGCATCGTTGACCGCCACCATCGGGAACTCCAGCTTGCCCTCTTTTTCCAGGGCTTTCAGGCGGAGAATCCCGGTCGTGGTCTCTTCCGCGCCGCCGCGCACCTGGGACAGCAGGTCGCGCCGTTCGCTGTGCAGGATGCTGACCAGGTCGCCGCCGTCGTCAATAATCAGGTCCGGACGCGTCTCCAGCGTCTTGATCAGATGGCTTTTGTACTCTTCCGGAGTCGGATTGTACTTGGCGAATACGCGGATGCCGTCTTCCACCAGCGCCGCGCAGACGTCGTCTTGCGTGGACAGCGGGTTGGAGCCGGTGATCGTCACTTCCGCGCCGCCCGCCTGGATGACTTTGGCCAGATAGGCCGTTTTCGCTTCCAGGTGAAGCGAGATCGCCACTTTCAGGCCGGCAAACGGCTTTTCTTTTTCAAACCGCGCCCGGATGCGGTTCAACACGGGCATATGTTCTTTCACCCAATCGATCTTGAGGTGACCGTTCGGGGCAAGCGCCATATCTTTTACGATGCTTTCTGCCACCATATTCATGGAAAAATCCTCCTTCGCAATCAACACTCAATCCCTATCTTACCATACGGTACAAGATGCTTCACCTATTTTGTCGGAAAGCGGCCGCTTCGCCTGCGAGCAGATCGCGGAAGCGGCGCAGTGCCTGTGACATCCATTTTTTATTGTGGTACACCAATTGCCTGTAGATGCGGATGCCGGGGTGGCGAAACGGCAGGATCACCAGTTGTCCCTGCCGCACCTCGGCCTCCACCGCGATGCGGGGCAACAGCGAGACGCCCAATCCATAGACGACGCACTGTTTGATCGCCTCCAGACTGCCGAACTCCAGCGACGATTCCGGCGTCGTGCCCGCCGCGCGCAGGACGCCCTCCATCATCTCCCGGTAGCTGCAGCCCGCCTCGGTGACGATCAGCGTTTCGCCGGCGAAGTCTTCCGGGCGCACCTCGTCACGCGCGGCCAGCCGATGGCCGGGCGGAGCAATCACCGCCATCTCCTCTTCGGCCAGGTTGACACACGTCAGGTCGGGATGGTGGTGCAAGCGGTCAAGGATGACGGCAAAATCGTACACCCCTTCGCGCACACCCTGGATCAGGTCGCTGCAGACGCCCGGGCGGATCAGCACTTTCATCTGCGGATGCTCGCGGCGAAACGCCTGGATGTACGGTGGCAGGTAAAAGGCGGCAAGCGACTCCACCGTCCCGATTGTCAGCGTCCCGGCGAGCTGCGACTCCTGCGACAGCACCTCCCTGGCCTCCTGCATCAGCGACAGCACCTGTTCGGCGTAGCGCATCAACTGTTCGCCCGCGTGCGTCAGCCTGATTTTTCGCCCCCATCGCTCAAACAACTCGACGCCGAACTCCGTCTCCAGGTTCTGCACCTGCGTGGTCACGCTGGATTGCGCGTACCCCAGCGCCTCCGCCGCCTTGGTAAAGCTTTGCCATTTGGCCACCTCGCGAAACGTCTGCAAGTAACGGGTATCCATTTCCGCTCCTCCTTTCCGGCGTGTGCGCCCGCGTTTCCTTGGGCGGCGGGCGTCACAGCGGCTGACCGGCGTTTCGATCGAAAAAATCGATTCAATCTATCGATTATTATAGATAATACTGATCGTTCGGTCTATGGTACACTTGGTTCATCCCAGACGGAAAAGAGGAATGATCGATGGCAAAAGATTCCGTACCCCATACGGAAGGGTTGCGCGAAACACTGTCCCTTCCGCAAATCGTCGCTCTCTACATCGGGGCCGTGCTCGGTTCCGGCGTGTTGTTGATCCCGGGACTTGCGGCGGAGATCGCCGGACCGGCGTCGATTGTCGCCTGGCTGGCGATGTCGCTTCTGGTCGTGCCGATGGCGATCACGATGGGCCTGTTGTCGGCGCGCCACCCCAACGCGGGCGGCGTCTCCCACTTTGTCCGGCTAGCGTACGGCGACCGCTACGGCAATTGGGTCGGCTGGTTTTTCCTCTTGTCCGTCCCGATCGGCGCGCCGATCCTGTCGGTCACCGGCGCCAAGTATGTGGCCGTGCTGCTTCACTGGAGCGATTGGCAGGTGTTTGCCCTGGCCGCCTCCATCCTGCTCGCCGTGCTCGTCATGAATGTGATCGGCCTGCAGGTGGCGGGCCGGGTGCAAACCATCGTCGTCTCGCTGATCCTGGCCATTCTGCTGCTGGCGATCGGCACGGCCGCCCCGCACGTGTCGGCGCAACACTTCACGCCGTTTGTGCCGCACGGCTGGCTCAGCGTCCTCAAGACGGCGGGACTTCTGTTCTGGTGCTTCATCGGCTGGGAGGCGGTTACGCATCTGTCGGAGGAGTTCGTCGAGCCTGAGAAAAACGCGATCCGGGGCGTGCTGTGGAGCGCCGGACTTGTCGGGCTGCTTTACTTCGGCGTCGCCTTTATGACGATCGCCACCCACAGTTACGGCGGAGGCGTTTCCGAAGCGTCGCTCAGCGTCATGGTGCAGGCCTCGCTCGGTCCCGTCGGCGGCTGGCTGGTGGCCGTCACCGCCCTGTTCATCTGCGTCGCCGCCGCCAACGCCTACGTCGGCGCGGCGGCCCGCACCGCCTACGCCCTCTCCAAGGAGGGATTCGCGCCCGGATGGTTTGGCCGTCTGCACCCCCGCTACCGCACGCCGGTGGGCGGCCTAATGTTTCTTGCGCTCTGTTTTGTTTTTGTGATGAGCGCCCTCGCCAGCGGCTGCGTCGATCTCGCCCGGCTAATCCAACTGCCCAACGCGACGTTTTTCGCCACCTACATCGGCGGCTGTTTCGCCGGGGTGCGGCTGCTTTCCGACAGCCGGCTGGGACGCGCCGTCTCGTGGCTGTCACTGGTGGTCACATTGGCTCTCTACCCGTTCCTCGGCTGGGCGGCACTCTATCCGCTGGCCATTGTGGCCGCCTTCTTCATGTGGGAGAGAAAAAAGCGAGCGAAAACGCGAACAAAGTAAAGCCTCTGGTCCATATCGCGCAAAACAATTGGAGTCGGCACTTCGCCGACTCCTCAGACTGATGACAAACTGCTCTTCTTAAATGATTGAGGTTCCGTAAGGGACCGATCTTTCCACAGTTTCAAAAGGCCGGAGGCCTGCAATTTGATCAAACGAAGATGTAGAAAAAGTGCGAGGCATGGAGTGATGGGGCCAACGCGAGCTCCTTTGACGACCTACTCAGCGGAGAAACGCAGACGCGGGGAAAACAGGGGGCACAAGTCTCACTTCTATGAGACACCCAGATGTTTGGCCCCTGCCCGCGTCGCGTTTCGAAGCGGACACAGCCGACTTCTTCGCTGGTCGTCAAGAGAGCGAGCAGGAACCATCACCCATGACATGACGGACTTTGTCTACACGCTGAGGAGTCGGCACTCTCACCGACTCCTGACTTTTTTGCAGGCTATACGCTTTGCATTTCCTCTTTTCTTCGCCGCAGGGAAAACCAGTTGAAGGTGCGCATGCCGTAGACGAGATTGGCCGCCGTACAGGCTACCACGTGACGGCTGGTTCGTAACGGATCGGCATATGCAGGACGGCGGCTCAACGTGCGAAGCTGTTCAAGGGTGAGCCCTTTTTTCGTCAAGGCCTCGTCAAACTCCTTCTGCGCAGCCTGTTTTGCCTTGAACAACATCATCTGTACCCGGCTGTATACGTTGATCGCACCGTCCCCCGTCGTTTCGATCGGGAGGAAGATCGCATCGGGGTATTTTTCCGTGATCAGGGATTGAACCCCGTCGGATACGCCGGAAGACGGCATGCAACCGAACGGTTTGACGGAGATTGTCATGTTTACTTTCCGTTTGACCACATTGAGGATCAGCTTGCCCACTTCCATGTGTCCTTCTCCGCCGCGCAAATGGTTGTTGTAGTGCTCGTGGGCAACCCGGGCAATCTCGTCCATGTCGGGCAGATGGTAGTCATGCAGACCGATCGCCTTGGCATAGGTGTGGAACATCACCCGAAGCACACGATCGGCCACCCACAACATCCGCAAACGCATGACCGGATTCTTCCCTTTCAGCCCGTAACGGCCGGAATCCTCCCCGCGCAACGTCATCCGCTCCAGGGTGTCGTAGCGTCCTTCCCAGATCAGGTACAGGATCCACGCCGTAAGCGATTGTACGTCCACTTCCGCCCCTTCGCTTTCCAGGAACCGTTGCAATTGATAGTTGCCGTCTCCTTCCGTCGTCATCGCCCAAAACTCGCCGATTATGCTCACTTTCGGCTTCACGCGCGTCCGGTCCACCCGAACGGCTTGCAGTTCCCGGCGGCATTTTTTCAAAACCGGAATCAACCGCTTGCGCTGGCGCAGCGCCTCGTACAAGTACTGCTTGCAGCGGTCAAGCGCGGCATCGGTCGCGCCCGGCTCCACTTCGTAAGGACGCAGGCGATACCCGATTGCATTTAAAATGTCGCCGAGCAGAACGGATTTCAGGAAGCCCAGGAAAAACGAAGTGTCCAATTTCAGCGCCGATTCTCCGCCCGTCGCCTGCTTCAACCCGTCTTGCTGCTGGAACAAAAGGACGCGGAATCCGTCAAAGCCGGCATCGCGCAACGCCTTCCTGTATTCGGTGACATACGTGCCGAAGCGGCAGGGACCGCACGAACCGCTGGTGATAAACAGGTAGTTGCGGACGATTTCTTCCTTGGACTTCCCTTCGACATCGCGCAAATGCGTCAGGTATTTGATCAGATTGCCCACGGTAAAATAGGTCGGATTGCACTGGCCGCGGTTGCCGAACTCTTTGCCGAAGCGAAGTGACTCATAATCCGGGCAATCCAGGTGCTTTACGTTATAGCCCAACCCCTTTAACGCTCCCTCGGCCAGATAATCGTGCGCCATCGTCAGTCCGCCAAAGAGAATGGTGGTCGTCGCTTTATCCTTCGCCAGAAACTGACGAGGTACCGGATCAAACCACTGCGTTCGCTTCTCCAGCTTTAGCCCCAGTGCCATTTCCTGTTCGGCCTGAAAGCGAATCAATTCTGTCTCCACGTCATTGATTTTCGGTAACTCTTTGATGGTTGACATACATATTCGCCCCTTTCACTTCAGGAAACGTTGAGATCGGTTAGTTGCCTGTTTGCGAAAGACCCATCTGATCAAACGACACCAGTTGCTCTTTTCCCTGCCGACCAAGCAGTTCCAGGCGTTTTTGCTCGATTCGCTGCTGCAGTTCCGCTTTTTTCATAGCCAAGTCCTGCAGGCGTTCTTCATGCAGGCCCAAACTGTGCGCATAGGTCTTCACCCGTATTTTGATCGATCCGCTCGGCTTGTTCGCGTCGATGTCATGCAGCGCCGAGTACGGCGTTCCTGCCGTTGAGATAATCGAGTCAATCAGCCCGTAGGTCGGCGCGTCATGGCCGCACTTGAAGCTGGACAAATCGAGTACCGCGATATTGGGATGGCGCGCGGCAAATTTGGCTGCCCACACCTTCTGCACACTGTTGGAACTGAAGTTTTCCGGCCAGACGTCGGTTACTTCCAACGCATAGCTGACACGCCCGCTCTTCATGTCGTCTGCAAAGAAGCGGCGCAGCCATTCTTCATCTTTCGGAATGGAACGCATGGAAAGAATGGGATAGCCCAATACCTGAAACTCTTCCAGCACCCCGTGATTAAGCCCCGGGTCGGAATGGTAGGGACGGCCGATCATGAGAATCGCCAGGCGGTTTTCCTGTTCCACCTGTTCCAGGATCATTTTGCCCCGCTCCTGCATCTCGGCCTCGAAAATATCCATCGCCCTCCATGCCTGTTCGACGGCAAAGTCGCTTTCGTCCTCGGTGATCTGCAGGTGGTTTTGAAACGCTTCGTACAACTGCTTCTTCATCATGTGCCGTTCCGTAAAGGTGACGGCCGGATCGAGATAGGTGACCCCTCTCGTCTCAAAGAAGTTGATTTCTTTCGTAAAGGCAGCCTTGATCACGTTGGGAGCCCCGGCGACGATCGGACAGCTGGCTGAATCCATCACGTTTTGCAGATGGGTGGGGATATGGGTAATGCACGGGAAAAAGATGTAGTCAAGCGGCTTTCGCTCATGATGCTTAAACAAAAGATTATGGATATGCGCCTGGGCGACCTTCGACGGATAGCAAGGGTCGATCGAGCCGTACTTGCCGCCTTCCAGCCACATTTCTTCACTGGTGAAGTCGCTGAACACGATGTTGTTCTTGTCGATGCCGAGCGTCTCGAAGTAGGTGCGCCAGAACGGGGCGGTCGACCAGATATTCAACACGCGCGGAATCCCGATCCGTATCTTGCTTCGCCGTTCCATCGCTTCCGCAGACGAGCGTTGAAAATTCCGTTGATACGTCTGTTTTCGCAGCCCGCCCCGTCCGAACCAGCTGCGCGTTACCCGTACGTCGTTCACCACCTCGTCCGGTTCCGGCAATGGTTCCGGATCGTAGAAGTGCTGGAACATGTGGATCGCTTCGTACTCTACCAGGTTGGGATAATGTTTTTTCAGTTCCTGCCGCTTCCTGGTAAGTTGGATCACCGCTTCCTTGTTTTCAACGGTTCCCTTTTCGCAGCTGAAACCGGAGATATACCGCGCTGTTTGTCCGTCCGGAGTTTGCGAGTCGATAAAGGTTCGGCTGCAGTGATTGGGACAGAATGAACAGCGAGTCGTTTCGTCGTTGCGGGAGGTGTAGCGAAGGTTAATGGCTGCATCCAGACCCAAAAAGGTTGAGTATCCCCGCCGTTTAACGACACGCAACGTTTCCATCGCGGCGCCGATTGCTCCCGCCTCTCCCGGATGGGGGTGAACGTATACCTCGGCGTCCGGGACACGTTCTTTGATGTAGTCCACCTGTGCCTTGACCGCAGCCAGGTTGTACTGGGTTCCTCCCTGGAGCACAAACTTGCGTCCCAGTTCCGACATCCGCGGGATTTGCACGACGTACTGCCAGACGTTTTTCGGCAGAACCAGCGCGAGACCGGCCAGCAGTTCTTCCTTCGAGTAGCCCTCTTTTTGGAAATTCACCCGGTCAGCGTCGAGGAACACGGCACATCCGTAGGAAAACTTCGGTGACAAGTCGGCCTTGAAAGCCGTCTCTGCGTACTCCTGAATGGGAATACCGAACTGGTCCGCCATCGCCTGCAGCAGCATGCCGTTGCCTGCGGAGCACTGGTTGGACAGCCGGAAGTTGCGAATGTCGCCGTTTTTCAAAAAGAGCACCTTGATGTCCTGGCCGCCGATGTCGCAGATCACGTCGATGTCGCCGAATTGGTGAACGGCGCTCATCATATGGGCAACCGTCTCGACGATATTCACATCCGCCTTTAAGGTTTTTTCCAGGACATCGGCGGCATATCCCGTCGCCCCGAAACCGATGATCTCCAGCTCGGCTCCCGCTCCGACCACCTTGTCGCGTATCCGTTTCAACATCTCTTTGGTGTCTTCCAGCGGGTTGCCCTTGGAGAGCTGGTATTCTTTCAGCAGGATCGTTCCGCTTTCGTCCACCAGAACGGCTTTGGACGAAGTGGAACCGCCGTCAAGACCGATGACGGCTCTCACCTTTTGTCCAGGCTCGAAGGTGGCCGGCACAAAACGGGGAATGCTGTACGTCCGGCGGAATTCTTCCAGCTCGGTTACGCTGCTTACCAGCGGCGGTCCGGCATTCTCGCCCAGCTTCGCCTTGCGACCGTGGGCGATAAATTCCTTCAGGCCTTCCAGCCCCTTGTAGATGCCCACTTCGGCCGGCTCATGCATCCCGTACATGACGGCACCGTAAGCGGCGTAGTACTGCGAATTCTCCGGTACAAAAATCAGTTCTTCGATCGGGATGTCTTTAGGGTAATCGTACCCACGCTCTTCCCACGTCTGAGGGATTCGCTTCCGCCAGCATTCTTGCAAAAAAGGCAGATAGGTATTGGGGCCGCCCAGCAAAAGAACGCGGTGCCGCAGCGTGTTTCCGCGGGTGAGAACAGACAGGTTCTGCATCACGATGGCATCCGCCAGGGAGCACATAATTTCTGCAGAGGGAATCCCGCTCTTCACCAGATTGACGATGTCCGTCTCGGCGAACACGCCGCACTTGGCAGCCACATGGTGCAATTTTGTATCATCAAAATGGAGTCGGCCCACTTCCTCCATCGGCATGCCCACCTTGATCATGCACTTGTCGATCGTCGCTCCTGTCCCGGACGCGCACTTGTCGTTCATCGAGGTAAGGGCCTGCTTGTCACCTGTTTCCTCGTTCACTTTGAAAATGATAATTTTCGCGTCCTGTCCTCCCAGTTCAATCACGCTGCCAACATCAGGGTGCAGGTGTTCCACCGCCATCGTCACGGCATTCACTTCCTGCACGAACTTCGCTCCAATGTGCTCGACAATCGGGCCGGCCCCCGAACCCGTCATAAAGACGCGGATGTTTTCCTGCCTGATGTCGGCAAACCGGTTGCCAATCTCAACGAGGAATTCCAGCACCTTTTCCGCCTGCTTCGTATGATGGCGCTGATAGTCTGACCAAAGGATTTCCCTGTTGTTCGGGTTTACTACGGTCGCCTTGACGGTCGTGGAACCGACGTCAATCCCGATGATTAACGAATCCAAGCGTCCTGCTTCTCTGGCCACGATAACACTCCCCAATCCGGAAATATACAGTACCTAGCATTGCAAATTGGAAAACAATCAATACATGGTGAAAATGTTTTTTTGCGGAGCGAACAAAAACGCCAACTCAAAATCAGAGTTGGCATCCTGTTCGGAACGTTTGACGTATTTTCTTTACAGATAGACAATTTGATGGGTTCCGTCCAGCGCAAACGGCGCCTCCACGAGCCGATCAAGCAGGGATAGCCCATACTTGTTGGCAAAAGAGAAGAAGGAGAGTTTCCGCTCCTGCCACACCCCTTCCGGAAGCAACGCTGCTTCCACGCGCATCAACCGTCTACAGGACACTTCTTCTCGCTGGAGCAGGGAACGTCTCAGCCGCTCCTGCAAAAAATCCACCTGCCCCAACACTCTGGAGACGTTTTTTTCAGCCAGTTCGCGCAAACCGGCATCCGCCCGCACCACGTCTTCGACCAGCGGCCGATACAGGTTTTCAATGGCCTGGCGTGTCTCGATAAATCGCTGGCTTAACGGGTCGGGTTCGCTCCGCTTCAGCCACTCCTCTTTCCAGGCGGCAAATCCGGTCAACACCGTTTCCACGGACAGCCCAAGCTGGCCCAACAATCGCTCCACGGCTCCCTCCAGCAACGTGACCGACAAACGGGGGAGCACAATCGGCAAGCGGTAGCCCAGTTCCGCAAACACGTGCTTGTAAAACGCCCAGTAGGCGATTTCGCCGGGCCCCCCGATAAAAGCGAGCGTCGGCAGAAGATGCTCCTGCATCAGCGGACGGGAGACGACATTGGCGCTGAATCGCGCGGGGGCCTGCTCCGTCAGCGCGAGCAACTCGGCTCGGCTGTACGCGTAACGCCCGTCTTTGGTGACGAAGCGCTCCCCCTCTCTCTCCAGCAACAGCCGCTCACCCGCCTCGTAGATGAACAGGTTGGCCCCGTTCGGTTCCACCTGCAACTGCGGTTGGTACCCAGCCGTCACGATCTGGCCAAGCGCCTGTTGCAACAGCGCGGCAATCGCTTCATTTCGCTCGATCACCTGACGAAAGACAGGGGCTTCCAATTCGCGTACCCAATCAGACGACGACTCCAGCAGCACCAGGCCATGCTTGCCGAACAGCCGGGCCATGATCCGGGCGAACCATTCCACCAGCGTCCCTGCGCTGCGGGCGGTCGAGTACAACAATTCTCGCAGCGCTCCGGTATGATTCGTCTCCGTTTCCTCGGCGAGAAACCGGTCGACGAACCCGGTGAGAACGTCGTCGTCCACCGCCAGCATGCTGGCCGACACCCGCCCGCGCTTGTTTAACTCCAGCTTGTGTTTGACCACCCGGGTCTCGTCGTGCACGGCATAGACGTGGTTGATCTCGTCCAAATCGTGGTCTTCGCCGGCAATCCAGAAGACCGGCACCACCCGCACTCCCCATTCTGACGACAGCCGCCGCGCAGTCTGGATCAGGCTCACAGCCTTGTGAATCGTGTACAGCGGCCCGGTCAGCACGCCCGCCTGCTGGCCGGCCACCACCACATATGTATCTTTTTCACGCAAACACTCGATATTGGCGAGCGCAGCGGCATGGTTGCCGATTTGTCGGTTGTAGGCGGCCAATCCGTCTGCCAGCCGCTCCCGGTGGGGAAGTGGGCGTTGTCTCAGATAGGCGAGCCGCTCCCGATACGCGGCTGCTTCATATGGTTGATAGACAAAAAAGGAAGCAGCCCGCATCTTCCCACTCATGTAGTCGTCCGTCAACCGGTTGGCCTGGGGAAGCGAGACGCTGCGAATCTTCATCATGCGGTTCCTTCTTTCCTCTCGTTTTCTTCTCGCATTATATCACGCCAGGCCCAAACGCAAAACAAGGCAACCCGCTCCGATGGGCTGCCCTTTTTTGTTGCGGCTGTTCCTTTACACGAGCGGCGAGTTGAAACTCCAGACGATCACCGCTTCCTCTTTGCCCGTGTTGGTGACGACACGCGGCTGTGAACCGTCGAACAACAAACTGTCCCCTGTCTGCAAACGGAGTTCCTCGTCGCCGACCAGCACCTCTACTTCCCCGCCAGTCACCACCAGGCACTCTTCTCCCTCCTGCTGGATAAACCGATCGCGCACCGCCTCACCCGGCCGAAGCCGGACCTCAAGCATGCCCAGCCTGCCCCCGCCGGCCGAAAGCAGCGAATACGTTCCGCTGGAGTCGGGAAACTGGATGCGTCGCCGCTTGTCCTTGCGCACGACATGCACGCGGTGTTGCTCGATTTCTTCAAAAAAACAGACAATGGACGACTCCAGCGCCCTGGTGATCCGCCACAGCGATTCGAGCGACGGCTGGGAGACGCCGCGTTCCACCTGGGAGAGCAAACCTTTGCTCAGCCCTGTCTTGGCGGCCATCATCTCCAGCGTAAGCCCTTTTTCTTTCCGAATCGCCCGAATTTTGTTGCCGATCAGTTCGATGGGAAGCCGCATCCTCTACACCTTCTTTCCGCAACCTATGTCGTTAGCCAACCTGCATGGTTTTCCAGATGCCCGCACTGAACAACACCACGTATCCCAGACAGAAGAGAAGAAACGAAAGGCGCCAGGCGGAAAAGCCGATCTTGCGGAGCGACACTTTGCCGCGCACCCTGATTTGCAGCCAGGCCAGACAGACAACCAGGGTGACAAACATCGCCGCAATCCACCACCAGACCGACCACGTACCCGGCCACATCAGGTCGTAGGCAACGGATACCGCATGCATCAAAAACAGGTTGGTGATGGTGACGGACCAATTGAGAGCACGACGCTTGTCCTTTTTCCACGCGTAGACGATGACGTACACCAATGCGAAAGTGAGAAACGGAAACGCCGTCAGGATTCCCACAACAAACGCCCCTAATTTAGCCAGAACGGTCACGGCAGACCTCTCCCTTTGCCAGCCGCAGACCTGACTTCAAGAGAACCGTACGGCGTATTGTCTCATGCATGGGTGTCGGAATCCCGTATTCTGCTCCCTTCCTTGCGATGTAGCCGTTGATCGCCTCGATCTCCGTCGGCCTTCCCTTGCGCAAGTCTTGCAGCATCGATGAGTGATTTCGGGATGTATTTCGGCAAATCGACAGAATATCCTGCCAATCGGATTCGCCGATTTTTTGTCCCTCGGCCAGCGCCACCCGGCTGGCTTCGGCAAACAACCGCCGCATCAACTCGACGGTCAAGGGGGAAGCCAGCAACTCTCCGTTGGTGACGTCAAACACGGCGGTGAGCGGATTGATCAATGCGTTGGCCAGTAGTTTGCGCCAGGCGAGACTGGCCGTTTCCGCGACGCAGCGTGCGTCGATGCCGCAGCGGTTGGCCGCTTCGACAAACGCCGCCACCCTCTCGTCGCGCTGTGTCCGCCTGTCCCACGGCCCGATCTGCACCATCCCGCGCCCGGTGTGTTCCACTTCCGCAAGGGACAGCCGCCGCGCCCCC
The DNA here is from genome assembly GCA_041920505.1 of Paenibacillaceae bacterium. GTDB lineage: Bacteria > Bacillota > Bacilli > Brevibacillales > Brevibacillaceae > JBHGXV01. Next base: position 217,293 of record JBHGXV010000039.1, read on the forward strand.
TCGGTGTTGATGCCAAAAAACAATTGCTCACGAGAAACCGCCTGTTCCAGCAATTCGCGATGCCCCATGCCGTTTTGCAGCGCAATCACCCGCGCCGCCGGAGGAATCGAGGCGAACGCCTTAAGCACGGTCGCCACGTCTGCCTGTTTTACAGCCAACAGATAAACATCGGCCTCAGGCAACCGGCCGTCAAACGGCACCGCCCTGAGCAAAACCGCGCGCTCCTCGCCGTCCAGCGTCCTAAGGATGGCGCCCTTGCGCCGCAACACGTCCGCCTGTTCCGCTCCGCGTGTCACAAGCCGCACGTCCAGGCCGCCCAACACGAGCCGCGCCGCAAACAGCAGGCCGACCGCTCCCCCGCCAATAATCGCCACCCGCATTCTCGATCCTCCATACCCGTTTTCCATCCGGTGATATTGCCATAAATATAGCATAAAAAGATAGCGTTGGGAAACAAGCGAGACGAAGAGAGAAACGTGGCGACCTTTACGATCCCTTTCCTCAATAGGCGCATAACATGGATGAGACGACTGCCCTGATGAGGAGTGAAGTTCGGATGACCGTTGTGCGCGAGACACATGTTGTTTACACGGTTCAGCCCGGGGATACGCTGTATTCGATTGCTGCGCGATTTGGCAGCCAAGTAGATGCCATTCAGCAGGCGAATGCCCTGTATCCGCCTGTCACAGACTTCAATCTGATCTATCCAGGATGGACGCTGGTGGCGCCGACACCGGCAATCCGGCCTTACCGCACCATTTACCTTGTGGGACAGGGGAATACACTCTATTCGATTGCCCAACGGTTTCAGGCACATGCAGATTTGCTGGCAGGGGTAAACAACATTCAAGATCCGAACCTGATTTTTACCGGGGAGGCGCTGTGGGTTCCAGCGTTCGTGTATGAAGTTGTACAAGGGGATACCTTGTCGCGGATTTCACGGCAATTGCAAATTCCGCTCAGCAGGATCGTCGCGGCAAACGCAGGGCGGCCCGGGTTCTCTGTCGATGTGATGTATCCCGGTTTTCGCCTGCTTATCCCGCTCCCCTCGTCGAGAAATATCGCGGTCATTCGCCCTCTTCCCGGAGACAGGATCGAAAGCGGGGTCCGGGTGGAAGGATTTGCGCGCGTTTTTGAAGCCAATGTACTGATGCAGATTCGAGACGACAACCATGTGGCGGTATCCAATGAACGTTTCATGACTGCATGGGAGGGAGCCCCCGCTTACGGATATTTTTCTTCGTCGCTCCCCTTTGACCGGATGCCGACCACCCGTGGCGGCGCATTGTGGGTATACGCCCGCAGCGCAAAAGACGGCAGCATCGTGGATCTGGTGGAGGTCAGGGTGTATTTTGCATCGGAGGAAACAAGGGCAACAGAAAACGTGTAATGCTCTGCCAAGCGACACAAGGGCTGCCCTTTGTCTGGGGCAGCCCTTGTTCGCGTGAAGATAGATACCGGATTACACCGGATACACCGGATGTTTGCGCTCGGAGAACACCTGCCGCTTGTTACTGTAGGCGGCAAAACGGTTGATCAGCTCCCGGCGCAGGTCGGACGGGGCCACGATGCCGTCGACGATCAGGTTGGAAGCAAGCAGGTAGATGTCGATGTCCTGCTGGTACTCGCGCCGCTTTTCCATGATGAACTGTTGCCGCTCCTGCGGGTCCTCGATCGCCTGGATCTTGTTGCTGTACACCGCGTTGACCGCCGCTTCCGGCCCCATGACGGCGATTTGCGCCCCCGGCAGCGCCAGGCAGGCGTCCGGCTCAAACGCCGAGCTGGCCATGGCGTACAGCCCCGCGCCGTACGCCTTGCGCACGATCACCGAGATTTTCGGCACAGTGGCCTCCGCCATCGCCGAGATCATCTTGGCCCCGTGGCGGATGATGCCGGCCCGCTCCACCGCCGTGCCGATCATGAAGCCGGGCACATCGGCGAGGAACAAGAGCGGGATGTTAAACGCGTCGCACAAGGTGATGAAGCGGGCCGCCTTGTCGGCCGAGTCGACGAACAGCACGCCACCTTTGACGCGCGGCTGGTTGGCCACGATCCCCACCGGTTTGCCGTCGAGGCGGGCCAGACCGGTGATGATCTCCTGGGCAAACAATTTCTTGATCTCGAAAAACGAGCCTTCGTCCACCAGCGCGTCGATGAAGTCGTGCATGTTAAACGGCGCGTTCTGGTTCTCGGGCACAATCGCGGCGATGTCTTTCGCCTGCGGATTGGGCGCTTTCGCTTCCGCCACCGGCGGTTTCTCCGTATAGTTGGCCGGGAAGAACGTCAGATAGCGGCGGGCCAGTTGGATCGCTTCTTCCTCGTTGGCGGCCAGCACGTCGCCGCACCCGCTCACCGAGCAGTGCATCCGCGCGCCGCCCAACTCTTCCAGCGTGACTTTTTCGCCGATCACCATCTCCGCCATGCGCGGCGAGCCCAGGTACATGCTGGCGTTTTTGTCCACCATGATCACGATGTCGCAAAACGCCGGGATGTAGGCGCCGCCCGCCGCCGACGGCCCAAACAACAGGCAGATTTGCGGGATTTTGCCGGACAGCTTCACCTGGTTGTAGAAAATCCGGCCCGCGCCGCGACGGCCGGGGAACATCTCCAGTTGGTCGGTAATCCGCGCCCCGGCCGAGTCCACCAGGTAGATCAGGGGCACGCGCATTTTTTCGGCGGTCTCCTGGATGCGGATGATTTTCTCCACCGTGCGGGACCCCCAGGACCCCGCTTTTACCGTCGAGTCGTTGGCCATGACGCAGACGGTTTGCCCGTTGACTTTGCCGATGGCGGTGACGACCCCGTCCGCCGGCAGGTCACCGGCCATGAAGTTGGCGAACAAGCCGTCCTCAATCATGAAATCGTCGTCGAACAACAGTTTCAGCCGGTCGCGGACAAACAGTTTGTTTTGTTCCTTCAGCTTTTCGTGGTATTTCTCGTCGCCGCCCTTGTGTACCTGGGCGATCCGTTCGCGAAGCGTATCGTCAAGCTGTTTGCTCATGATTTTCCTCCCTCTCTCCCCTATTCTCCCCGGTAGACGGGCTTGCGCTTCTCCTTGAAGGCTTCCAGCCCTTCCAGCCGGTCTTGGGTCGGAATCAGCACCTGGTAGGCGTTGCTTTCGATGGCAAGCCCGGTGGACAGATCGACGTCCATTCCGAAGTCGATGGCGTACTTGGCCTGGGCCAGCGCGATCGGGGCGTTGGCCGCGATCTCTTCCGCCAAAGCCAACGCGCCAGCCATCACCTGGCCGGCCGGCACCACCCGGTTGACCAGCCCGATCTCCAAGGCCTCCTGTGCCGAGACGCGCCGCGCGGTAAAGATCAGTTCCTTCGCCTTGCCCTTGCCGATCAGCCTCGGCAGCCGCTGTGTGCCGCCTGCGCCGGGAATGATGCCGAGTGAGGTCTCGGTCAGTCCCATCTGCGCCGTCTCGCTGATCACCCTGAGGTCGCAGGCCAGGGCCAGCTCGGTGCCGCCGCCGAAGGCCACACCGTTGATCGCGGCGATCACCGGCTTCGGCAGCCGCTCCAGCTCGGTAAACGTGTCGCGGATGGTGCGGATAAAGCGCTGCACCTGCTGTTCGGTCATCGTCCGCCTCTCTTTCAGGTCAGCACCGGCGCAAAACGCCTTCTCGCCCGCGCCGGTGACGATCACGACGCGCACTTCCTTGTCCAGCGCAATCTCGGCGATGTGCTGCCGCATCGTCAGCAACGTGTCAAGATTCAAACAATTGTAGACATCCGGCCGCTCGATTGTAAGTACGCCGATCTGCCCTTCTTTGCGAAAACTGGTGGTCATCGGGATTCTCCTCTCCGCTTACGCTTGTGTACGCGCCGCGCACTGGGCCTGCAACACCTTCGATGGCAACGTCCGGCCCAACTGCGCCTGGATGTAGGCCCCCGCCTGCGTCAGCGCATCCAGGTCGACACCGGTCCGATAGCCCATCCCCTCCAGCATGTACACCAGATCTTCGGTGGCGATGTTGCCCGCCGCGCCGGGCGCGTACGGACAACCGCCCAGCCCGCCGATCGAGCTGTCAAAGGTGCGGATGCCCTCGTCCAAAGCCGCAGCCACGTTAGCCAACCCGGTGCCGCGCGTATCGTGAAAGTGGGCGGCCAAGCGCTCAGTCGTAAATTCTTTCACAAGCGCCGCAAATTTCTCATGTACCTGTCTGGGTGTCGCCACCCCGATCGTGTCGCCGATAGAGACTTCGTAGACGCCCATGGCGAGCAGTTTCTCCGTCACCCGCAAGCTGCTCTCGATCGGCACATCGCCCTCGTACGGACAGCCGAAGACGGTGGAAACGTACCCGCGCACGCGAAGCCCCATCGCCCTGGCGGCGTCGACGACTTCGGCCAGCACCGGGTAGGTGTCGGCGATCGACTTGTTGATGTTCTTCCGGTTGTGGGTCTCGCTCGCCGACATGAACACGGCGATCTCTTTTAGATCGGTTTCCTTGACCCGCTCCAACCCGCGCAGATTGGGCACCAGGGCCGAATACGTGACGCCGGGCGGCTTCTCAATCCCGTTGATCACGTCGACCGCGTCCGCCAGTTGCGGAATCCACTTCGGGTTGACGAACGAACTGGCTTCGATATAGCGAAGTCCGGCGGCAGCCAGGTGGTTGATCAATGCGATTTTGACCGGCGTCGGCACCACCTCTCGCTCGTTTTGCAGTCCGTCGCGGGGCCCCACTTCATAAATCCGCACATCCATGCGCCTTCCCCCTCCTCGCCAAACCTAGCGAGCGCTCAGTTTGTTTACGTGCGATACGGATGGTTACTCCAGTACCAGCATGACGTCTCCCTCGTTGACGAAATCGCCGACTTGCACTTTCACTTCGACGACTTTGCCGTCTGCTTCCGCTTGCACCGGCACTTCCATTTTCATCGATTCCAGCATCACCACGTCTTGTCCGGCGGTGACGTTGTCGCCGACCTGTACCAGCAGATTGATTACGGTTCCAGCCATGTTTGCCGTTACGTTTTTCATGCTCGTTCGCTCCTTTTCCCTTGTGCCAATCTTGGGCCCATGCTTATTGTTTTCGATTTTGAACGAATTGGGTCGTGTACAACCCCTGACGGAAACCGGCGTCCTCCAAGACTTCCAGCAAAAACGGCAGGTTGGTCTTGATACCGGTGATCGTAAACGCTTTCAGCGCTTCGGTCGCCCTCGCCACCGCTTCCTCGCGGGTTGCGCCTGTGACGATCACTTTGGCGATCATCGGGTCGTAGAACGGCGTCACCTGCACACCCGCCTCCACTCCGTCGTCGATGCGCACGTGTTCCATCCGGGGCGGTTTGTACTCCTCAATCTTGCCCGGAGACGGCAAAAAGCTCTTTGGGTCCTCGGCGTAGACGCGCAACTCGATGGCGTGGCGCAACGCCTTCACGTCCGACTGCTGAAGCCCAAGCGGCTTGCCTCGCGCGATGTCCAGTTGCATCGCGACCAGATCCAGCCCGGTCATCTCTTCGGTCACCGGATGTTCCACCTGCAACCGCGTGTTCATTTCCAGGAAGTAGAAATTCTTCTCGTCGTCCATGATGAACTCCACGGTGCCCAGACCAGTGTACGCCACCGCGCGGGCGGCGTCGACGGCGGCTTGGCAAATCCGTTCGCGCGTCGCGTCGTCCAAAAACGGGGAGGGACTCTCTTCCAGCACTTTCTGATGGCGTCGCTGGATCGAACACTCCCGCTCCAGCAGGTGGAGAATCTGCCCATGTTGGTCGGCTGCGATCTGCACTTCGATATGGTGCGGGTTTTGCACATACTTTTCCAAAAACATCGTATCGTTGCCGAAATACGCCTTGGCCCTGCCCTTGGCCGACTGAAAGGCCTGGCGCAGTTCCTCGTCGCTGTGGCAGACCTGCATGCCGATCCCGCCGCCTCCGGCACTGGCTTTGAGCATGACCGGATACCCCATCTCGCGGGCGCGGGCGATTGCTTCGTCAGCCGTCTCCATTTGCCCTTCGTACCCCGGAACGATCGGCACGTTGGCGTCGCGCATGATCTGGCGCGCCGTCACCTTGTCCCCCATCTTGGCGATGACATCCGGAGAGGGACCGATAAAGACAAGTCCTTCGTCGCGGCACCGTTTGGCAAACACCGCGTTTTCCGACAGCAACCCGTATCCCGGATGGATCGCGTCCGCGCCGGTCGATTTGGCGGCGGCGATAATGGCGTCAATATTCAGGTAACTTTGCGGAACAGGCGGCGGTCCGATCAGGACGGCTTCGTCGGCCTCGCGCACGAACGGCATCGCGCTGTCCGCTTCCGAGTAGACGGCGACGGTGGCGACGCCATGGGCCTTGCACGTGCGGATGATCCGCCGGGCAATTTCCCCGCGATTGGCGATAAGCACTTTCTGCATGGCGACTCTCCCTTCATGGTAGGTTACCTTTTATTTTGCCATGCTTTTTTGTATTGTTCTAGCAGGAAAATGCAAAATCCTTGCATGGAAACGAATTCATTTCCTTCCGGCGTCATTCCCGCACATCCCATCGCCCATTTGCGGCCGTCTTCGTGTATAATAGAGATAACGAGTCCCAAGGCACCCGCCACGAGAGGAGTGAGACGATGTACGAAGTGAAGCGCTTACGCATCAACTACAAGACGTTGGAGGAATTCCAGGCATTCCGTGAGTTCGGCCTGGAAGAGTTGTCGATGAAGGAAGATTTGGAGGCAAACATTGTCGAAAACGACTCCGAATCGCCGTTCTACGGCATTTACGACGACAATCGGTTGGTTGCCCGAATGAGTCTGTACAAAATTGACGGCAAGTACGACCGTTACTTTACACCGGCACAGGATTATTACGAACTGTGGAAACTGGAAGTGTTGCCCGCCTACCGCGGCCGGGACATGGGCACGGCCTTGGTCAACCACGCCAAAAGTTTCGGCGCGCCGATCAAGACCAACTCGCGGTGTCGCGCCGACGAGTTCTGGATCAAAATGGGATTCAAGCCGGTCAAGTACAACCCGATCCGCGACCGCGGCGAAAATCCGTACGTCTGGCTGCCGGAAGGCGTCGGCATGCAGGAATAGGTCAGCCGTGCCCCGCTCAGCCGTCAAACACAAAAAAGAAGCGGTTCGCCGCTTCTTTTTTGTTTGCGCGGGTTACTCGACGCGCTCCAGATTGCCGTTGGCGTCCATTTTAAACACCGGCTTCGGGTGAGCTTCCTCTTCCTGCAAAAACGCTAGTTTGCGGGCCCGCTCCATGATCTGCAAGAGCGCCTGGTAATCTTCGTTCACTCCCCGCACCTCTTCCAATTCCCGTCTCAGCCTGTTGTTCTCTTCCTGCAACTCTTTTATCTCGCTGTCTTTTTTTTGCAACTCCTGCTCCAACTGCCTAAGATTACGAAGCCTCTCCTTCTGGTTCATCAGCGCGCGGATTGCCGTCTCCAGCGCGTAGTCCTCGTCTGTCGCCGTCGCGGCGGTGCCGGGTGCCGGACCCGGCTGGGCCCCTGCGCCTTTGGCGGCCAAATCGGCGCCCGCAAGCAATCGCCCGTTCTTTTTCAATTGCTGCCGCTGGCTCTTGGCGATGGCGATGGCGGCGTCGTAGCGCTTGCGAACCGTGCTGTTCCAGCGAAAACCACAAGCGGCTGCGGTACGTCCCAGCCGCTGGCCCACCTCTTCAAAGGCCGCAAGCTGCGTCCCGCCTTCGCGAATATGGCGGAGCGTCACTTCGGCCAGCACCAGATCGTCGTCTTCCGTCCAAGCGTCTTGTCGTGCAGCTACCATATGTGATGTCCCTCCCGTATGCTAATGAGGTTGATGTACTTCATCCTATGCTTTTCGCAATTCTCGTAGAATCGCTGTCTGCTAGAAAAAGTATCTCCAACCATTTCGCCGTTTAAACGGAAGGGAATCTCTTGCAAGCCCTCTTACTTGCGCCAAACTACTTTTTGTTGAGAAAACGTTCCACACTGGCCACGTGCTGCTCGCTGCCCCACAGCCCGGCGCACTGTTCGATCTCTCTTTGGACGCACTCCTCACGGCTGAGACCGGACCGTTTCCACATGAGCATCCGCATGTACGCTTCAATCCCCGACAACGGCCGGGCAGCGATCTGACGGGCGAACGCCAAGACAGTCTCTTCCAGTTTTTCCGGCGGACAGACACGGTCGACGAAACCGAGCGCGTGCGCTTCGGCGGCGCTGAATCGCTCCCCGGTCAACAGCATCGCCAAGGCCCGGGATTCGGGAAGCTTGGCCAGCAGGCGGCTGCCGCCGCCCCAGCCGGTGGTGATGTGAAGCCCGATCTGCACGAATCCCAGCACCGCCGTCTCGCTGGCGAAGCGGAAGTGGCAGGACGCGGCGAATTCACAACCGCCGCCTACCGCCGTGCCGTTGATCATCGCAATCGTCGGCTTGGGATAGTCATCGATCACAGTCAGGAGTTCTCCCACTCTCGCAAGCAAAGGCAATGCCTGTTTTGCCCCGCGCGCGGACATGAACTGTTCCAGATCGCCGCCGGAGACAAACGCGCTTCCCGCGCCGGTAAACACGACCACCTTGATCCGCTCGTCCGTCCGATAGCGCTTAAGCGTCTCGCGCAGTTCGTCGGCCATCTCCAGGCTGATCGCGTTGCGGACATGGGGCCGGTTGAGGGTAATCAGGGCAATCCCGTCCGTCTCCCGTACGTCTATCGTTTGCATGGTCTGCGAGCATCCTTTCTCTCGGGAACCTTCCCGTTTTTGTTTCATTGTAGCACCTTTTCGGAACAAAAAAACCGGGAACGATCGCGTCGTCCCCGTTTTACAATAAGCATTTCATCGCCGATTGATTGTATCCGACGATCAGGTTCTCGCCGTCGGTCAGGATGGGCCGTCTCAAGAGGCGCGGTTCTTCGCTCAGCAGCGCAAGCAGTTCGTTGAGCCTCATTTCGTTGATGTCCACATCCAGATCCTTGAATTTATTGCTGCGAGTGGAAAGAATCTCGTCAAGCCCGTTTGTCGTCATCTTGATCATTTCGCGAAGCTCTTCCACTGTCGGAGGATTCTTGAAAAGATGCCGCTCTTCGTACTTAATTCCGTTTTGACTCAGCCATGCTTTGGTCTTGCGACAGGACGTGCAACTCGGATATGTAAAAAACGTCAATTTGGCAGCGGTTGCCATTACCAATCCCTCCGTTTCACCCATTCATTTCCACGCTTACTTCTTACTTTTTTCAAGTACATTATAGTCTTCTATTTTACACTGTGTCAATAGTGTTTAATATAAGATATTTTGTTCGTAAGCTTTGTCACAAGGTGTTTACATGTAAAAAGCTTAACAACGCTAGAAAAATCATTTAAACTATAAATCGACATGAATATCCTGAAAGGGGGGAAGCGCATGGAAAATGATGCCCAGAAACTTACTAGTGCTCTGGCAGATCCTACACGCTTTTCCATCTATCAATTCATTGCGTCCAAACGGGAGGCGGTCACCGTCCAGGAGATTGCTGACCACTTTTCCATCCATCCCAACGTCGCCCGCTTGCACCTGAGCAAACTGGAAGATGTCGACCTGCTCACATCCGTTTCGGACAAGAGCGGGAAAGGCGGACGGCCGAGCCGTCTCTATTCCGTGTCCGATCAAGTCGTCAGTTTGCAGTTCCCGCCGCGCGATTACCAGTTTCTCGCCAATATCGCGATTGAAGCACTGGCCTCTCTCGGGGAAGCAGGCGAGAGCGCGCTGATCAAGATGGGACGCCGCATGGGCATGGAAGCAGCCAAACGGGCGATCGCCGAGAATCATCTCGACCCCTCCACGCTTCCGTTGGAAAAGGCATTGGAAAGCATTCAGCGCCTGATTGTCGCGCAAGGCCTCAATCCGGATATCGAATTGATGGAGGATGGACGCATCCGCTTCCGGGTATTCAACTGCACGTTCTACGAAGTGGTGAAACGGTTCCCCGCCAGTGTGTGCAAAATGCACAACGCCCTTTTGGCAGGAATATTTGAGGTGTATTTTGGAGAGATTGAGTTACATGAAGACGATTCCATGCAGACCGGATGCCAGTCGTGCAATTACACCGTCGTGCGCCTGAAACAGGTTCACGCATGACTTGTTCGCCGCCGGGCCCGAAGACCCTGCGACGGCTACATGCCTGTTGATGTCAAAAAACCGTCATACCTTCCCGTTTACACGCCGCAAACCTGTCCCTTATAATGGGAAAGGAATCGTTTGCATGGAAATATTGCCAAAGGGGGGATACGGAATGGATCGCATGTATCGCGTTCTCGGATTTTGGACCTTGATGATTGCGCTGATGGCTCTCTGGGGCAAACTGATGGCCATGGCCCTGTTGTTCTTCGCGTTGACCGCTGTGTTCGTAGCGCTCAGCTACATGCAATTGTCCGAGAAGACGTACTTGAAGATCTTTTTCGGATTCATGTTCTTATCTTTCGTCGGTTTCACCTATTACACGTTCTTCTTGATGCCGCCCGGCGGCGGGGAACACTCGCTCGCACAACTGATGTTGTAAACGAATCGAACAAAACCGGGGATGATCTCCCCGGTTTTTTTGTTCCTTCTCTTTCGGTTGAACGCGGTAGTTTGCGGCCAAAATGCCCGGCCAGCGGCTAAAAGATGACCCGCTCATCAGGCGCGATCTCCTTGGACTGAATCAAGACGCGAAACACGCCGCCCATGCCTCCGGGCAAAATCAGTTGCTGGATGGCCCGGTTGCGCTTCATTGCCTCGCTGGTAAACGGATCGCGGTCGTTGTGGGCCTGCGCCTTGTGCAAAATGCCCGCCTTGATCAAAAACTGATCCTGCCGCATCAGGGCTAGCGGCGCCAGTCCCGCCGCTTCCCCCCACTTCATCAAGGCGGAAAAGTTGACATGGGCCGTCATGTCCTGCTCTCCCACCCGGACGAACGGATCTTCGATCGCCTGATGCCGGTAATAGCACATCAGCGTCCCCCGCCGCCTGCTCGGATGGTACAAGTCCTCCGCCGTATCCCCGTAATCGATCGTAATCACGTACCCGCGCGCCAGCAGCCGCGAGACGGCCTCCACCGCGCCGCGCATCCCGAGGTTCAGCTCGATCCGCGTGCCGGCCGGAAGTTTGGGCAGCGGTTCCCGCTCCAGGTACCGGGCCACTTCATCCGTCAGCGCCGGCAGATACGTTTCCACGAGGCGCTCTGCCGCACTGTCCCAGCCGACTCCCACCTCGCGCCAGCCCTGTCTGTGCCGCTCCACGAGATGGACGGGAAAGGCGTCAAACCACTCGTTGGAGACCACCACGCCTTCCACCCGTTCCGCCTCGGCCGCCGCCTCCACCGAGTCGTACCAGCACTTCTCGACCGTAACCTCGGCCAGCGCCTCCTGTTGCAGGCGGCGATGGTACGGGCTGGACTCGATCAGCACGAGCCGCATCTGCCGGTACAGATCGGGAGCCGCTTCGGCGATCCGCCGGACCATGTTCCTGGCCAGCGCGCCGGTGCCGCCGCCCGCCTCCACCAGCGCCGGGCGGTCGATCCCCGCCTTGCGCCACATCCCGATGACCGCGTCAGCCAGCGTTTCGGCGAAGACGGGATGGACAGTCGCGCTGGTAAAAAAATCGCCCTCTTTTCCTACTTTCGGCTTTTCTGACATATAATACCCGTATCGCGGATGGTACAGCGCCAGTTCCATGAAACGCGCGAACGGAATCGCCTTGCAGGCGCTTTGCCCGATTTCACCTTGTATGATCGCAAGCAGTTCGTCTGCCATGTTTCCTTGCTCCTGTATGTTCACGTGATCCTTTTTTTGCGTTTTCGCACACAAAACCAGGTCCGGGTCGTTATAATGAATCCATAACGCCATATGATGAAGAGAGAGATCTCGCCAGCATGTTCATGAATTTTACCATGCCGACGATTCTGAAATCAAGAAAGGGATGTCATCCCGGTTCCGCAGCCGGCTGATCAAAACAGTTCCTTTTGAAGGTGACCGTATGAGAAGATGCTTGTTCCTGGCCCTGGCCTTTTTGTTGCTCTTCCCTCCGCCCGTTACCCGGGCGCAGGACCCGCTTCCGCTTGAACAGGTGATCTTGCAGCAACATCTGACGCAAGCAGAACTACAACGCAATCTCGCCCTGATCAAACAGGAAGAGGACCGCCTGCAGTCAGAACTGGCCCGCCTCGACATCGAGCTGAAGAAACAGGCGCTGGTGATTGCGTCCATGCGGCGGCACGCCGGAGACGTCGCCCGCGCCTACTATACCGGCGAGCGCGCCACTCTTCTGACACTGCTGTTTGACACGGACAATTTCAACGATTTCCTCATGGTGGTCGACTTCCTGCAACTGTTGTTCGAGAAAGACATGGGCAAACTGGAGAGCTTCCAGGCAGAGCGCGCAAAAGCGGCAAAGCTGTTGGCGGACAAGCAAGACCGTCTGAGCAAGGTTGTCCTCGTCCGCCAGCACTTCGAGCAACAATTGACGAAAATCCTGGCGATCCAAAAAGCCAAGGAAGAAAACCTGGCCAAACTGTCCGATCCGACGGCCGTGCAATCGCTGATGGATCATCTGATCGCCGACTGGAACAGCCGGGGACTGCCCGCATTCCACCGGTTCTTCAACACCCTGTCCAACGTGATGGGGCAACTGCCCGAGTTGCTCGCATCCGACCGGGAGCGCTTCGACCTGCTGAACGGGACGGTGGTGATCGGCGAAGACGAGTTCAACCGGTTTCTCGCCTCCAAGGACGACATCTTCAAACAGTCCCGCTTCCAGTTCACGGACAACCAACTGATCGTCGACGGCAGCTACGACCAGATGAACCTGCGGGTGGTCGGCCATTACGAACTTGTCTCCCCTACCGTGCTGAAATTTCACATCAACCAACTGCTGTTCGACGGGTTCTCCCTGCCGGACACCACCGTACAGGAGTTGGAAAATTCGTACGACCTCGGCTTTTATCCGGCGTTGATCGACCCCAACATCCAGGTGAAGAGCCTGACGCTCGACCATCAACAACTGACGCTCAAGCTGTCGTACGACCTGTTGGGATTGCTCAGGTGAACGGCAGGCCGAATAACAAAAAAAGGCGGTTTTCACCACCTTTTCGCCTTGCCTGTGATATCGGTCAACCGCCCGTCACGTGTTGGGCAGTTCCCGCTGATTGTCGCGGAACATGCTCTCGTCGTCTTCCAGCATACGGTACTTGACGCCCTCGACATCATCAAACTGGCCGTCTTTTTTCGCCCAATACCAGATGAGCAGGGCGGAGGCGGACAGGCTGACCATGATGATGATCAGCATCAAGGAGCTAAGTGATAGTCCGAACATGTGAATCCCTCCTGAATGAGTGAGGATGGTATGACATTTTTCACAGATCTTACTCCCCAGTTTACCAATCCGCGGACGTTTTCGCCAGTCCAGGTCCTTGGCAGTGATTGAACGTTCTGTGACACTGCCGGTTGCCCGCAAACGTCCCCGGGCTCACCGCGCATGATGGGCGGGCCACAGGTTCACCGCAACAGGCCGGTGACATACGGATTGTACATCTTTTCCGTCTCAATCGTCGTGCGCGGCCCGTGGCCCGGATAGACGATGGTGTCGTCGTCCAGTTCAAACAATTTGTCCTGGATGCTCTCCATCAATGTCTCGAAATCGCCGCCGGGCAGATCGGTGCGTCCGATGGACTGGGCAAACAGCACGTCGCCGCCGAAACAGTGCCTCCCGATGACGAACGAGCAACTGCCCGGAGAATGGCCTGGTGTGTGCAGCACGCGGATGGACAGTCCGGCCAACTCCAGCACCTGTCCGTCGGCCAATTCGCGTTCCGCCGGTTCGCAGACAATCGGGTCAAACCCGAAGCGAGCCGAGCCGTTCAAGAGAGGATCGGTCAACCAACTCTGTTCGGCCGGGTGGATGTAGACAGGCGCTTGCGTCTGGCGGCGGAGCTGGTTCAACCCGCCGATGTGATCGAGATGCGCGTGGGTAAGCAGGATGGCCGCCACCCGCTCCTGTTTCACCGCCTCCAGCAGCGGCTGCGGCTGCATTCCCGGATCGAACACGATCGACTCCCCGGTGACTTCATTGGTGACCAGATAGGCATTGGTCTCAAACGGCCCCAGCGAATAGGTCCGAATCTTGATCGTCATGACAAAACCCCTTTCCGTGTGCCCTGTCGACCGTTGGCATACGATGACAGTCTCTTCCTTTCATAGTACCAAACCACGGGGAGGGGACACAATGTCGCGACGGCTGTACGGCGCGGAAAAGGGAGAAGGCGGAGGACAAACGGGCTTATTTTCCGCTCACCTTTTGCTTGGGTTTGGGATGCGGCGGCGATTCGGTCATGTTGTTTTTCAATCCCTCCAGAATTTTTAATAAGGAGTGAAAAAACGGCGAACCGAACACCGCGACGATCCCCCACACCCATATCCCCACTTCCCATGGCTTCTCCACCGTTGCAGACGGCGCACCCATGAGAATCAGGGCCGGGTCCAGTCCGAGCAACCCGAAAATCCAACCGGCGGCCGCCACGGAAATCGCCAGGTTGAGGAATTTCTTGTAGCCGGACAACCTCGCCGCCATGTTGTGGTCCTCCAGCCGATCCTGCTCGGCCTCGTAATCGGTGCCGAGAAACGGCACGACCGATTTGAGCGCCTCCGTGATGCCCGCCGCCGCGCTGGACACGGCGGTCACGTAAATCAAAAACGAAATGGACGAGTCCAGGCTGACCATATCCGTTCCCCCTTTCCCTACATGTCTACGGAAGGGGCAGTCCGAATATGCCGCGCAAAAAACCGCCTCCCTTATGAAGGGAGACGGTCGTGATCGAGCCCGTTTGCCGGGGTGTTACCGAACATGCTCTTTGGCACATCTACCTCCGTGACAGAGTGAGACGCTAAAGAGTACGGGGTTGCTCCCCGTTGACGATGTTCGTCTGGTGATCTTGACCATCCACGACGATTCGCCTCCTTACAAGCGTGACTTGCAAGTCGCTCGCGTGTCTGTTTCTTGACCACCGGGCTCGATGGCTATAGTATCCGCCGATTTTCTCCGTTTATTCATCCCGCTTGGCCGAAACACACAGGGCGGCATTGGACCGCCCCGGCTGCCTATAACAGGTCGGCGGCCAACTGGGCCAGCACGCTGCGCTCCCCTTTTTCCAGCTTGATGTGGCCGGCCAGTTTCTGGTCCTTGAACATCTCCACCACATAGGTCAAGCCGTTGTTGCTTTCGTCGAGGTATGGATGGTCGATTTGTTCCGGGTCACCCATCAGCACGATCTTGGAACCTTCGCCGACGCGGGTCAGGATGGTTTTCACCTCGTGCTTGGTCAGGTTTTGCGCCTCGTCAACGATAATGTACTGCCCCGGAATCGACCGGCCGCGAATGTAGGTCAACGCTTCCACCTGGATACTGCCCATCCCGGCGAGGATTTTGTCCAGGTCGCCGGGCTTTTTGGTGTTGAACAAATATTCCAAATTATCATAAATAGGCTGCATCCATGGCCGCAGTTTCTCTTCCTTTTCTCCCGGCAAAAAGCCGATGTCCTTGCCGAGCGGAACAATTGGCCGGGCGACCAGCAGCTTTTTGTACTTTTGCTGATCCTCGATTTGCAACAGTCCCGCCGCCAGCGCGAGCAGCGTCTTGCCGGTTCCCGCCTTGCCGGTCATCGTCACCAGCGGAATGTCGTCGCGCAACAAGAGTTCGGTCGCCATGCGCTGCTGGGCGTTGCGGGCCTTGATCCCCCAGATCGGGATGTCGTCGGCAACCAGCATCTCCAGCATGCGGGCGTCGGCGTCCACCTTGCCGATCGCCGAGACGGACGGATTGCACTCGTCCTTGAGAATCAGAAACTGGTTGGGGTAAAACGTTTTTTGGGGAAAATAGGTTCCCAGCATAATGCGCCGGTGGGCGTAAAACACTTGGATCACGTCGGCAGCCACCAGCAGTTTTTCATATCCGGGGTAAATGCTGGAGTATTCGCGGACCACCCGGTCGGACAAAAAATCTTCGGCCTTCAGTCCAAGCGCATCCGCCTTGACCCTCATCAAGGCGTCCTTGCTGACCAAAATGACCGGACGGGCCTCAGGCGAGAGATTTTCTTCTTCCTGCAAATTGAGCGCCACCGCGAGAATGCGGTTGTCATTGGTCATCTCGTGAAACTGTTTTTGCAGTTTGCCCAAGGAGGAGTGGTTCAGCTCGACCCGTACCGACCCTCCCGTTTTCAACACCACGCCCTGGTGCAGATGACCAAGTTCGCGGAAGCTGTCGAGCAGCCGGGACACATGCCGGGCGTTGCGGCCGATCTCGTCCATGTAGCGCTTTTTGGAGTCAATCTCTTCCAACACCACGGCGGGAATGACGATCTCGTTGTCTGCGAACGAATAAATCGCCAGTGGATCTTGCAGGAGCACGTTGGTGTCCAGGACGTAGATTTTTTTCAAGATCTCGCCTCCTATCCCCATCTTGTATATCTTATGCAATTGTTGCCGGGATGCTTTGGTCTGCTGTAAGGCGATGTCATTTCAGTCTATGTCGCCGGAACGGAAGATAGACAGGGCGGGTTTTCGCATGAAAACAGGCGGGTTCGCAAAGACTACGGGTACACATACACTTGCGTATTACTTGCATTCCCGTTGTGCGGGAGTTGAAACCTGAACCTGACAGGCCCGCGACAGACGCTTGCACACGAAAGGATGATCGCAATGAAACGTATAATGGCCGTCTTGACCCTCAGTCTGATCCTGTCCGCCTGCAATGCAGCCAACAAACCTCCCGCCAATCAGGCTGCGCCGCAGCCGGGCAAAACCGCGCCGCGCACGCAGCGCGTCGAACAAACCGCGCCGTCGCCCGCTTACAATCAGTCGGCCCAGGCAAAAGCGCAACGCCTCGTGCAACTGGCCAGCCGGGTAAAAAACGTCAATGGCGCGACGGCGGTGGTGGCTGGCCGTTGGGCCGTGGTCGGCATTGACGTCAACGCCCACCTGGAACGTTCGGAAGTGGGCGTGGTCAAATACTCCGTCGCCGAAGCGCTGAAGGAAGACCCGCAGGGCGCTCAGGCGTTGGTCACCGCAGACCCGGACCTGGTGCAGCGCCTGCGCGAGATGGCAGCCGACATCCGGCAGGGGCGGCCGATCGCCGGCGTCGCCGAAGAATTGGCCGACATTGTCGGGCGGATCATTCCGCAGTCGCCGCGCAACGTGCAAAAACGCGAACAGCCCAACACGCAAGAGAACCAGCAGCGGCTCAACAAAACAAGCGAGACGCGTCCCGCCAACACGCCGGGCGGCAGATAAGCGGCACAGGAACGAGGAAGACTTCCCGCACAGGGAGGTCTTTTTCAATGACTTTTTTCACAGGAATACGCGATTTTCACAAAGCTGTAAGAAACAACGGTAGCGAAACGATTTCATCCGGGAAAACAATCATGATAAGATAAACATGGTAGAAAAATTTATAACTAAAGGAGAGATTCGCCCAATGAAATACAGAACGCTTCCCGGAACGGATTTGACCGTGTCCGAAGTCGGCTTCGGCGTCTGGTCCGTGGCGACCAAATGGTGGGGAGTAACCGACGTCGAGTTCGGCAAAAAACTGCTCCGTTCCGCCTATGAAGACTACGGAATCACCTTTTTCGACACCGGCGACGTCTACGGCAACGGCCTGGGCGAAACCATCCTCGCCGATGCGCTGGGCGACATCCGCGACAAAGTGGTGATCGCCACCAAGTTCGGCTACGACATCTACAACCTGCCGGGCGAACGGAAAGGCCACTCCGAGCTGCCGCAAAACTGGTCGAAGGAGCACATCCGCTATGCGTGCGAACAGTCGCTGAAGCGGCTGAACACCGATTACATCGACTTTTACCAGTTGCACAACCCGCGCATGGACACGCTCATGAACGATGAAATCCACGAAACGCTGGAGCGGCTGAAAGAAGAGGGCAAAATCCGCGAATACGGCGCAGCGATGGGCCCTGACATCGGCTGGAAAGACGAGTCGATCGCGGCGCTGAAACGGCCAGGCTACGCGGCCATCCAAATCATCAACAACATCCTGGAGCAGGACCCGGCCCGCTCGCTGTTCCCGATCGCTGAACAGGAGAAACGGGCGCTCATCGTCCGCGTGCCGCACGCTTCCGGTCTTTTGGACGGCACCTACGACCCGGCGAAGCACTTCGACAAGAGCGACCACCGCAACCACCGTCCGATCGAGTGGATGAAAGCAGGTCTCGAAGTCGTCCAGGAAATGAAGGACAAAGGATTGTTCAACGACAAAGACCGGACCATCGGGCAGTTGGCCATCCAGTTCTCCCTCTATCAACCGTCCGTGGTCACCGTGCTGCCCAACTTCACCAGCGAAGAAAACCTGAAGGAATTCGCCATGGCATCCGAAGTGGCGCCGCTGACCAAGGAAGAAGCCGACCTGATCGAGGCGCTTTGGGTGAGCGGCTACGACAAGCGGCTGGATCAGCCGATGTCCAACTCCCTCACCAAACCGGCGCCGGTATTGCAAAAATAAACCGATTCGCTGCATCGCACGCGGCGGCCCTCCTGACGGGCCGCCGCTTTTTTTGCCCCGGTTGACGCGAACCGCCTCAAAATGTTTAGAAAATAACGATTTCTGCCAGTACCCCTCATTGTATAATATGCGTAAACGAAACGGTACAAAGGGTGAGCCTATGATACAGGTGGGAAAACGATTGCGGGAATTTCGCAAGCGGTTGCGGATGACGCAGGAAGAACTGGCCGCCGGCATCTGCAACCGCAGCTATGTCAGCCAAATCGAAAAGGGACAAGTCATCCCCTCTCCCGAAATCCTGGAGCAATTGGCCAAACGTCTGCAAGTGGAGCTGGGCGAACTGTGGACGGAATCTCCCAACCCTTCGTTTACCCAGGTGGAAATCCAAAACGCGCTGCGCCACGTGATCGGCCGGATCGAGGAAAAAGAGTGGGAGATCGCCCGCAAGTGGTTGATGAAACTGAACGGGGCACGGCTGTCCCCTGTCGATGAGGGAATCTTTTTCTGGGCAAAAGGAAAGCTGGCCGAAACGGACGGTCGCACCGCGGAAGTGGAACCGCTTTACCTGAAAAGCCTGTCGCTCACCCGCGGGCACGACGACGTGATTCCCTATATCCGCACGCTGGATTCTCTCGGATCATTTTACAGCGACGGCGGCCAGCCGGAAAAAGCCATTTCTTGTCTGAACGAAGCGTTCCAGTTGGTCAACCGTTTTGACGTGCACGGCCTGTTGCGCATCTCTGTCCATTACCACCTCGGAAAGATGCACGCCAAGCTGGGGGAATACCGCTCGGCGATCGAGCAACTGAACAACGCCGAAGCGTTGAATCATCTCTACGAGACCTTTTACAAGAGCGGAGATATCCTGATGTTGCTGGGAATATGCCACCTCAACACCCGGCAGTACGAACAGGCGGAAACCTGTCTTCGCCAGGCGGTGACCATCTGGCAACTGCGTTCGGAGCAAAACCGCCTGGCCGACGCCTACGTCCGCCTGGGCGTGCTGTACCGGGAGCGGGAAGCGTACGATCTGGCGCTTGAGCACCTGCGGCACGCGATTGCTCTTTGCGACCAACCGGAGCGGCAGGCGGAACGACATCAGGCGATGCTGGAGGTCGCCATCGTCTGCCAGCGCGCCGGGCGGCTGGAAGAAGCGACGCAGGCCTGTCAATCGGTGATGGAGTCAGGCGATAAGCGGTTGCTCGCGCAAGCGGAACTGGTGTTGGCCGACATCCTGTGCCAGAGCGGGCAGGCGGAAGCCGCGCTTTCCCATCTGGAAAACGCGCGCAACTACTTTACCTTGACGGGAGAGCGGGAATGGCTGCAAAAAACCTATCTTTTGCTCGGCAAGGTCGCGAGCAGGAACGGGCGCTACGAACAGGCCGCCCGGATGTACGAATCGTCGCTCGTCTTGTTACTGGCTTGACCGCGAAAAAAAAAACGGAGCCGCATCGGCCCCGTTTTTTGTTTGCGTTATTTGCGCAACGCCGCCATAACCTGGCTGTCCAGCTTCGCCGCGGCGTTTTTGTCGTAGGTTTTTTCGTATTGCGGTTCGACAGAGATGCGCGAGCCGTAGAACATCACGTCCCGGACGGACTCGATCGCCACTTCGATCATCGCTAGCTTGAGCGGCACATCCTCCATCCGTTCCACCGCCACTTTCGCCTTGCCGTTGATCGCGTATGTCGAACCCGCGCCGATCAGGTTAAGCACCACCTTCGGTTCCTTGGCGACATTGGCGATAATCCGCGAGCGGCTGTCCACGGCGAAACGGATCGTCTGCGGATTGGGCGCGAACACCCAGGAAATCGCGCTCAACGTCGGCGCGCCTGATTCGTGATCAATCGTCCCAAGCATGACGAAACGCTCCTGCTGCAACAGCGCGAACAATTCTTCGGAGAGCGAATGCGCTACGGTTTCTGCCATCCCGATTCCCCCTCTGGAAAAGATCGTACGTCTATTGTACCCGCGGCTTTGACGGAAGGCAAACGTTTCCGCGCCTGAAGCAGATTAACAGGCAACAAAGTGGCATATAACAGACGTAGGGGGTGTGTTCATGTCGCGACAATCTTCACCAATGGACGAATTGCTGAAAAAAGTGGATCAGTTGGTGGACGATCTGCGGGAAGTGCGCCGCTTAAACCAGCGGCTGGATCGAATCGCCATTTTTCTGCAAG
This sequence comes from Paenibacillaceae bacterium, assembly GCA_041920505.1. Classification (GTDB taxonomy): domain Bacteria; phylum Bacillota; class Bacilli; order Brevibacillales; family Brevibacillaceae; genus JBHGXV01. Next base: position 237,919 of record JBHGXV010000039.1, read on the forward strand.
AGATCGAACTGGCGGATGTGTTGCAAAATTACACCAACCCCCGCAAACTGCTGTTTATCAATTTCTTCGCCGGGCTTGCGCGAGGGCTGGGGTTGACGATCGGTACGGCGATCGTCCTGACCATCCTCGGGTGGATGTTGAGCAAAACCGTCTCCATTCCGATCATCGGCGACTACATCCGGGAGATCATTGACTACATCAACGCCTACCGTTAATCTCCGCTCCCCTCAGCACCTCCGGTGGCCGGGAGCCCCGGATGATCAGTCGTCGTCCCGTTCACCGCGATCCTTGCCGCGCCCTTTGCCCTTCTTGTATTTCTCCTGTTTATCCTTGTGCTCCGTTTTGAAAGGCACCACACGGTCCTGTTTCTTCTCTGGACGCGGCTTTGCCACAGGAGCCGGCAGTTTCACGGATTTGCCGTGCACAATATTGGTTTGCGCCACCAGCTTGCCGTCAATGTAGAGTTCCACATGAACCGCCTTGGCGCTGTACGAGCGGTCATGGTAGGTCAAGCTGGTCTCGAACATGCCCTCGTCGGATGGCTTCAGCTCGTGTTTCTGCCCGTCGGGTGCGGTCACCACCAGCTTCAGCTTGCTCATGTCGACGCTGCCTTTTGCCGAGATGCTGCCTTTGACCCAAACGGTCTTGGAACCGGGGCTGATCGCCGCCGTTCCCGCGATCGCAAAGGGCTGGTCAGTCGGCGCGTGAACCGTCACAAGCGGCACCGTTTTTGTGTCCGTCTTTTGTCCGTCCGCGTATGTCTCGACGATTGCTTCCCTGGCTGCCGATGCGGACCGTTGAAACGAGACGGAGAATGCCTTCACGCCGTCCCACAACTTTTGGGGCCGCACCGCTTTTTTCTCGCCGTTGTACGTGACGAACACCTGATCAGTCCTGTCAGCGACCAGTCCGTTCACTTTCACTTCGCCCTTGGCTTCGTCAATCTGGCCGGTGGTTCGAAGCACTGCGCCTGTCCCTTGGGCCGTTTTGCTGTCGACGCGCAGTTGATCCGTGCCCACGAGACGATCCCCAGCGTACGCGTTCAGCGTCACGTATTGCGGCGTGGCGCTGATCACGGCCGGAATGCTGACGGTGAAGCTGTGATTGGTGAAGTTGGTCACTTCGATTTTGCTTCCGCCCGGTATGGACAACTCCACTTTGGTCACATCGTCGGCCACGGTTCCCTTGATGTACGTAGTCTGGTCTTTGCTCTCCTGCTCCAGTGTAAGAAACGCGCCCTGACCGGTTTCGTCTCCTGGCGCCGCGCTGCTTTCGCTGGTTGTCTGTACAGACGCCCCCGTGCTGGCGAGCACCGGCGTCAGCCCTCCGGCGAGCAAGGCCACGGCTGCCACGGCGAGCACGGGTTTGGACAGATGCTTTCTCATGTTTCCTGCTCCTTTCCCCAATCCCAAGATGTGTTCGCCCCTCAGACGGGCGCCCCGGGGGAAAGGTTGCAGCAAAGACAAACACACGGCCAAACGGGGATGCTTCCTTTATGGTTTCGCGAGGACGTCACGGATGAAACGTCGGCTCGTTTTCGATCGCCTCCAGCAGTTGTTCGGCCAGTTCGATAGGAAACATCTGGGTCTTCAGCTTGCCGTCGGCCAGATAGCGGACGGTGTACATGGTCGCGTCCTTGCTGTACGACAGGTCGGTCACCTTGTGATCCTCGGTGAGAATGCGGAAAAAAAAGTCGACCGTGTCGATCGCCGATAGGTCGTCGGGCCTGGCGTCGGCGACGATGCGGATTTGCAGCCAGTTGAACACCGCGTCCTGCAATTTCATTTATTTCGCCTCCTTGTGATCCGCCTGAACATCCGGCGAGTCTGCCCGGTTCCTCCGGATGCGCACAATCAAAAGCAGCACGATGGCCGCGAACAAGGCACCCCGCACCGGCAGCGTCGTGTCGAGAAACGCGAACAGGATCGCGCCGATGAACAGCAACAGGTAAAGCAGCGCCAGTTTCAGCACGGGCATGCGAAACCGGGGGGCAAACCCCATGTAGTACACGGCGATCAGGTAGACGAAAATGATGTACGTGCGGTAGTGGTCGGCCCACAGGCGGAAACTGTCGTAGGCGCTGAGCGAACCGGGATTGGGCGGTTCATACGTGGATGCGATCTGGATCATCGATTCCATCAGCCATTCCCCCGCTTATCTCTGACGTAATTCGTGCAAATACTTGATTTCCTCGGCATACTCCCGTTCGTCCTCCACCGGCGTCTCAAGCACGACCGGCAGGTGCTCGAACGTTCCATCCGTCAGGAACTGGGCCAACGCTTCGCTGCCGATCTCGCCCTGACCAATCTTTTCGTGCCGGTCTTTTTGACTGCCGAACGGCGCCTTGCTGTCGTTGAAGTGGATCGCCAGCAGGTGCTTAAGATAACCGGTCTGTTTCATCTCGTCCACCAGTTGGCCGAAGGTTTCCAGATTCCACTGTCCGGCGGCAAACGAATGGCAGGTGTCGAAACAAAAGCCGATTTTCTCCGGATACCGGCTGGCCGCCCGGATCTCCATCAGCGAACGGATCGTCAGGCCCAGCTCCGATCCTTGTCCCGCCGTGTTTTCCAACAGCAGTTTCACCGGGCCGTCGTACTGCGCGAGGATCAGGTCAAGCGTCTCCACCATCCGCCTGATCCCGTATTCCTCCCCTTCGCCGACGTGTTTGCCGCAGTGGACCACCGCGCCGATCGCGCCGTACGCTTCGGCGATGTGCAGATCCTCCAGGATGGAGCGGATCGTCACTTCCTGCAAATCATCCTTGGGGGTCGACAGATTGGTAATGTAGGGGGTGTGACAGACCAGCGTCAACTCGTGCTTTTGCATCAGGGCGACGCCTCGTGCGGCGTCTTTTTCGTCGATCTTTTTGGGACGCAGTCCGCGCGGATTTTTCGTAAACACCTGAAACGCTTCCGCGCCCAGTTCAACGGCTCGCTGCACAGCTTGTTCCAACCCTTTGGCCACGCTGATATGGCATCCGATTTTCACAATGTCACCTCGTCACTCACATCGATATAACCAGTTCATGTCTACTTTAACAGGTGGCATGGGGCCTGTCAAAAAAGAAGACCGCCCGGATGCGGGCGGCCAGTGTCGGTTGCGGCGATCACGCCTGCGGCTGGGCTTCCCAGCGCTTCTGTTTGGCGTAGCGCTCGCGGTCCGACTTGCTCAGGTATTTTTTGCGCAGGCGCACCGATTGCGGCGTCACCTCGCACAGTTCGTCGTCGTTGAGATACTCCAGGGCCTCTTCCAGCGTGAGGAGGCGCGGTGTTTTCATTTTCACCGTCTCCTCCTTGGTCGCGGAGCGGACGTTGGTCGCGTGTTTTTCCTTGCAGACGTTGACGGTCAGATCGTTGTCGCGGTTGTGCTCGCCGACAATCATCCCTTCGTACACTTCCGTTCCGGGCGGGATAAACATGACGCCCCGATCCTCCACGGACATGAGGCCGTACGTGGTGGCTGTCCCCGTCTCGCTGGAGATCAGCACCCCGGCGCGGCGTCCGCCCACCTCTACCGGAATCAGCGGACGATAGCTGTCGAACGAATGGCTCATGATCCCGTAACCGCGCGTGATCGTCAAAAACTCGGTGCGATAGCCGATCAGCCCGCGCGATGGGATCAAAAACTCCAGGCGCACCTGGCCGAAGCCGTTGTTGATCATGTTGACCATCTCCGCCTTGCGGGCGCCAAGGGTCTCCATCACCGCGCCGGTGTACTCTTCGGGAATATCGATGATCAGCCGCTCGGTCGGCTCCATTTTCTGTCCGTCGATTTCGCGGATGATCACTTCCGGCTTGGAGACGGCCAGTTCGTACCCTTCGCGGCGCATGTTTTCCACCAGAATGGACAGGTGCAACTCGCCCCGTCCGGAGACGATGAACGCGTCAGGCGAATCGGTTTCCTCCACGCGCAGCGAGACGTCTGTCTCCAGTTCGGCCAGCAGGCGTTCGCGCAGTTTGCGGGAGGTGACGTGCTTGCCTTCGCGTCCGGCGAACGGGCTGTTGTTGACCAAAAAGGTCATTTGCAGGGTGGGTTCGTCGATCTTCAACAGCGGCAGCGGATCGGGATGGTCGACATGGCAGACGGTTTCGCCGACGTTGATGTCCTCCAGCCCGGCCACCGCGACGATGTCACCGGCGCGCGCCGTTTTTTGCTCGATCCGTTGCAGGCCGGAAAACCCGAACAGCTTCTGCACGCGCATCCGCTTCACCGTGCCGTCCCGTTTCACCAGGGCCACCTGGTCGTTGACGTTGATGGTGCCGCGGTAAATCCGCCCGATGCCGATCCGGCCGAGGAAGTCGTTGTAGTCCAGCATCGTCACCTGCATTTGCAGCGGCGACTCTTCGTCCGCCTCGGGAGCGGGGATGTGGTCGACAATCGCGTCAAACAGCGGCTTCAGGTCGTTTTCCAGCTTGTCCGGCGAAAGGCCGGCAATCCCGGCCAACCCGGAAGCGTAGACGATCGGGAAGTCCAGTTGTTCCTCCGTGGCGTCCAGATCGATAAACAGGTCGTAAATCTCGTTGATGACTTCCTGCGGCCGGGCGTTTTCGCGGTCGATCTTGTTGACCACGACGATCGGCACCACCTTGGCTTCGAGCGCCTTGCGCAGCACGAACCGCGTCTGCGGCATGCAGCCCTCGAACGCGTCGACGATCAACAGCACGCCGTCCACCATGCTCATGATCCGTTCCACTTCGCCGCCGAAGTCGGCGTGGCCGGGCGTGTCGAGAATATTGATCGTGTAGTCCTTGTATGTCACGGAAGTGGTCTTGGCCAGGATGGTGATGCCGCGCTCCCGCTCCAGATCGTTGGAATCCAGCATCCGCTCTTCCACCTGCTGGTTGCTGCGGAACGTTCCGGACTGAATCAACAGCTTGTCAACCAGCGTCGTCTTTCCGTGGTCGACGTGGGCGATAATCGCAATGTTGCGAATGTCAGGGCGTTTCATACAAACCTCCTCGTCTATGCATACTTTTCATCATAACAGGTGGAAGTATGCTTCACAATGTAAAAACGCAAATTTCCTGTGATGAACTCGTTGCCTCGCCGTGACGCCTCGGGCAAAGAATGGTACGATTTAGACAGATATGGAGAAAAGAGGGTTGGCGATGGACACCATCATTTCCCCTACCCCCCAGCAGGTGAGCAATGCCGTCCTGTCGTTGGCGGAGGCATTCGGGCTGACGGCCTCCGTCTTTACACTTGTGCGCAAGTCAGAGCGGTTCGACTGGCAGAATGGACGGATGGATACCATCGAGTCGGCGTTCGACTGCCAATGCCATGTCATCCTCTGGTCGCCGGACGGACGCGTCGGACAAGCCGTGACCTCCGACTGGTCCATCCCGTCGGCCGAACGTGCCTTGCACCTGGCGAGACAAGCGATGCGCCCCGATCCGTCGCGGATCGCCCAACTTGACCGTTTGGCCGCCTTGGAGAAGCGCTGTCCCCCGGTCTTGCCTGCCGGGGAAGCGACGGATGGGCCGAAAGAGGCGTTGGCGGCGTCTTTCTCAGCCCGCCACCAGGCCATCTGCTCCCGCCTGTCCGTCGGTTTCGTAAAAACAGCCGTCACCCTCAGCCGGGAGCTGTACCTGGCGGCCCGCAGCGACGGTGCTGTCCATCAGACGAGCTTGTGGCGCGTCCGCTTGACAGACGCCATCCGGCAATCGGCCGACACGGCGTGGCGACAAGTTCACAGCGGCCTGACCGTCCCGGAACCCGACCTGCCCTGTCCCGATCAGCTCGCTTTGGCACTCCCGGCACCAGACGGCCGCTGGGCGCATCCGGCGGACAAGCCGGGAGGGGCAGCGGGATCGGGAACGCGCCATCATCAGAATCTTCTGGTTGATTCCGCCGTACTCGCCCGGTTGCTGTTCGCCTGGTTTCGCCATTCGGGCAAACTGCCGCCGTCCAGCGCCGCGACCTTGCGTTTCGAACCGGTGGAAGGAAGTCCCGGTTATACCCCGATCCACCCCTGGGGGTATTTGGCCGCTCCAGCCACGCTGTGTTCGGCAAACGGCAGCGATCCTGTATACCTCCATGCCCTTCGCCACGCCCCCGCTCCGTTCGCCGGCCATCTGTCCCTGGAGCTGGCGCCGCTCGCCGATCCGGCCGGGATAAAACACGTGACGGAGGCATATGCCGCTCTGGCCGCCCGAAAGCTGGTTTCGGACGATACGACGCGGGTTCTGGAAGGAGTGGACAAGCTGTACGTCGATCCGTCAGGCAAGCGCTTTGCCTTGCTGCCGACCCAGGCGTTTGCCGGAAAAGGCGGGCAACTCGTCCCCGCCCCCGCCGGCTGGCTGCACGGTTCGCTCGATCAGTTGCTTTTGGCGCTGGTGGGCGGCGCGGGGCCCGGGCGGATTGAGTGGGGCGACCCGCAAACCGATTGGACGGCCGCGCTTCCGGCATACGCCTTGCTCCGGCCGAGAGAAGGAGGGAATCTGGATGCTGCAACCTGAACAACTGGCCGACCGGCTCACCCGGGCGATTCGCCATCCGGCGCACACGCCCGGACTGGCCGCGTACCATCTCTCATGGACGGAAACGCGCAGCCTGGATTCAAACGGCGCAAGCGAGGCCTGTGAAGTCATCCTGCGGTTGATCTGGCAGGACGGCTGCGTCTCGCTGCACCGCGTTTCCCCATCCTTGCTAGCCGATGGGCTCCCGCTCGCCGCATTCAGCCGCCGCCGCTTTCGCGAGGACGGTCTGCGCCTGCTGGCGAAGCCGCAAGCGGTGCCCGCCGTCTCGCTGCGCGACGAGGCGATCATCGCAGCGTTGGACAATGGGCGAATCCCCATTGCGCTTGAGGGCTTCACCGGCCGCTTCCGCGTGCAACGCCGCACCGTGGCCCAGTCAAACGGCCTGTATCTCAGTGAAACAGCGACCGAAGCTCGCTTTTTCCCGCAAGAGAGCGCCTGCCCGTTTGACAGCCACAGCCGCAGGCTGCCGGACGAGGCCCTGGCCGAGTACCTGCAAAGCGAACGCGACTGGTTCAACCGGCTTTTGCCCGCATCCCGCGCGTCCAAAAGCGTCACGCCGCACACTCTTTTCTTCGCGTCAGAAGCCACCCCATTCACCCGGGCCGCGACACGACACCAGAGCACCGATTCCCATCTCGCGCGCGAACGCGGAGCATCAACCCCTGTCACTGTGCTGTTTTCCCCGTCAGCCGTCCGTTCGCTTATGCACGCCGGTTTCGGCGTTCACCTGACCGAAGCGGACGGCCTGCCCGTCGCCCGCCGCCTGATCGAGCACGGCTCCCGGCACGCAGCGATTACGCTTCGGCACGACCCGCTTCGTCCCTGGTCGCCCGGCAGTTACCGGTTCAGCGACGAAGGCACTCCGGCGCGGACCGTCACGCTGTTTGCCCCCGGTCACCGGCAACCGGCCGCGTTCCTGTCCTGCCGCGAGGCCCGTCGCCTGGGCATCCCGCCTGCACCGGGATACAATCCGCTCGCGCTCCATTGGCGGACAGGCAAAACGCTTCCGTTTCGCCAGTGGTTGCAGACAGACGAGACGGCGATTTGCTTGTCCCGTATCCATCTGCCGGAGTGCTGTTCGCCGTTTGCTCCCCAGGCGTGCTGGTCCCCTAGGGCTGTGCTGTTCCGCCGCAGCCGTCCTGAGGCGCTACTCGACCTGCGGTTCGACCTCTCATTGGCCGACTTGCTTTCGTCACCTCGGTTGCTGGGCGTCACCCGGCCAGGCTGGGATGCGTGCGGACTGGCCGTGCCCGCCGTTTGGGCGGCAATTCCTGGGTAATCGCTCCACCCGCGCCGCAGACCAGCGGCACAAAAAAAACGCGCCCGCACACACCTGTCAAAGGTAAGTTCCCTCTCTGTCCGCGTCTGGGCACGTAAAAAAGGAGACGCCGAGCGCATCTCCTTTGACATTTCCAATTTACTTGTTCACAGTTGCCAGTTGCTTGACTGCCTCGGATTCGACAACTTGCAGTTCGCCAACGCCGCGGATCAGTTTCTTTGCGTGTACTTTTTCCGGCTTCAGGACGGAGATCATGTACTCGATCGCAACTTCAGGATCAACCGTTTCTCCACAGGTGTAGCAGTCTAGCGCCGCGAAACCGCGCTCAGGATAGGTGTGGATGGACAAATGACTTTCCGAGAGAAGAACCAGAACGGTAGCTCCTTGAGGAGAAAATTGCTTCGACTGTACGCCCAGTACAGTAGCACCGCACGCTTCTGCCGCTTCAATCATTTGTTGCTTCAAGAATTCCGCATCGTTGAGAAGATCAAATTGTACTCCCCATGTGTCAATGGCAACGTGTCTTCCGAAAGTAGAGTATTCCACTTTTCGGCTTCCCCCTTCCTAGCAAGTGTAATCTTGAAACATCGCTAGGACCTGCGTCATTCACTAACGGGGGCGGTTTCTCCCGTGTTTTCCACCCTTTAAAGTGAATCCTGGTTCCTAATCCTGTTTTTCCAACGAAATTAAAAGTATCACGGTTCAGGCTAATTGACAATACCTTTTTTCAAATATTTTTTGGGAAAAAGAAAAACGGGCGCACATGCGCCCATCGTGTCAGAAATGTTGTCATGCTTCCAGTACAAACAAGCGTCGGGCCAGGACGGCCAACTTCTCGTCGATCGCGCCGATTCGCTCCGGCGTCGCCTTTTTCGCCCAGTTGCGCAGGTCGAGCAACCGGTCCGTCTCTTCGCGAATCCAAGCGATCTCCTGTTCCGAACCGGTCCGCCGAAACACCGATTCCAGCTCCTTGGCCAAGTTGCCCGGTTTGGCTTCAAAAATCGGCGTCTCCGTGTCGTCCGACACCTCTTCGATGCGAACCACGGCCCCCTCGTCGTAATGGTACACAACGGTAAACCCGTCGTAAATCCGATGTACAATGCCATGCCCTTTGAACGTTTTCATCGCTTTGCGCATCGCATTGGCAAGAGTCAGGTCGCTGATGACGTAGGAACTTTCGCACAAGAAGCGATTTCCTACGCGGCGAAACGGCAGTTGGATTTCGCCGCAGCGATCCTCGATGATTATGTCCCGATCACCGTTATCGCAAACTTTTACGTGAACCAAAATGTTTTCCTTGGCAAATAGGTTGACAAACTTGTCAAGATCCTGTTCGCTCATGATGAAATAGGCGCTCGCGTAATTGGTAGCCAAACGCTGTGCCATAATGATCGCCCCAATCTCCAGTTTTCCAAGCCTCAGATCGGCTTGGATTCGGCGGCTTCCTGACGTAACGGCGGCCTTCCGTTCGGAGATGAAGCTAAGTATCGACAAATGATCGTTGTAGCACCTGACCTTGCCCCGTGAGCCGAAACTCGTATTGGGTAATGAAGGCGGATCACCTACTTTTGAGATGTACACTCACACACCTTCATTATACATGAGCCAACCGAAAAAATCTTGTAAAGAAACCAGAGGATTTCAGAAAAATCAAGGATAATTCCGATTGAGCCGCGTTTTCGCGAGACGTTCTACACGCTATGCCGCTTTCTCTTTCGATTCTTGCCGGATACAGCCTGATTCACCCATGAGACGAGCCCGCCATTTTCAGGACGGCCAACTCCTCTTCGGAAAGGTTGTAGGCGGATTTGCCCTGTTTGATCGGCTTGGCGTACGTCCGCGACTCTTCTCGGCCGTAGATGCTGGTGATCACCACGCCGTTTTGTTCGTCGTCCAAAATCGCGATCGAAAAACTGAGATCGCTGCCCACCTCGTCAAACGCGTTGTACCGCAATACGGCCAGGTTCCCGCACTGGCCGGCCACTTTTTGCGCCAGTCGGTTGATCTGGAACTGCTGGTCGCTCTGCTGTTTCTCCCACTGTTCCATCCGATCGAGCAGCCGGGCGAGTCCCGCTTCCAGATTGCCGCCGTCGCTCGCGGCAAAAAACCGCTTCATCTGCTTGCGCAACCTGCCCAGGCGCGCATTGGTTATGATCAGGCAAACGAACAAAAGCAGCGTCAACGCGATCAGAACCAGCGTGAGATAAGGGGAAGTCAAGATCGATAGGATTTGCTGTGACATGCGCTGTTTCTTCCTTTCGTACACGGCAGTGGACTTTTTTACCTATCCTATTGTACATCCGTGTCCCGGCGGGTTCAAATAGATCATGCAATTCTCCTCAAAACCCATGGTATTCAGCCATTCGCGGATGCACTATACTGGAAGAAAAAACCGTCTCATCAATGCCGAAAGGAGCGACTCTATGACTGATCCCTCTCTTTTGTTTTTGAAAATGATCCCCATCGAACAAAAAGGCTGGCTCACCCTGCGCACGGCCGAAGGACAACCGATGACTGCCCAGTCCGTCGTCGGTCACATCGGCGCCGACCATCTCGTCGTCCTGTCGTTCTGGCAACAGCCGGTACCAACGTCAAAACTGACCCAGGCGGAGTTCCGCTACATCGACAAGTCCGGCATCTACACGCTTACCGGCAAACGGCTGGAAGCCGTGGAACGGGCGGGGGGCGGAATGCGGCTGACGATGTCGGCCCCGTTCGAGATGACACACCGCCAGCAGCGGGACTTTATCCGCATCGAACCGGAGACGACGGTCACCGTCTCGTTTACGCCGCTGTTTCCCGACGACTACCGCGCCGGTACCGGGGTCGTCAAGGACATGAGCGGCAACGGACTCCGCTTCGTCACGGACGAATTCGTCCACAAGGAGTCGATCCTGCGTCTGTCGTTTCCCCTGCCCGAGCGAGAACGGGTCATCACGGTGATCGGACAGGTGGTCCGCAAAGAATTTGTCAAGGACGAAACCGTCACCTCTGTCCGTTACCTCGAAGTGGAACCGGATGATCAAAAGGCGATTGTCGCCTATTGCGTGGCCGAACAGTTGCGCCTTGCGCAACGCCAGGTGCGGCAACGGCGAAAATTCGCCCGCGTAACCCCCGCCGAGCCGTTTGTCGCCACACTGCGCGGCATCGACAGCACCCAGGTGCGCGAATCGGAAGTCGTCAATCTCGGCGGCGGCGGCCTGTTGGTCAAAACCCCCTTTCCTCTGCCGAGTTGTCCGATTTATCAAACGGTTTTCGCGATTCCCCCCATCGGCCAAACGATCGAAGCCTACGTAAAAGTGCTTGAGTCGCGAAAGGAACACGGGGCCTTTTTTTACCACCTGGAGTTTGTCGACATTTCCGGCGAGCACCAGGAGGCGATCATCGAGTACGTGCTGGAGCAGCAACTGGCGCTGTTGAACGAACCGGACGCCAACGTCACTCCGCCGTCTGCGTAATCAACCGGCAGGCATAGGCGCACTCCGTGGCCAGCGGGCAGGCGGAGCATTGGGGCGAATGTTTGCGGCAATACGCTTTGCCGTGTTCGACGATGAGTCCGTGGAGTTTCGCAAGCGCTTCCACCCCGGACAGTTCGGCGAGAATGGCGCGGCGAATCCCGTCGTACCCGACATCGCGCCCCGTCAGGCGCAGATGCAACCGGCGCGAATAGGCATCCCCCGAAATCGTCGGCCTTTTCAGCGCGTAGGCGAGGATCGTGTCGGCCGTCTCCGGGCCGATCCCTTTCAATTGCAACAGTTCTGCGCGCAACGCTTCTGTCGCTTGTCCGCTTGCGGCAATCGCCGGGACGCCTCCTCTGGCCGTTACCCACCGCGCCAGACGAATCAGCGTGCCGCTTTTCGCCTGCTGAAAGCCGGCCGGGCGGATGACCGCCGCCAACTCGTCCATATCCGTGGCGGCCAGCCTCTCGGGAGTCGCCAGTCCGCGCTGCCGCAACGCGTCCAGGGCCTTGGCCGCATTGGTCCAGGTCGTATTTTGCACCAGGACGGAACCGGCCATGCGTTCGAAAGGATCGGTGATGCCCCACCATTGGTCCACCTCAAACGCGGGAAACAGGCGTTCCAGCCGCCGGTAAACTTCAGTCCACATCGGCATCCCTCCACGCTCCATTATAAACCGGTAAACGAAAGAAGCGACATTCTCCGGTTCGGAAGGATGTCGCTTCTCTATGCCGTATTGATACAATCGGTTTCCATGTTCGTCCTTTCTGTCTCCTCACATCGCCGGTATGCTCACGCTTCCAACATCAGCATTTCGCGGCGGAGTAATGTAAGCCTCTCTTTCGATTTGGCGATTTGGGCGGAATCGTTGGCGAGCAATGCATCGTGCAGGGTGGCAAGTTCATAGTCAAGTTCCAGGCGCAGAACGGGAATTCTCTCTTCGGCGTCACGCCGTTTCAACGCGGCAATCACCTGTTCCATGGTTACGCTGCATGCTTTTTCGTAGATCACTTTTTTCTCAGCTCCTTTTATCTCAACTATTCTCACGGCCTCCCCATAGCGGATGTTCTTGACGACGATCTGTTTGTCGTTGAAGATTTTGACGATGGCGTGCCCTTTTGCCTGTTCGATGAACCGGTAGAGGACCATGCCCAAGCGGATGTCGCGCACGGTGCAGTCCAACTCGTCAAGCTTGAACGAATCTCCTGTCTTGTGCAGGTTGATGACGCAGGGACCGGCGTGGGTTTGAACCAACAGGCGAAACTGTTTGTTCGACTCTTGCCAGGCGATGTTCATGCCCGCTTCCACCAATGCATGCATCAACTCGTTCAGGGCAGGGCGGGTAAACCAGACGGCGACATTGCAGTACTCCAACTCGTTGTAGGTGTTCATCACGCATCCTCCCGTTGACAGAATTATCAGACTTATACGATGGCCTGGCGTGTGGGAGTGGTATATCATATTATTCTGGATCTGTTTTTGCTATTCCCCCTGAACTTGGTTGGAATCGAGTGGATAACCCCCTCGTTATCTTTATTATCCGACTTTTTCCGCGATATTTCCAGAGGGCAACGGTGGGTTCGTCGATGTATAATTTCCCAGTTGGTTGTGATATTATATGAGCATCTTGCCGATGGTTTGCCACTTCTCGCGCCTTTGGCGTCTGTTTTTGTTCCGGAAGCGGCCAAGCCAGGAAAGGAGTGTTCCACATGACCGCCTTCAGCGGATTTCAGCCTGCGGACTTCGACGTGTTCACGGTTGACGGATTGGACGCACGCATGGACGCAATCAAAACCAGGATTCGGCCGAAACTGGAATGGATCGGCCGACATTTCGCCCCGACGCTGTCAGCCGCTACGGGCAACGAGATGTTTTACCACGTGGCCAAGCACGCCCGGCGCACGGTAAACCCGCCTGACGACACGTGGGTGGCCTGGGCCGGCGATAAACGGGGATACAAAAAGCACCCGCACTTCCAGTTCGGCTTGTGGGGCACGCATCTGTTCGTCTGGTACGCCCTGATCTACGAGTCGCCGTACAAACAAGCGGTGGGCGAGACGATGGAGCGGCAAATCGACGAAATCTTGCGGATCGTCCCCGACGATTTCCGCTGGTCACAGGACCACACCCTACCGGAAAGCGAGGCGCAAAGCGCGCTCGGCAAAGACGGGGTGCTGCGGTTGATCCAACGGCTGCAAACCGTCAAAAAAGCGGAAATTCTTTGCGGCGTGACCATTGACCGCCACGATCCGATCGTCGCCGACGGCGAGAAGCTGCTTGAACGGCTGGAGAATGCCTTCGCGGTGCTCACCCGGTTGTATACGCTCTGCCAGTCGGGCGTCCATACCGCCATCCGCTAGTCTCGCGCCGCAACAACAGAACAGGTTCGCGCCGATTACCGGACGAACCTGTTCTGTTTGCGTTCCGTACTGGCAATGCCCCCGGGATGAGTGGCTCCACCACCGCACGCTACCTGTTGGCCTGTATGCCGTTCAACCGGTCGAGAACGGACTTAGCTTGGGAAAACATCCTCTCAAACAGTTCTTGCACGGTCGGCACGTCCTCGATCAGCCCGATCACCTGTCCGGCCCAGCCAAAGCCGCTTTCCGCGTCCCCTTCGTAAATGAACGCGCGGTTCCGCTCCCCGCTGATGTACGGTTTCAGTTGTTCGTATCCGGCCCCTTGTTTTTCCAACTCCAGGATTTTCTCCGAACCCGGCGTGTTGACCACCCGTGCCGGCGCGCCAAGCGAGCGCTTGATCACTGCCGTGTCGTGCTCTGTTCCCTTCAACAGCGCCTGTTTGTAGGCGGGATGGGCGTGAACGCACTCCTGGGTGGCAATAAAGCGGGTGCCCATTTCGACGCCCTCCGCGCCCAGCGCCAGCGCAGCCACGATCCCGCGTCCGTCGCCGATGCCGCCGCTGGCCAGCACGGGAATGTTCACCGAATCCACGACCCGGGGGATCAGCACCATGGTTCCGATGTCGTCACGGCCGAGGTGTCCGCCGCCTTCCTGCCCCACGGCCATGACCGCGTCGGCCCCGATGGCCTCCGCCTTTTGCGCCTGGCGAACGGAAGCCACCAACACCAGTTTTTTGACATCGTATCCGTCGAAGCGGCGAATCAGGGGCTCGGGATTGCCGCCGGTGATGGAGACGACCTTGACCCCTTCCTCAATCGCCACCTCCAGCATGTGCTCATAAGGACGGCCGTGCTGCCCGATCGCGAAGTTGACGCCAAACGGCTTGTCGGTCAGTTTGCGCACCTTGCGAATCTCTTCGCGCAGCGCCTCCGGGGAGGAAAGCGACATCGCGGTAATCTGTCCCAGGCCGCCCGCGTTGGAGACGGCCGCCGCCAGTTCCGCGTACGCCAGATAGGCGAGTCCGCCCTGCACGACCGGATAACGTATCTGCAACAATTCCGTCACTCTTGTTTTCATTCACCAACACCTCCTGTGTTTCACTTCTCGTCCGTGTCGCCCAACTCCTGCCCGCGCGCGCGTTCTGCCGGAAAAAAACCCTTGCTTTCCCCCCCTTTTTTGCTATACTCAATTTGTTTGTTTATACACACTCTTTTGTGAAAAGCGAGGCGATACGAGTTGAGACAACAGAAAACCCCTTTGTTCAGCGGGCTGGTGCAGCACGCGCAAAAGAACCCGATCCAGTTCCACATCCCCGGCCACAAGAAAGGGATGGGGATGAACCCGGCGTTCCGCGAATTCATCGGGGCCAACGCGCTGTCGATCGACCTGATCAACATCGCCCCGCTTGACGACCTGCACCATCCCAAAGCCATTATCAAAGAAGCGCAAGAACTGGCCGCCGAAGCGTTCGGCGCTGACCATACATTTTTTTCCGTGCAGGGCACCAGCGGCGCGATCATGGCGATGATCATGGCGACCTGCAACCCCGGCGACAAAATCATCGTGCCGCGCAACGTGCACAAATCCGTCATGTCGGCGATCATTTTTGCCGGAGCCAATCCGGTGTTTGTCCACCCGGCGATGGACGAACGGCTGGGCATCGCCCACGGCATTACGCCAAAAGCGGTGCAAAAGGCGCTGGAGGCGCATCCCGATGCGGCCGCAGTGCTGGTGATCAATCCCACCTACTTCGGCATTGCCGGCGATCTACGGCAAATCGTCCGCATCGCCCACAACTACGAGGTTCCAGTGCTGGTTGACGAGGCGCACGGCGTGCACATCCACTTCCACAACGACCTGCCGATGTCGGCGATGGAGGCGGGAGCGGACATGGCCGCCACCAGTGTGCACAAGCTGGGAGGGTCGCTGACGCAAAGCTCCATCCTGAACGTGCGCGAGGGACTGGTGGACGTCAACCGGGTGAAGACAGTGCTGAGCATGCTCACCACCACGTCCACCTCGTACATCCTGCTCGCGTCGCTGGACATGGCGCGGCAGCACCTCGCCCTCAACGGGGAAAAGCTGGCCGAGCAAGCGATCAAGCTGGCCGACATGGCTCGCGAACAGATCAACCAGATCCCGCGCCTCTACTGCGTCGGCCGGGAGATTCTCGGTAAGCCGGCCACATACGCCATGGATCCGACCAAGCTGTTGATCCACGTGCGCGAACTGGGCATTACCGGTTATGAAGTGGAAAACTGGTTGCGCGAAAAATACAACATCGAAGTAGAGATGAGCGATTTGTACAACATCCTCTGCTTCGTCACCGCAGGCGACACCGAAGAGAACATCCATACCCTGGTGAATGCGCTGCGCGATCTGTCCATCGAGTTTGCCCATGCGGAAGCCGCCGAACCGTTGGACGTGAAACTTCCGAAGATTCCTGTGATGGCCCTGTCGCCGCGCGACGCCTTCTACGCCGAGACGGAAGTGGTGCCGCTGAAAGAGGCGGCCGGCCGGATCATTTCCGAATTCATCATGGTGTATCCGCCCGGCATCCCGATTTTCCTCCCGGGCGAAGTCATCACCGAAGAAAACATCGCCTACATCGAGGCCAATCTGCGCGCCGGTCTGCCGGTGCAAGGCCCGGAGGACGAGACGATCCAGACCATCAAGGTGGTCAAAACCCAAACCGCCATCTCCGACTAAACCCAAAACGAGCAGGCAGCGGGTACCTCCCGTTGCCTGCTCGTTTCATTCTGTGCGCCCTTTGCCAAAAGAGCGGTCAGTGATAGACGCGAACCAGCACCTCGTCGATCGGTTCTTCGCTCAACAGTTGCAGCACCCTGTCGAGATTCTCGGCCACCTGAATCATATTGTAGACCTCTTGGCGGCTGGTGCCGGGATAAAACACCAGTTCCACTTTTTCCGGCGGGTTTTCGTCCAAAATCGTGCCGAACGAGTCGTTCTCAATCAGCTCGATCAGCCTGTACTCGCTCACCGGGTCCGTGCCAGGGTCGCCGCCCCCGTCATCCTTCGGCTTCGTCAACGCCATCGTGTACAAAACCGGATGATCCTCGTCGTCCCGTTTGTCCACCCAGACCAGCCGGTTGCCGCCAAAGCGGATGTCTTCGATGACCGCTTCTGACGACGGCGCGTAGCTGTACTCGCCCTCCATAATATCGTAAGAGAAGTAGTCGAATACTTTCTTGTCGCGGCTGTAGCGGTTATCCTCAAAGAAAATCATGTCACCGGACGCTTGCGGATGGATCTGGTCCCCGACGCTGTTGCGGAACACCGGGTAGATCCGTTCATCCTCGAAATCGTAGTAATACAGGTTCCAGTTGTTTCCTTCGTTTTTCGACCAGACGACGAATTCATCGCCCAGCCGCGCGTCTTGCAATTGCGCGCGTTCGCGGGTAATGATGTCGTCTTTGCCGGTTTTCATGTCGTAGTAGTAGATTCGGCCGTTGTTGCTTCCCTCGTCGGCCAGCCAGGCGATGCGGCTCCCCTTGACGTCGACGCTGCGGGGACGCCGGTTCAACTCGGCGACGGTTTTCGTCTTGCCCGTTTTCAGGTCGGTCCATTTCACGTCGTATTCGCTGGCTTCATCCACCCAGACCAGATTGTCTCCGTCCAGTTCGTACAGTTCGTCGTTCGGCTCGCTCTTGCGGTCGCTTACGGTCAGGCGCTTGCCCGTGCTGATTTCATACGCGAGCAGACCGTCTTTGTTGTCGTCATACCAGACCACCCATCTGTTGCTCACCAGCGGACGGCTGGGATCGTTGCTCGATTCCGTGACCGTCGTGGTTTTCGTCGTCGCCACGTTGTAAAGGACGACATCTGTGCTCTTCTTGGTTTCGCGGATGTAGACGATCCAGTTGTCGTCTCCGTCCGGTTGACTGGGGATGCCAAGCTCGCTGCCCATTTCGCTCGCCTCTTCGTCGTCCAGGTTGTACAGATAGAGGTGGAGCCCCTCGCGGTCATCGTTGACGTACATCACGTTGTCCCCGTAAAAGCTGGGCCAAATCTTGTCGGAGATATTGCGCTCGATCTGGCGCTCATCCTCCTCGTCCAGATCGTAGTACATCAAATCGTTGTTGACCACATAGGTGACCCTGCTGCCGTAAATTTGCGGATGCTCTTCGTTGTCCCCGCTGTTGGTCAGCCGTTTTTCTTTCCGCGTGGAGAGCGAGTACAGGTAAAGCTCCTTGTTGTTGTTTCGCATGTCTTCATAGACGATGTCGCCGTTGTAAATGGCGGGATGCAACTGTCCGGCGCTGTTTTTGGTGATTTGCTCCTCTTTGCCGGTCGACAGGCTGTACCCGTAGATGTCCCAGTTGCCGTTGCGCTGATCCTGCCAGACGACGTAATTCTTGCTCACAGCCGGAGAGCTGGCTTTCCCGCTCGCGGATAGCTGGATCAGCTTCCCTCCGGACAGATTGTAGGCATAGACGTCGCTTTGGCCGTTGCGTTTGTCTGTCCAGACGACAACGTTGCCGTCGACGTTGACATCTTCCGGAACGGCCCCGTCCGTCGTCAGCCGCTTCTCTTCCTTCTTTTGCAGGTCGTACAGGTAGACGTCGCCTTTTTCACTGTTGCGGTAGTCGATCCAGACCACGATGTTGCCGTCCACTTTCGGTTCGGTCTTTTTATATCCGTTGTTCTCGATGCGCTTTTCCGAATGGTTGTCCAGATCGTACACCACGATGGCGTACTCCTGGTCGCCCTCATTCATCCAGACGGCGTAATCTTTGGACAAATCGACGCCCGCGCGAGACGGTTGCGGCTGGTCAGGTTTGATCTCCACTTCTTTTCCGATCGACTCCGCATGCACGGGCGTCCCGCTCCACAAGGACGTGACAAGCGCGGCTACGGCAAGCCACCCCTGGATGCGTTTCTTCTTCATCGGTTGTTACCTCCTCTTCCCTATCATGAAAAACTGATAAACTCTATTTCATTATTATGGAAGGAGAAAAGGAAGTAAACAACAATTTCCTGAAAAACAAAAAAGCGCCCGGATCGAGCGCGGTTGATTGAAGATATGTCCGTTATTCGCCGTCTTGTTCGTCGGCTTTGTCGCAATCGCAGGAGCAGATGCCGTAAAGCGTTTTCACCTGGTTGGACTCGAAATGATCGATGATGCTCCCGCAGCTTTGGCAGACGATTGTGCCCATGTGAATCCCTCCGTATTGGGTGATGGAAAAGGTCTCAAGCGGACTGACATTCCGCATTTCTTGTTATTATGATGATACATTTATCGTAATATGCCATACGATTTTCGTCAAGACGAAAAAAAGCAGGCGTTTCTCCGCATGGAAAAACGCCTGCTGATCGAAAATAATAAGTGAATTAGTATGTCACATTTACAGAACGGTGTACCTGTTGGTCTTCCAGCCAGGTGACAAGCGTTTGCAAGACCGCATCCCGCTCCGGCTCGTTCAAAATCTCGTGGTACAAGCCCGAAAACGGCACAAACGTTTTGTCCCTGGCAGGTGTCCGCCCCACAAACGCCTCCACTCCCTGCGGGTCGATCAGGCAGTCCGCCCCTGCCTGCATGGCCAGCACGGGCAATGTCAGTCGATCCGCATCCTGCCAGGCCAGCTCCATCGCCCGCCGCAATTGCTGAAACCAGCGTACGCTTACTTTTTTGTAGTTGAGCGGATCGCTTATGTAGCGCTCCCGCATTTCCTCGTCGCGCGTCACCTGGTGGGGGGCGATCTCGTTGCCCATCCTTAGCGTCGGCCACAGCCGGTCGAGGAACTCAGCGAGACTCGCCTTCCACAAAGGCACTTCCAGTTTCAGTTTGACGCAGGGAGACGAGAGGATCAGCCCCGCCAGCCGGTCAGGGTGTTGGTATGTCTGAACGAAGCGGATCGCCACCAGCCCGCCGAGACTGTGTCCCATCACGTAGATCGGCCGATCCGGCGTTCGCTGCCACACCTGCGTGACCCAATGACCAACGGCATCCGTGTACTCTTCAAACCGCTCGACATGCCCCCTTTTCCCCGGCGAGCGGCCCCAGCCCGGCAAGTCTCCGGCCCGAACGCTGTAGCCGTGCTCATTCAAAAACCGGGCCACATGTTCATACCGGCCCGAATGCTCCGCCGTACCGTGAACCAGGACAATCGTTGCCTTGGGTTCGCCGGCCGGCCAATGGCGTTGAAACAGCTCCATAGCTCTCCCTCCCGCCTGTTCTTTCCTCTAGCATACTCAATCCCGGGACAAAGCAAAAGAGCAGAAGCGTTCGCTTCTGCTCAACGGCGGCAGGTCGGCTGTCAGTATTGGTTTTCCCCCAACGGCAGGGACGGCAGATACTCCTGGAAAAACTGGCACAGTTCCTCGGCTTCGTTCGGACATCCCAGGCGGAAGGTTTTCAGCAAATAGTCGGGGTTGATTGCGTCTTCCGAACTCAACAGGGTCGACTGCCCGGTTTGCATGCAGATTACCAGCGGCTTCCCGAAAAAGCTGTTCGTGTAGACGATCCCGAAGTCGTAACGGTTTCGTTCGGACACAAAGCCCAAAAACTGGACACGAGCCGTTTCCGTCACGTCATACAAACTGTCGTAGCGATCCATCGGCCACCCCTCCTATTCGTTGGAATATACAGATTTTTTACAAGTTTACCATAAAGCCAGGCGATTGTCATCCATTCCCCAAAAATTGGGCGCTTCACCGCCCGCCGGATGCGTGACGAAGCCGTCCTGTTTGCCCGCAGGACGGCTTTCACATCGCGCCTACCCCATGAGCCGCTTGGCCTCCAGATACAGCACGAGAATAAACTTCTTCATGTTGATCTTGACCTGCGACAGGGAGTTCTTTTTTTCGTCTTCCAGCTCCAGCATGCGCTTGCGCACTTCGGTAAAATCAAAAAACGTGGAAGCGTACCGTTCAAACTTGTGGTTGGAGTAATCGGTCAGCCCGAGCGAGGCCAGGTGCGTCAACGCCTGAAACAGCGCCCGGCGAATCCGCTGCTCGGCCGCTTTCACCTCTTTTTGCACATCCGCCAAAGCGGCAAACTGCCCCAGTTTTTTTCGGGCAACACTGGTCAAAATGTCCTTGAGCGAAGGAAAGTCGTACTCGTAGGATTGATCCCGTTCGCTTGTGTACAAATGCTCAAGGATATCCAGCAGATCCTTGCTGCCGCTCTCGCCGATCATCCCCAGTTCGGTCAACAGGTATCTCCCTGATGTGACGATCGTCTTTTCCGTAAACGGATTCTCCTTGCGTTCACGGATCTTGCCGATGCCAAGGGCGCGGATCGACTCGTGAAAATCCTGGATCGACCGCTGCAAGAGCACCCGTTCCTTCACTTTCTGAATCACGCTGATCACTTCCAGCCGATTGATCGGTTTGGTGATATAGTATTCGATCCCGGAGGCGTAGGCTTCGGCAATCATCTCTTTCGACTCGATCTGCGAGATCATGATGATCTTGCCCTCGAAGTGCGGAATGATCTGCCGCACCGTTTCAATCCCGTCCCGCTGGGGCATGAGCAGATCGATCAGCAAAATATCCACCTTGCTTAGGGCGAGCATGTCCGCGTCGATGAGCGATCCGTCCCAGGCCTCGCCCACCACTTGCCCCAGTTCCTCGTCTTCGATGATCTGCGTCAGCATCACCCGTACCGCCTGGTCGTCGTCCACGATGAAAAACCGCATACTATCCCCCTTTTCGCATGATCTCTTTGGCCGGCAAGCGGATCGCAAACACGGTCTCGCCGCAAATCGTGCGCTCCTCAACCGTCAACTCGCCGCCCAATTGTTCCACCATCTCTTTGACGTAGCTCAAGCCGATCCCGGTCGAAGGGTTGCCTGACACGTCGTACTTCGTGGTAAATCCCGGTTTGAACAACAACTCCTTGTCTTTCACGGCAATCCCCGGTCCATCGTCGCACACCCGAAACGTGATCCACTCGCCGGACTGGACAATCGACAAGGTGACGCGCCCCGCGTCGCGAATCGCCTCGACGGCATTGGCAACCAGATTGTTCATCAGCGACAGGATCGTATAGATGTGGTACGGCGCGGGAGACACATTCACGTGACATTCGAACTCGATCTCCTTGGCCAGCATCCGGGCGTACTTTTGATTTGTCCGCACAATCATCTGCCCCAGCTCTTCCATGGTCATGTAGTCGCTGACGTGCTCGTTGGTGATCAATTTCGACAGCCCGGCGTAAATCCGCTGGTTGTCTTTCTTGATTTCGTGCACCTGCCCGGCGATTTTCAGCACCCGCTGGGCGACTCCCTCCACCCTGGCGCCCGGCTCCTGCAGGCAGCGGTACAGATCGTAACAGTCGCGAGTGACCGCTTCCACGTGCTGCAGCGTCTTTTTCAGGTGGATCGATTCTTCGTACAGGTTGGAGATCAGCATCAGCATCCGTTCATTGCGGTGCCGCTGCTGCTCTTCCAGGGACTTCGCCTCTCTCAACTGAATCATGTTGAAAAAGCCCAGCACAAAAAAGGTGCGGACAATCGCGATCGTCGCGATCTTCCCGACGATTTCCAGAGACAGGACGTTCCAGACGCTGGATGAGCGCAGCATCAACTCCCCGATGTTCGAGACGATTTCCACCGCGACCCCCAACAGGCCCAAAAGCAGCGGCTTTTGCTGATACTGGTTCATCCGTGTGAGCGTAAACAGGACGGAATAGCAGAAGTAATAGAAAAACGACGGCAGATGGTGTCGGATCGACTCTTCCAGATGGAACGGATGGAGCGTCATCCAGTCCAGTCCCGTGCGGAAGAGAATCACGCTCACACCGGCGAGAACCCCGAATACGACCGAAGGGATTCTGCGGATCCACAAGAGAAAAAAGAAAAACGCCGTGGTTCCGAAACTGACGCGGAAGTCGTCGTTAAACGGATGGAATTTCAGTTCCCCGCCGATTAGCACGATAAAAAGCATTAACAAGAGACCATAGATATTTTCCCTCATCCCCAACACTCTTCCTTCGTATAAAAACGCAACCGTTTGTATAGGTTTTTGTAGGTTTTTATAGGAATACGCTTACAATCTGTAACAATACCATCAAATTTGCATAAACGCAAAGGAAGGAGAGAGTATGAAAAAATTTGGATTGGCCTTACAAGTTTTTCTGGGTCTCTTGTTGGGTATCGTCGTCGGCGCCGTGTTCTACGGCAACCCCGCGATTGAAACGTACCTGAAGCCGCTTGGCGACATTTTCATTCGCCTGATCAAAATGATCGTCGTCCCGATCGTCATTTCCTCTCTGGTCGTCGGTGTGGCCAGCGTGGGCGACATGAAAAAGCTGGGCAAAATCGGCGGCAAAACCATCATTTATTTTGAAATCGTTACCACGATCGCGATCGTCGTTGGACTGTTGGCCGCCAACCTGTTCAAACCCGGCGTCGGCATCCCGTTGAACGAGCTTTCCAAAACGGACATCCAAAAGTACGTCGACACCACTCATCAGGCAGTCAGCCACAGCTTCATCGATACGTTCGTCAACATTGTGCCGACGAACATCTTCGATGCCCTGGCCAAAGGGGACATGCTCGCCATCATTTTCTTTTCCGTCATGTTTGGTCTGGGGATCGCGGCAATCGGTGAAAAAGGAAAACCGGTTCTCGCCTTCTTCCAGGGCATGGCTGACACCATGTTCTGGGTGACCAACAAAGTGATGCGCTTCGCTCCGCTCGGCGTCTTCGGCCTGATCGGGATCACCGTCTCCAAATTCGGCGTCGGTTCCCTCATTCACCTCGGGAAACTGGCGCTTCTGGTGTACGGCACGATGATTTTCTTCGTGATTGTGGTGATGGGGGTGATCGCCAAACTGTGCGGAACCAGCATCCTGTCCATCATCAAGATTTTGAAAGACGAGATCGTGCTGGCCTACTCGACGGCAAGCTCGGAAACCGTTCTGCCAAAGCTGATCGAAAAAATGGAGAAGTTCGGCTGTCCCAAGGCGATCACGTCGTTCGTCATTCCCACCGGGTACTCGTTTAACCTGGACGGCTCCACCTTGTACCAGGCGCTGGCCGCCATCTTTATCGCCCAGATGTACGGCATGGACCTGCCGATCAGCACGCAAATCACGCTGATGCTCGTGCTGATGGTCACCTCCAAAGGGATCGCCGGGGTGCCAGGCCTCTCCTTCGTCGTCTTGCTTGCGACGCTGGGTTCAGTCAACATCCCGGTAGAGGGACTGGCCTTCATCGTCGGGATCGACCGCATCCTCGACATGGCACGCACCGTGGTCAACGTCATTGGCAACTCGCTCGCGGCCGTCGTGATCGCCAAATGGGAAGGCGAGTTCGACCATCAGAAAGCCAATACCTATCTGCAAGAACAGAACCAATCAGCAGCTTAATCGCCAAATCCCCGGAATCGCCGCCAGGCGGGCCGGGGATTTTTTTCGCATCACCCCGTCCCCTGTGCCTTCTCTTTTCCCTCATAAATGTTCAATTTTCCGTCAACAATATATACCCTAATGGGTTTATTTTTATGGGAAAATATAGCCAGCGAGAATAACAAAGATCACACTTGATTGCAAAGGGGAGTTTGTGGTGAATGTCGGACTGATTCGCCCACTGACTGAACTGGGTGCGCTTATTCTATTTTTTCTGGTCCCGCTTTTGAACCTGTTTCGGATTGACCTGCCCAACTTGCGTTTTTTCCTGCTGGGACGGCAATTTACCTTCAATGAGGGTTACATCCTGCTTCTGGTGATTCTCACCCTGGTGTTTACGTTCGTGTCGATTTCGCAGTGGTTTGGCCGCCAGTTCTGCGGCTGGCTTTGTCCGCACAACACGTTCTCCGGCTACCTGATCCGAATCACCAAGTGGAGCTGGCTCAAATCGGCCTCGGCCCGCAAAACGGTCGATCTGGTGCTGTCCATCCTGTTTGCCCCGATCATCACGTTCTGTCTGCTCGCCTATTTCATGTCGCCGTGGGACATGTGGCGGACGCTCATTACGGGAGATTGGCTGACCCACACAGGCATCTTCTTTATCGGCGGCTGTCTGATGTTTTTCCTGATGATCTACAAGTTGCGCTACCGCTTCTGCCAGCACGCCTGTCCCTACGGCATGTTGCAGATGATCCTCTCCGGCGGCAATCAAAAACGCGCACTGAAGCAGTCGATGTTCAGCGGCGTCGGACTCGTCTTGCTGGTGGTCATGGTCACACTGGTTTCGCTGACTACGTATTTCGCCCTGAAGAGTCCCGGATACGCGATCAGCCTGGAAAAGAAACTGGACGGCGTGGTGTCGGAAAACAAGCTGGTTTACAGCTATGACCTGACCGTGGAAAACCTGAAAGCCAAACCGGTCACCTATACAGTGCGGTACAACGGCGTCGGGACCAACTGGCAAAACACCCTGCCCGAGCAAATGACGCTGGGACCCAACGAGACCCAGACCCGGCCGCTCGTGTTCCGGCTCGACAAGACCGACATCGGCAAAAGCTACCCGATCGAAATCATCGTCGCCAACGAGAATCAGCAGGAACAGGTTCGTCGCATCACGTTGTTCCCGGTGCAAAAACCGTGACAAAACCCGCCCCATAGGCGGGTTTTTCCGTCTCATCGGTTCTGCCTGAACTAAACTCATCCGCTGGCCGTCAGCCGTTCCTCCCCTTCGTGTATCCAGCGCACCTTCTCCGCCCCGTGCAGCGACTGGGCGAGAAACGACAAACATTCAAAAAACAGCTCCACAACCACCTGGCTGTACCGTTCCTTCAGCCGCTCCAACGCCGCGGTCAAGCGGAAAATCTCCGGGGTATTCTGCCGGCTGGTCTCGATTACCTGCCGTCCCATCACAGTGGGATAAACGTTGACCACCCGTCCGTCGAGGTCCGATTTTTCGATCGTCACGAGCCCCTTCTCCATCAGCTTCTTGATATGGATGACAATGGACGACGGATGCCAAAACGTCCAGTCCGCGATCTGGGTGACACGGACGCCTTCGTAGCAATAAATGATCCATAAAATATTCAACTGAACGGACGAATCCAATCCGGCCAACTTTGCCGCCCTCTCCCAATCTTCCTTGTTGACCACGTTAATCGCCCTGAGCGTGTTCAATGCTGCATACACCTGACGAATGGACGAATCATTCATGCAGTACACTCCCCCAACCACTCTTTCTCTGTACAGGAACGAAAGAACAAATATTGTTTACATTGTACACTTTTCTGAAAACACACGCAATTGTTTTCCCCATTCTCTCTTTCGGTTGTCAAAGATGGACAGGAATGCTACACTTAACAGTGGCTAGAAAACTTGGTTTCCGCCAAGCCGTTAGCGCAGGCGGACGCAAGATAGATCCGTATGGGAGTGACCACACAGTGAACCTGCAAACCGCCTACATATATTTTGTCGAAGGCTCCACGGCTCCGCAAGCAACCCTCGCTGACGTCAAGGCGCAATTTTCGCGCTACATTGAGATGACGAAAAAGACCGGGGAGCAGTTGGGCTGGGGATACGCCGACTCCGCTTTTCCTTATACCATCGAGGAAAAACCGGAAGGCAAAGACTCCTGGATCCTGTTGAAAGGCAAAGACCCGCAGTTGTACAAGTACATCATTGTCGGCGTGGGCAGCAAGGAAGAGAACGGCAAACAGACCCACTACATTCAGGTGTCGCTCCCGGAAGCGGCGACTCACGGGGACAAAGGCAAGGCAAACGAGTTTTGCCGTTATCTGGCGCGGACGTACAAAGCCGAACTGCACCTGTTTAACGGACGGGTGCAATACTTCCAGCCGCGCAAGCCATAAAGCGGCTTATCGGCCGGGGCAACACGGACCATTTCGGTGCAGTCAAACGGGCAACCGCTTGGCTGCGCCGTTTTTTTGCCCGCCGTCGTCCGACAAAAAAACAGGTTCCCGCAACGAGAACCTGCATCCAGTCAAAAACGTATCAAGAGATAACCTCAGAACGTGACAGCGAATAAAATCTTCCGTCAATCGTACGTATCCCCAGATCGACGCAATACGAGGAACCTTCCATGACACCGTAGAGAATCCACTCGGACGAACGATGGTTAATGTCGAAGTCGGTGTAGATATCCATCCCGTCGTTGCGGATTTCGTCACGCTCGCTGACGTCGTACAAACGCAGGACAAACGGCAATTCGGCGAAAGGAATGGCAAATTCCCTCTCCACTTCCTGCTTGAATTCCTCCGTCATGTGCCAAGTAGCCAAAATCGATTGCTCATCTTTCCACGAGATACGTATACTCGGGCCCTCTACATCTGTGGACGACCGCGCGGGCTTCGTCTTCATTCGCTCCCATCTTTCCTTTCTGGTCAAACTAGCCTTTTGTACGTTGTGTTGCTATCGATTATACCACGAAACGCGCGAAAATGAAATCGGATACGTCACGTTCAGCGACCGACAGTGAACCGGTTCTCTCCCACCAGTGTATACGGCGACCGCTTGTCTCGTTTCATCCACAACTGCACTTTATAGATGCCGTACTGATCCAGTTTGGTCGAGATGAACGGCTGGGAGAA
Organism: Paenibacillaceae bacterium; assembly: GCA_041920505.1. GTDB lineage: Bacteria > Bacillota > Bacilli > Brevibacillales > Brevibacillaceae > JBHGXV01. The sequence goes on from JBHGXV010000039.1 coordinate 264,975, forward strand.
GTAGAAGCTTCTGCTGCTGCGTGTCGAAAAAGTCCGTTCCTTTCCAGCATCGATGACGCGACCGTTGGGTCCGACGAGGCGCACTTCCAGAATCAGTTCGTTGGACACCGGAGCGTTATCCACTTCGACGAACACGCCGAAACTGCGCGGAATATCCTTGTCCAGCCATCCTTTGATCGGATTGGTGAACACCAGATCCTTGTTCCGGTATTGCTGGATGCCTTCGAGAACCAGCATATTGACGTTAGGCTTTTCCACGACTAGTTTCCCCGTCTCGGAGTCATAGGTGCTAAAACCGCCCATTTTTTCCACGAGCGTTTGAACCGCGCTCGCGCTGGAAGCCGGAAGCTCGGCTCCTACCTTCTCGCTGTCGATCGATATCTTCAAGATCCCTTCGCCCAGCGCCGTGGTCGCCACCCCCGCCACCATCAATGTCGCCAGCGCAGTTATCCATCTTTTCTTCATGATCCTTTCCTCCACCTGTTTTGTCCGTGCATGGGATGCCAATCCCATCATTTCTTTCCTCATTATGTTATACGCGCCAACAGACAAATAGTTGTGGCTTGACGGACGATTTTTTCAACAGAATTCACAGTATCCACAAAACCTTATTCACAGGGGTGTGGATAATTAAAAAAAGCATCCGAGGCCTGGTCGTGCCTCGGATGTGGCTGAAAGCAGGTATGGGGTTATGCCGGTTGGGACGACTTCCAGGCGAGAAAGCCGGTCACCGTGCGGATAGCGACCTCAATTGCCCGTTCGGCCGGTTCGATCTTGGCGTGGTGCAGTCCATAAGGGGTGTCGACGCCAAGCCAGAACATGAAGCCGGGGATCTCAGCGAGAAAATAGCCGAAGTCTTCGCCGGTCATCGCCTCCGTACATTCCACCAGTTCGGCTGTATCGCTTTCGCGGACCCAGTCCATAAACTCTCCGGTCCATTCATGGTGGTTGTAGACCTGGCAGTAGTTAGACCCGTAATCGATGGACGCACGGCACTCGAAGCCGGTCTCGACGCCCTTCACCAGCGCCTCGACGCGCGCTTTGATCTTTCGCATCGATTCCATCGACAGCGTGCGAATCGTGCCCTCGATCCTCGCCTTTTCGGCGATGATGTTCTGTTTCGTTCCGCCCTCGATCTTGCCGATGGTGACGACACCTGAATCGAGCGGATCGATGTTACGGGCCACAATGGTCTGCAACTGGGTCACCAGGTGGCTGGCGGCGACCACCATGTCGTTGGCCCGGTGCGGGTAGGCGGCGTGGCCGCCTGTTCCGGTCAGCTCGATGAACAGCTCAGACGTATTGGCAAACAGGATGCCTTTGCGCGTGGCAATCGTGCCCACCGGGTACTCCGGAGCGATGTGCAGCGCAAAGATCGCATCCGGCTTCCAGCGGGCAAACACGTCGCTCTCCAGCATCGGTTTGGCACCGCCGGGGCCTTCTTCCGCCGGTTGGAACACGAACAACAGGTCGTCGTCAATCGGCTCGCGCACAAAGTGGGTAAGCACGCCAAGGCCGATCGCCATGTGCATGTCGTGGCCGCAGGCGTGCATGTATCCTTCGTGGCGGGACGCAAACGGATACGTCGTCTCTTCCTTGATCGGCAGGCCGTCCATGTCAGCCCGCCAGGCCAGCGTCCGTTTCGGGTTTCGCCCTTTCACCCGGACGAGAATCCCTGTGCGCCAGGTCGCGATCTCCAGCCGCTCCTGCGGCAACGTCCGCAGGTAGTCGAGGAGATACTGTTGGGTCTTGTACTCCTGAAACCCCGGTTCGGGGATCTGGTGCAAATCGCGGCGAATCTGGACAAACGCGGAGACGGTCATCGCTTTGCTCCTTTCATCTCGCCGAGGGCGGCGATTGCCGCAGCGAAACTGTCAACGAACCGGTCGATCTCGTCATGGGTCAGGGTGAGCGGCGGCAGCAGACGGATAATCGTCTTTTGCGTCACGTCCACCAGGATGCCTGCGGCAAGCATGGCCTGTTGCAGGGCACTTGCCTGTTCGGGCGCAAGCCGGGTCTGGATGCCCAGCATCATGCCTTTGCCGCGAATCTCACAGAAGATGTCCGGGCGGGCGGAGACGAGAGCGGACAGGCGCTCCCACAGGTGACGGGAAGCGGCTCTCGCCCGGTCCATAAACGCCTCGTCCAGCACGACGTCCAGCACGGCATTGCCCAGCGCGGCACTCAACGGAGACGGCGCAAACGTCGTTCCGTGATCGCCCGGCTGGAACAGGTTCATCAGCTTTTCGCCGGCGATGATTCCGCCAAGCGGCAATCCGCCGCCGACACCTTTGGCAAACAGGATGAGGTCAGGCTGAACGCCGGCATGTTGGTAGGCGAACAGCTTGCCGGTTCGCCCCATCCCGGTCTGAATCTCGTCGATGCAAAGCAGCATGCCTTCCTGTTCGCACAGTTGCGCGGCTGCCTGCATGTACTCCTCCGACAGCGGAATCACGCCGCCCGAGCCGAGCACCGGCTCCATCAACACGGCCGCCGGACGGTGCGTGCGGCATACCTCCCGCAATTGCCCGACGTCTTCTCGCTCCACTTCAAACACCGGAAAATCGGGCTGCGGGAAATCCTGGTAGACATGCGGCTGACGGGTCAGCCGAAGCGCGCCCAGCGTACGGCCGTGAAAGCTGTTTTTTAAGACGACGATGCCTTTGCGCCCATTTCCGTGGCGCACCGTCCACTTGTGAATCAGCTTGATCGCCGCTTCCGTCGCCTCCGCTCCGGAGTTGCCGAAAAATACCTTGCCCGTAATCGAATGCTCCACCAGCCGCTTGGCCAACCGGATTGCCGGCGGGTTGAGAAAGTAGTTGGAGATATGCAGAAACTTCTCGCCCTGTTCGCGCAGCGCCCGGACGATCTGCGGATGGGAGTGTCCCAGCACGCTGACGGCCAGTCCGGTAAACAGGTCAAGATAGGCTTTGCCCTCGACGTCGTACAGATAATTGCCCTCGCCTTTTGCGATCGCAATCGGCAGGCGCTTGTAGGTGGAGATGAGATACTGCTCGTCTAGTAAACGCCAATCCTCCAAAGGGACGCGCCTCCTTCACGGGTTGACACGGTGTGTCCGATTACAACTGACGCAACTCTTGCTTGATCTCGGTCTTCGACTTGGTCTTTTCGTCGATCTGTTTGATGATTCGCGCCGGGGTGCCAGCCACGACCACATTCGGCGGCACGTCTTCGATGACGACCGCTCCGGCTGCGACGACAGAGCCTTTGCCGACGCGCACGCCTTCGAGGATGACGGCGTTGGCGCCGACCACGACATCGTCTTCGATCACCACAGGCGTCGCCGACGGCGGCTCAATCACCCCGGCGATCACCGCGCCAGCGCCGATGTGGCAGTTTTTGCCGATCGTGCCGCGTCCGCCCACGACGACGTTCATGTCGATCATCGTGCCTTCGCCGATTACCGCGCCGATGTTGATCACCGCGCCCATCATGATGACCGCGTTGTTGCCGATGGACACCTGGTCGCGGATGATCGCACCCGGTTCGATGCGCGCCTGGATGTTCTTGGTGTCCAGCAACGGAATCGCCGAGTTGCGCCGGTCGTTTTAGATGACGTAGTCTTCGATTTTGTCCCGGTTGGCTGCAAGCACTGGTTCAATCTCTTTCCACTCGCCGAACAGCACGCCGACGTTGCCGGTGATAAACGTTTTGGTGTTCGCGCCGAAGTCGATGCCTTCCAGTTGCCCCTTCAGGTAGACTTTTACCGGGGTTTTCTTTTCGCTCTTCTGGATAAAAGCGATAATTTCGTTTGCATCCATCATCTTCATCTGTGTTTCGCTCCTTTTCCTTTCCTCGTCTCCATCGTTTGTGCGCAAACAAAAACGCAATGAGTGGCACGCTCGCATACTCATTGCATTCTTCTCTGGCTGCAACTCATAAATAGCGCTCCACGAAAGGTACCCTTTCATGACAGGGCGGACGTTGTTCACGGACACCCCAGCCCGCGCCGCATGGGGACGACGCGAACTTCGGCGCATTGGCCTTTTTCCTTTTCCCGATCCCCATCTCTTTTATGAAAAAGGATACTCATCCGCTGCGCACCTCTATTGATGAGATATGTAATTGTTTTTAACTCTACCAGATTACGCGGAATGTGGCAACCCGTTGCGCCGACGCTTCCCCCTCCCTACCTCCGCCTGACCAGGCTTTTGTGCGCCTCTAGGTACACCTCTTCCAGCCGGTCGGCGACATGGGAGAAGGAGTGGTTGTTCTCCACGAACGCCCTGCCGTTTTGCGCGAGACGCCGGGCAAGCTCGGGGTCGGAAAAGACCGCGTTGATCGCCTCGGCAAACGCGTCCGGATCCTTGTACGCTTTCACGATCAGGCCGTTCTCGCCGTGGGTGACCACCTCGGGATTGCCGCCCCGTCTGGTGGTAATCACCGGCAGCCCAGCGGCCATCGCTTCATAATGGACACGGGCCAGGGGCTCCTGCCACTGCGAACTGCAGACAAACACGTCCCCGATCCAGAAATACCGGTGAATGTCTTTTGCAGACACGTACTTGGTAAACTGCACCCGATCCCCGTGCGGCTTTGCCAACTTGTGCAGCCTGCGGATGTATTGGGTGACGCTGTTGTCGCTAAACGTACGGCCGCCCACGATCACCAGCGCCGCGTCAGGGTGCTTTTTAAGCACCTGATCCATCGCGCGGATCAACACATCGGGCCCCTTTTTGGGGCTCAGCCGGCCGGCGAACAAAATCACCCGTTTGTCCGAAACGCCCAGTTCTTCTCGCAACTGTTCACGCGCCGCAGTCGCTTCCGGCTCCCAGACCGGCTGAAAGACAGCCAGGTCCGCACCGGAGTAAACGGTCCGGATCTTACGCGCGGCAGCGGGGAAGCGCGCCGTTACGGTGTTGGCGATGTAATCGCTCACCGTAATGATCCTGTGGGCCGCCCGGAGCGCTTTTAGGGCGATCCGAGCGGGCAGTTTGCTTTGATGAAACATCTCATTGTGCAAACTGAGCACAAACCGCGTGCGAGGCACCGCCGCCTTCAACATGGGCAGAAACTGCGGCCGGTTGTACACATGGGCCACATCAGCCGAAAGACGCCGGAGCGCCTGTCTCACCTCCACCCAGTAACGCTCGCGCGGAAAGCGAATGTACTCCACGCCATCCCGCCGTTCGCGCTTCGGCAAGTGCGGATCGGCCACAGAAAAGATCGTCAGGTCGTGTTTGTCCCGCAAAAACGGCGTGACCCCGTCAATCATCGTCTGAATGGCCCCACCCCGCACACATGGGACTGGATTCATCTCCGTGCAGACAAACGCCAGTTTCATCTCGCATCCTCCCAGCCCGTAAGCCCCGCGCCTGTCGGAACGGCGGCGTCCGGCGATTTCCGTTACGCTTCGCTCTTGTATGGTATTCAACCGGCGCGAAGGCGGGTACTGCGGAAGGGAGACGAACGATCACAATTCGTCAAAATCGTCAAATCCACCAAAAAAGCCATTATCCTCAAGCTCTTCGCCAAAGGTTTCTATTTTACCCATCAGGAAACGGGCAAGCTCTTCTTCTTTCCCCTCGTCCAACATTTCACGCGGGATGATGATTTCCGCCTTTCGCTCGACTTCTTGAGAGAAGGGGCCCGGCTGCGCCAGATCAAGCTCTGCCAACATCCGCAACTCGTCTTGCGTTTCCATAAAGACGACCTCAAGCTCCCGCAGCGGCACTCCCAGCGGTCTTCCGGGGAAGAAGGAGAACTCTTGCCCGTATGGTGTTAATTTGCCGGAGTCGGATTTTTGGCGAAAATCCAACTGTTCCAGCGCGTGAAACACTTTTTCAATATCCACAGGCGGCAAAACGGCGAAATGATCCAGATCGGTCGGGTCGACAGCAAGCTCAACATCCAGTTTGTGTGCAAGAAATACTGTATCGAAGGAGTCGACACCGCCAATTCATGCGGAATTTGATAAGAAAACGGGATTTCTTGCACATACGGCTTGGGCTGAACGGTAAATCCCTTCAATACGGGAATGCTTTGCACCGGTCTTTTTACCTCTTGTCCATTCACATAGGCTTTCATCATCACGAGGACACCCAATTCTGATATGCGCTGCTCCACATTACCGCCTTCGATTCGGATGACACCCGTCATGGTTTCTCCCAATTGGTAGGCATCCCGGTCCAAACGCTGGTCAACTGTCGCTGCCCCCACTCCCAACTTTGCCATCAGTTTCTTAAACATGAACATCCCCTCCATCATATGCACAATTACTTATATCTTAATTTAATAGGGGAAACAAAACCGGCGCAACACAAATCTAGGTCGCATGATGTTGACATCGACCGATCTACCCTTGTGGGTTTACATGGTCCAATCGTTCCATAACACGCCGCTTGCGATACATCATCTTTCCCGTCATAGCCACGTCTTCAATGGTCTTCCTGTTCAGATAGGCGCCAAACAACATCCCCGCGATCGGAACAAGTTGAAACAGCTTTTTCCAACCGAAATTGTCACTGTATGTGATGATCACTTCGCGCCATCCCTGCAATTGAGCGATGGTGTTGATGTTTTGCATATTCCTGCCGAATTGGGAAAGTTCTTCAATGATGGCTCGCTTCCCGACAATATCTGACGAGGATAGCACCAAGCATTTCACGATGAAGATCCGTTCGGTATTTTCCCTCGGGTCGTATCCGTAAGAAATCGCCATCTCCTGCAATACTTTCAGCGATAATCCCAGCAGCACCGGAACGTCGATCGCCAGGGTGAACCATCCACCGAATCCGGTAGTCGCTCCCTGTACCGTAGCAATTTTTTTGGAAGTCGCAGACAATTCATCGGCCACACCGTCCATGAGCCAAAGAGGAAGATTCGCGACATCTTTTACGCTGTATACGGAAACGCCTTCAGTCGTTTCCACACTTCTGGCAAGTCGTTGCAGAACATCTTGGTCGTTCATCAAATACTGTCCGCCGGTTTCCACGTAAGCGGCCATTTCGTCGATGACTTGACCCAACTTCTCCCGAATAAACGCGGGTGTCATCTTATCCAGCAGGACGAAGGGAAGTCTCCCCGCCTTTTCCCAAAACCAGAGATCCTTCTGCTCTTTCTCCCACGTTTCTATCTCGGCAAGTGCTGCGAGCAACGTTTCTCTCGTCTCCATCGCTCCCTACCCTTCATTACGAGCTTTTTGTTCAATCATTCCATACGTGCGATGCCACGTTTCGTTTCACGGTAAGACAGCGGACACATGAACCGCAGCTGATGAACGAAAAAGGCGCGGCCTCTCTTTTCGAGAAACCGCGCCGTTATCGGCTATGTATGGTGATCCGGACTGGGTTCGAACCAGCGACCCCCACCCTGTCAAGATGGTGCTCTCCCAACTGAGCTACCGGATCAAGTTCATCATCACAATATCGAATTATAGTGACAGCTTACGAGAAAGTCAAGCTGTTTTCGAGAAAAATTTTCTCCCCCGCCAGCGAACGAAAGAAGCCGGGCGGGGGAGGTGTTATGGCGGCTTGGGCCGATGGAGTTTCGGACGTAGACAGGACGCTCACGCCTCGTCTGCGATCGTGTCGAGCGCCAGCGTGATCATTTCGTTAAACGTGGTTTGCCGCTCTTCGGCGGTGGTGAGTTCGCCGGTCAGGATGTGGTCGCTCACGGTGAGGATGGAGAGCGCCCGCGCCTGGAATTTGGCGGCGAGGGTGTAGAGAGCCGCTGTCTCCATTTCCACCGCGAGAATTTGATAGGCGGCGTAGAGGTGGACGGCTTCCTTGTCCTCGCTGTAGAAGGTGTCGCTGGTGAAGACACCGCCCACTTTCAGCGGCATGCCTGCCTGCGTCCCGAGGTCGTAGGCTTTTTTCAGCAGGTCGAAGCTGGCCGTGGGCGCAAAATCGATGCCCTTGAAGCGGATTTTGTTCACCGCCGAGTCGGTGGAGGCGCTCATGGCCAGGATGACGTCACGCACCTTGACGTCTTTTTGAATCGCGCCGCAGGTGCCGACGCGGATCAGGTTTTTCACGCCGTATTCGTTCATCAGTTCGTGGGCGTAGATCGAGATGGACGGAATGCCCATGCCTGTCCCCTGTACCGATACGCGTTTGCCTTTGTACGTGCCGGTAAAGCCCAGCATGCCGCGCACCTGGTTGTAGCAGATGACATCCTTAAGAAAGGTTTCCGCGATGTATTTGGCCCGCAGCGGGTCGCCGGGCAAGAGAATCGATTCCGCGATTTCGTGTTCGTTTGCGCCGATATGAATGCTCATACAATGCCCTCCGACAACGCGTTTTTTTACCATGCGGTTCCGTCTCATGATCGTGCTGCGATTCATCATACCACGGTTCGATCCTCGTTTTCAACGTACGGAAACGTGACGGTCACCGTCGTGCCTTCCCCAAGCTTGCTCTGGATGGCGATGCTGCCCTGGTGGGCGTCGACAATGCCTTTGGCGATCGTCAGGCCCAACCCGCTGCCGCCCGTTCCCCGCTGCCGCGAGCGGTCTCCCCGGTAGAAACGTTCGAACACAAACGGAAGGTCGTGTTCGGCGATCCCCGCCCCGGTGTCGGCGATGCAAGCCGTGACGAGCTGGCCGTCCCGGCTCACCGTCACCCGCACCTGACCGTGTACAGGGGTGTGTTTCAAACTGTTGGAAAGAAGATTGACAAACACCTGGGAGAGCCGTTGCCTGTCGCCCTGTACCCAGGCATGCGGCTGCAACTCGCGGATGACGGCAATCCCTGCCTTCTGAAAAGATGCCTCCATCGACTGGACGACGTCCCGCAACACGTCGCTTACGTCGAGGCGTTCCTTAAGTCCCATCGTCTCTGCCGCCTGCATCACCTGATCCAGGTCGTGCACCAGCCTGGTGAGTCTTAAAATCTCGGAACGGGTGGATTCCAGATGCTCGGGACTGGCCTCCCACACGCCGTCGATCATGCCTTCCACCTGGGCGAGCAAGGTGTTGAGCGGTGTGCGCAATTCGTGGGCGATATCGGCTGTCAGCCGTTTTCTCAACGCCTCCTGGGTTTCCAGGGCCGCGACCAGTTGGTTGAACGACTGTACCAGTTCGGCCAACTCGTCTTTTCCTCGCAGAGGGGGGACACGGACGGTCAGATCCCCACCGGCGGCAACAAGTGAAGCCTTGCGCATGTTTTCCACCGGTTTGACGATTCGGCGCGCCAGCCAGACACTGAGGACGCCGACGAGCAGGGTAAGGATGGCCATCGCCCACTCCATCGCGCTGGTGTGGGCCCAGCGAAAATGTTCGGCCAACATCTCGGTCGCGGCGGCACTGCTGGGCGCAATCGACACATAGCCAATGATCTGCCCGTCCTTCTCAATGGCAATCAGCGGGGAAGCATTCTCACCACCCGCCGTCGCCGTTGTTTGCGCCGTCTGTCCGGCCAGCCATTGCCGGTTCTGGTCATACAGACGGATGTTGAGGTCCAGCACGCTTCCGATGCCGCGCAACAGCTCGGACGTTTCCTGGTTCCAACCGCCGTTTTTTTCATTGTTCTCTTTTAGCAACGCGACGATCTCCTGCGCATGCTTGCGGTTGATCTCGTCCAGATACAGCGAGAAATGGTAGTCCATCTCCTTGATCGAAAGGAGCGTCGACAGCAGGATGCCGCTCACGCTGACCGCCATCAGCACAACAGCCAGTTTGACCCAGATTCGTTGCATCTTTCTACCCTCTGTTCCTGTTGGGATCGTCCAGGCGGTAGCCCAGTCCGTAGATGGTTTTGATGTAGACAGGCTGTTTCGTATCGTCTTCGATCTTCTGGCGCAGATTTTTGATATGGGTGTCGATCGTTCGGTCGCTTCCGGTGTAGTCGATGCCCAATACTTCGGCAATCAGTTCTTCCCGGCTCCACGTCCGCCCCGGATGTCGCGAGAGCGTAATCAACAGGCGGTACTCATTGGGCGTCAGTTCGATGGACTTGCCGTTTTTCCGGACGGTTTTGTCGTCCAGACTGATCGACAAGGCGCCAATCTGAACCCTGTCACTCAATGCTTCGTAGTCGCCTGTCCGACGCAAAATGGCGCGCACCCGCGCGACCAATTCGCGCGGACTGAACGGTTTCACCAGGTAATCGTCCGCCCCGATGGTCAGCCCGTGAATCCGGTCGGCCTCACCGCTTTTCGCCGTCAGCATCAGGATCGGCACGCGCGATGTTTTGCGGATTTCCATGCAGACTTGCTCGCCGTCGAGATCGGGGAGCATCAAATCAAGCACCAGCAAGCCGATCGGATACGAGAGCGCCAGGTCAATCGCTTCCTTGCCGCTCTGCGCCGTGAGCACGTGAAATCCGTCCGCTTTCAGGTAAGACGACAACACATCCAGAATGCCAGGTTCGTCATCCACGATCAAAATGGTCGAGGACATGGTACCCCTCCCTTGCCTTCTCGTATCGTTGCATCACAACCGTCTTTGGCCGCCGTGACGTGCGGGCCATGCATCCGGTCTGTCCATGTCATTATTGTCCCCATGAGCCCATGTACACGCAAGGCGGAATCGTGAATGCTCCCTTACACGCGGTGGCTCATCGGCAGGGAAAACAGCCAGAGATTGACGGCAGCAAACACCACCATTAATGCGTAAAACGGGATCAACCTCGCCAACGATGCCCGGTTGCCGATGCGGTAGACGGCATACGCCGAACCGATCCATCCGGTCAACACGATCGCGTACTGGAGAACCCGCACGGTCTCGGCGGTGGTCAATTCTCCTTTTTCATCAAGATCCAGCATCGCTTTGAGCATACACGCCGATCTTGAAGGAAATATGGAGCCTTCTTGACGGATTGTGGCCCAAGGGGAATGTAACGGCTGATTCTAGGGGACAGGCATGCAAAAAACGCGGTTTTCCTGCCGGGAAGCCGCGTTTTTGCCGTTAGCGAATCAATTTGTTGACGGTTTTCATCAATTCGTCGAGCACCTCGTGATCGCCTTGCTGGATGCGTTCGACGACACAGCTTTTCAAGTGCCCTTCCAGCAGCAGTTTGCCCACCGCGTTGAGCGCCGACTGGACAGCCGCGATTTGATTGAGAACGTCGTCACAGTACACGTCTTTTTCGATCATGCCTTTGATCCCGCGAATCTGCCCTTCGATGCGGTTAAGGCGTGCGGTCAGGTTCTGCTTCAACTTCTCTGAATGATGACTGGTGCGGCCGTGGTGGTGACAGGCGTCGTCCGCCGCTTCCCTCTCGTCTTGTTCGTGCGTGAAATCGGTTGCCATCGTCTCCCCTCCCGAAGTGTCATAAAACAGACAGGCCGTCCCGCGAGGCTGGCCTGTCTGTCCGAGGTTGTCATCCCACGTCGTAGCCTTGATCCTCAATCGTCTCTTTCAGCTTGTCGACTGAGACAGCGGTTTCGTCGTAGGAAACGGTCACCTGGCCCGCCGCCAAATCCACTTTGGCCGACTGAACCCCGTCCACTTTGTTCAGTGCCCCTTCCACACTGTTGACGCAGTGGTTGCAAGACATGCCTTTTACTTGAAGCGTAATCGTTGCCATCTGTCATCCCTCACTTCATACATATTTTCATCAGATGTGCACCCGTTTTAACCTAAGCGCATTCAACACAACCGACACCGAACTGAAGGCCATCGCCGCTCCCGCGATCCAGGGAGCGAGCAGGCCGATCGCCGCCACCGGGATGCCAATCGTGTTGTAAAAGAGCGCCCAGAACAAATTTTGCCGGATGTTGGCCATCGTTTTTTTGCTCAAGGCGATGGCGTCGGCGATGGCGGTCAATTCGCCGCGCATCAGGGTGACGTCGGCGGTTTCGATGGCGATGTCGGTGCCGGTGCCGATGGCCATGCCGACATCGGCGGCGGCCAGTGCGGGCGCGTCGTTGATGCCGTCGCCCACCATCGCCACAACTTTGCCTTGCCGCTTGAACGCTTCCACTTCTTTTGCCTTGTCCTCGGGGAGCACCTCGGCGCGAACCTCGGTGATGCCCACCTGTTTGGCGATCGCTTCCGCTGTGCGCCGGTTGTCCCCGGTGATCATCACCACCTCCAAACCCAGTTGTCGCAGTCGGGCGATCGCCGCCCGGGAGTCCGGTTTGACCGTGTCGGCGACGGCGACGATGCCCGCAAGCTGCCGGTCGACGGCGGCCAGCATCGCGGTTTTCCCTTCCGCCTCCAGCCGCTCCATCTCCGCAAGGGCGCGCGAGATCTCCACCTGCTCCCGCTGCATCAGCTTGCGGGTGCCGACCAGCAAGTCGTGTCCGGCTGCGCGTGCCGCAAGTCCGCAGCCAGGAATGGCCGAGAACGACTCCGCAGCGAAAAGTTGGAGGCCTCGCGCCTGCGCTCCTTTGACGATCGCCTGCGCGAGCGGGTGTTCCGACGGTTTCTCCGCCGACGCGACCAGCGAGAGCAAATCATCCTCACGCCAGTCGGCAAACGGAATCACGTCGGTCAGCTCCGGTTCTCCTTTGGTGATCGTCCCGGTCTTGTCGAGCACGATCGTGTCCAGCCTGTGCGTCGCCTCCAGATGTTCGCCGCCTTTGAACAAGATCCCCAGTTCGGCCCCTTTGCCGGTCCCGACCATGATCGAGGTGGGGGTCGCCAGCCCCAGTGCGCACGGGCAGGCGATCACCAGCACGGCAATGGCGTTTTCCAGGGCGCGGGTGAAATGGCCGGGATCGGCGAACGCATACCAGACGACGAACACCAGAGCGGCGATTCCGACCACAATCGGCACGAAGATGCCGGATATCTTGTCGGCCAGCCGCTGGATCGGCGCCTTGGACCCCTGCGCCTGTTCCACCACCTTGATGATCTGGGCGAGGGCCGTCTCCTTGCCTACCCGGGTGGCGCGAAACGTGAGCACGCCGTTTTTGTTGATCGTCGCGCCGATCACGGTATCCCCCGGCTTTTTGTCGACCGGAACGCTCTCTCCGGTCAGCATCGACTCGTCGACCGCCGAAGTGCCGGAGAGGACGATACCATCCACGGGTATTTTTTCTCCCGGTTTGACCAGGATGACGTCGCCCGTCACCACGTCCTCAACCGGCACACTCACTTCCCGGCCGTCGCGGACGACCGTGGCCGTCTTCGCCTTGAGACCCATCAGCTTCTTGATCGCTTCCGACGTGCGCCCCTTGGCCAGTGCCTCGAACCATTTGCCCAGGATGATTAAGGTGATCAGCACCGCGCTGGTTTCAAAGTACAGCTTTTCCGACCGGCCGCTCACGGTGGCGGCCAGGCTGTAAAAGAACGCAGCCGACGTGCCGAGGGAGACCAGGACGTCCATGTTGGCGCTGCCGTTTTTCAGCGCCTTGTACGCCCCGCGGTAAAACGGCCAGCCGATGACGAACTGCACCGGAGCGGCCAAGGCGAACTGCACCCACGGATTCATCAGGACGTGCGGCATGTACAAACCGCTTGCGCCAAAGTGGGCCAGCATGGTGTACAAGAGCGGCAGGGAGAGGATGGCTGACGCGATGAACCGCAGACGGTAACGGTCAATCTCCTTCGCCCGTTCCTTCCCGTCCTCCCCCTCCTCCTGATGCAGATCGGCTCCGTACCCCAGATCCCGGATCTTCTGGATCATCGCCTGCGGACCGGTCTCGCCGGGGTTGTAGCGGACGGTGGCCCGTTCCATCGTCAGATTCACGTTGGCCTCGACCACGCCGGGCAGTTTGCGCAACCCTTTTTCGATGCGGGCGGCGCAGGCTGCACAGGTCATCCCCTCTACGCGCAGCGTGACGTTGCCCAGGTTTTGCTCTTGTGCGGCACTGCTCATTAACGTTCACCTCCTGTGTGTTGGCCCATCATCCATTGGTTGTTCTGACCAGATAATACCATACCCCCATATGGTATGCAAGTGAACAAACGGAGATTGTTCTGGTGATGGAGCCGAAACGCCCCGCTGACGACCAGCTCAGCGAAGAAGAGAGCGAGCAGGAACCATCCACCTTGACATGACGGGCTTTGTCTGCCAATGGAAGCCGCCCTCCGATCACAGGGGCGGCTCGCTTCTCTTCCTCTGTCATTCTCCTTTGTTGTCAACGGACGGATCGACGGCAAACGGCTTGTGTCCGTCGTACATCACCGAGGTGGCCATGCCGGCGGCCGCGTGGTGCAGATCGTGACAGTGAAACATCCAGTCGCCGGAGTTGTCCGCGACGAAGGCCACCACGTACGACTCACGGGGTTTCAGATTCAGCGTGTCCTTGACAATCGGCGCGCCGCTGACGGGTTTGCCATTTTTAGAAAGGATCTGGAAAAAGTGGCCGTGCAGGTGCATCGGGTGGTTGGAGGTTCCTTCGTTGACCAGCGTCACTTTTACTTTGTCTCCCTTTTTCACGCGAATCGGCGGCACCTGGGGCGCCGTTTGCCCGTTGATGGTAAAGAGCGCGTCCCCCGTTTTGGCGTCCGCCACTTCCCCAAGCGTCATCCGGTATTCCATGTCGTATTTGCCGTCCAGTCTGAACGCGGTCTGGCCGGGCGTGCCGTAGCCTGTAAGATCGACCGGATCGAGCGGTTTTTTTGCGGCGGCGGTTGACTGAGCCGGCTTTCCGTCGATCACGGCAACCGGAATGCGCATCTGGTCCGCTGCCGGGGAATCGTCGCGGCTGGTGATGGCAAAACTGCTGTCCGTCGCGGTGAACTCGATGTCGTACCGCTCGCCGGGCGCGATCACAAACGGGCGTCCCTGGATCGTTTGCGGCGAGGCAATCCGTTGTCCGTCGGTCGCGATGATGGTGTACGGCTGGCCGTTTAAGTCGAGCACGTGGCTTTGCATGCCCGCGTTGACGAAGCGCAGGCGGACACGCTGCCCTTTGGCTGCTTTAAGCGGCTGAATGGCGTCGCCGCTCTTGCCGTTGACGCTAAAGACCGTGTACATCGCCTTCATCATCGCGTCGTGGCGCGCGCCCGGCGGCAGATCGGGATTGGCGGGCGGAACGGCGTTGCCGTCCCCGTGGTGCATCGGCATACCGCTGTGGTTCATTGACATGCCGCTGTGGTCCATCGACATGCCGCTGTGGTCCATCGCTCCCATCATCGGATTCCACTCGTCCAAGACGAGCGTATACTCCCGGTCGACGGGCGGCTCGTCCGCTCCTTCCACCACCAGCGTGCCGTACAAACCTCTGTCTTCCTGCACCGCGCTGTCCTGATGCGAGTGATACCAGTACGTACCCGGCACGCTGGCGACGAACTCGTAGGTGTAGCTTTCGCCAGGACGCACGGCGTTTTGGGTCACGCCGGGAACGCCGTCCATCGTGTTGGGGACCGGATAGCCGTGCCAGTGGATGCTGGTCGGCTCATCCAGTTCGTTTTTCAGAATAACCCGCACGATCTCCCCCTGTTTGACGCGAATCTGGCTGCCAGGGACGGTCCCGTTGTAGGTCCACGCCTCCACCTCTGTCTGGTCGTTCAGCTTCCAGTTCGTCTTGCGTGCCACCAGTTCAAACGTTTTCACCGTTTTGCCCTGTTCCTGGCTTACTTTTGGCACGAGTCCGGCCGCAGCTGCGGGAGTGTCCGACTGGTTGCCCGCCTGCGATCCGCAGCCTGACACCGTGACGAGCGAGACGGCGGCCAGCAGCGCAGCAACTCCCGTTCGAATGTGATGTTTCACAACAGTCCCCTCCTCTTCTTTGTCCTGTGACAAAGATAACAGGAGATTTTGAAGAAAAAATGGAGACGGCCCTTCCATCGAGCCCGCCGATGCGGCTCGGCCAAAAAAGAACGCATTGTCCCACAGACAATGCGCAGACGGATGACAAACTGCTTTTGTTATATTGAGGTTTCGCAAGGAACTTATCTTCCCATAGTTTCCACAGGCCGGAGGCCTGCAAATTGATCAAACGAAGTTGTAGAAAAAGTACGAGGCATGGAGTGATGGGGCCAAGGCGAGCTCCTTTGACGACCTACTCAGCGGAGAAACGCAGACGCGGGGGAAAACAAGGGGCACAAGTCTCACATCTTGAGTTACCCAGATGTTTGCCCCCTGCCCGCGTCGCGTTTCGGAGCGGACACTATCGGCTACTTCGCTGGTCGTCAAGAGAGCGAGCGGGAACCATCACCCATGACATGACGGACTTTGTCTACACGCTGAAAATCCGATCGGTCTGTTCTTTTGTCGCGGCAGTTCAGGCAGTCCCGACCGACTCCTGTGCGGACGCATCAGCGATACCCATCTGTTCGATCCGCGAAATCCGCCCGTACTCCATGACGACGCATCGTTGGGCATACTGGGCCACTTCGCGGTCATGCGTCACCATGACGATGGTGTGGCCTTCGCGGTGCAACTCCTGGAACAGTTGCATCACCATCTGCTCGTTGGCTTCGTCCAGGTTGCCCGTTGGCTCGTCGGCAAGGATGATCGCCGGGTAGTTGATCAGCGCCCGGGCGATGCAGACACGCTGCTGTTCGCCGCCGGAAAGCTGCGACGGCAGGTGGTGAATCCGTTCGCCCAGCCCCACTCTGGTCAGGGCCTTAATCGCTTCCCGTTCGTCCGGCATGCTGTGGTAATACTGCGCCAGCATCACGTTTTCCAGCGCGCTGACGTAAGGAATCAGGTGAAACTGTTGAAACACCAGCCCGATGGTCTCGCGTCGCAACTCGGTCAACTGCTTCTTGGACAGTGCCGCCGTCTCCTGGCCATTAATCCGGACCGAGCCTTCGGTGGGTTTGTCCATACAGCCAATGATGTTGATCAAGGTGCTTTTCCCCGAACCCGACGGCCCCATGATCGCCACCCACTCGCCGGCTTCCACGCACAGGTCGATGCCGCGCAAGGCGTGCACATTGCCGAAGGAGCGGGAGACATTTTTCAACTCCAGGATTGCCATCTGCTTTCCCCCCTACTCTCCTTTTAACACAATTGCCGGTTCCACTTCCATGATCCGCTTGACCGGCACGGAAAATCCGAGGCCGACCACGGCGAGCGCGCCCAGATACGCCCACGGAACGATGACGAACCGAAAGGCGATGTCGGATTGAAACACGCTCTGCCCGATCAACTGGGCGAGATAGTAGGCCAGGACGATGCCAAGCGTGCATCCGACGATACCGAACAAGACCCCTTCGGCGAGAAATTCGGCGATCAGCTTGCCGTCCGAGGCACCCAGGGCCTTTTTCAGGGCCACTTCCTTGCGCCGCTGCATCACCATGCTGATCATCGTCGTCATGATCGCCAGCACCGTGGTGATAAAAATAACCACGGCGACGAGATAAGTCAGTTTCTCGATTTTTTCCAGCAACTTCTCCTCCGACTGGGCCATCTGTTTCAGCGGCTTGGCGACAATCCCCGGCACCGCCGACTGCAACGCCGCGGCCGTCTGTTCGAGGGACTCGCCTTTGTCCATCAGGCTGACGAGCACGATGTTTGTACCGGTCTGACCCGTGACCAGCCGGCCCAGCTTCGCGCTGACGAACAACTGGTTGTCCTCCTTGCCGCCGGTGGTGACAATGCCGGCCACGGTTACCTTCACGTCCCGTCCGTTTTCGCCCGCCTTGAAGACAAACGGCTCTCCCGGCTTCAGATCGTATTTTTTCGCGATGGCCGTCCCGACCATCGCTTCGGTGGCGTTGTCCCGCTCTTCAATCCAGTGTCCATCCACATTCCAGTACGGACTGACCGCCCGCATTTGATCAAACCAGGTGCCGGCCAGCACCAGCGGGTGTTTGTTGACGTACACCAGCCCGTATTGCACCGGAGCGCTGCCGACGAGCTTGGCTTTGGGCAGCTTTTCCGCCACCTCATCCAGCGTCTCGGGGCTCATTCCCGTCTTGCCGTCGGCCGGATAGATCAACAGGTTGGCCCCGTAGGCGCGAAACTCCTTGCCCATTTTTTGGTTCATGTCGTAATACAGATTGACCAGGCCGCCGATTACGCCTGTGCCGAGCACGATAGCGAGAATGGCCACGACCGACGGCACTTTGCGAAACCACACGGCCCGCCCGATAAAGCGGGCAAACATCTGCCATCTGTTCATCCCCATCCCCCTATCTGCCGGATAAGGCCTGGACCGGCTCCAGTCTGACGATCGCCCGAACGGCCGGATAGCTGCCCGCCACCGTGATCAGCACGGAGAGGAACAGCACCAGCGGCAGGCCAATCAGCTTGACGGAAAGAGCGGTGCCAAACACCGACTGCCCCACCGCCTGCGCCAGCACGAGACCAAGACCGTACCCGAAAAGACCGCCGATCAGTCCGCTGATCAGCGCTTCGGCGAGAAACAGCATCGTCACCGCCGCGTCGGTGCCTCCCAGCACTTTGATCAGGGCGATCTCCTTGCTGCGCTCCTGCACCTTGCTGTTCATTAGACTGGAGATGCCCATCGCCGAACTGACGATCGCGGCCAGGGAGATGATCAGCATCAGGAACTGGATTTTGTTCAAAATCGTCCCTTCCGACTGGGCGATTTGCCGGATCGGTTTGGCCTGGGCTTGCGGGATGCTTTCCTCGATCTGGTAGGCGATCGCCCCAGTGAACGCCGTGCAGTACCATTGATCGAAATCTTTTTCCCGAAGCGACTCCGGATTGGTCCCGACCTTGCTCGCCAGTTCGTTGTCCGGCACGGTCAGGGCGCTTACCTCCGCCCGGCTGATTTTTCCCGGCAGGTTCAGCATTCGCTGTACGGCCGCCAGCGGGGCAAAGATCGTGTCGTCCTCTGTACCGCCCGCATCCAGTACGCCCGAGACCAGAAACGTGTACGGCTTCTCGCCGGAAGCGGTCTTCACCGCAAGCGTCAGCGTGTCGCCCGGCTTCACAGCAAGCCGCTCTGCCGCCTGCCTGCCGACCAGCACCTCGCGCGAATCGGCCGACTCCTTCGGCCACTGCCCGTTCACCCGCCACCACGACTTCTCAGCCACACCGGTCGTAAACCGGTTGCCGTCGGCCAGCTTCCATTCTTTGTGAAACCAGGTGCCGGCAAACGGAACGGTCACATCCCCCGACTTCCCGGTGGTTTCCAGATAGGGAGCACATCCGAGAATATTGTTGGCCCAAAAGATTTTCTTCAGATTGAACAGGTCGGACTCCTGCAAATACGCCTGCGTTCCCAACGGATTGAGATTGGCGCCGTCCAATTCCACCGGAATCGTGTCCATTTTCGGGACGATTTGCAGGTTGGCCCCGTACGATTTCAGTTCCTGATTCAGCTTGTCGCCGATGTCCAGCGCGACGTTGAGCATGCCCGAAGCCAGCGAAGCGCCGAACGCGACCGTCAGGATCAACAGGCATTTTTCCTTCAGCGCACGCGTGAAAGATTTCAGCAGTATCCGCAAAAACATGCCCCGGTCTCTCCTTTACTTGAAACGATCCTTCACTTTTTCCAGTTCGGACACGAGGATGTCCAGCGTCCCGTCGTCCTTCTGCTCGTACATGAGCGGAATCGGGTTGCAACCGCCCATGAACCCGATGGTCGTCGGGCTTACGACCGACCCGCACTTCTTGCAAATGATTTGCCCGTCCTTCTGGTAGTAACCGGCCGCGCCGCAAATCTGGCAGGCATCCAACGCCACGCCGTAGTTTTCGCCCGCCTTGCGGACCGCGATGAATTTGACCTCTGTGCCGTCGTCCATCGTGCAACTGTAGACATTCAGTTCCTTTTCCTTCAGATCAGCCTTGGGGATGTGAATATGGCCGTGGTCGGCGGTGACTGGGATCGTCGGCTGTTCGTCCGTCGCCCGGGCCGCTTTTACCTCGTCGCCGATCACCGTTCCGAAGATGACCGTGACCACGGCAGCCAGCGAATAAAACCAGCGGCGCACTCTCGCCTCCTGGGCCAGCCGTTTGCGCTGCTGCGCCGGATTGAGCGGGGCCTCAGGCACAGGCTGCGGCACCCGCAGTCGCATCGTCACCGCCAGCAGGTAGACGGCCAACAGTGCCAGCAAGCCGTAAAAGAACCACGCCTTATGGTTGACCAAGGGGGTCAGCACGTCCAGGGCCCACATCGTCAGCGGCAGAATCTGCAGGCCAAACAGCATCTGCGCCCACTCGATCAGTTGATAGACAAACAGTTGCGCAAACGCCAGCAGCAAAAACACAAACACCACCCGGCGGCCGACTTTACCAGCGATGCGCTTCATCGCCAGCGCCAGCAGCACAAACAACACCAGCCCCAGGGCTACGCCTGCGAGGTGAATCACCCACTCGGACGAAAGCCCGTTTTCCAGCGACAACGCAGGAGCTACCGCGTTTATCACGCCGCCCGCTTTGTCCAGGAGAATCGCAAAACCCAGAACGCCGAGCGCGATCTGTCCGGCGCGTCCGTCCCTGCTTCTCTTCCCAAGCCACACCCAGACGAAAAAACAGGCGATGGCACAGACGACCAGCCCCTTTTCCACCACGTCGCCCATTTCCAGCCGCACCACCGCTGTATTGATTGCCAGCATGATGACGGATGCGACGGCTCCCGCGACAGCCCCGGCGACCAGCCTGTTCGCCGTCCTTCTTTGGCCGTCCTGCGCGAGATGAATCCATGCCAGCATCAGGCAGAACAACGGCTCCAGCCCGGCGCGCAAAAGCGATGCCATGACCTCCAGCATGCTCTCACCCTCCGTTTCCCCTCATGAGCGCCAAAAGCGCAAAATCCGGGCGCAGATCGAGTCGCGCCCGGTCAGTGTATTGGTTATTTTTTCGGCACGTACGGGAATTCCCACTCCACCTCGATCGGCTTCGTCCAGAATTTCCCTTCCACTCCGGTGCCTTTGTCCACGTGCAAGAGGTAGTTTTGCTTCTCCGGCGACTCGATGGAGAGGTGCAGCTTGTATTTGCCCGCGCCGAGCATCTTCACATTGGCACCGTAGTGCGGTCCGTCCGCCGCGTTCATCGGCATGAACGTGCCGGAAAACTCCTTGCCTGTATCCAGATTTGTCACCTTGTAGTTGACCGTCAGATACGGCACCCATTCGCCCGCGCCGAAGCCCACCTTGTTGTCTTGGGTCGCCTTGATGTCGGCTTCCAGGTGGATGTCGGCGTCATGCACATCCATGCCCGCCTTCTCGTGCGGGAACAGTTCCGCCGCTTCGAAGTAGACAGCGGCGATCTCCATGCCTTCCATCTCTTGGGGCTCGCCAATCGGGATTTCCTTCACCACTTTGTCCTGCGTCTGTTCGCCTTGCGCACTCTCGTGATTCATCTGGTCATGCGACGCGTTGTTCGCCGGTGCGCTCGTTTCTCCGCCGCATCCGGTCAACGCCAGCGTCAATGCCGCACCTGCTGCCAGAATCCATTGTTTCTTCGATTTTACCATGATAAAATCTCCTCTCCTGATAGAAAATGTTTGGTTTTTGTTTGACAAACGGTATCGTCACTGGTGAATCGGTTCGTGGGACGCGTCCCGCTTGCGCAGCTTGTGGATCACCAGGCCGACAAGCAACAGCAATAACAGGGTCGCTTGTGCCGCGACGCCCTCCCATGACGGGTAGATGCCGAGGAACCCGACGGTCGCGAATCCGGAAATCTCGTTGCTGCTGACAAGCCCGCTCGCCTGCAGTTCCTTGATCCCCTCGCCCGCGAAGATAAACGCCAGCACATACAACAGCGCACTGGAAGCGAGGAAGAACGGTTTGAGCGGAATCTTGCGCGAGCCGAAGCGGATCAGGTAGAACAACACAGCCAGCACCACCGCACCTGCCGCAATCCCCAGCCAGATCGGCGTCGCCGCTTCCGGCGACTCGGCGAGCATCGCCTGGTAGAACAGCACGGTCTCCGCGCCTTCACGATAAACCGCGAGGAAGACCGCAAGCCACAGCGCGAAGCGATTGCCCCTTTTGAGCG
The DNA here is from genome assembly GCA_041920505.1 of Paenibacillaceae bacterium. GTDB lineage: Bacteria > Bacillota > Bacilli > Brevibacillales > Brevibacillaceae > JBHGXV01. Next base: position 286,694 of record JBHGXV010000039.1, read on the forward strand.
AATCCTGCACCTTGCCCTGTATGTAGTGCTTCCAGCGGTTGGTGTCGGCTTTGGAGAACATCCACCAGCTCATCGAGAACAGAATGACAGTGGCAAGCAGCAGCACGGCTCCTTCCAGTACCTCCTGCGCCTCGCCGCTTACGTGGAACAATTCCTTGAACAAATAGGCCGTCACCAGACTGGCTGCCACGGCCGCCAACGCCGACTGGTACACCTCTTTCACTTTTTCTTCGTTGCCCGATTTCAGCAGATACGCCACAATCGCGGCAATGACGAGAATCGCCTCGACCCCTTCGCGCACGATGATCAGAAACGAGTAGAACCACATCCCGCCCGTGCCTTGCTCGTCCTGCGTAAGTTCCTTGGCGTCGTGGCGCAACATCTCCACCAACGCGTCCATCTCCTGCCGGATCACACCCTGGTCAGCTGCGGCACCCATTTTCTTGCGGATCGAACCAAACTGAAACTCGATTTCCGCCGCCCGTTTGGAAGAGATGTTGACGCGAACCGCCTGTTCCATCCGTTCGCTTTCAAACGGCCCGAAATACGCCTCGTTCAGCAACTCTTTCGCCTTGGTCACATCCCCTTTGGCGTAAGCGTCCAGCGACTGTTGCAGGTACGATTCGACCCGGTCGACCACCCCGTCCCACGAGCTCGCCGCGAACAAACGGCCCGGGAACAGCAACAACGCCAGCAGGAAAAACACGAGGAATCGCTTGTGCATGGTCTCCCTCCTTTAATTTGAATAACGGTAAACATGATTCCATTTCAACGAACCTAGTCGCAATTGAGAATCATTCACATTGATAACCGTTATCATTGTAGCACAGAACGTTCCGCTTGTTAAGCAAAAAAAATCAGGGATTTCTCTGATTCCTCAGAGAAAATTCCCTGATGTTTCTGGTCTCGCTTATGGTCAAAAACGCCTCTCTACTTCCTCTCGCTGACGTAGTTGGCGATCTCGATCAGATTCTGATCAGGATCGCGCAGGTAGACGGAAAGGATCGGCCCTGTCGCTCCCGTCCGCCGCACCGGACCTTCGACGATCTCCCCGCCCCGCGACCTGATGTGGCGGATCACCTCGTCAAGCGGCGTCTCGGTGATGAAGCAGACGTCGGCCGACCCCGGTGTCGGGTACAGTGCTTTCGGTTCAAACTCCTTGCCCGCCTCGTGCAGATTGATTTTCTGCTGCCCGAACTGCAACGCCTTCCTCCCGTTGCCGAACGTGACCTCCTCCATGCCCAAAAGCGTGGTGTAAAAACGAACCGTCGCATCGATATCCTTGACGGTCAAAACAAAATGGTCAAGCCGGTCGATCTTCACCTGGATTTCCCCCTGTCAGGCTCTCGTGTTTTACCCGGCATCAAGTTGCCTGCAAAATCTCGTCGATCTGCGCCAGCGCCTCGACGGAAATCGCAACGCCCGAAGCTTTCACATTGTGTTCCACCTGCTCGGGCACGCTCGCCCCGATGATCGCGCTGGAGACGTTCGGTTGGCGCAGCGTCCAGGCCAGCGCAAGTTGGGCCAGGGAGAGCCCCAGTTCCTCAGCGATCGGCCGCAGGCGCTCCACTTTGCGCAGGTTCTCCTCTTTCAGCCACGATTTCACCGTCTCCTTGCCGTGTTGGTCGGTCGCCCGGCTGCCCGCAGGCGCATCAGTTACCGCCTGGTACTTGCCGGCGAGCACGCCCTGCGCCAGAGGCGAGTAGACGACCTGGCCGATGCCGTGCCGCTCGCACAGCGGAATGATTTCCTTCTCAATTTTCCTCGCAAACATGTTGTACAGCGGCTGATTCGCCACGATCCGGTGCAGCAAGTATTTGTCGACGATCGATACCGCTTCGGCGATTTGCGCCGCTGTCCAGTTGCTGACGCCGATGTAGAGCACCTTGCCCTGCCGGACGAGATCGTCCATCGCCCGCAGCGTCTCTTCCATCGGCGTGTCGTAGTCAAAAGCGTGGCAGTAGTACAAGTCGATGTAATCAAGGCCCAGCCGCTTCAGGCTTGCTTCGCACTGTTCCATAATGTGCTTGCGGGACAACCCCCGGTCGTTGGGCCGTTCGCCCATCGGTCCCCAGACTTTGGTCGCCACCACGTACGATTCGCGTGGATATTTCCGCAGGGCCTCGCCGACTACCTTCTCCGCTTCGCCGTTCCTGTAAATGTTGGCCGTGTCGAAGAAGTTGATGCCAAGTTCGTAGGCCTTGTCGATGGTGGAGATCGCCAGCTCCTTGCCGACATAGCCACCGTACGTCAGCCAGCTTCCCAGGCTGATTTCGCTCACTTTCAATCCAGAGTTTCCGAGACGACGATACTTCATCTGCGATCCCTCCTGTGAAAGTATTCGAAATGCGGGGAGCCGCCTTGACCCCTTTTCCATGTTATCACAAAACTTCACTTCATTATTATTTGCATCGTGGATGTATTTTCTGCTGTTTGAGGGCGGCCGCTCACGGCCAGATGCGCAGGGGGAATTCGGGTGTCCTTTGACGCTTTTGTCCCGAGCGGACTTACGCGTACAGCACCGTTTGGAGGATGGCCAGGTTGGCCTGTTCGTTCAGCCGGAGTTCATCAGCATGACTCCAAACGTCGTCAGGTCGCACCGGCAGTTCGCCGCAGACGTCGAGTCCGAGGACGTTTTTCTGCCGGACGAGCGTTTGCAGGGCCGCGAGCAAATCCCGCAGGTGCATGTGTCCATGATCCCAGTTCGTTACGGCAAACGCACGATCCAATACGTCCTTGTCGATACTGATGTATACGTCTTCGGTCGGGATCGCGGAAAGCAACTCTTGCGGTTCACCTGTGTCTGGCCAGAGGACAATTTTACGTTGCGGGTCAGGGGGAGTGAGATTTTGCTTTGCGCACACACCGACGATCAGCGCTTTTTGCAAATAAGGCAAGCGCGCCGCCGCCTCGGCCACCCACGATCCGCACGACAACAGCCCGGACATGCCGTCCGGAATCTTCGCATCGGTGTGGTTGTCAAACAGGACGAGGCTGAACGGCCGGTTGATTTCGCGAAGCAAAAGATATGTGACATAGTGATAATTGCCGTTTCCGATAAACGTGATGCCGCGACCGGTCCGTTCGGACAGCCTGTGGCCGATTTGCGCCAGCGCCCCGCGTGCGCAAAACAGATTGGCCTCCGTGATGTCCGCAAGCTCGATCCATTCGTCGGCATAGTCGGACAGCGTATGTTGCCAGGGATAAGCATTGTCAAAGTTCAGTAACGTCACGTCATGATGAAGGAGTCCCATGATGATCATTTCCTTTCTTTGGGAAAATGAATCGACGCTCAGGTATTCCTCTCATACGGTGTCGGATATGAACTTTGGTCGTAATATTCATTATACCAATGAATTACGTCTATGAGCTATGGGTCGCCAACTTGACGAGCAGTTCATCAAGCGTTATCTCTCTCAATCTGATCCCCTGCTTTCTTCTCAAAATGGTAGTGCAGCCGGTACAGGCAGATATCCTTCGTCCAACGGTAAAGAATCGGGCTGTCCTGCGGGTCTATATCGAAATTCAGGGAAAACACACCGTCCGTGAATGTAACTAATCCCTTCGAGCTGCCGCTCCATTTGCTCATCGGCATCTCGGCTATCAACTTGGCCACTTGTTCCTCGTTGTACGTCCATAATTTTTGTGAGGATTTGTCCGAGAAGTCAATGCGTTTGCGGAATTCCTTCTCCATCAAATAACGGTGAAAGAACGGCGCTACCTCCTGTAGAGTTACGGGCTGATGCCATCTTTGTTCACCCCGATTAAGCATGTAGAGAAGGACGATCATTTTATAGCTTTTTGCCATCCCTGTCCCTTCTACCTCACTAATCCAGGGCTCATACTTCCTTAGGATTTGGCTCTCTTGTTCAGTTAATTGCCCAGCCCAATCCAGAAAACGAATGTACGACTTAAATTCTTGTCTGTACTCACGGCTGTTTTCTCTGCCGTATAGATGAAGTTCCAGATAAGTTGGAATTCGCCCCAAATCGCGTTTTACGTCTTCAAAAGCCCGGAGAAGTTTTTCTTTACGCGGCTGTTTTTTACGTGCCATTTCTTGCAGCAAGTTGATAACGCCTGTCTCCAGTTCAATCGTGCAATTGAACGGCACGACAGGCTTCCAGTCAAGATTCTTTCTTTCAGTGTCTGTTCTTGTATCAAAAAGGCTCAGTTTTTCATCCGCATTGCGATAGTTTCCAATCAAATCAATAATGGTGCAGTATTCTTTTGAAGGATGCAGTCGCAATCCACGACCCACTTGCTGGGTAAAAATCGTTAAAGATTCCGTCGGGCGAACAAACAAAAGCGTGTCCACCGAAGGGATATCCGTTCCCTCGTTAAAAAGGTCAACGGTAAAGATAATCTCCAACTTTCCTTCTTCCATCCGACGAATTGCCTCTGACCGTGACATTTCCCTCGTCTTGGAATGGAGGCTAAGTGCCCGAACACCTTGATTTTGAAAGAACTTTTTCAAGAAATCCGCCTGTCGTATCGAGGAGCAAAACACAAGGGTTCTGGTCTGTTTATGCTTGTTCCACGCTGCAAAAATTTTCGCTGCTATCTCTTCTTTTAGCTGTGCTTGTAAAAGTTCTTCTTCATCGTAACGAGTGCCCAGCCAGGTAATTTGCGAATAATCGGTATCGTCATAAACGCCATAGTAGCGAAACGGAGCCAGCCATCCACGCTGCACCGCTTCCAAAAAGTCTAGCTGAAAGGCAACATTTCCATCACAGATGGCGTATACGTCTTTCCCGTCTGTTCTGTATGGCGTCGCCGTGATTCCCAGCAAGAAAGTGGGTTGGAAATAATCAAGCACACGTTTGTATGAGGTAGCGGCGGCATGGTGAAACTCGTCCACGATAATCAAGTCAAACTCATCAGGACGAAACATTTCCAGATGCCGCTTCATACTTAACGTGTATATGGACGCAAATACGGAATCTGCTTGACTTTCCTTCGTTTGGCCGTCATAGATCCCACAGGTTCGTTCCGGCATCACTTCCGCAAAGGAACGGCAAGCTTGGTATAACAGTTCTTCTCTGTGGGCGATAAACAGAACTCTGTTAAAGTTCCTTGCAAAAAAAGCAGCCAAATACGTTTTTCCCAGCCCGGTAGCCATGACCACCATCGCTTTGTCATAGCCTTCACTTATCGTTTTTTCCAGTTCTTCAAGAGCGATCTGTTGGGCAGGTCGAGGAACAATGCCGCCATAGGAAGCGTTTGCTTCTTTCAGCACAAGGGGACCCTGTTCTTCGGCATACTCAGCCACCGGCATGGTCAGTTCGATTTCTTCCGATTCTGTCCACGTTTTGACGAGTACGGGATGCAGACGGTGATACTCATCATACTCCTTTGCATAAGACAAGCAGGTTTCTCTGTTTAGGGAAACGGTCTGCTCATGGTAAAACAGGTGCATGAATTTGGTTTGCGCTTCTTCAAATGTCATGGGTGCCGCTTTGGCTTGCATAGCCAAATTCCACTCGACTCCATAGGTTAATGCGGAACGAGATAGATTTGATGAACCTACAACCAAAACACCATTGTTGTCTTCGTATTGGAAGAGATACGCTTTGGGATGGAAAGCTACTCCACCGCTTCGCCATAGACGCACCTCCAAACGCGGGTCAATATCAAGCAACAACTGTAGAGCATGCGGCTGCGTCAAAAACAGATAGTCTCCTGCGAGAACTTTTACATCTGCCCCACGCTCGATTGCCCCTTTCAAATGCGGCTCAAGAAGCCGAACACCAGAGTACATGACAAAGGAGGTTAGTATGTAAATGGCGGAAGATTTCTTCATTTCCCCCACCATTTCTGCCAGTAGATTTTCGGTAACAAGTCTGACTTCTGTCATCAATCTTCTACCTCGTGAAGGAACAGCTTTCTCTCAAAACCTCCCCGCTTCTTTGCTTTCACTCTGCGAATCTCTTCCAGATCCCTCGGGGAAGCTCCGTGAACACGGGCAAGCGCATATACGACTTCCAACAGATCTGCCAATTCCTCCAGACACTCCTGATCGGATTGGGCTCTGTTGTACTCGTTGAGTTCTTCCTGGCACTTTTCCCGGAGTTTCCCCATGTACTCTTCATCAGGCAATACGCTGATCGTATATCGTTTGCCAGATTCAGCAATGATTTCAGGAATACGATCTCGAATCAGTTTGTTATAAATCGGCATAGCAGATTCTCCTTTATGGATAAGGTACGAGATTGGGAATTGCTTTGCGGATTCCGCCCCGCGGATCGTCCATATCTCCCTTGTAACGGGGGATCAAGTGTACGTGCAGATGCATGACGGTCTGGCCGCCGTATTCCCCAACATTCACACCGATATTGTAACCGTCAGGGGAGTATTCACGATCAAGCAGTTCTTTTCCTTTCTTAATGAGCGCGTGAATAGCCATAATCTCCTCATCAGTTGCATCAAAGTAAGTGGCTGCATGACGTTTGGGTACGATCAACAAATGGCCTCGTTGAACCGGGTATTTATCAAAAAACGCAATAGCGTTACGATTTTCCAGAATAATCTCAAGTGATTGTGTATCACAAAAAGGACATATAACTGTATCACTTCGTTCCGTCATTCTTCACAAACACCTCTTCAATTGCTTTGTTTTTACAGAAACAATCTTGTGATGAGATTTCAGGAGTATCCTAACTTTCTGCAACCGGTTTTCGAAAGGGACAACATGCAATGATGCAAAGGCTTATCTGGCAAAGATACAGGTTACACACATCGCATCGTTACACATAATCAAATAAATTTGCACTCATTGGCATGTAAAAAACCGATCCGGCATTACATACACTATTCAACCATATTGTAACCAAAAATTCCTGCGAAACCATTCCTTCTGTTAGAAAAAATGGTAAAATTGTTGAAAATCCTATAATGGTGGGGAACGGCATGAATATTGCCATTTATGAGGGGAAAACATTCAACCTTGACCAACACCTTAGATACATCACTTCGAATCGAGAGAAGGAAATTGAACAACTAAAGAAACGTGCTGAGAAGGGTGCTTATACCTGTCCATATTGTAATGCTGCGCTCATTATTAAATCAGGTCCCCGTAGAGAAACACACTTTTCACATAGTTTTGGTGAGTCATGTGAACTTGTTGAAGCGTATGATACCTATTCCAAACAAACGAAACGCGAATCGAAGAAGCACTCCGTTATTCGGGAAATCATCTTTGATGAACTGAAAACACAAGAAAAACTAAAACATGACATTCATGTTGAGATTGGAGTCGTGGCGAAAGCACTTGAGAAATGGAACTATTATCCCGATATCGTTTTGCAAATTCCATCTGGAGAAATTGCCATTTCTGTACTCACAAACGTTGATAGAACAAAAGACACTCGATTGGTAAAACAAATTCGGAAACGAAACAAATATTTTAAAGAAAAGGGGCTTCAGACTTTATGGTTCATTGAAGAACAGCAATTGTCTGAGGACATGGATAATCATGTTATCCATCTCTGGGAGTCCGAATTAGACCTTGCCATCAAAACGGAAGAGGATTTGAAATGGGATGTCCTTTTAAGGGAATTATCAACCCATGATGACTTGTACTCTGTCTTTGGTTATTGGAAACATGGAGAAGTTATTCCAATTGATGTACGTAGCGTTTATTACGTCTACTCCACAGATGAACGAATAGAATTCTCTGTCCATCGCTTTGTCATTGATGAGCGAAAATTTCCGTTCAAAGCCTTTGCTTTGCATCCTGGCTATCGAATTACTTTGTCCAAGGCACTCTCTGTAGGAGAAAGTATAGCACTCAGTGATAAATTTATTGAAGAGGCGAATAGGAAGACATTCGAGCAAAAGTTTCATTATTTGAGAGAAGAAAAAAGAAGAAAGGCACAGGAAGAAGCAGAGCAACAAGAACATCACAAGACAGAAATGAAGCGAATACAGGAAGCTCTAACTAAGCAAAGATCTCTCAGAGAACTTTCCGCTAGAAAGGAAGTAGCTACTACAATTTACGAAGCCACCGTGCAGCCTAGTAAGAAAATGAAGTATGAGGAATTGAAGAAACTTCTCCGTGAGAGATTTGGTATGACTCAGCAACAACAGATGCGCCTATGGCATTATCATGTGCTGCAACGAGGCATGAAAATTGACCTCATCTGGCTCTTAGCACAGGAGGCTCGTTCGTTTGCGGAACTAGAAAAATTACTTGAGGAAAGATCCTGAATTATTTATCATATCCTAATTTAATTCCCCAACAATGTACAGAGTCTCAACAAGGACAATCTGTCGCACCTACTCAACGACAACAGTAAAAAGCATATTAAGAACGAGCGAGATATTTGTAAAGCAGAAATGGTTCAGTAAGATTTTTCTAATTAATTGAATTGAATAATGGAACCACAATAGATCATTCTTGAACAAATTTTGACCACTCGCACGCTTTTCAGGTTGCTGAAGATCACTCTGATAAAATCAAAAAACCCCTGCTCTCGCAGAGGTTTCAGCTTCTTATGTATGGTGATCCGGACTGGGTTCGAACCAGCGACCCCCACCCTGTCAAGATGGTGCTCTCCCAACTGAGCTACCGGATCATGTGTTTTTCGTTTGGTGGGCCCTGTAGGACTCGAACCTACGACCAATCGGTTATGAGCCGACCGCTCTAACCAACTGAG
>JBHGXV010000043.1:0-13217 GCA_041920505.1 Paenibacillaceae bacterium
GTTACGAAAGTGGACGGGGAGAGTTCAGAACTGGGGCCAAATTCTGTTACAACTGTCCGTTCAGTTTCCGGAGCGAGTTCAACCATATCTCCGCTGAGCCTAACGGCTATTGGAGTTTACACAAAATCATTGACAGACCCGATTTTTTGTCAAGAAAATATCCCTTTTCCAATGCCAGATACAAGTCGATGCTGACGGAATACCTGAAGTTATAGATGCACCAGCCCCGATAAATAGTGCATGAGGTGTAGATTTGTTAACAGATACAGAACGAACCAATGCATCTATTTCAATAGACACTTTATTATTTGACATACTCATCACCATTATAAGATCGGTATAATAATTGTGACTTCGACCTTTTCCAACAAATTTCCTGCCAATAACAAAAATAGCCCCTAGTCCACTCCAAAATTGAATGAACAGGAACAGGGGCCATATTATGAAAATAGGGTAAATGTGGCTCTAATCATTTCTCACCAAAAACACTCAGCAATCTACATGTATGTGGAGTAATTAATTAGAACGGCCTATGCGGAATATGCTGCAAAATTACCTGTCCCCCCTATTTTTGTACATCCTTTTCTAGGTACTACAAGCCTCAACAGCTTTAATTTAGGAAATCACACCATAAATGTCCCCACAATTACTCAATTTAATCTATCGAAAATCTTATTAATCAGAACTTTGATTTTTTATCTTCAATTGTTAAATCAGTTTTTCTTTGTGATACTCACTAATCTGAAAGGTGTTAGATCCTATAAACATGCGTAACCTTCAATTGGCAGGTTTTTAGACAAACTATACTTCTCCGATTTACCTCAGACCGAACGAAGACGTCATGATTTTTGACAAAATTAACTATTCCCTTGAAAATATTCTCTAGCCATATCTTTATGTATTTGAATTCTCTCCTTCTTATAATCAAGTGTGTATGAATTTTTAAGTGCCCATTCAAAATATTCATCAAGTGCCTTACACATATTCTCCCTTAATTCCATTTTTTCCTCATGAGAATATCGTGTACAATACCTATACCATTGCCACCAACGTTGGTTAAAAGTGCTTCTAGCAGACTCATGAATGAACACTCCAAATGGAGGTGCTAAATTTTCTGATAGAAATGACTGAACTATTGGTAATCCAAGAAGAATAGATTTCTTATAATCTGTATGCCTATCAAATAAAACATTTGCTGCTGATGGTAATGAAACTCCATGAATAATGGGACCAAAAGAAACTGATGCTTTCACTAAAAATTTGTGAAATGGATTTGATTCCTTTATAAAATTCTCAGCCAATTCAGTAAACGTGTCAGCTAGAAATTGGATCAATTCTCTTTCCAATTTGCTTGTAATATAAACACCATCCATCACTGGGTACAGTGAAATACCGTCTAATTTATGATCGATAATGGTTGAATGAAGTTTAAATATAAAATTTGCCGCACTTTTTAAACTTGTACTCATTGTTGATTTAGTTCCCATAATGTCCAACCAACAAACAAATTCCTCTTTAGGTTCTGGCAAATACTGAGCATTAAAATACGCCACCGATATCTCCCCCATAACATATAATGTTTTGCTTTTTCTCTAACATAAATTTTTTCTTATTTGTTAAAGTACACGGACACTGTTTGTCAAAAATATTCCGCACTATATACAAATTATAGTGAATTGTTTTGTTTTTTTCAGTAATCAAGTATAGATAGAGTGCACCACACACCACAATTTGAGAGTTATAGAGATGATGAAGCTATGACAAATTCAACAAGTAGTTTTTTGGGGAGGGCGGCGGGGGGAAGTAAGACAACCAGTTAAATAACTGAGTAACTTAATCTTATTTTCAAGCTAATCAGTGAATAGCTCCAACGCAATGTTTCATGTCTTATGTATCTGTGATTGTTATTAGCATTATTTTAATAAACATTATCATATAAGTTTTATCTTTTCCTCCCCCGCCCGCTTCGCAGGCGGGGGGCTATGTGAAGATGAAGATAGGAACACAGAGCATTCCCCCTTATTAACAGGGGAATGAACTAGGCTATGTGAGGATGAGGTTTCCAGAGCCTACGAGACATCAGACGCACCCAGGTGTAGCTTTACTGCGTGGATGGCATCATTCCATCACTCTGTCAAGATTCCCTGCCAAAATAGGCACTACGACGGGGCCACTCATTGGAGTGGTATCTGGGAAAAGGCAATGTGCCTCTAACGCACGATACACCGATGATGAGTCGGGCCGGTTCTTTAACGTGTGCTACCGAAAAACCACGTGAAAAACTATATTTAGTTTTTAACAAGCTGTTGCATGATTGTCCTTCATCAGCCTTATACGAAGTCACCCGCGAATAATCCATTAGAATAAATCATTTTTCGCAATCAGTCCGTTTCTGAACTTTGCTCAACTTCAAAAATCGTACAAATCAATACCTCCATGACTTCCTGCAAAGTTTGCTCACCGCTAAACACCCTTTGCGTCATCCTGTTCCACCTCCGCAACGTCTTCTTAAAAATTTCCATCGGGATATTTCTAATCCACCCCGCCCGCCATCCGAAAAATTGCTTTTTCTAGGCATCGGGCGGGGTGATTCACCAAAAGAAACAGCTTCAAAATGTGAACATCCCTCTTTTAGCCTGATACGAAGTCACAAACGAAAAATCCAGCGCTAAAATCAAACTGGATTGTTGGTAGCACGTTTCGTATGAGGCTCATAGGAGGGGCTACATATGAAGTGTGCAGTTTATGCCCGTGTCAGCACGGAGATGAAAAGTCAATTGGACAGTCTGGAAAATCAGCTAAAGTTCTTTGAAAACTTCATAAGAGAAAAAGGCTGGGAATAGGTCAAAACCTATGCGGATGAAGGCAAAAGCGGCACCAGCACGGTCAAACGTGCAGAGCTTCAAAAACTCATGAAAGACGCGGAGCAACGAAAATTTGAGATTGTTCTCATCAAATCCGTATCAAGGTGGGCAAGGGATACGGTGGACTCGATTCTCTTGGTCAGACAACTCATGAGTTTTGGGATTCGGGTCATGTCCGTTGAGGACAATTTCGATTCCTTTGACGACGGAGCAGAATTTAAGCTAGCCATCTATTCAGCGCTTGCCCAACAGGAAAGCGACACCATTTCTAAACGTGTGAAATTTGGGATCTCTGTAAAGTCTCGAGAAGGTAAATTTCACGGAAGTCCCCCTCCATACGGTTATGAAAAAGTGAAGGGTAAGCTGGAACTTCATCCGATACATTCTCAAACTGTCCGACATATCTTTGATCTATATTTGCGGGAAGGATGGGGCATGCAGAAGATAGCCAATTACCTGACCTCTAAGAAAATCCCCACCCCTCGGGCGGTAACTGGAGCCAAAAACGCAGGGGACAAATGGCAATACTCGACGGTTAAATTGATTTTAACCAATCCACATTATACAGGCGATTTGGTACAGGGACGTTCCAAGACGGACGGGAAAGACAAGATATTTTTGCAGAAAAAAGGCTATAAAAAACGTCTACAAAACAAGCAGGATGAATGGATTGTCATTCCTGACACTCACCCCGCTATCGTTTCGCGGGAAGAGTTTCAAGAAGTGCAAGAGAAGATCAGCAAAAAGGGAGAGAAAATCTTTCGAGGGCGCGGGAAAAAGGCGCTGTTTGCACGTTTGGCGTTTTGTGCGGATTGCGGCGCGGGGATGAACTACAAAAACGACCGGAAAGGCTATGTCTGCGCCACCTACCAGAAAAACGGCAAACAAGCATGCCAGTCCCACTACATCAAACATATAGACCTAAAGGAGAAGGTGCTGGCTGATTTGCGGGATTTGGCAACCAATTCCCTGAACATGAAGGCTTTGCTGGATATCGCGTTGAAACGGGCGGGGGCAAAGAAACTTGGAGCTTTAGAGGAACTAAAAAGAGTGGAACGGGACATTCAAGCCCTGCAAGCAGAAAAAAGGGAACTGCTTCGCCTGCTCACCCGTCAAGTCATCACGCAACGTGATTATGAGGAACAGTATCAAATCATCAACGATGAACAATCCGCACTGGAACAGCAAAAGCGTGCAATAGAGGATACGCTCTCTAAAGAAGTTGACACAGAAACAAACCTAAACGCTTTCCAAGCTGAAATTCGGCGCTTCATCCGCCTTCAGTTCGATAACGAAGAAACACTTCGGCACGTCCTGCACAGGCTCATTGACCGTGTCGAGGTTTCGGCAGATGGACAGATTACCATCCACTACAACTTCAAAATTCAATGCAAAAGGGAGCCTAAGCTTCAGCTCCCTTTCTCACCATCAATATTACACACTCCACATGATCCGTATGGGGGAACATGTCCACCGGCTGGACCTCTGCCAACTCGTATTGGTCGGCCAGTATCTTCAGATCGCGGGCCAGGGTGGACGGGTTGCAGGAGACGTAGACGACGCGCGCGGGCTTCATTTGCAGGATCGTGGCGAGCAGGGCTTCGTCACAGCCTTTGCGCGGGGGATCGACGACGATGACGTCGGCGGTGATCCCGTTTTGTTTCCACTCGGGGATGACGACTTCGGCGGCACCAACTGCAAAGGTGACGTTGGCGATGCCGTTCAGTTCCGCGTTGCGCTTGGCGTCGGCGATGGCCTCGGGAACGATCTCGACGCCGTAGACGCGTTTCGCCTTTTGTGCGAGGAAAAGCGAGATCGTGCCGATACCGCAGTAGGCGTCAATCACTGTCTCTTCGCCGGTGAGGCCGGCGTACTCCAGGGTCTTGTTGTACAGGATTTCCGTCTGCACCGGGTTCACCTGGTAGAACGAGCGTGCGGAGATGGCGAACCTGATGCCGCCGATGGTGTCGTAGATGACGTCGCTGCCCCAGAGGGTGACGGTCTTGTCGCCGAAAATGACGTTGGTTCGGTTCGGGTTGACGTTTTGCACGATGCTTTTGACGCCGGGCACTTGCTGGCGGATCGCCTCGATCAGCAGGTCGCGGTGCGGGATGAAGTCTTCGGTGGTGACGAGCACGACCATAATCTCGCCTGTCTTGGCCCCCACCTTGGAGACGACGTGGCGCAACAGGCCGGTGTGAGCCACCTCGTCATACGGTTCGATGCCGAGGCGGGCGGCGATGCGTTTGACCGCGTTGACGACGGCGTCGTTGGCTTCGTGCTGGATGAGACAGGCGTCCATGTCGATGATCTCGTGGGAGCGCTCCGCGTAGAAGCCGCCGATCAATACGCCGTCCCGCTCGCCGATCGGCACCTGCGCCTTATTGCGGTACCGCCACGGGTCGTCCATCCCGATGGTCGGATGGACGACGACCGCGTCCGCTCCGTCAACGGAGAAGCCGCCAATGCGCTGCAGATTGTCCTTGACCAATTGCCGCTTGTGCGCAAGCTGCTCTGTGTAGCTCAAGTGTTGCAAGGAACAGCCACCGCAGCGGTCAAACACGGGGCAGGGCGGGTTCATCCGGTGCGGGCTGGGGCTTAGGATCTCGGTCAGCTCGGCAAACCCGAACGACTTTTTGGCATGGACTACCTTTGCCCGTACCAGCTCGCCAGGGAGCGCACACGGCACGAACAGGGTATAGCCCTCGTGACGGCCGACGCCCGCCCCTTCGTGGTTCAGTCCGGTGATCGTAAGTTCCACATGCTGTCCGATTTCTACGGGATATGATTTGTCCGCCGCGCGCGGCGGCTGGACGCTGTGTCTGGTTTTCGTTGACTTGGCCACCGTTTTGCAAACTCCTTTTCGCCTGAATGTGTCAGATGCCGGGATGGCTATGGAATAAAAACATCGAGATGTCCGGGCAGCGCCTGGCATTCGCAGGGAAGCTGGCCGCCCAGTTCTCCGTCCAGATTCAGTTGGACCTTGCCTTCTCCGACGACGGTCGCTTTCAGATAATCCGTCTGGAAGTAAAGAATGTTCGGGTCTTTGATATGGTCTCCCTTCAACGCCAGCGTGGCGAGACGGATAAACTCGGGCAGGCTGGCTTTTTTCACGACGAGGCAGTCCAGTTTGCCGTCGGAGAGGTTGGCTTTGGGCGCCAGCCGGTTGAAGCCGCCGACGGACGGACTGTTGGCGATGAGAAACAGCATGATCTCGTCGTCGGCGATGACTTGTTCCCTGGTCTCCAGCCGCATGTGCATCGGCCGGATGAAGGGGAGTTTCTCGATCCCTTTTACATAATAGGCCAGTTGGCCGATCACGGTCTTCAGCTTGCTTGGCACTTCATACGTGAGTTCGGTGAGCGTTCCGCCCCCGGCGATATTGATAAAATAACGGTCGTTGACCCGTCCCAGATCGATTTTTTTCGTTTTGCCCGCCGCGATGACGCCGCAGGAGCGGACGATTGATTTGGGGATGCCGAGAGCCCTGGCAAAATCGTTGCTGGTTCCGCACGGTATGATTCCCAGTGTCGGGCGATGCCGTTTTTTCGCCATGCCGTTTACGACTTCGTAAATGGTGCCGTCTCCCCCTGCGGCGATGATCACGTCGAAACCACGGGCAACGGCGCGCTCCGCTTCTTCAGTCGCGTCGTTTTCCCCCCTCGTCGCGTGGCAGGACGTCTCGTATCCGGCCTCCTCCAGAATGTCGAGAATCTCCGGCAGGCGACGGCGGATAATCTCCCGTCCCGAGGTCGGATTGTAAATCAAACGTGCACGTTTCACGCTCGTCCCTTCTTCCATGCCATTCGTTTCCTTCCTCTATCCATCATATCCTGTATAACCTAATTTGGGAATTGCTATCCCCAGTTAACCAAAATGCCTCTGGGAGCCGCCCGGCAACTCATGGTAAGATAGACAAAAAACACGCATGTCTGCGTAGTCCCACAGGAGTGAGTAGAAAGTGGAACGTCCATTGTTGGTAGGGGTCGACCTGGGCGGTACGGCCATCAAAATCGCCTTGCTCGACAGCGGCGGCACGATTTTGCACAAGACCCAGGTGCCGACACCCGTCGCCGAAGGGGAAGACGGAGTGATCGCGGCCATTGCGCAGGCGACGGCAGACATCCTGGCGGAGAAAGGCGCGGACGCCTCGCGGGTGGCGGGCATCGGCATCGGCGTGCCCGGCTTCGTCGAAGAGGAAACAGGCGTCGTCTACCAAGCGGTCAACCTGCATTGGAAACACACCCCGCTGAAGCAAAAGCTGGAGCGATTGACCCGTCTGCCGGTGTACGTCGACAACGACGCCAACAACGCGGCGCTCGGCGAGATGTGGCGCGGCGCCGGGCAGGGAGCCAAAGACATGATCGCGATCACGCTGGGCACCGGGGTCGGCGGCGGTGTCCTTCTCAACGGTCAGATCATTCACGGCCGCAAAGGGATGGCCGGCGAGATCGGCCACATCACGGTGCGCCCGGAAGGCGGCCCCGCCTGCAACTGTGGAAGGACAGGCTGCCTGGAAACCTATTCGTCGGCCACGGCGATCATCCGCGAAGCGACCCAGGCGGCAAATCAGGGCAAAAGTGAGCGGTTGGCCGCCATCTTGCGCGAGCAGGGTTCGCTCAACGCGAAACACGTCTTCGACGCGGCGCTGGCGGGAGACGAAGCGGCGATAGCGGTGATCGACCAGGCGGCCTATTATCTGGGACTGGCGCTTTCCCATTTGGCCAACATCCTCAATCCGTCGAAGATCGTCATCGGCGGCGGCGTGTCGGCCGCCGGAGACTTCCTGTTTTCCCGCATCCGCGCGTCGTTTGAACGGTTCAGCCTGCCGTTGGCCGCCGAGAGCTGCGAGATTCTCCCGGCTACGCTGGGCAACGACGCGGGCGTCATCGGCGCGGGGTGGCTGGTTGCCTCCCGCCAAGCAACGTAACCCAAACAGGATACCGGAACACAAAACGTGGCACGCTGTTTAGGCATGCCACGTTTTTTTGCGCGCTGTGAGCGGGGCCGCCTCTTTCGTCGCACGCCGCCCTTGCGTCGCCACCACCAGTGTCGCTCCGCCGAGCACGGCCAGTCCGCCGATCCATTGCCACAACGTCAGCCGCTCGCCGAACAACAAGGCGGAAAAGCCGCTGGTAATCACCGGCTCGATCATGCTGAGGACGGAAGCCCTGGTGGAGCCGATCAGCTTCAGCCCCTGGAAAAACGTCAGCATCGACAGCACGGTGGAAAACAGCGCAATGCCGACAATCGCGGCAAACGCCTGTCCTCCGATCTGAAGCACCAGCGAGCCGTTGGACAGCCCGATCACCAACAGCGAGAACGCGGCAAACAGGGAGACGAACGTGCTGGTCACCATCGACGGCAACTGTCTCACCACCCGGTTGCCCAGCACGATGTAGCAGGAATAGACCAGCGCCGCACCGCACGCGAGCAGCACGCCGTACACGTCGATCACGCCGAACGACGCTCCCAGAACCAGAGCCAGCCCGCCAATCGACAACCCCATCGACAGGATCGTGGTGCGGGAGAGTGTTTCCCGGTCCACCCAAAACGACAGGATGGAGACATAGATGGGAAAGGTGTACAGAAGCAGCGCCGCGAGCGACGCCGGAATGTGCTTGACGGCGGAAAAGTAAAACATCGACTGCAGCGTGTACAATACCCCGCCCAAGAGGAACAGACTGATCCAGTGAAACCGCGAGAGCGTCACCTGTTCCCGTTTGAAAAGGGTGTATCCGCCAAAAATGGCCGCGGCCAAAAGAAACCGCAAAAACAGTACGGTTGTGACGCTCGCCCCTCCCTGATAGGCGTACAACGCAAAGATCGGCAACACGCCGAACCCCGCCGCCGAGAGGAACACTAGTCCAACCCCGATGAAAAACGGATTCAACGATATCTCCCCCAACACAAGCTGTCTGTTTTGTGACTATTTGATCAGTAAGCCTTCCCGCCGGAACAAGCGGGCGGCAAGCCCGATGGCGATCGCAACATAGATCAGGGAGGACGCCACCGCGATCAGAGCGTGCAGCGGATGCAGTTCGGCGTAAAAAATCTCTTTGAACACGGCCGCACCGTTAAACACCGGCAAGAAATAATAGGCGAACGGGATGTCCGCCGGATTGAGCGGCGAGAGCATGTAGTTGGGCACCATCGCCACCAGCACCAGCGGTGACATGTAGGTTTGCGCTTCCTTGAACGACTTGGCTAGAGTGCTTACGGTGATTTCCAGACCGGCGAACATCGCCGCGAGCAACAAAAACATCACCGCCAGCATCACGACCGAGGCGGGACGAAGAAACCCGAGTGTAAACACCGCCCCGTCTTCTCCCGGCGGCGCAAATGAAAAGACGAGCGACAGACTGATCAGGGAAGCGATGGCACTGGCGCTGTTCATCACCATCACAGCCAGCAATTTGGCGGTAAGCAGGCTGCCCGCGCTGACTGGGGCGCTGACCAGCGACTCCATCGTCCCCCGCTCTTTCTCCCCGGCCACCAGGTCGGTGGCGGCGGGAATGCCGCCGGAAACAAGCGACAAGATCAGCATCAGCGGAATGATCGCCGACAATAGTCCTCCGGCTACTTTCTCCTGGCTGGCGACACTCTCGTACACGGCCTGGATGGGATGAACCGTGTCGGATGACAGGCCAGCCGCACGCAGCCGCTGTTCCACCACCCGCTGTTCGTAGGCGGTAACCGCATCATCGATGACGTCTCTGGCGTACTCGGATTTCTGGTTGGACTTGTCGTAGAGCACGTGTACATCGGCTGTCTGCCCGCTCTGCAACCGCCGGTCGAAGTCGGGAGGAATCTGGATCACCGCCCGCACTTCCGCCGCTTTCAGCGCCGCCAGCGGATCGGCTGTGTCGATCCGCTTGACGCCCGGCGCGGCTTCCAGTTGGCGAACCAGCGGGTGATCGACGCCGCCCTGTACGGCGATCGGGATATACGCCTTCGCTTCACGCTCCACGCCGCTGATCGCCGTGCCCAGGACGAAAAAGACCAGCGGGATGACAACGATCGGGATGACAAGTGTCCCGATCCACGTCTTGCGGTCGCGCAACAAATCGAGAACTTCCTTGCGAAAAACCAGCCAGATGTGCCGTCCGTTCACCGCTGTTCGCCTCCCACCGCCGCGGCGAAGATGTCGTCGAGATCGTCCATTCCGTATTGTTGGCGCAGCGCGGCAATCGTCCCGTCGAAGCGCAGTTTGCCCCTATGCATCAGCACCACGCGGTCGCACAGCTTCTCCACTTCGCCCATATTGTGGCTGGAAAACAGAATCGTCTTGCCCGCCTGGCGCAAATCCGTGATCAGCCGACGGAACACGCTGGCCGCGCTCACATCCAGTCCGGTGGTCGGCTCATCTAAGAAAATCACCTCGGGATCGTGGACGAGGGCGCGGGCGATGGCCACTTTTTGTTTCATGCCGCGCGAAAACGCCCCGACGCGCCGATCGAGAAATTCGTCCATCCCCAAAGCCTCGCTCAATTCGGCCGTACGCTGGGCCACCTGCGATTCGCCGAGACCGTACAACCGGCCGAAGTACGCGATGTTTTCTCGGGCGGTCAACCGCGCGTACAATCCCACCTCGCCGCCGAACAACAGACCGATCTGACGGCGAATCCGCATCGGGTGTTGGCGCACCGAAAACCCGCCGACGCGAATGTCCCCCGATGTCGGCGCGAGAATCGTCGCCATCATCCGGATGGTCGTCGTCTTGCCTGCGCCGTTCTCGCCCAAGAGCCCCAACACTTCGCCGCGCCGGATCGCAAACGACACCCCGTCCACGGCGACGACCGATCCGAACCGCTTCGTCACCGCCTCCACTTCCACCATTCGCTTTCGCTCCTTTCGTCACGATCAATCGGCCGTGCGTTTCCGCCGCATGCACATTCCGGCCCTTCCCTTTAAGAGGTCAACGGCTGGCGGCCAACTCCCGCCTGATGACGTCCTCCACCCAGCGCGTGACATTCGGATGGGGCAGGTACGTTTTCCCGTTGTACCGGTACGTAAGGCCCTCCAGCCGGGACGGTATCACCTGCTTGGTAAAGTAGCCTTCGCTTAGGAACAGCGGAATCACGATCGTCCGGTTCTTTCGCGTCACCGCCAGCGCCCGCTGCCGGACGTTGTCAGGATGCATGGTGCCATAGGTGGCGGCTTTAAACCCCCCGTTCCGGCGGATGGTGACCGCCAGGCGCTGCAGGACCTCTTCCCAGACTCGATGGTATTTGCCTTCATCGGCGCCGTGGCCGACCAGCATGATCACTTCTTCGGACGGGTCGATCGACAACTCCCGCGCACGCTCCAGCAGGATGTCGGCGATCAGCGGATGGTCGTCCATCGCCGGACAGTAGACGATCTCGGCCGTCGTGTCAATCCGCTCCAGCTCCTCGTCAAGCTCGATCGCATCGTACACGCCGAGCATGTAGCCGATCTCGTCGATGTGCGTGCTTCCCGAAGCGACAAACAACGGTACGGCGAGGATCCGCTCCACACCCTGCGCTTCCAGAGCGCGCACTCCGTCTTCGATCAATCTTCCCTCCACCAGTTCCAGAAAACAGGTGACGACCGGCACCGGCACGTCCAGTCGGCTCATCGCCTGATCCACCAGCGTGACCCACGAAGCACTGCTGGAGCCGTGACCGATGACCAGCACTCCCGTTTTTTTCATCATACGCTGTCCTCGCTTTCCCCTCACCATTACCGATAAGAATCATTATAACCTAATGACAACTTTCATGCTTACCGGTTTCTTGCTATGATGGACAGAAACAAGCACGGGAGGTGTTGAATCGTGAACATTCGCATTCGTTTGTTTGATTGGGAGCACGACGCCACAGCCGTTCTGCAGGGACACCGGGAATTGAACCGGCTCCATGCCCGGTTGTGGTGCGAACTGACGGGGGAAGATCACGATCCCGCGTATTGGAACGAACTGCTGGAAACGTCGGATCCAGACACTGACTACCTGGAAGAACTGAAGCAAGCGGCCTCCAGCCCCGATCACCGGATCTTTGTGGCTGAAAGCGAAGAAGGCGACTTCGCCGGTTTTTTGCACGTGGACATCCACAAAAGCCCGCGCCACGGCATTCCCGAGGGAGGCTGCATCAATGAAATTTTTGTCCGCCCCGAACTGCGTGGCAAAGGTGTGGCCCGTCTGTTGATGCAAGCGGGTGAAGACTGGCTGGCAGAGCGGGGGATGACCCGTGGCCACGTTTTTGTCACCAGCAACAACCCGGCCGCAGTCGCTCTCTACCAGTCGTTCGGATATGTCATCGCCGACTACCGGATGATGAAGCGAGTCAGCTGCTAAAATGTTCCTTCTTAAAGAGAAAGGCCCCTGCGTTTACGCAAGGACCACTGTTTCCACAGGCCGGAGGCCTGTATAGTTATTAAAGGAAGTTGTAGAAAAAGTTCGAGTCATGGCGTGATGGAGCTAAGGCGAGCTCCTTTGACGACCTGCCAAGCGAAGAAACGCAGACGCGGGGGAAACAGGGGGCACAAGTCTCACATCTTCGAGATACCCAAATGTTTCCCCCTGTCGGGGACTTCGGCCCCCTGCCCGCGTCGCGTTTCGTAGCGGGCAATACCGTCTTCTTCGCTGGTCGTCAAGTGAGCGAGCGGGAACCATCACCCATGACACCACGGGCTTTGTCTACACACTGAGTTGACCGTATTTTTCCTTGAAGGCCGCCAGGGAAAAGCCTTCGAACAAGGCCAGAAACGGCGTCTCGTCGTTGAAGTAATGGCGGCTTTCCTTGGTGTCCGGATACTTTTCCAAAAACAGCAGGCCCGCCAGCTTGTTCACCGGGACGCCTTCCTTCTCCTGGTCGTAGATGCCCTTCTCCGCCAATACCTTTTCAAAATAACGCACATACGTGACGGTCAGCGTCTTCGTCTGATCGCCCGCCTGATAGGTGACAATCGAACGGTCAAACGTGTCAGCGGGCGAGCCGCCTTTGCTCGGCGGCACGTTTTCCCCGATTACGGACAAAATCTTCATCTGGCTGCATCCCCCTCTCGATCCTGTATCCTCGTGTCTTGATCAGAGTTTCTCGATCGCTTCCACCAACAGCTTGTTCACCAGCGGCGGATTTGCCTTTCCTTTGGTCTGTTTCATCACCTGACCGACCAGGTAGCCGATCGCCTGCTTTTTCCCCGCCTGGTAGTCTGCCACGGACTGCGGGTTGGCCGCGATCACGTCGTCGACGATCCGTTTCAGCTCACCCTCGTCACTGATCTGTACCAATCCCTGTTCCTCGACGATTTTGGCGGGGTCTTTGCCGGTCTCCACCATCTCTTTAAACACGGTCTTGGCGATCTTGGTGGAAATCGTGCCCTTCTCGATCA
>JBHGXV010000036.1:0-13042 GCA_041920505.1 Paenibacillaceae bacterium
CCGAGCCGATGCCAATCGCCTGTTTACGCATATCCTGCCCTCCTGTGGTAAAATCCTGGCCCTCTCAGTTTTCCTTTGGAAAGGCGTGGATATGCAAAAAAACCCCCAACCGGATATCCGGTTGAGGGTTCGCATAAAATCCGCCGATCAGGAGAAGAAGAACTTGCGGATCGCGTATTTGGTGGTCTCTTTGTTCATATGGGCGATCGACGTGGTCAGCGGGATGCCTTTCGGGCAGGCACGCACGCAGTTCTGCGAGTTCCCGCAGTCGCCGATGCCGCCTTCTTCCATCAGCGCTTCCAGACGCTCGTGCTTGTTCATCGCGCCGGTCGGATGCTGGTTAAACAGGCGCACCTGCGAAATCGCGAACGGACCGATGAACGGCGATTTCTCGTTGACGTTCGGACATGCTTCCAGGCAGACGCCGCAGGTCATGCACTTGGACAGTTCGTACGCCCACTGCCGCTCCACTTCCGGCATGCGCGGGCCGGGGCCAAGGTCGTAGGTGCCGTCGATCGGAATCCACGCCTTGACGCGTTTGAGCGCGTCGAACATGCGGCTGCGGTCAACCGACAAGTCGCGCTGGACCGGGAACGTGCTCATCGGCTCGATACGGATCGGCTGTTCCAGCTTGTCGACAAGGGCCGTACACGCCTGGCGCGGTTTGCCGTTGATCACCATCGAGCAGGCGCCGCACACTTCCTCAAGACAGTTGGACTCCCACACGACCGGTTTCGTCTTTTGTCCCTGGGCGTTCACCGGGTTGCGCTGAATCTCCATCAGCGCGGAGATCACGTTCATGTTCGGGCGGTACGGAATCTTGAACTCTTCTTTATAAGGAGTGCTGTCAGGCGAATCCTGACGAGTTACGATCAGGTGAATGAATTTGTCGGCCATGTTCATTGCCCTCCCTTTTATTTTTTATCGGTCGTGTAGTCACGCTTCCGCGGCGGGATCAGCGAGATGTCCACGTCTTCATAGTAAATGTCGGGGGCAAGCGTCTCAGGGTTGAATTTGGCCATCGTCGTTTTCAGGAACTTCTCGTCGTCGCGTTCCGGGAACTCCGGTTTGTAGTGCGCGCCGCGAGACTCGTCACGCATCAGCGCACCGATGGTGATGACGCGGGCGAGAATCAGCATGTTCCACAAGTGGCGGGTGAACGCGGCTCCGGAGTTGCTCCAGCGCTGCGTATCGTTGATGTTGATCCGCTTGTAGCGCTCCATCAGTTCCTGAATCTTCTCGTCGGTCTTCTTCAACCGGTCGTTGTAGCGAACGACGGTGACGTTGTCGGTCATCCATTCGCCCAGTTCGCGGTGCAGGACGTAGGCGTTTTCCGTGCCGTCCAGCTTGAGAATCTGTTCGAATTTCTCTTCCTGTTGCTTGGTGTAGCCGTCGAACAAGGTGCTCGGCAAATCAAAGGACGATTTGTTCAGGCCGTTGATGTACTCGATCGCTTTCGGACCGGCCACCATGCCGCCATAGATCGCGGACAGAAGCGAGTTGGCGCCGAGACGGTTCGCGCCGTGTTGCGAATAATCGCACTCGCCGCATGCGAACAGGCCGGGGATGTTGGTCATCTGGTTGTAGTCGACCCACATGCCGCCCATGGAGTAGTGAACGGCCGGGAAGATTTTCATCGGCACTTTGCGCGGGTCTTCGCCCATGAACTTCTCGTAAATCTCGATGATACCACCCAGCTTGACGTCCAGTTCTTTCGGGTCTTTGTGGGACAGGTCGAGGTAGACCATGTTTTCGCCGTTGATGCCCAGCTTCAAATCGACGCAGACGTGGAAGATTTCGCGGGTGGCGATGTCGCGCGGCACCAGGTTGCCATACGCCGGATACTTCTCTTCCAGGAAATACCACGGTTTACCGTCGCGATAGGTCCAGATGCGTCCACCTTCACCGCGTGCCGACTCGGACATCAGGCGCAGCTTGTCATCGCCCGGGATGGCCGTCGGGTGGATCTGGATGAACTCCCCGTTGGCGTAGATGACGCCTTGCTGGTACGCTGCGGATGCCGCCGTACCGGTGTTGATAATCGAGTTGGTCGATTTCCCGAAGATGATCCCCGGGCCGCCGGTCGCCATGATGACGGCGTCGGCCGGGAAGGACTTGATTTCCATCGAGCGCAGGTTTTGTGCGGTAATCCCGCGACAGGTGCCGGTCTCATCCAGCACGATCCCGAGGAAATCCCAGTATTCGTACTTTTTCACCAGGCCTTCTGTCTCGAAGCGGCGGACTTGTTCGTCCAGCGCGTAGAGCAGTTGCTGACCGGTGGTTGCGCCGGCGAACGCCGTGCGGTGGTGCTTGGTGCCGCCGAAGCGACGGAAGTCGAGCAAGCCTTCCGACGTGCGGTTGAACATGACGCCCATCCGATCCAGCATGTAGATGATGCCGGGCGCCGCGTCGCACATCGCTTTTACCGGCGGTTGGTTGGCGAGGAAGTCGCCGCCGTAGATCGTATCGTCAAAGTGTTCCCACGTGGAGTCGCCTTCCCCTTTGGTGTTGACCGCGCCGTTGATGCCGCCTTGCGCACAGACCGAGTGCGACCGCTTTACCGGTACCAGGGAGAACAGTTCAACAGGTACACCTTTTTCTGCTGCCTTGATGGTGGCCATCAGCCCGGCCAGGCCGCCGCCGACGATGATTAATTTGCCTTTCGCCATGATCTTTTCCCCCTATCTCTTACGAAATGAATGCGGCCATTGCGCGCAAGCCGATGATCGAAACGAGTACGAACACACCCATCGTGAAATACGTGGCGATGCGCTGCGAACGAGGGCCGACAGTGATTCCCCAGTGAACGAGGAACGACCAGATTCCGTTGGAGAAGTGGAAAACGGCCGACAAAATACCGATCGTGTAGAATGCGACCATCAGCGGATTGCTCAGGATGTTGGCCATCATGTCGTAGTTCAGTTCCACGTTGCCGAGCGCGTACTGGATGCGGGTCTCCCATACGTGCCATGCCACGAAAATCAGCGTAATCACGCCGGTGATGCGCTGCCACAAAAACATGTGGTTACGGAAATACCCGAAGTTGTTGACATTGTGTTTGGCCTGGAAAGCGATGTACAGCCCGTAGACCGCGTGGAAAAGCAGAGGAAGATAGATCAGAACGAATTCGAGAAAAATCAGGAACGGCAAGCTCTCCATGAACGCAACCGCGTTGTTGTACGCTTCCGCTCCCCGGGTCGCCTGATAGTTGGCAGTGAGGTGAAGCAACAAGAATACGCCTACCGGAAACAATCCCAGTAGTGAATGAAGCCTGTGATGCCAAAAGTGCCGGCTGTTCGCCATGCATGGGTCCCCCCTTCGATTGTCTGTCAGTTTTCTTTCCTGTCAACACATTCTTCCGCTCTCCACTATCCTGTCCCAATCAACATCGGACTAGACACATGTCTGCCAAGCCGTCGCACGCGCAATCTCCCGCTGCCCGCATCCCTATTATACAAGGAGGCGCTTACAACTGAGTTCTTGTCCACAATCAGCTTGTCAAAATGTGTCAGAAAATGGACAAAAGATTGTACAGAATGTGACCAAAACCAATTGTACTCTTGTCGCAGAACAGCGTCAAGACAATGGATAGACTAATTCCAACGTTGGAATGATCGCATTGACGCACCATGTTGCGACCCAGTCAAAGAAAACGGAAAAAGCCCGGAGCGAACATCCGGGCTTGCGCGCGTTTTCCCGTCATGTCCGCCGGGCTTGTCTCATATCTATGTACAAACACAGGAATAAAAAGGAGGCGTCTGGTGATGCGACATGCCGTTGAACCGCTGTCCCCGCTCTTGTCCGAGGAGGCGATCCCACATCTGGAGCAGATGAATATGCCGTATCTCGGATACCATTTGCTGCGCGAAACGCTAACGCGCAAACTGCTCGGCGAAAGCGAAGGCCCGATCCTCTACTGGCTGGGCAAAGACATCGGCGGGCAAATCACGATCCAATCGCCGCACGATCTGGTCCTGCCGTTTATCCGGCTCGGACTGGGCAAGCTGGACGTGACGCACCAGTCTGCGGATCGCTGCGCGTTTACGCTGATGCATTCCGTCTTTTCGCTGTTGTCCGCCGAGCGGCTTGCGCGCACCCTCCAGTTCGAATGCGGTCTGATCGCCGGATCCGTCGGCCGCTGGCAAGGTCGCAACGCCCAGGCCGAACTGGACGTTGCGGTTGCCTCTGCCGCAGACAAGCGGCCGCAGGTGCGGATCGTCGTGTCCTACTGACCTGGGCGGTCACATCGGCGTCGCGCCGGGGAGGGGCGATCCGGGAACGATCAGGGAAAGTAGGGGGCAACCAAACGGCCCATTTTGCTGAATTCGACCAGAAAACCGTCGTGGCCGTACTTGGAGTCGATGACGTGAAACGCCACTTCCACGCCGTGCGAGCGCATCAACTCGGCCATCTCCCGCTGATGGTCAAGCGGGTACAACAAATCGTTGCTGATCCCGATGGCCACCACCTTCGCCCTGATCCGGGCCAGGGCCTGTTCCACACCGCCTCGTCCTCTGCCGATGTCGTGCGTGTCCATCGCCTTCAACAGGTACAGATAACTGTTGGCGTCAAACCGCTCCACCAGCTTTTCGCCCTGATAGCGCAGGTAGCTTTCGATCTGGAAGGTGGTGTGGAACAGATGCTCGTTGCTCTCGCCCTGCAAGCTGCGTCCAAACCGCTCCTCGAACAGTTCGGCCGTCCGGTAGGTGATCATGCCGAGCATCCGGGCAATCGACAGACCGCGCGTCGGGCCGGGACCCGGATAGTAGTGGCCGCCTTGCCACTCGGGATCGTTGCAGATCGCCTGGCGTCCCACGTCGTTGTAGGCGATGGCGATCGCGGACAGGCGGGAACAGGTGGCGATCGGAACGGCGATTTGCATCATCTCCGGGTATTCGACCGCCCATTCGTACACCTGCATGCCGCCCATCGAACCGCCGATCACGGCATACAGCCTGCGCACGCCCAGGGCCTCCAGCAGTTTCCGCTGCGCCCGCACCATGTCCCGGATGGTGACGATCGGAAACGACGAGCCGTACGGTTTGCCCGTGTCGGGACAAATGCTGGCCGGGCCGGTCGTTCCGTAACATCCGCCCAGCACATTGCTGCAAATCACAAAATAGTTGCGGGTGTCGATGGCCATCCCCGGTCCGATCAATCCTTCCCACCAGCCAGATCGCTGCTCGTCGCCGACCACGTGGACATCGCCGGTCAGCGCGTGACAGACCAGAACCGCATTGCCCTTTTGCGGATCATACGTGCCGTAGGTCTCATAACCGATCTCCACCTGTTTCAGCGTTTCCCCCGATTCCAGCACAAGATCCCCGATGCCGATCTTTTTCACCCTGTTCATCCCCCTACCCTGCCGAACCGCGAAAAAACCCTCTCTTCCGAAAGAGAAGAGAGGGTTGTAACCGTTCATTGGGCGACTCCCTTCTCTTATCTCCCAGACGATGCCGTCTGCTGGAATTGGCACCTCTCCGCATGCGCGGGGTTGCCGGGCTTCATCGGGCCAGTCCCTCCACCACTCTCGATAAGAGTTTTCGCGTGTAATTGTCTTCATCATACGATTGCAGGGAATGACTGTCAACACCGGAAAACAGCCCGCTTTTGATCGTCTATCCCCCGTGCACAACCGCCTGTGTTGCCACGTCAAGCCCAAACGCGGTGTGCAGGGCGCGGACGGCGACACCGGTGTACTCAGCCGGAATCACGCAGGACACCTTGATGTCCGACGTCGACACCATCTTGATCGAAATGTTCTGTTCCGCCAACTGCCGGAACATCTCCGCCGCGACTCCCGGATTGGTCACCATCCCCGCCCCGACGATCGACACTTTGACCAGCCCTTCTTCGTGCTCCACGCTCTCGAAGTTGAGCGCCTCGCGGTTGGCCTCAAGCGTGTCCAGCGCTTTTGCGAGATCCTGTTGGGCCACCGTGAACGAGATATTGGTGGCCGCCGCGTCGTATGAGCTTTGGATGATGATGTCCACATTCACCTGGGCGTCGGCCAGCGTGTTGAACAGCCTGGAGAGCGTGCCCACTTTTGCCGGCATCCCCACCACGGTGATTTTGGCGATATCCTCGTCGTGTGCCACGCCGCTGACGACTCTGCCTGTCTCCATCTTACTTGCCTCCTCTACATACGTTCCTTCTTCATCGGTAAAACTGGAGCGCACCACCAGGCGCACCTTGTGCTTCTTGGCCGCCTCCACCGAGCGCGGATGCAGCACGCCCGCCCCCAGGTTGGCCAGCTCCAGCATTTCGTCGTACGAGATGCGGTCCAGCTTCTGAGCGCTGGGAACCACGCGCGGATCGGCGGTGAACACCCCGGCCACGTCGGTAAAAATCTCGCACGTCTCCGCCTTGAGGCTGGCCGCCAGGGCGACCGCCGTCGTGTCTGAACCGCCGCGTCCCAACGTGGTGATCTCGCCCGCCTCGGTGATCCCCTGGAAACCGGCGACGATCACGATCCGCCCCTGACGAAGCTCCGCCAGCATCCGCGTGTTGTCGATCGACTTGATCCGCGCCTTGCCGTGGACGGCTTCCGTCGTGATACCCGCCTGCCAGCCGGTCAGCGAGATCGCCTCATAGCCTTTTTGCGTCAACGCCATCGCCAACAGCGCGATCGACACTTGCTCGCCGGTGGTGAGCAACATGTCCATCTCCCGCTCCGGGGGATGGGGCGCTATTTGTTTGGCCATGTCGACCAGCACGTCGGTCGACTTGCCCATCGCGGACACGACGACGACCAGGTCGTGCCCCGCCTGTTTGTAGGAAATGATCCGGTCGGCCACCCGCATGATTCGTTCGATCGTTCCGACTGATGTACCGCCGTATTTCTGCACAATCAACCCCATGTCGGTTCTCTCCTCTGTGTATGTGTAGGTGTATCATCTGTTTGACTTGTGTTCCTTCGTTGCCATGCAAAAAGGCATTGACAAGGAAACCCTGTCAATGCCTGGATCAACGCTTCGGCATGCCGGTTCCTCCTTCCCTGACACGTCGCGCGGAGGCGCAACAAAGCGCTCCCGGCTCGGTGAGATAGCACTCCATCCGGACGTTGGGAGACGTACCGGATGACAGTCCTGCGCTTGTTCAACGCAGGCCCAGCACAGTTTGCCACGGGCGGCATCCCGCACTTCGGCGAATTCCCCTTTCCCGCTCCCGTCGTCGATGCCCGCATCTCAGGGGGGTACTGATGGTTTTCGCGCCTCTACCTCACTCCTGATACGGGAAGTGAGGTCACCTATGCAGTTATAGTCATGATTATACAGGCAAACCCGGCAATCTTCAAGCGGTCACGATTTGCCGACGTTGCGCAGGTGGCGGATAATCTCGCGCGCTATCTTGTCGCCGATGCCCAACTGGCGAAAATCCTCGACGCTCGCTTCCCGCATCCGCTCGATGGAGCCGAAGTGCTGGAACAACAGCTTGCGCCGCTTTTCGCCGATGCCCGGGATCTCGTCCAGTTGCGAGGAGAGCATCGTCTTCGCCCGGGTCTGGCGGTGGAACGTGATGGCGAAGCGGTGCACCTCGTCCTGGATGCGCTGCAACAGGTAGAATTCGTAGCTGTCCCGCCGCAGTTCGACCGGTTGCGGCGGATCGCCGAACAACAACTGCGCCGTCTTGTGCTTCTCGTCCTTGGCCAGCCCGCAGACGGGGATAAACAGGCCCAGTTCGTTTTCCAGCACGTCCATCGCCGCGCCGATCTGCCCCTTGCCGCCGTCGATGACAATCAGATCGGGCAGGGGCTGGTTTTCTTTCAACAGCCGCGTGTAGCGGCGGCGGATCACTTCCCGCATCGACGCGTAGTCATCCGGTCCTTCCACCGTCTTGATCCTGAACTTGCGGTACTCTTTCTTGTCGGGGCGGCCGTCGGTAAACACCACCATCGCCGCCACCGGCTCCGTCCCCTGGATGTTGGAATTGTCGAACGCCTCGATGCGGTGCGGCGTGCCGATGCCAAGGATGTGTCCCAGATTGTGCACCGCCTGGACCGTGCGCGCCTCGTCCTTGGACATCAGCACAAACTTTTCGCTGAGCGCGATCCGCGCGTTTTCCTGAGCCATCTGCACCAGTTCGAACTTCTTGCCCCGCTTCGGCGTAAGGACTTTCACCCCCAGCCACTGCGACAGCAGTTCCGGCTCGCTCGCCTGCGGCAACAAAATCTCGCGCGGCAATGCCTGTTGCTTGTCGTAGTAAAACTGCGTCAGGTAGGACATGAAGCTTTCCGTCTCTTCGCCATAATAGGGAAACGAAGACGTCTCCCGCTCAATCAGCTTCCCCTGCCGCATGTAAAACACCTGGACGCACATCCATCCCTTCTCCACGGCAAACCCGATGATGTCCCGGTCCACGTTGTCGGAAAACGTGACTTTCTGCTTCTCCATCACCGCCTCGATGTTGCGGATCAAGTCGCGCAACTCCCTGGCCCGCTCGAACTCCATCGCTTCCGCCGCCTGCATCATTTTCTCGGTCAGCCGCTGTTTCATCGCTTCGTGGCCGCCCTCAAGAAAGGCGACGATCTCGCTTACGATCCGCTCGTTTTCCGTCGGATCCACCTCCTGCACGCAGGGAGCGAGACACTGGCCGAGGTGGTAATAGAGACACACCTGTTTCGGTAGCGTCCTGCACTTGCGCAGCGGGTACAGCCGGTCGAGCAGCTTCTTGACGTCCTGGGCAGCGCCCGCATTGGGGTAGGGGCCGAAGTATTTCCCCTTGTCCCGCTTCACCGTGCGGGTGATCTCCAGGCGCGGATGGGGCTCGTTGGTGATCTTGATGTACGGATAGCTCTTGTCGTCCTTGAGCATCACGTTGTAGCGCGGATTGTGCTGTTTGATCAGGTTGCACTCCAGCACCAGCGCCTCGATCGGCGACGAGACGACGATATATTCGAAGTCGGCGATTTCGCTGACCAACAGTTGCGTCTTCCCGTCGTGGCTCCCGGTGAAGTAGGAGCGCACGCGGTTTTTCAGCACTTTGGCCTTGCCGACGTAGATGACTTCTCCCTGGGCGTTTTTCATCAGATAGCAGCCCGGTTTCTCCGGCAACACTGCCAGTTTGTCCTTGATAGCACTCATGGCCAAAACTCCTCCCTCCCTTATGGTAGCACAAGTGTTCCCGCACTTCACCTGTCGCCGTTCTCTTCGGCAAAACGGGCGTATTGGCAACCCTTTCCGCTTGCGCTATAGTGGAGAAAAACCAAACCAGAAGCGGAGGGAGCATAGATGCAACAACACAGGGAGATGTGGAGCCGGGCTGACGGCTTTACGGTCACGACGGACAAACGCCACCTGGACATCGATCTGATCCATCGTTTTCTCAGCGAGGAGTCTTATTGGGCCACAGGCATTGACCGCGAGCTGGTCGTGGCCACCATCGAACAATCCAGTCTGTGTTACGGGGTGTATCAGGGCAATCCCGCGACAGACGAACAGGCGCGGCAAGCGGGATTCGCCCGGGTCGTCACCGACTTTGTCCGCTTCGCCTGGCTGGGGGATGTGTTCATCCTGCCGGAATACCGGGGGAAGGCACTGGGCAAGTGGCTGATGAGCCTGATCGTCGAACATCCGCTGCTAAGAGGCGTGTCGTTTAACCTCGTCACGCGGGACGCGCACGGGTTGTACGAACAATTCGGCTTCATCCCCGTCCCGGATGCGGAAAAGCGGATGGTGCGGCCGCTGGACTGGGCGCGAATACGCGAAGCCTACGGTCTCGGCCGGAAATAAACAGCTCTTCTTTTTTGAAAAAAAACGGCGTGCACGAACCACCACGGATTCGTCACGCCATTTTTCATCTGTGCATCACGTTGGTCGAGCCAGCGGACAACCCGCGCTTAGATATGCTTGCCCAGGGTTGCCATCAGCGCTTCTTTCGGCTGGAAGCCGACGATCTTGTCGACCGGCTGGCCATCCTTGAAGACCAGCAGCGTCGGAATCGACATGATGCCGAAGCGGCTGGCCGATTCCGGATTCTCGTCGACGTTTACCTTGACGATTTTCAGACTGGAACCGACTTCGCTGTCGATTTGCTCCAGCACCGGAGCGATCATTTTGCAGGGGCCGCACCAGGGAGCCCAAAAGTCAACGAGGACGGTACCTCCTTGTTCCACTTCCTGACTGAACGTTTGATCCGTGACGTTTTGAATTGCCATGCGGGTTTCCTCCTTACTCTCTGTTTCCAAATCGCTATCCGTTCTACAGTATACCATTTCTAGCAGGAAATGACCATGCGGTTCGACACCCGGATGTGCATCCCGTCTGCTGTTGACCGTTCCCGGACAAGGGCACAGACCAAGCAATCCGTCGTTTTACGATTCATGATAAGAAAAAGGAAAGAGAATGTCAAAAAACCATGCCAACTGTACCGGCACCTGCTATCCCATGACCTCTGACAAGAAAGTGGTGTATAATAATCATGGGGTGACATTTGCAGATGGAATCAAAATACAACGACTACACGCACATGTGCCCACGGTACGAACATGCGATTCAACTCATCGGCAAACGCTGGACGGGACTGATTATCCGGGTATTGATGGCTGGCCCCCGCCGGTTTAAGGAAATAAAAGAACCGATTCCCGAAATGAGCGACCGCATGCTGACCGAGCGGCTGAAGGAGCTGGAGAGCGCGGGCATCGTCGTCCGCCGCGTCTACGCGGAGACCCCTGTGCGGATCGAATACGAACTGACGGAAAAAGGCAAGGGGCTGAAAACGGTCATCGACGCGATCGGCGAGTGGGCGGATCGTTGGGGATAACCAAGCCCGGGTTCGCCCCTCAGCCGACCGCCTGGCTGGCCTGTTCCAACCGCCGACTCAACGCCTCGCTGCGTACCCAGTAGACGGTCGTTTTGCCGTTGGGCTTGATCCGTTCCACGTACAGGTCGCCGGGTGACTTGGGGTAGAGGCGGATCGACTCCTGTTCGGTCGTGACCAAAAGATGCGGGCCCCGTGCGATCTCGTCGGCCTGTGCCCGCTGGATAAAAATGTCCTCGTTAAACTCGGCGACAAAGATAGGCAACTCATTGGCCGGCAATTCCGTCCCGCCTGCTCCATCCACCCACTCCAGCTTTTTCACCTGTTCCGGCTTCAATTCCTTGTGGATCGCCACTTTTTTCGCCAGCCAGATGATGGCGAAACTGGGCAGGGAAAACACGAGCACCAACAGCATGCCGACGCTGTGGGACAGCCAATTCACCATGGTTTGCGACATACGGCTCGACTCCTGTCTCGTTTTCTTCTATTTTATCATAATCACAGTGACAAACTGAACAAAGCCCTGAACCGCTCCAGAGGAATTTGCAAGCGCCCTTGGAAAAGAGCATGGCGTAAACAACAACTCTCCCCGGTAAGCGCCAGCATGTGGACTTAGTAGGCGAGGCGATCCACCAGACCTGTCGTCAATCGTGTATCCCCACACACCATACCCCACTGCCCAAACTCCATATTTGGCGTCATCATGACACTGTTCACTCATGCCGGCCGAGATGACGCGAAACAACATCCTATTTGGTGCAAGGGAACTAGCCGATCTTGTTCAAAACCAACCAACTTACGAGTCTGTCGATTCTTTTTGAAACCGCGTCAGTCCCCATCCGCGTGTTTTCCCTGCCAGAGCGCCACCAGATCGGGAACACGGAAGGATTGAACTGCATACCTCCTTCGGCTCGCCTTTACGCCAACCGCTGTTGCCAAATGGCTTTTCCTGCCCGTTTTTTCCATCATCGTAGGTCTCCAATTGTTCCGATGTATCCATGGCGGTTGGAGGAACAAACCGGTGTTTTTATTCCTCATAGTACGATTCATACTAAGTGTTGCGCAGTTGATGATTGCATCGTTGGGGATGTTTCAATTCCTCATAGGTACGATCAAAACCCGCTCGATCCGGGACAAGCGGATCAAGGCTGAATTGTTTCAATTCCTTATAGGTACGATCAAAACTCCGCGAGTTCAAGCCCGCCAGCAGTCGCGAGGTTGTTTCAATCCCTCATAGGTACGATCAAAACTACATCGCGGTCAACCTTATGGACGTGCTACTCTGGTTTCAATCCCTCATAGGTACGATCAAAACCTGTGCGTCCAAATAGGGCTGACCTTTGGTGAAGGGTTTCAATCCCTCATAGGTACGATCAAAACGTTTCGGGCCGAGTCCGAAAAAGATGTGATCGCGCGGGTTTCAATCCCTCATAGGTACGATCAAAACACCGGCATCCCCTTCGAGGAAATATTCACCGGGCGGTGTTTCAATCCCTCATAGGTACGATCAAAACCAGAGATCACAGAGCCGACGTACGGCCTGATTTACTAGTTTCAATCCCTCATAGGTACGATCAAAACAGGCTCGTGCGCGAAATGATGGAAACTGGCCGGCAAGCGGAGTTTCAATCCCTCATAGGTACGATCAAAACTCCTGTACGGGATCTCGCAGCCCGAGCAATTTGCAGTTTCAATCCCTCATAGGTACGATCAAAACGGCACCTGGGAAACCCCAGGTCCCGTGATACAGCCAAAGTTTCAATCCCTCATAGGTACGATCAAAACACCGATATCGCCTGTTGGACCGGTTTGGGGAATGTATGTTTCAATCCCTCATAGGTACGATCAAAACTTGTAGGATACTTTTCTCATGTTCTTTCCCTCCAAAAAAATGTTTCAATCCCTCATAGGTACGATCAAAACAACTCGTACAACGACTTCAGACGATCACGAAAATCGAGTTTCAATCCCTCATAGGTACGATCAAAACTAGCTAATGCTCTATATACCGAAGAATGAGGATTAGTTTCAATCCCTCATAGGTACGATCAAAACGACGTGTCATTCATCTGATTTCAACACGATTTTCCGAAGTTTCAATCCCTCATAGGTACGATCAAAACCCCTGTCGTCAAGCGACATCACGTGCACCGAAAGCGCAGTTTCAATCCCTCATAGGTACGATCAAAACCTGTGCGTCCAAATAGGGCTGACCTTTGGTGAAGGGTTTCAATCCCTCATAGGTACGATCAAAACTACCTATCCATCAGACACGACCTCCTTT
>JBHGXV010000059.1:0-10610 GCA_041920505.1 Paenibacillaceae bacterium
GAAGTAAAGACCGGCGCGACATGGAGCAATAAGGAACGTTTAGATCGTACCTATGAGGAATTGAAACGTTTTTTTCCAGTCCATTGTTGCATTGTTAAAATTGAGTTTAGATCGTACCTATGAGGAATTGAAACCGGATCATCAGTACCCCTCCCTCTCTTTCCGATTCACCGGTTTAGATCGTACCTATGAGGAATTGAAACTCCACACGGTTGCCCACATGTTTGGCCGACGCCGCCTGGTTTAGATCGTACCTATGAGGAATTGAAACGACATAGGAACGAGGATAAAACCATTTCCTGCGCCCGCGTTTAGATCGTACCTATGAGGAATTGAAACTGTGAACATTCTCTCGGAAAAAAACATCGAAGTCATCGTTTAGATCGTACCTATGAGGAATTGAAACGCCTGGACGAGCTGTTTCCCAAGCTCGTGTATCTTTGGTTTAGATCGTACCTATGAGGAATTGAAACAAGTTTTCGGTCGATTGCCAACCGGAACATCTTTTTGTTTAGATCGTACCTATGAGGAATTGAAACTTGTTCGGGCTCCTGGTGGAGCAGGCGAACTACCGGGTTTAGATCGTACCTATGAGGAATTGAAACTTGTTCGGGCTCCTGGTGGAGCAGGCGAACTACCGGGAGTTTAGATCGTACCTATGAGGAATTGAAACAGCGGCTTTCAAAATCGACGCCTTTCACCCAGGTTTGGGGTTTAGATCGTACCTATGAGGAATTGAAACTTCCGGGCGACTTTCCAAGGCGACCTTCGTTTTTCCGTGTTTAGATCGTACCTATGAGGAATTGAAACTCGTGTCCGCTCCAGTCACGGAGAAGTTCAGCGATACGGTTTAGATCGTACCTATGAGGAATTGAAACTCGCACCGATGCCCGAACACGGCGGCACGATCAAAGCCGGTTTAGATCGTACCTATGAGGAATTGAAACACCCGAACACTCTCGAAACAGAGAAAGAGGGTCATTGGGGTTTAGATCGTACCTATGAGGAATTGAAACCGAGGAGTTGCTCGCACTTCAAACGGGAGGGACATGTTTAGATCGTACCTATGAGGAATTGAAACCGAAAATCAGTGAATATGTGATCGGTGCGGTGACA
This sequence comes from Paenibacillaceae bacterium, assembly GCA_041920505.1. Taxonomy (GTDB): domain Bacteria; phylum Bacillota; class Bacilli; order Brevibacillales; family Brevibacillaceae; genus JBHGXV01. The sequence continues at coordinate 1,117 of JBHGXV010000059.1, forward strand.
CGTTTAGATCGTACCTATGAGGAATTGAAACTTGTACGTCCCGTACTCTTCCCACTCGAAGACGCTGCCGTTTAGATCGTACCTATGAGGAATTGAAACCGCGCAGCAGGATGGGTATCACCCAGAAGTGGTGAAGAAGTTTAGATCGTACCTATGAGGAATTGAAACCAGCAAGCCTGAAAAACATTGATTTTGGAGCGACGGGAGGTTTAGATCGTACCTATGAGGAATTGAAACTTGTTTCAAAAGTCGGCCGCCCAGTCACCCAGGTGGCCGTTTAGATCGTACCTATGAGGAATTGAAACCCCGCTGCGTGTAGGCGACCGCTTGCTGGTATACCCGCGTTTAGATCGTACCTATGAGGAATTGAAACCGTGACCAATAACAAGGAGCTGTACTTTGGGCCGAGTTTAGATCGTACCTATGAGGAATTGAAACTCCAGAACCAGTCGAACATCCTTAAGGACGACGAGAAGGTTTAGATCGTACCTATGAGGAATTGAAACTGAGCGATTGCTGTTCTTCCGCGAGGCTGGCCTCGTCTCGTTTAGATCGTACCTATGAGGAATTGAAACTATACAGACAAATGCGGCTCTTTTGCGTGAAACTCTCTGGTTTAGATCGTACCTATGAGGAATTGAAACGCGTAATGATCATCAGGGACGTCCCTGAAGGCTCCTGTTTAGATCGTACCTATGAGGAATTGAAACACCGAAAAGGGCTAAGCGCCGGTCGCGTGCAAAGCGGTTTAGATCGTACCTATGAGGAATTGAAACAATCCCCGACTTGAATTCCAGAAGGTAAAGCAGGAGTGTTTAGATCGTACCTATGAGGAATTGAAACCTTGACAAAACGGACAGCTTGGAGGAGCTGAAGGCGAAGTTTAGATCGTACCTATGAGGGATTGAAACTCGGCAGGTGATGTGAGCGTGAGCGTTGGTGGGTTGTTATTTATCGTACCTGTAAGGGTTGGGATTCTTACGCCTATCCCCAAAAACGTGCTGGTTGATCCAAACAGTTTCCGATTTACCCGGGACACCGGTCGGCAATAGCCAAAAACTCCGTTCTCTTTCTGGAAAACAAATGTATGATGGGAATGCAGATTCATTGGAAATCCATCCAATGAATACCTTTTGGGGAAATAGCCCTTGGAGGTGTGAAAATGACGAGAAAGAAAGTGGATAGAAAAATTTATAAAACTACACCTTGGAGGACGGATCGAAAAGATTCGATTCGTAAGCTGATTGACAAAGTTTGTGACCGGAACGATAAGGCTTTCAGGAGACTGGCGAAGAATTGATGCAACCGCATGGGTCCAGTTCCAAAAACGTACTTACCGGAGAGAACAAACCCTTCCGGATCGATTCGGGGGCATTGACAAGAGACCGGTAGAGACGAGGAACTTCGATTCTACCGGTCTTTCGTCAACAGTCTCTATCTAGTTCTCTAACAACCTCTTCCTTTACACTGGACGAACGAGTCCAAATCCCGCCGAATTCTTACTCCCCAAGCCAGCATCCAAAGCTGCCTGAAGTAGACGCGAATCCCCCTCCAAGACGAAACGACCGCTGTATGCTTCGATAATCGTATCCTTGTAAGATACAATCTGCTTGCGATGAACATTGATCGGGCGAATGATAATGGGATCAAATGCGACATCTGAACCGTAGATTAGTTTGGCTTTTCGGAGAAGATTCTCAGCCACGATGCGCTGAAAATCCTGCTGACGAGGTTGAAAATACACCGTGAATTTCCGACCGTCTGATCGCAACATCGTAGAGTAGGCCACTACCGGTGAAAGTGTTGCAACCTCGATCATGGATTCCTCGACGCGAGGAGATTCCAATTCTATGCCGGTAACATGGAGGAGAGAGTTGCCAATACGCATCCCGTCATTCAGGACAATTTGAGAAATTTCGTGAATAAATCGCTCGACTGGAGAGGAAATCGTCAGTCTTACCGGATTGCGAAATTGCAGAGTTTTGGATTTAGGGACATATTCACTTGAGCCCATCAGACGAGAAAATGCGAAAAGGGCAAATCGTCGATTACCGATAATGTACCCTTCGTTATGGAGAAACCCAGCAAATTCTGGGCTGAGGCTGTGATAGATTGCCGCTTGAATCAGGTGGTTGTAATTCACCGGGATCTCCCACGAAGGTGTTTCACTTTGTAGAGTCAGTGTAACATACATGCGGTATCCTCCAGTATTACCGGTTTATCTCCTTAATTTTTAAGTCAAATGCCACTTCCTAAAAATCTTCTCCTTTTTTGGAGGAAGTCCTTTAAGAATTCACAAAGAAACTATTAAAAGGGAGTCCCAGCTAATTGACGGTGTATAAATGTTCCAATAAAATAGCCTTGGTTGCATGTGGAAACGTCGTAAGAAAACAGAAGTGATCCGCATTCATACAAAAGATCGGCTTGGAAAAATCTAAATGGTTTCCGCATGGTCAGCAGACGGCCAGGAGGTGTCTTTACGTGAATCTGCCTCAACTAACGGCGTATCTCGGCTCATTGGTCGCCGAGGGCCGCGATCCGCTACAGTCGAAGGTCAGACGGGTCAAAACCGAGATCAAGCCGGATGAAAAGCCGTATGCTGTCTTTTTGATGTTCGACCTGGAGGAGCGGACGATTCGCATCGAAGATCCCATCCCGTGTCACGACGATGTGCCGACACGTTACGGCTATTTCGGCAACAATACTGCCTCCGAATATCAGAGTTACCTAGTGCGGGAAGTGAAATCCTTCCATTATTTGTTGACAAGTGTATGGAATGATTTGAGGCTCGCTCTTCGGAAACATGGTATGGAATATTCGGAATTGGGGGTATTAATCGCCCGGATGGAAGAAACCGGGTTGATCATGACCGGCAGCACGAAGGGGCAAGGGGAGGTCCGATTGGATTGCTTCCGTCTTCCGGACTCGATCGAGCCTGGGCCTATAACCCTGCATCTGGACGACAAAACCATCCGAGTCGGTCAACAGCCGTTCAAGTATGAACCGTTTGTTCGGGCCGCTCTAGAACACGAGAACAAACAGGATCGGTTCGTTTTGGTCATTCCCGCAGTGCGCGAGGGGGGACGGCGGATCGTGCTGTCGCAACACGACGACTACCGGACCCTGGTGCGGAAAATCAACAAATTGGACCGATCGGACGGGCATGAAGGGACCCGAGCCAACTCGCGTGAAATGAGGGTTTGCTACGTTTGTCAGCAAATGAAGCCGGATGTGAAAAGCGACTATACCACCAAGTTCAGCCGGACCGGTATCAACAAAGTCTTTACCACGAAAACAAAAAACTCTGCAAGGTTTAAGGGTGGTCGCTTCATTTATGACGACGCCTACTCGATTTGCCCCGATTGCTATCAGCACTTGTTCGCTGGTGAGGCGCTGATCGAAAGCCGGTTGAAAGGCTTCATCGCCAGAGAAAGTGCCTTTTTCCTCCCCGAGGGCATCTTTGAGCCGTTTGATTATGACAGCATCGGCCGCATCAAGGACGATCTGGATTTCGCGTTTCAATGCAAGGAGGCGAAAGCGTGGTTGGAATCGGTCGAAGCCGATACAGCCTGGATGCGGAATCCGTATTTTGTCATCCATATGGTCGTCTACCGGACGGATGGCAACTCCGTTACCATCCTGGAAACGATCGAAGACGTGCCGGCCTTGCAGATCATGCGCATCATGAAGACGTTAGAACAGACCAGCCGTCGCCTGAAGCCTTTTCTGCCGGGGATGTCGCTCGGCCATGTGTATCGCATGATTCCGGTTCGCGAAACGAAGAAGGGTCAAGTGGACATAGGTCGTGTATTGTCGCTTTACAAGGCCCTGTTTTCCGGTCACCGCATCCGCTCGGAAACGCTGTTCGGTTACGCGTCCGAGGCCCTGGACAAAGGGATGCGCCAACTGTCCAAAGAACGGATGGACAATTACCGAAACATGGGGCTTCAGCTATACCATCCGGATAAAGCTGATTTTTTCATCCAATCCATTGTCATGCAATACCTGGCCTTCATCCAGGCCGTTCAACTGTTGGGGATACTGGACAAGCCCGTCTTTACATCAAACTGCGATACGGAGGCGCGAGAGATGCAGGCGCATTGTTCTCTGGAAGCCATGGAAAGTTTTTTGGAGCGCGAAGGGTTCATCCCGGAAGCGAGAGCCCTGTTTTACTTGGGCAGCTTGATTCACCGGGTGGGGTTCATACAGTACAAAAAGGACCACAAATCCAAACCGGTACTCAAGAAGATTCAATTTCAAGGCATGTCCACTTCCGAGGTATACCGTCTGTACTATGATGTGCTGGATAAGCTTCGCCAGTATGATTTGTTCGATTGGTACAGTGACATGCTCCTCGAAGGGTTCCACCGGCATCGCCGGACACTGGAAAAAGAATGGCCGCTGAGCGAACAGGCGAATGTGTTTTATATCATGTCCGGGTATGCGTACCAGGTTGGGGTGCTGGCCAACCGGAAAGATCAAGAAACGAAGCCGGAACAAGCTGAGACCCAAGTCACTCCGGCCTGATTGCAAACGCATTCTGACAACCTATTTGAAAGGAGTTGCCAAGTAATGATCATTCAACAAAACAGCGATTTTCTGTTTCTCTTCGAGGCGGTCATGACAAATCCGAACGGCGATCCGGATCAGGAAAACAAACCCCGGATGGATTACGAAACATCGACGCTGTTGGTCAGCGACGCCCGGCGCAAGCGGGACTGCCGTGATTTCCTCAAGCAGAAGGGGCTTCCCATCTTTGTGGACACGCTGGCTGACCGGAAAGTGCCGGTTTCCCAGATGTTTGATCATTTTCGTGAGCAGTGGATGAGGGACACGGTGCGATTCCGCAACCTGCTGGCCAAGCATCCGGACATCGCCGAAGCCTGGATGACACTCGTCGAGTCGGACAGTGACGACATTCTTGAGTTGTATGAAAAAGTCAAGAGCGAGAAAAAGAAAAAGCAGGCGCTGACCGACTTCCACAATCTTTTCCTGACCGAGGTCATCAAGCAGTCCCTGATCGACATCCGGCTGTTTGGAAGCGCCATGGCTGTGGAGAACGTATCCCGCACGTATACCGGGCCGGTACAGATCACCTGGGGCTATTCGCTCCATCCGGTCGAACTGGTGAAGTCGAATACGATCACGTCGATCATGAACGACGACAACTCCACGTTTGGCAAAAAACACAAGGTACATTACGCTTGCGTCGCCCATTATGGTACGATCAACAAGTTTAGCGCCCAACGGACCGGGATGACCGAACAGGATCGGGAGATTTTCCGCAAAGCGCTGGTTCAGGGAATGATGGCCAACCAGACCGACAGCAAGCAGGGACAAACCCCGCTGTGTTATCTGGAAGTGGTGTACAAGCCGACATTCGATGGATACCTGGGGGACTTGCGCCGGTTTCTGAAAGTGGATGCTGCTGAAGACAAACCGATTCGCAAACTGTCTGACATCCACGTCAATTTTGCAGGTTTGACAGCGGCCCTCCACGAGATGAAACAGAAAGGGTATGTCGAGCGGGTGATCGGATGGGTTCATCCCTTTGCGGATCGCGGTCCGCTGACGGACATGCCAGATTTTGAAACGGTCGACTTGTGGGAACAATTGGCCGTATCCGGGGTGTAACCGGCGTGCGTGTACTTGAGTTTCGGCTTTGCGGCAAGATGGCGCATTTCCGTCGTTACTACTCCAACTCTTCGGCCCTCTCGTATTCAATCCCGCCGCGTACGACGGTCGCCGGCATCCTGGCGGGACTTTTGGGGTATGAGCGGGATGAATATTACGAAGACTTTTCGCTGGACGAGTGCCGGATCGCGGTCTCCAACTGCGCACCGATCAAAAAAGTCGTGCAGAAGCTGAATTTGCTTATGGTGGATGGATGGGATGATTGCAACGGTTCCCAGGGAAACCACAGCCAGACGGCCACGGAATTGGTCTTGCCCCAGAATATCCGTAACGGATGCCTGGACTACCGGATTTATGTCTTTCACCGGAACCAGGAAATCATGGAACGGTTGGAGGAGCTGTTGGCCTCACCCGGAGCGGGAGGGTACCGCAGTCTGGGAATCTCGTTGGGATTGGGAACCGCCTACAACCTGGGGTGGTTGGAGTATGAGGGGATATGGGAAGGAGAAGACAGGGGTAGCGATAGCCCGGTAGCGTTGTCATCCGTTTTGCCTGTACACGCTGTAAAGGAAATGGATCTGGCGTCAGCCGGTGAATGGTCTTACCGTCTGGTGAAAGAAGACCTGCCGCTGGAATTCGATGGGGAGCGTCGGTTGACGCCCCGCGGCAAAAGCAGCGTGATTATCAACCTGAACGATTCCCCCGTTTATGCGACCGTGAGCACCTATACGGCTTTGAGTAACGGACAGAACATCGTCTGGATGCAATGACACCGAAGACCGGAGACGCCCAACTGCGCCTCCGGTCTTTGATATCCGGGAGGTATTCGATGAAGTATTACGCTCATTATGACCGGGTGAGCAACGTTCTTCACCCCTTATCCGAACATTTGCATGCCGTTGCTCGTTACGGTGAACAAACCGTTCCCCCGCCCGTTTCGTTCCCCGGGTTGAGCAACCAGGACGTACGAGCATTGGCGCAAATGATTACGCTTCTGCATGATTTGGGGAAATATACGGACTTTTTTCAATCGTATCTGATTGACGGGTCATCTTCGGAATTCAAAAGTCATGCCCATATCTCCGCTTGTTTCGCCCGAGGACTTGCATTGGACCGTCTTGCGCATGTTTCCCATCCCCATGCCAGGCAGGCGTGGGCGTTTTTGGCTTACCTCTGCGTTCGTTTTCATCACGGAAATCCGACCTTCCAATCGCTCTTTTCGGATGACGTGTGGCACGTGCTGGAAGTGCAACATGCCAACCTGACCAGCAAGTGGCCGGACATTTTGGCAGACCTCGGTTTGCAGGCGGACAGCGATTTTCTCCGACTGCCGGAGCGGATCAACTTACGCCAGTGGCAGTTGGATACCCTGCATTTTCTGCGAATGCCCCAACATTTGGCTGGGAGGTTGAAACAGGACTATTGGTTCTTCGCCTTGCAATACTTCTTTTCACTGCTCATTGACGCAGACAAGCTGGACTCCGGGGGTGTTTCCCCTTCGGCCGTGAAGGTTGTTCCCTCTACACGGGTAACGGACTATCTAAAGGCGAAGCACGGATCGGAACGGCACTCATTCATGATGGGCCGAAGAGAGAACGCGCGACGACAGATGCTGTCCGTCCTGGAGAGGATGACGGATGAGCAGCTACGGAACGAACGTTTTTTTACGATCACGGCACCTACAGGCATCGGCAAAACGCTCGCATCACTGCAATGCGCGTTGTACATGCAGGAGCGAATCGCACGGATTGAAGGGTACACGCCCAGGATCATTACCGCGATTCCGTTTATCAACATCATCGAACAGACTCGTTGGGATTATGAGGCCGTCTTCGGCGAGGATGCCCATGTCCTGGTGCACCATCGGCTTGCCGACTTAAGCGCTCCCACAGCTGGATTTGATCATGCGAAAGAAGAACAGTCGCTGGAAAAACGATTGTTGCTGACGGAAGCATGGGAAGCGGATGTCGTATTGACGACGTTTGTTCAATTGTTTCATTCCATCTTTACCAATCGGAACCGTCCGCTCAAGAAACTTCACAAACTGGCGGGCAGTATCGTGATTCTGGACGAAGTGCAGGCGATCCCGGAAAAATACATGCCGATGATTGGAGCCGTGTTGCGGAAAATGGCCGAGTTTTACGGAACCCGTTTCATTCTAATGACGGCGACCCAACCGAAACTGCTGGAGCTTGGGGATCGATTGCTGGAGCAGCCACTTCGTGAACCGGTAGAACTGTTGCCCAACCACAAGGACTATTTTTCCGGCATGACCCGTACCCGATTGATCCCTTTCTTGGATCGAAAGCGAAGTGCCGACGAGTTTCTCTCTCTTTTTCTCGAAACGTGGAAGCCAACACAATCAGCATTGGTTGTGGTCAACACCATTCGCAGAAGCAAGGAGATATACGATCTGCTCGTAGAGGCCCGATCCGAGGGAAGATTGCCGGAAACGGCGGAGATCTACTATTTGTCCACGAATATTGTGCCTTGGCAGCGGAGACAGGTCATAGATACGGTCCGTAAACGATTGGCTGTTTCAGACGGAACTCCCTTGATTCTGGTTTCGACCCAGACCATCGAAGCAGGGGTTGATCTGGACTTTGATATCGGTTACCGCGATTTGGCCCCGTTAGAGTCGATCATCCAGACGGCGGGTCGAGTGAACCGGCGAGGTGAAAAGGGGGAGTTTTGTCCGGTGTTTGTAATTCGACTCGGGTCAGATGCCCAGTATGTGTACGACTTGCATCATGTAAATCGGACAGCGAAATTGTTAAGCGAGTGGGAGCATATTCACGAACCGGACTATCAGGAACTGATGACACGCTACTATGATCGGCTAGCCGATGATATGTCGTTTGACGTTTCACGGGAACTTTGGAACGAAGGGGTTATCAGACTCGACTTGGAAAGACTGAATGAATTCCAGTTGATTGAGACCAAGGGCGTTGTAGATGTGTATGTCGAATTGACGGAAGAAGCGTCGCGGTTTGCGGATGAGTACCAGCGTCTGATGCAGGCCCCCGACATGTCCTCATACGAAAAGAAAGCGGCGTTGCGTCGCGTGATGACAGCCATGAGTGAGTATATGATACAGGTGCGGATTTCCAGGTTGTTGGGCAACCGGCCAGTGGAGTTCGTGGCTCGCGGCGAAGTGGAAGGACATTTCTTCTGGGTTCCTCCCGGACAAGTACATGAATTTTATGACATGGCAACTGGCTTCAAAGACGAACACGGCGAAGCATACTTGTATTAACGGACGGGGAAGCTGGTATCGGATTGCCTGCAGGAGAATTCCTGGAAACGTTGAAAGGATTCGTCGTCGACTTCCAATAGCGTAAAAACCCCTGGGGGTCGACGACAATCTCTTTTTCAGAGATCCCTTGATACGACTGCAAACATCGTATTATGATAATGGGGATTGATTGCTAATATTCTATTTCCTCCTGCCTCAAAAAGGCTTGTTTTTTCGGGTTTTTGACGGGTTTAGATTGTACCTATGAGGGATTGAAACCCTACCTCCCACTCGCGACATAAATTGTATCGTCGCGTTTGATTGTACCTATGAGGGATTGAAACAGCGCGAAGCAGGGAACCCATCAGACGGCCAGCGAAGGGTTTAGATTGTACCTATGAGGGATTGAAACTAGGATCATAGATGTCTAAAGATGAGTAAATTTCGTTGTTTAGATTGTACCTATGAGGGATTGAAACGCGATCAATACGTTCAGCGCTTCGTCCCTTTTGATCTGTTTAGATTGTACCTATGAGGGATTGAAACTTCTCTACGACCACGAGGAATCGTACTCGTTGAAACCGTGTTTAGATTGTACCTATGAGGGATTGAAACCGGGAACCGC
>JBHGXV010000060.1:0-51111 GCA_041920505.1 Paenibacillaceae bacterium
CAGTCGGCTTTTGAGTTACGAAATTGTATTATTATTTATGTTAGGATAAAAACCAATAACTTAACAAAAACGCAGGACATCCAGTAATCAAACGGGTTTTTTTCTTTTTGTTTACGTTAATGCGTGTGAACCATCGCGCCAATAAGCCAAGGAGGGCGTTGTGATACGGGCTTTACGTCATTTGATACGGCTCGCGCTGTCTCGTATTATCTTCGTGTAATTATCGTTACATAGCCCCCACAGTTAAATTGTATCATTTATTTCCATGGGTAATAAGAATGTTTATCTTGATTCGAATGCAATACAATTTTTATAAGTTTAGCTGCAGGGGGATTTAAATGAGCGTGGTGGATTCTTTCTAATGGGCGAAGGAGGAAAAAAGGTAGAGCACTTCTCTAGTACAGGATTTGGCAGATAAAAGGAGGAGATCAGACATGGACATTCGCAAGCTGGGCGCAGACGATGCCGAAGCGTTTCGGATGGTGCGGCTGCAGGCGCTGGGGGAGTATCCGGCGTATTTCAGTTCGTCGTTGGAGGAAGAATCGGGCGTTTCTGCAGAGGACATTCGGCAGCGGTGGGCCAGAAGCAATCTCGATACTCAGTTCGTGGCCGGAGCCTTCGTCGAGGGAGAACTGGTCGGGATCATCGGTTTCTACCGGGAGAGCAAGCAGAAGTTGCGTCACAAGGGGCAGATTTGGGGCATGTACGTGAAGCCCGCCCTGCAGCAGGGAGGCATCGGCTGGCAGTTGTTGCAGTTTGCGCTGGGTGAGGCGCGGCGGATGCCCGGATTGCAGCAAGTACATCTCACCGTGGTCCGTTCCAACACGGCGGCGAAACGACTGTACGAAAAAGCCGGGTTTTGCGCGTACGGGGTGGAACAGGATGCGTTGCAGGTGGACGGCCAATGGTACGACGAGGAACTGATGGCGCTCCCGCTGTGAAACAAACACGTGTCGCCAGACGGACAATGGCTGCGTCCGCTAGTAGCGGTAACATTCTTCCGGCGTGTCGTAATCCAGGACGTTGCCGAAGTAGTAGTTGATTTTGCCGTCCACTTCGGCGTGCTCGATCAGGTGGATCAATGCATTGATAAAATCGGTGGCGCCGTCGGAGGATTTCACGTCGGCGCGGGAGACGACGGGCAGATTCCCCGACCCGAGCTGGATGTCCATCGAAAAGCGGCGATTGACGAGCGCAATGAGTGCTTCGAGAAACGATTCGCTGGTTGACATGGCTTATCACCCTCTGTCTGCTGGTTCGTCTGTCGTCTTTTACCTTTTCTCATTCCAGCGAAAAATATGCCTGCGAAAAGCCGTGCCCCAAAGCGAAATTGCATGATGCCCGGCAGGAATTTTGCAAATCTTCATGGAATATGGAAGGATGAGGTTTGCGACTCTTGGAGGATGCTCCAAGGTATCGCGAGGGAAAGGAAGGAACGGAATGGACAAAGCGCGGATATTGCTCACAAAGGTGGCGCCGCCTCGGGTGAAACCGAATATCTTGCGACGTTCCGGCTTGGTGCGAAAACTTCGGTACATGTTGCTCAATCCCTTTTCGCTCCTGCACGCGGGTCCGGGGTACGGCAAGACGACGCTTGTGGCGACGTTTTTGGCCGATGAGAAAATCCGCGCCTGTTGGTATACCATTGAGGCCAAAGATTCCGACCTGCTGGTGTTTCTTATGCACATCGTGGAGAGCGTGCGACGTGAGCACCCCGATTTCGGAAAAGGGTTGCAGCAGGCGATCGCGGAAATGAAAGAGGTGGTCACTCCCGATGACGTCGAGTTGCTCGTCTACCAATTCGTCAATGAATTGCTCGGGTTGCCGGGCGAACTGATCCTGGTGCTAGATGATTATCACCGCGTGGAGAAGGCGTTTTTTATCGATCAGTGGATGCAACTGGTCGTGCGCCATTTGCCGCCCAACACGCGGATTGTCGTTATCAGCCGCCATCAACCGCTGTGGCCGTGGTTGTCGCTGATGCGTGCCCACGGGGATTTCGCCGAACTGGGTCCAGATGATCTGGCGCTGACCGTCGAGGAGACGGAAGCGTTGTTTCTTGACTGGTTTGGCCGACGGCTTTTGGCGGAGCAGATCGAGAACATCCACGCCTCGACCGAAGGCTGGGTGATGCCGTTGCGCATCGCGGGCGAACAACTGCTGCACGAAGGCCAGATGAAGTGGGACGAATGGTACCGCTTTCTCGACGCGGAGGTGTTGCAACAGCAGGAGATCCCGCTTCAGCGCTTTCTCACCTACACCTCGGCGACGGAGTCGTTCAGCGAAGAATTGTGCGTGTACCTGCTCGGCAACGGAGCGGATACGTTTCTGGCGGAGGCGTTGCGCCGCAACCTGTTCATCCAGCCGGTCGGGGACGGCGTCTACCGGTATCACAATCTGTTTCGGCAACTCTTGATGAGCAGGCTCTCACGCGAGCCGTCGTCGCTGGAGGCGGTCAATCGGGCCGTGGCCGCCTATTATGAGCAGCGCGGCGAGGAAGAGCAAGCGATTCAGCACCTGTGGCTGATCAACGACTGGACGCGCATCGGCCAACTGTTGGCGCAGGCGGGCGCGAAGCTGCTGAAACGAGGAAATCTGGATGTATTATACCAGTCGCTCGTTACACTTCCGGAACAGGTGAAGGACGAATACTACCAACTGTGGTACTACCAGGGGGAAGTGGAACGGTTCCGCTGTCTGTATCCGCAGGCGTTGGCTTCGTACGCCCACTTTACGCGGATCGCCGAAGAGCGGGGTGACGTGGTCGGCCAGTGCATGGGCCTGGAAGGGAAGGCACGGGTTCACCTTGACAGCGTCCAGGGGCTGAAGGCAGAGGAGTTGTTGAAACGCGCCATCGGGTTGTTGGACAGCTCGTTTCACGAACTGGCCGCCCGGCTCTACCGGCTGCTGGCGGAGATTTACACCAACCGGGGCAACGCGGTGGAGGCGGAGAACTGGTACCGGCGCAGTCAGGAGTTGGAGCGGCAGACCGAGGTGGAGCTGGAGTCGCGGCTGTACTTCCGCACCGGCCGCTTACAGTCGGCGCTCCATTTGCTGGAGAAAAAATGGCGGGAAGAAAAGGATCAGCGCATGTCGTACCTGACCCGTTCGTATCGGGAGACGTCGCTGCTATTGGCGTTTGTTTACGGGCTGAACGGAGATACGGAAAAAGGCATCGCCATTGCCGACACAGCCATCCAGTTGGGCAAGACCGCCCATTCTCCGTTCGTCGAAGCGTGCGGCTACGTGCGCAAAGCTCATTTGGCGATGCTGAACCAAGAGTACACGGCCGAACAGATTCGCCACCTCTATGTCAAGGGATTGCACATGATGGAAGAGTTGCAGTCGACGCGGGGCAAGGCGGAGACGCTCTTGGGGCTGGCGCTTTTGCACGGCCGGGAAAAGGCGCTCGATCTGGCGCTCGCCTACGCCCAGCGGGGGTTGCAGGAGACAGAAGCGATCAAGGACGACTGGCTGAACGGGATGGTGCGGCTCAGCATCGGGATGGCGTACGCGCACAGCAGCATGTACCACCTGGCCGAGCCGGTGTTCCAGGGATGTGTCGAACGCTTCCGCGAATGCGGCGACAGCTTCGGCATGGCTTTGTCTTATTTGTGGCTCAGCTTTCTCGCTTACAAACAGGAAAACTGGGAGCGGTTCGTCCCGGCGGTAACCCAGGCTCTCCGCTTCATCCAGTCGGGGGAGTACGGTTTCTTGCTCCAGCGTCCCACCATGTTTACGCCCAACGATGTGCAAAAGTTGATGCCCATCCTGATCGAGGCGCAAGAGCGGCAAGTGTGTCCGGAGTACATCTCCCAACTGCTCACCGAACTGGGACTTAACAACGTTTCCTTCCACCCGGGCTACACCTTGCGCATTCAGACGCTCGGACAGTTCCGCGTCTGGCTGGGCGAGCAGGAACTGAGCGAAAAGGCGTGGCAGCGCGGTAAGGCCAAACAGTTGTTCCAGCTTTTGTTGACCAAACGGCAGCACCTTTTGGCCCGCGAGGAAATTTTTCACTACATTTGGGAGGATAGCGACGAGGAGGCGGCCTCCCGCGATTTCAAGGTGGCCTTGAACGCCCTGAATAAAGCGCTCGAACCCAACCGCGAGGCGCGGGCCAGCGCGTTTTTCATCCAGCGCCACGGCTCGTCGTACGGTTTTAACCTGGCGTCGGGTTGCCAGATCGACGCTGATGAATTCGAGCGGCTGGTCAGTTGCGGGTTGAACGAGCGGGATATCCGGCAAGCCGTAGTCTACCTGGAAAAAGGCCTGGCGTACTACCACGGCGAATACCTGCCCGACTGCCGCTACGAGGATTGGTGCATCGAGGAGCGGGAGCGGCTGCAGGCCTTATACCTGCGCGGGGCGGAGAAACTGGCCCAGTCCTACACCGCCCTGCAGCGGTACGACGACTGTATCCGCTGGTGCGAGACGATTCTCAAGACCGACGACTGCTGGGAAGAGGCTTACCGGTTGTTGATGTACGCCTACTACTGCAAAAACAACCGCGCCCAGTCGGTGAAGTGGTACGAGAAGTGTGTCGCCAAATTGCGCGAACAGCTCGGCGTCGAGCCGTTGCCGTCGACGCGGGACACCTATGCGCTGATCATGGAAAGCAGGCAGGAGCGCAGGTAGATCGAGGCAACGAAGTCAAGTATCACCCATGAAGAGACTTTTGTCTGAAAACGGGAGCATGCCATAAGCGGCGTGCTTTCTTTTTTTCTGAAAGGGCTTACGAATCGCAAAATCGTCTTGACGCGTGACGGCAGAGCAAAGTAAACTGTAGTTGGACTGACCAGTCAGTTCAAACCGGAGCAGAACTCTCGATGAGGTGAAGATATGGCAGTCTCGAAAAAAGAACAGATTTCCCAAGGGGCCCTTCAGGCGTTCGCCCAGTATGGATACAGCGAAACGACGATGGATACGATCGCCGAGGTGGCCAACGTCGCCAAGGGAACGTTGTACTACCACTTCAAGACCAAGGAAGAGTTGTTCCTGTACGTCAACCAGAAGGGCGTGAAAATGCTGATCGATGTGGTCACCAGCGCGATGCAGGACAAGAGCCGTTCCTTGCGCGAGCGGATGTTGTCAGTCCTGGATGAGCACATCCGCTTTTTCTCCGAGCACTCCGAGTTTTGTCTTTTGCTTTTGAGCTTCACCTCGGGAGACCAGAACCGGGACAAAATCATTCACTCGGTCATCGGGGATTATTTCGCCACGATGGAAACGTACTGGAAAGAATTGCAGGATCAAGGGGTCATCAATCCAAAGCTGGATGTGCAAACCTTGGTGTCCGCCTTGTTCGGCATGGTGGGCATCACGGTCCTGCGCAAGATTTTGCGGCAAGAGCCGATTACCGAGGAGACGAAATTGACGCTGATCGCCTTGTGCGAGGGAGCGCTGGGCGTACAACAGGTGAAAGACAGGGAGGAAACTGTATGAACCGTAAGCGAAGCACATGGATCGGGATTATCGGATTTACTGCATGCACAGTGCTGTTGGGAGGGTATCTGCTCTCTTCCGGCGGCGGGATGGCCAGCGGACAGACCAGCGACAGACTGGTCGGGGTTGTCGAAGGAACCGAAGTGGACCTGGCGTTTAAAATGGCCGGCTCGATCGCCCACGTGTACGTCAAGGAGGGGCAAACCGTCAAAGCCGGCGACCTGATCGCCGATTTGACGAGCGACGAGCTATTGGCGAAACGGGAGCAGGCGGCCGCCGCCTATGAACTGGCCAAGGCCAAACTGGAACAGGCCAGAACGGGTGTGGCTGTGACCGGCAGCACGGTTGACGCGCAAATCAGTCAGACCCAGGCGGCGATCGAGGCGGCCAAGGCGCAGTACGAGGCGGTGAAAAACGGCGCCCGTCCGGAAGAGATCGCGCAGTTGCAGGCGAAGCTGTCGGCCGCCAAGACCGCCAAGGAAGTGGCGGACGTCAACCTGAAGCGGATGCAGGATTTGTACGCCCAAGGCGCAGTGCCCAAGGCCAAGGTGGAAGAGGCACAGACCCAGTATGACAAGGCGGCCGCCGAGTACGCCGCAGCTGACGAGCAGTTGAAAATGACCCTGAAAGGGGCGCGGAACGAGCAGATCGACGCCGCCAAGGCGCAGTGGGAACAGGCCAGCGCCAAGTACCGCGAAGCGATGGCGGCACGGGGACAAGTGGCCGTGAAGGAGTCTGACGTCAAATCGGCCGAAGCCGGCGTCCGGCAGGCAAAAGGCGCGCTTGACGAAGTGGACGCCTATCTGCGCAACACCAAGTTGGTGGCCCCGGTGGACGGCGTGATCAAAACAGTCGGCGTGCAAGCGGGCGAACTGGTGGCGCAAGGCTACACCGTGGCGACGATTCAGGCCAAAGACGATACTTACGTCAAGTTTTACGTGGACGAAGACAAGCTGGGCAACCTGAAAGTGGGCGACAAAGAGACGTTGTTTGTGCCCGCGTTGAACAAACAGGTGACCGGCACGATCCAGGTGATCGCACCGGCAGCCGACTTCGCCGTGAAAAAGGCCACACAGGAACTGGGAGACAGGGACATTCGCGCGTTTGAGGTGAAAATCGGCATAAGCGGCGAAGGCATCCGGCCGGGGTACTCTGTCGAGTGGCAGCTAAAAGGAGATGGCGGCCGTGAGTGACGTGCTTCAACTGTTTCGCCGGGAGTGGGAAACCATTTTTCGCAACCGGACGATCCGGCTGGTCATGCTGATCGTTCCGGTTATGTACTTCACCTTGTTCGGCTTTCTCTACAGCGAGAAGAAGGTAATGGAAATCCCCACCGTGATTGTCGACCACGACCAGACCGAGTTGAGCCGGGAGTTGATCCGTTCGTTTGACTACGACCAGACGTTTGCCGTGACCGCGATCATCGGCAGCGAGACCGAAGCGATGCAGATGGTGGATCGAGGCGACGCCAACGTCGGGGTGATCATCCCGTCAGGTCTGGAGCAAAACACCAAGCAAGGGCGGGAGGCAGAGGTGCTGACCGTCATCGACGGCAGCAACATGCTGATCTCCAACACCGCCGTCCGCGCCGCCAACACGGTGATCAAATCCGTTTCCGGCTACGTCACGCTGAAAAAACTGGAAGCAATGGGCAGTTGGGGGGACGAGGGCAAAACCTTGTTCACCGGAATCGATTACCGCTACCGGGTTCTGTTTAATCCCGCCTTCAGCTACCTGTCGTTCATGACCTTCGGGGTGGGCGGCGCGGTGCTGCAACAAGTCCTGTTCTTAGGCGTGGCCTTGACCGTCACGCTGGAAAAGGAAAACGGCACCTGGCGGGAGACGCTGCAACGGTACAGCTTCCTTTCGTTGCTTCTGGGCAAGCTGACGCCGTACTTCTTGCTTGCCACCTTTAACCTGGTGCTCAACTTCTCGATCCTGATCAAGGGATTTGGCATCCCCAACTACGGCAATCCGCTTGTACTCCTGCTGGCCGGCACCGCGTTTAACCTGGCCGTGCTGACCATCGGGTTTGCCATTTCGTTCTTCTCGCCCAACCAGTTGCAGGCCACCCAGGTGGCGATGCTGTTGGCCGTGCCGTCATTCCTGTTGTCCGGATACACCTGGCCGCTGATGTCGATGCCCAGCGTGATTGCCGGGATCGGCAAATCGATGCCGCTCACCTACTTCCTGCACGCGGTCCGCGAGGTAATCACCAAAGGGCACGGGTGGTCGTCCATTTCGCACGATGTGATCGTTCTTTTGTTCATGAGTGTTGTCAGTTTGTTTGCCTCCTTCCTGTTGTATCTAAGGCAAAGTGCCAAGGGTACCGTTGAATCGACACAAACCGCCGCGCACAGCGCCTGAGTGGGAAAAGAAAACCCTTGTAACCGGGACCCGGTTTTCTTACAATGGGAGAAAGAACTGATTTCATTTTTCGTGCCCAAGGAGGTACTCATGTCTGGAACTCACTTAAAGCAACTGTGCGAGGACGCCTATAACCGGTTAAAAAAGGTAAGCATGGAGCTGGAGCGGTTCCTGAACCAGGTGACGCTGGCCGGGCTGGTCAGCCAATCGGGCGACCCGGAAGAGTACGAAGACTATTACCGCAGCTATCTTTCCGATCTGCGCCACCTGCTCGTCTACTGTGAAAACGCGTACGAAAAACTGGGCGTCTGTCTGCGCCGTTCCCGATTCAACGAGGAGTTTGCCGAAGAAGTGCTGTACCAGGTGTACCATACCTGTGTAAACAACTTTTACTATCCAAAAGGCGAAGTGTACGACGAGGACGGGCGGTATTCGTACACCGGCCAGGATGCGATCATTTTCCGCAAGAACGTGACGCCGGAGTTGCGCAACCTCACGCTGTCGCTGTCCAAAGTGTTTGAGCAACTTCGCGACGAGTTGCAGTATTACGAGACGGATTACATCACCAAGAAGCGGATGCAGTCTGTTCAGCCGTAAGCGACATCATACATCGACCTGTTGAAACTGACCGGGTGCCGGTCGGTTTTTTCTTTTCTAGTCAAGACCGAGGCGCAGTCTCAGCAAAAATTTGTCGATCAGTCCGCCGATAACGCCTGGGCGTTTTGCCGGCTGTTTTTCAAGGATGGGTCTGGCCGCCTTGTGCACGGCGGCGTTGACGTTAATCAAGCCGTACCCGAACAGGGGGTCCTTTCCGGGAGCGCCCAGATCGATTGCGGTTTTCTGGATGATCTCGATCACCTTGCGATTGGGCAGGTTGGGGTTGACCGACCGAATCAGCGAGGCCAGCGCTGTTACGTGCGGGCAGGCCATCGACGTGCCGGACAGGGCGGCGTAATCGCTGGAAATATAGGTGCTGGCGATGTCCACACCGGGGGCGACCACGTCGACGTAATCGCCGTAGTTGGAGAATTCCGCGCGCCGTTTCACGTGGTCAACCGCAGAGACGCCCAACACTTCCGGATAGGCAGCGGGGTACCCCGGCTGGTCGGTGTTGTCGTTGCCGGTGGCGGCGATGAGCACGACATCGTGGGCGAACGCATAGGCACAGGCCTCTTTCAGCGCCGCCGAGGGCGTGTAGTTGCCGACGCTCAGGTTGATCACGTCCGCGCCGTGGTCGGTCGCCCAGCGAATCCCCTGCGCGATGTCGAAGGCGGTGCCGGAGCCGTCCGCTCCGATTGCCTTGACCGGCATGATTTTGCTGTTCCAGGACATCCCGGCGACGCCTTCCGCGTTGTTGGTGCGGGCGGCGATAATACCCGAGACATGGGTGCCGTGACCGTTGTCGTCCTGCGGCACGTTGTTGTCACCGAGCACATTGTAGCCGGGCACCAGTTTTCCCTTAAATTCCGGGTGATGCAAGTCGACGCCGGTATCGACGACGGCGACGACCACGTCGCTGCTGCCCCGGGTCATCTCCCAGGTCTGTTCCATTCCGATCATCGGCAGATTCCATTGATAGCGGGTGTACAAGGTGTCGTTCGGCACCCGGTTGGGCAACAGCAGGTAGTTCGGTTCGGCGTAGATCGAATCGGGATGTTCGGCGAAATGCTTCATCAACTGCCGGGTGGTCAGGGTGGTTGATTTTACGATCATCGCGTGTCCGTAATCCCGTTTGACGTGACCGTTGACTTCGGCCAGCATGCGCTTGAGTGTCTTCGGGTCGGGACGAGGCGAAAAGCGCACGACCACCTCGTGTTCGACGAAATGGCTGCGGTCGCGCTCGTTGTGATGGATGGTCATGACATGGGGATGGCTTTCCAGGGCGCGGCGCGTGTCGCGCACCTGCTCGATGTAGTTGATGCGCGGGAGTTCCGCGTCCAATGAGGTGACAGACGGATGCGGTTCCTTGAGCTCGTTTGCTTGATGAAGCCGAAGCGGGATCGCCACAATCGCGACCAGCGCGGCGGCCAGCAGGATGACGGAGACAGTTCTCACCAAACTCACTCCCTACGTTTGTACGTAGGTATAGCGTGCTTAGGAACGGAGTTGTTTATAAAGGGAAAATGTGCCGAACTTGCGGCCAGCGCGGCAGCGGCTTCCCGCCGCTTTGGCATCTCCCAGGCGGCAGGCGATGCGACAGCGTCGTCTCCCAGCGTGTGGATGGTGATTTCCGGGCGGGAGCGCAGACGAAGATTGACTCCAGTCTGTCCCAGCCCTTCGCTGATGTAAAACGGCCGTCCGTCGCGGTAATGCAGCCCCTTGACGATGTTCATTCGCGGCAGTTCGCCCATCTTGGCCAGGTGGAACGGCTTCGGCCAGTGGATCTGTCCGCCGTGGAAGTGACCGGACAACAGGTAATCGTAATCGTACGCTTTCATCTCCAGCACGACGTTCGGGTCATGGGTCAACACCAGGCGAATCCCGCCGCCGTCCGCGCCGCAAAACGCCTTGTCCAGATCGCTTCGCCCTGTGGCGTAGTCGTCCACGCCGATCACGTGCAAGCGGGTGCCGTCCACGTCCAGCGTGACAGTCTCGTTGCGCAGAACGCGGCAACCCAGCCGCTTCAGTCCGGCTTGAAACTGTGCCAGCTTGTCTGGCGCAAGCACGTAGTCGTGGTTGCCGAACACGGCAAACATCCCGTATGCCGGGCGCAATTGTCCCAAGGTCTCGATGTAGGCCAGCGCTTTCGGGATGCTGCGAACGCGGTCGAGAAAATCGCCGGTGATGGCGATCAAGTCAAGCGGTTCCTCGTTCAATTCGTCGAGAATGCGCTCGGCGGGAACCGAGATGTTTTCCATGTGCAGGTCGGAGAGGTGAAGGATCCTGAGCGGCAGCACCCGGTCCATTCGTTCCCGGCCTGCGGAAGCGACCGGGACACAGACCCGGTTGACGGCGGGATGAAACGTATTGCGATAGGCACGGTACAACAGCGCGCACAAAAAAAGCAGAACAAACGTCCATGCCATTGTTCCATCACCTTTTCTGCATATTTATGATAGAAATGATTATAGCATCTGAATAAAAATATTTTACTAGCACATACTGGGAGGATTCCTGGCAACCCAAGTCGAATATTTTTTCGTAATTTTTTATATCTTTAGAGAAAAAGGGGTGGAAATGATGAATTTTGTCGAAGCACAGGCGCTGTTTCCGTGGACGCAGGCAGGCAAAGGGAATATCGTCTACGAGGCGGTCGACCGCCACGTGGCTCAAGGCAGGGGCGATGATACAGCGCTGTTTTTTACCGACGGCGTGCGCGACGAACAGTACACATTTGCCCAGATGCAGACGCTCTCGTCCCGTTTTGCGCGCGGGCTGAAGCAACTTGGCGTCGAGAAAGGGGACAGGGTGTTCCTGTTTCTTCCGCGCAGCCCGGAGTTGTACGTCGCGCTTTTGGGAATCGTCCGCATCGGTGCCATTGCAGGTCCTTTGTTTGAAGCGTTTATGGAAGCGGCGGTGAAAGACCGGCTGCTTGACAGCGGCGCCAAAGCGATCGTGACGACGGCCGCCTTGCTCCCGCGCATTCCGCTCGACGAGTTGCCGGCGCTTCAGCATGTGATCATCGCGGGCCCTATGCCTGAGCAACCGCTGGATCGGATTCACGCTTTTGAAAACGTTATCAATCAACCGGGAGATCCGTTTCTCGAAGAAGTGAGCGGCGAAGACGGGCTGTACCTGCACTACACCTCCGGCTCGACCGGCAAGCCCAAAGGCGTGCTCCACGTCCATGCCGGCCTGGTGCATCAGTACGTCTCCGGGGCGCTCGTCTACGATTTTCGCCCGGGGGATGTCTACTGGTGTACCGCCGATCCCGGCTGGATCACCGGCACCTCGGCGGGGCTGTTCGCCCCGTGGCTGCACGGCATCGCCATCGTGGTGCGCGGCGGCAGGTTCCGTCCCGAAGACTGGTACGCGACACTGGAGAAATACCGCGTCAACGTCTGGTTCAGCGCTCCCACGGCGTTTCGGATGCTGATGGCCGCCGGCGACGAACTGCCCAAACGCTTCGATCTCAGCTCGTTGCGCCATATCCTCTCGGCCGGCGAGCCGCTCAACCCGGAAGTGATCCGCTGGGGTGAGCAGGTGCTCGGTTTGCAGATCCACGACAACTGGTGGATGACCGAGACCGGCTCGACGATTTGCGCCAACCGGCCGGGCCTGCCGATCCGTCCCGGGTCGATGGGCAAACCGCTGCCCGGCATCCACCTCGCCGTCGTCGACAACCACGGCAACGAACTGCCGCCCGGCGTGATGGGCGATCTGGCCATCAAGCCGCCCTGGCCGGCGATGATGCGGGCCATCTGGGGCGATCCGGAGAAGTACCAGTCGTATTTCCGCAATGGCTGGTACATCACCGGCGACTCGGCGTACAAGGACGAAGACGGCTATTTCTGGTTCCAGGGCCGGGTCGACGATGTGATCAACACCTCCGGCGAGCGGGTCGGTCCGTTCGAGGTGGAGAGCAAGCTCGTCGAACATCCGGCGGTGGCCGAAGCGGGTGTCATCGGCGTCCCCGATCCGTTGCGCGGCGAGGTGATCAAGGCGTTCGTCACCCTTCGACAGGGATGGCAGCCGAGTGAACAACTGGCCGACGAGATCAAGCGGTTTGTCAAGGAAAACCTGGCCGCCCACGCCGCACCTCGCGAAGTGGAGTTCCGCGACACCCTGCCGAAGACACGCAGCGGCAAGATCATGCGGCGCGTCCTGAAAGCGTGGGAGTTGGGGCTGCCGACCGGTGACTTGTCCACGATGGAAGACTAGAATTCCGTCAATTATGCGCCTAATCGCAAAATTGTGTCACCTTTTTGAAGGAATTCTCTGTCATGAACAGAAATAGTATGAGTGGAGACAAGGTTTCACAACCCTATTTTCCAAGGAGAGTGAAAGTATGAAGGTAGAAATGATCCCGCCAACAAAAGGACATTTTAATCTGGAAGATTACGAACAAGCGTATGCAACCTTCGACTGGAAAGATGTGGAGAAACAATTTTCCTGGTACGAGACCGGCAAGGTAAACATGGCGTATGAAGCCATCGACCGTCACCTCCTGACCGATCGAAAAGACAAGGTGGCGCTGATTTACAGCGACGCCACCCGCGAAGAGCAATACACGTTTGCTCAACTGAGCGAACTTTCCAACAAATTCGGCAATGTCCTGCGCAAACTTGGCGTGCAAAAAGGGGATCGCGTCTTCGTCTTCATGCCCCGCACCCCTGAACTGTACGTGAGCGTTCTCGGCACGCTGAAAGTGGGGGCGATCGTCGGCCCGCTGTTTGAGGCATTCATGGAAGCGGCGGTCCGCGACCGGCTGGAAGACAGCGAAGCGGTGGCGATCGTCACCACCCCGACGCTGTTGCCGCGTATCCCGGTGCAAGACCTGCCCGCGCTCAAGCACGTTATCCTCGTCGGCGGCGAAGGAGAACTGGCGCCTGGACAAGTCAGCTACCATCAGGAGATGGCCGAGGCGTCCGCCGAATTCGAGATCGAGTGGGTGGATCGCGAAGACGGCATGATTCTGCACTACACTTCAGGCTCCACCGGCAAGCCGAAGGGCGTGTTGCACGTGCACAACGCGATGATTCAGCACTACCAGACCGGCAAGTGGGTGCTGGATTTGCGCGACGACGACATCTACTGGTGCACCGCCGACCCCGGCTGGGTGACGGGTACCTCGTACGGCATTTTCGCGCCGTGGCTGAATGGGGCGACCAACGTGATTCGCGGCGGCCGCTTCACCCCCGAAGATTGGTACAAAACGATTGAGAAGTATAAAGTGACCGTCTGGTATAGCGCGCCAACCGCCTTCCGCATGCTGATGGGCGCGGGCGACGAACTGGTGAAGAAGTACGATCTCTCCTCGTTGCGCCATATCTTGAGCGTAGGCGAGCCGCTCAATCCGGAAGTGGTCCACTGGGGATTGAAAGTGTACAACCAGCGCATCCACGATACCTGGTGGATGACAGAGACGGGTGGACAGCTTATCTGCAACTACAAGTGCATGCCGATCAGGCCCGGTTCGATGGGCAAACCGTTCCCGGGGATCACGGCGGCGATCATTGACGACCAGGGCAACGTGTTGCCGCCCAACCGGATGGGCAACCTGGCGATCAAGACGGGTTGGCCGTCGATGATGCGGAAAATCTGGAAAAACGAAGCCAAGTACCAGGAATACTTCCGTTTCCCCGGCTGGTACGTCTCGGGCGACTCGGCGTACATGGACGAAGACGGCTACTTCTGGTTCCAGGGCCGGATCGACGACGTGATCAACACCTCGGGCGAGCGGGTCGGTCCGTTCGAGGTGGAAAGCAAGCTGGTGGAACACCCGGCGGTGGCCG
This sequence comes from Paenibacillaceae bacterium, assembly GCA_041920505.1. GTDB lineage: Bacteria > Bacillota > Bacilli > Brevibacillales > Brevibacillaceae > JBHGXV01. The sequence goes on from JBHGXV010000060.1 coordinate 14,208, forward strand.
AAGCCGGCGTGATCGGCAAACCGGACCCGTTGCGCGGCGAGATCATCAAGGCGTTTATCGCCCTGCGCGCGGGATACGAGCCGAGCGAAGAACTGATGGAGGACATCAGGAAGTTCGTCAAGGAAGGCCTGGCCGCGCACGCCGCTCCGCGTGAGATCGAATTCCGCGACAAGCTGCCGAAGACGCGTTCCGGCAAGATCATGCGCCGCGTGCTCAAGGCGTGGGAGCTGGGACTGCCGACCGGCGATTTGTCCACGATGGAAGACTGATCGAGTGCCAACACAAAAATCCCGTACCGCTGCCCATGCGGTACGGGATTTTTTATGGGGAGAAACGTCCCGGTTCAGAAGGTTCCGCCGAACGCCTGGTAGAGCAACAGGACATTGAGCGAGATCACCAGCAGGCCAACCAGTACGGCGACGGCGGTCGTCAAGGGGTTGTTGACGTAGCTGCCCATCAGTTTTTTGTTGGCGGTAAACCAGATCAAGGGGATGATCGTAAACGGCAGTTGCATGCTTAATATGACCTGGCTCACGATCAAAGCGTCCAATGTGTTGACGCCCATGCCAATGATCACCAGGGCGGGCACCATTGTGATCAGACGGCGCAGCCAGACAGAGAACTTGATGTTGAGGAACCCTTCCAGGATATACTGGCCGGCCATTGTCCCCGTCACCGAGGAAGAGAGACCCGCCGAGAGCAGGGCGACGGCGAAGGCGAAGCTGGCCAGGCCGCCCAAAAGCGGCGTCAGCGTGGAGTAGGCCTGCTCGATCGAATCTACTTCCACCCCGCTTTTGAAAAAGACCGCGGCTGCCATGATGATCATCGCCGAGTTGATGAACCAGGCCAGATTGAGCGCCACCACGGAGTCCAGAAGCGAATACTGGTACACCTGATGGTTGTGGGACGCATTGCCCGGTTTCAGCCGGTGTTTGACCACGGACGAGTGCAGGAAGATGTTGTGCGGCATCACGGTTGCGCCGAGCATGCCGATGGCCACGAAGATGCTGGTGGAGTCAAGATGCGGCACCACCATATGGTAGCCGATTTCCGCCCAGTTCGGCTTGGCGAGGAACAGTTCCAGCACATAGACCATCGCCACCACCGCGACGAAGCCGAAGACCACCCGCTCCACCACGCGGTAGCCGAACCGGTGCAGGGCCAGAATGCCGAAGGTGAGCACCCCGGCGATCAAAGCGGAAGGAAACAGCGGCAGCCCGAACAGGATGTTGATCCCGAGCGCCGCCCCGAGAAACTCCGCCAGGTCTGTGGCCATCGCCGCCAACTCCGCCGTCACCCACAGAAAGATCGCAAGCGGTCTGGGTAAGTTGGCGCGGCAGTTCTCCGCGAGCGACCGTCCGGTGGCCACACCCAGTTTGGCCGACAAGGCCTGCAACAGGATCGCCATCAGATTGCTTAACAGCAACACCCACAACAAGGTGTAGCCGAATGAAGCGCCGCCCGCGATGTTGGTCGCCCAGTTGCCCGGGTCGATGTATCCGACGCTGACGAGAAACGCAGGCCCCATCAAGGCAGACGCTTTGCGAAACGTGAATTTTCGCCAGAATTCCGAAAGGGAAGCAAGCACGTACGAACTTTTCGGTAACGTGTCTTCTTTCACCTGAATCGCCACCTTTCTCTTTCATCACAAGTTGTATCAGGGATATGAAACAACAGGTTGCCCCAGCGCAGAAAAGTTGCTCTAAGGCAACTTTACCACATAAAGATGCCCTGCTTCAACACTATTTGTTCACGCAAAAAAAGTTTCCTTTGTACAAAAAATCGGTCAAGTAGACAAATGTCCTGGCTGACGGTTCTGACTCAACATATGAAAAAACGCGGAAACGTGATACAATGAATGGCGTCAAAAGGGGGAACACGAGATGGGAAAACGAGCGAGAGCGCTTACGGTAGCCGGTTCCGACAGCGGCGGCGGTGCCGGTATTCAGGCTGATTTGAAGACGTTTCACCAGTTTGGCGTCTACGGCATGAGCGCGATCACGGCAGTGACCGCGCAAAACACGCTTGGCGTCGCGGGTGTCTATCCCTTGCCGACTGAGGCGGTCGTCTCGCAAATGGAAGAAGTGCTTCGCGATCTGGGGACCGACGCGGCAAAGACGGGGATGTTGTTCAGCGCCGAAATCATTCGGGCGGTGGCCGGCGTGTTTCGCGCCTACGAGGTGGACAAGCTGGTGGTGGACCCGGTGATGGTGGCCAAGGGAGGCGCCAAATTGCTGCTGGACGAGGCGGTTGAGGCGTTGAAACAGGATTTGTTGCCGTTGGCGCTGGTGGTGACGCCCAATCTGCCGGAAGCGGAAGTGCTGACCGGGATGACAATCGCCAACCGTGCGCAAATGGAGGAGGCGGCCCGGCGGATTCACGCCATGGGAGCGCGCCATGTCGTCATCAAAGGCGGCCATCTGGATTCCGATGAGCTGGTCGACTTGCTGTACGACGGCGAGTCGTTTGCCGCTTTTCCGCACAGACGCGTGCACACGCGCCACACGCACGGCACGGGTTGCACGTTTTCCGCAGCGTTGACGGCGGAGTTGGCCCTGGGTACGCCGCTTACGTTGGCGGTAAAGAGAGCCAAGCGATTTATTGTCGAGGCGATCGCCACCGCCCCCGAGCTTGGCGGCGGCCACGGCCCCACCAACCACTGGGCACAGGTTGAGCGCGATTCAGCCGAAGATTAAGCAAACGACGGCTGTTTCGCCGTCGTTTGCCAACCGGGTTGAAGGTAAACGAGACGACCGGAAACGCTTATGCAAACAGATCGCTCGACAAGTACCGCTCGCCGCTGTCCGCACAGATGGCGAGCACTTTTTTGCCCGGGCCGAGGCGTTCTGCCAGCTTCAGCGCGCCAAACACGGCGGCGCCGGAGGACGGACCGACGAGGATCCCTTCCTTTCGCCCCAGCGCCCGCGCGGTCTCGAAGGCTTGTTCATCCGTAATCTGGATGATCTCGTCGTACACCGACTGGTTGAGGATCGGCGGGATGAAGCCGGGGCTGGTGCCGACGATCTGGTGCGGCCCCGGTTTGCCGCCGGACAGAACGGGAGAGCCGGCCGGTTCGACGACGGCGATGAACAACTGCGGCAGGTGTTCGCGCAACACCTCGCCCGTGCCCGTGATCGTGCCGCCGGTTCCGGCTGCGGCGACGAATCCGTCGAGCGTGCCGTCCATTTGCTGGAGGATTTCCCGCGCTGTCGTGATCCGGTGAATCGCGGGGTTGGCCGGGTTTTCAAACTGCATCGGCATAAAACTGTTCGGGATTCGGCGGGCCAACTCTTCCGCCTTGCGGATCGCCCCCGGCATTTTCTGGTCGCCCCGCGTCAGCACCACGGTCGCCCCGTACGCCTTGAGCAGTTGGATCCGCTCGCGGGTCATGGTGTCCGGCATGACGATGATCGCCCGGTAGCCCTTGATCGCGGCGCTCATCGCCAGACCGATGCCGGTGTTGCCGCTGGTCGGCTCGATGATGGTCGCGCCCGGCTTCAACAGCCCGGCCTCTTCCGCCCGGGTGAGCATGTGGTAGGCGGCCCTGTCCTTGACACTGCCGCTCGGATTAAACGATTCCAGTTTGACATACACGTCCGCCATCTTTGGGGTGGGCAGGCGGCGCAGACGGACGACAGGTGTTTGTCCGATCAATTCTCCCATGTGGGCGGCAATTCGCATAGGATTTCCCTCCGTGTCGCAAGGCAGTCATTAAACCCATCATAACACATCGGATTTTAAGGAGTAAAAAATTTTATCCGCCCGGTCCGGCTTCTTTCGACAAATGCGCTTGTGCATGATAAAATAAAATCCGTTTTTGATCTGTGAGGGAGGCAGAACACAGCATGAATCCGGTCTTTATCACCGTCGAAGGGCCGATCGGCGTCGGCAAAACATCGCTCGCCCAGGCGGTCAGCCAGGCGTACGGGCTTGAGCTGCTGCAAGAAATCGTCTACGAAAATCCGTTTTTGGGCAAATTTTATGAAAATATCGCCGAGTGGAGCTTTCAAACCGAGATGTTCTTTTTGTGCAACCGCTACAAGCAGTTGCAGGACATTGACAAACACTACTTGCGAAAAGGCGTCTCTGTCGTGTCCGACTATAATATTTTCAAGAATACGATTTTTGCGAAACGGACACTGGATGCGGACAACCTGCCGAAGTACCTGAAGATTTACGACATCCTCACCTGCGACATGCCGAAGGCCGGGCTGGTGATCTACCTGAAGGCCTCCGTCGAGACGGCCATGAAGCGGATCGCGTTGAGAAACCGGGAAATCGAGCGGAACATTTCCCGCGCCTATCTGGAACAGTTGACAGAGGATTACGAGACGTTCATGCGGGCGTTTCGCGCGGAATATCCCGAGGTGCCGGTGATCCAGTTCGACTGCGACCGGCTGGACTACGTGCATTCCGCCGAGGACTTGCGCTACGTGCTGGGCGAAATCGAACCGTACATCCCGACGATCGGACAGGGACATTCGCAAGCGAGGGGTTGTTGATGATGACAGAGTGCAAACAGATTGCCATTCGCGACCGCTACGGCATCCCGGGCGACGCCGTAATCATCGTCGCCGGTACCGTCGGCGTGGGCAAATCGACGTTTACGCGCGCGCTGGCCGATCTGCTCGGCTTCCGCGTCTCGATGGAAAAAGTTGACGCCAACCCGTATCTCGAACGTTTTTACGAAGATTTCGCCCGCTGGAGTTTCCACCAGCAGATCTTTTTTCTCGCGGAAAAATTCAAGGAGCAGCAGCGCATGTTCCAGTACGGCGGCGGGTTCGTCCAGGACCGCTCGATTTACGAGGACAGCGGGATTTTCGCCCGGATGCTGTACGAGCAGGGGCACATGGACGAAGCTGACTACCAGACGTATGTCGGGCTGTTTGAAGCGATGGTGATGACGCCGTTCTTTCCGCAGCCGGACGTGCTGATCTATCTGGAGGGCAGTTTCGAGGAGATCGTGCGGCGGGTGAAGGAGCGCGGGCGGCCAATGGAGCAGCAGACGCCGGTCGCCTACTGGGCCGAACTGTACCGGCGCTACGAGGAGTGGATCGAGACGTTTAGGCTGTGTCCGGTGCTTCGGATCAACATCAACGAGTACGACGTGCAGAAAGACCAGGCCTCGGTCGAAGTGGTGCTTTCGCGCGTCGCCGAAAAAATCCGGGCGGTGCGCCGGGTTCGTCGGCAGGAAGGGCGGCCTGTGGTATAATGGGCTAGGCAACCAGCTTAGCCAAAGGAGACATGTTGCATGCAAGACGCTTGGTTTGAGCGGAGTTTTCACGAGGATTACCTGCTTGTCTACCAGCATCGCGACGAGGAGTCGGCTGATCGGGAAATCGCCAACCTGTTGGACCGGCTGCCGGTGAAGCCGACGGGGCGCGTGCTTGATCTGTGCTGCGGCAGCGGCCGGCATTCCCGCGCGCTGGCCCGCAGGGGCTACGAGGTGGTGGGGGTTGATCTTTCGCCGGTGCTGTTGCGGTTGGCAGAAGAGCAGAACACGTATCCCAACGTCCGGTTTTACCGCTACGACATGCGGGACATCCCGTTTCGCGAAGAGTTTGACATCGTCGTCAACCTGTTTACCAGCTTCGGCTACTTTTCAAACGATGAAGAGAACGCCCTGGTCGTCGCCAACATGGCCAGAGCGCTGAAACCTGGCGGCGAAGCGGTGATCGACTATCTCAATCCCGGTTACGTCAAAGCCAACCTGGTGCCGCATTCCGTCCGGGAGACGAACGGTTTGCACATCGAAGAGACCCGCTGGATTGAGGACGGATTTGTCAAAAAGGAGATCGTCGTGCGCGACGCGGAAGCCGCCGAACCGCGCCGGTATCTTGAGCAGGTGCGCCTATACGAAGCGGACGAGATGAGCGCCATGCTGAGCGAGGCCGGATTCGGATCGGTTCGACTGTACGGCGACTATCAGTTCGGCCCGTATGACGCGGAACGTTCGCCGCGGATGATCCTCTACGCGGTCAAAGAATAGGCAAGCACGGGACGAGATTTCGGTGACTATCCCCTCCGGTCGGTGAATACGATGGAGATAAACGAGATTTTTCATTGACCAGAGGGGGAGTCCAACCATGAGCAGATTGACCATGGAACAGATCAAGTGGAATCTGAGCAAGGTACCGGGATGGAGACTGGCCGAAGACCAGATCACCTTGACGCGGACGGTTACATGTGCGGATTTTCTCTCGGCAGTCCGCCTCGTCAACCAGGTTTCGGAGTATGTGGACAGCGAGCAGCACTATCCCGAGATTCGCATCGCCGGGGGGACGGTCACGTTCACGCTGTACACCCAGCAGGCCAGGGGACTGACCGGCAAGGATTTTGCTCTGGCCCAGGTCATCAACAAGCTGATATGAACGAACGGGAGCGTTTGTAAGCGCTGTCTATGAGTTGACCGCCCATCGGCACCGACCGCTGATTCAGGCGGTTTTTTTGTGCGGGCCGCCATCCGGCGACGGGACAGGGAAAGATGGATACGAGCGGGGAGGCGAGCATATGGTGTAACGACACGGTTCGTCCGTCATTTATGCAAAACGCACGGAGGCACACCATGTATGTCGTTCGCAAAACGTTGGCGGTCTTGCTTGGCTGCGCCCTGGTCGGGGTCGGCATCAACCTGTTCATTGTGCCGCACAAACTGATGGACGGCGGGATGATCGGGATCGGCCTGATCGCCAAATACTACCTGTCCTGGCCGCCCGGTCTGACGATCCTGTTGGCCAGCATGCCGATGTATGCGATGGTCTATTGGCACGATAAACGCTTGTTTTATCACAGTGTCTGCGGGCTAGTCCTCTCTTCGTGGTTTATTGATTGGCTGAGCCCGCTGCGGGCGTTTCCGCCGTTCTCCCTGCCCGCCTCGTCCGTTATCGGAGGCATGGTGATCGGCGCTGGTATTGGGCTGATGCTCGCTTATGACACCAATACCGGCGGCACCGATCTGCTCGCCCAGTTTATCGCCAAACGGACGGACACACCGGTTGCCCTGCTGATTTTTCTCATCGACAGCATGGTCGTGGCGGGCGCCTACAAGGCGATCGGGGGGTACAACACCCTGTACTCGGCGGTGACGATCGCCTCCGTCGCCGTTTTCACGCATGTTTTTTTCCAGATCGGCCAGGGCGGACGCCGGCAGCCGTACGTGGTGGTGGGCCGCTGGTCTGACGTCAGCAGACATAAGCGGTCGTAAAAGACAAGTAAGTGTAAAATGATCGAACGGCGGATATGGTAAATTTGGACTACAAGGAGTTACTTAACACAAAACAGATGATTAGTTCCCTTTAGGGAATGGAACGTAGCCGCTGGACGTATTCACCGCCAGAAAAAAGAGGGCACCCCCTTATTTCAGGGACGCCCGCAACTTCTGATGGAGCGCTTCCGCCTCGCGGATGGCGCGAAGATCGTGTTCAATTTCGCCCGGCTGGTTGCCCTCGCCGATCACATACCCGCGAAAATCGACGGACAGAAACTGGAAGATATACTGGAACTGCTGGATCAAGGGCAGCGCCTTCAAACGCGGGTTGTCTCCGCCCGCGATCACCACGTACGCCGCCTTTTGGGCCATCGTGTCCTTGAACGCGATACGGCTGTCGCGCAAGCTTTGCGACCAGCGATCGACAAAGGTTTTCATCAATCCTGACATCCCGTACCAGTACAGCGGCGTCGCAAAGATCAGGATGTCGTGCTTCAACACCTCGGCGATCACCTGGTCGTGGTCGTCGTCCACCGGCTGAAACCCTCCGGGGACATGCCGTTTGTCCTCGATCGGCAGGATATGCTTCTCCCGCAGGTTGATCCGGGTGCAGGGCAAATCCCCCACCACGATTTCCGTCAGCCGTTCCGTATTTCCGTTGGCACGGGAACTGCCATTCAACACAAGCAGACTCAAAATGCGATTCTCCTTTTCCTCGAAAATGTTGGCATCTTCCATCATACCACACGTTTCCCAACGTTGCGCCCCTCTGTTTCCTTTTACTATAACAATGAAACCGCGAGTTTGACAAACACCACGCCGCCATCCCCTTCTCCCCAGACTACGTTTGACTTCAGCGTTTTTACATCGGGTATCATTGGATCGACGTTACTTTGTAAAGCTCTAAAATCTTAATGCTATAATTGCTGCAGCTATGTTAGGGAGTGCAACAAGCATTAGCTTTAATGACCATTTCATCCTTGCTTTGCGGTCTTCAGTTTGTTCACTAAAGTCATTAGCTCTTGACCTGTCACCGGTTATAAGCGCTCCAGAGAGTATAATTGATAAACCAAAACTCAAAGCGCCCAGTATTCCACATAGTAAGAAAATTATGCTCTTGTTATTCAGGGATAGTGCAATGATCGAACTTATAATTGGCATTATGGCTCCAATTCCTAACCATTTCACAACAATGCCTCCTTTGAATAGCATTAAACACATAGTAAGAAACAAAAAGGCAGATTCAACTGCCCTTTTTGTTTCTTTCTTCTTATGATTTAAGTTATTTGTACCTGATGTACTCGCAAGTACAGGTACCCATTCGGAAGGGTAGTTATAACTGTATGTTCTTGAGGTTGGGTAAAAGTCTTTAGCTTGAGTAACTGCAATACTTGATGGAGGCAAACCGTTTTGTCCAATGGAAACTTTTAAGCCTGACAGTGTGTATGTGGAATCAGAAACGTCCCATCCACCATCTACCGAAATTATATCCCAATATCTAACATCTCTGGAATCAGTCCAGTAATCTACATAGAGAGTTGAATAGGCTTTAACACCACCATATTTATCCCATTGCGAATCATATTGGCTGTAATCATAGGAGCTAGCGGTTACCATTGTTGTTATTGCATAAGTTTCGACTGAACTACCATCGTCTTGTTTTGCAACTTGTAATAGTTGAGCTGTTTTATATTGGTTGATTTTTAATATTACGTCCTTGTTATTGTCGTCAGGAATCATTATATCATTTCCAATTTCGAGGTTAACCGGTAAATCGGAAATCCCTTTTTTTGCTCTCTCAAAAAGAACATTTAGGTCTTTAATTTCCTTATACTGAGAAACAATCTTATAATGCGACTTATCAAACTTTTCCTCCTTCTTGTCCGAATCTGCAAAAATGGTTGATAGAAACGTCATGCATAGCAAGGGAATTAACGCAAGAGAAGTAAAAGCTTTTCTCTTTATAGCAAAATATACCTCTTAGTAGTAAATTTATACCATTATAGTATCACGAACGAAATTACTAGTATATTCTTGTATTTTTGTACTAAAAATGATATACATGTAAAAATAAGTTAAGATGATTTTATAGAATGTCCATTTTACTCGTCGAAGCTAGAGGCAACCGTGTTGCCTGAAGCGCCAAAGGTCTTCCTGGGTACTGTTTGTGCAAGTGACGGTCGTTCATGGGGAATGAGAAGACGTCGGGAATCAGGTTCGTCTTAAGGTGCTCCCTTTACACGGTGAAGGGGGGCTTCTAAATGAGGGGTTGGTGACATTCTGGTTCGCCATTACGACATGGATAAACACACGTGGCTGGTGGTTAACGTGGATTGTGTAGTGTCGATCGGGTAATGCGAATCCTATTTTCACCGGTCATTGACAAGATGATCCGACTATTGAGTAGTCCTTATAAAGTAGCATGACGGGGCTGGCGTTAAAAAGCCTTCGTGTTGAGGTGGAAAATCATCTTACGAATGAAATAGAATCGATATAAAACGCTTTCAAGAGGCGGAAGCCAATTGCTCTTTTTCAAAACTAAAAATCCTGCCCTTGATGACTTAACTCACATGGCAACGAGTGTTTGTCAAACGCGCGGTTTCATTGTTATAGTAAAAGGAAACGGCGCTGGAATGAGGAGGCAGGCAGATGGACGATTATGTCGTGCGCAATAAGGAGACGTTTGACCGGCTGGGCAGTGCGGCCACCGACGAGGACGAACTGATTCGCGTGGCCCGGCGGGGACTGCCCGCGTTTCAGATGGTGCTTGCCGGCAGCCGGGTGCTGGATCTGGGCTGCGGGGTGGGACACGATTCGCGCAAGCTGAAATTGTCCAACCTGGATGTGCAAGGGCTTGACATCAGCGAGGCGATGCTGGCCGAGGCGAAGCGGCAGGTGGAGGGCGTGCCGTTTTTGCAGGGAGATTTTCGCGCCTTGCCGTTTGCCGACGAGAGCTTCGACGGGGTGTGGGCCAACGGGTCGCTGTTTTACGTCACACCGGACGATTTGTTGAAGACGTTGGCCGAGGTGCATCGCATCCTGAAGCCTGCGGGCGTCATTTTCGCTTCGTATTTGCAGGGGGAGGGGGCGTCGTACAACGATTCGCTCTACCGGCACAAATACACCTATGAACAGTTGGAAACCCTGTATCAACAAGCGGGGTTCAAGACGATTGACCGCTCGTATGCCACACAGGAAGACAAGTACCTGATGACTCTTGCCGTAAAATGAGGAGGACGCGATGGAGTTTCACACCAAGGATGAATTGACCAACTTGCTGCAAAAGCACTTTTCCAGCCAGCCGTTGACCGTTACCTTCACCCAGTGGGAAGGCGACGAGGAAGACGAGGAAGTGACCACGTTTCACGGTCGGCTGATCGAGTTTCGCATCACTGACAACGAGTTTGCCGCGCACGATCTGTTGTTGCACTTCCAGGCCGACGAGGACGACGTGGTGGAGATCCTGATGGAAATCCCCAAGGTAGAAGGGGATCTGGGAACGCACGAAGGCGGCGAGTTGCGCGTCTTCGGCACGGAAGCGGAACTGGTCCTTTCGAAATGAAACCGGTTTTCGCCTACTACGGGACGCCGGAGCGCCTGAGCCAGCAGGAAGCGTATCACTGTACCCGATATCTGAGACGAAACCGGGAGCGGATCGTGGTCACAGGCTCCCTGCTGGTGGACACGGACGCGCTCATGCGTCCGTTTCATCTCGATTGCCGGAATTGTCGCGCCGTTCACGGCACCACCTGTTGCGAAGGAGGGCATCCGTATGCCGTGGCCGACTGGCAAATCGCTCTGCTGGATGAAGCGTTGCCGGATATCGTGCGGGAGTTTTTGCCTGCGAACGCGCGCGAAGCGGTGGAAAAGACGGGCGTCTGGCAAAAGGACGGGGAACCCGGCACGCTGGCCCATCCCGGCCAGGACTGCGCGTATTTTTGCGACATCGGCAAAAAGAGAGGGTGCGCGATTCACGCCTGGGCGCTTCGTCATGGACGCGAAGTCGGCGATTGGAAGCCGTTCAGTTGCCAGTTGTATCCGCTGGAGTTGATCCGCATCGGCGAGCAGGTGCTGGTGACGGCGCTGACCGAAGAGACAGCGGCGTTTTCCCGCTGGGGGACGGGCTATCTGGGCCAGTTTTTGTGTGCCGATCTGGCGCGGCGCAAGGCTGAGAGAGGCTTGCCCGACGAATGGTTTGCCCTGGACGGATACCGCCCCGCCTACGTTTGGGGACGGGGGTTATTCAGCCGCACGTTTGGGGCGGAAGCGGCTGCTATATGGGAAACGGTGATGAAGCAAAAGACCGTCTGCACCGATGAACGGTGAGACGGTCTTTTTCTGCCGCACGCAATTACGAATGTTGGCCGTTCGCTTCGTAGAATTGCTGGTGTTTCTTGCGGTGTTCGCGCCGCTCTTTGCGGATGCGGTAACGATCCTGGGCGCTGTTGAAGTGGAACTTTTCTTCGTCGGTTTCCGGATAAACGGGGGGAACGGGAATGGCCTTGCCGTTGGAGTCAACGGCCACGAACGTCAGGTACGAAGTGGCGGTCAAGAGCCGCTCGCCGGTGAGCAAATCCTCGGACTCCACCTGAACGAACACTTCCATCGAGGTTTTGTGCGTCCAGGTGACAAACGCTTCCAGACAAATCGCCTGCCCGACGCGAATCGGGTTGAGGAAGTCGAGGCTGTCGTTGGAGGCGGTCACGACCGGCGACCGGCAGTGTCGCATTGCAGCCACGCTGGCGATCTTGTCGACGTAGGCCATGACCCGGCCCCCGAAGATGGTTCCGTGGTAGTTGGTGTCCGGCGGCAGGACGATGTCGGTCAGATACGTGCGGGACGCACTCATCGGTTTGGCTTCCATGTCTCTCCATCCTTGTCTCTCTTGGTGTACTGTTGTGGAAACGTCCCTATTCTATCGTAACCGACACGAAATCACAACACCCGGGCGAGCACTCCGCTGCGCAGCAGTTGTTCCGCCCTGACAAGGTCGGGATGCATCTCCCGGTCGTGCTCAAGGCGCGGGATGTGCGCCCGCAGGCTGTCGTACGCCTTTTGCGTGCCCGCTCCCAGTTTGCCGCTGCCGAAGTCGATCGCCTGGGCGGCGGCGAGGTATTCGATCGCCAGCACCTTCAGCACGTTGTCGACGACGGTGCGCAACTTCCGGGCGGCGGTGGTGCCCATGCTGACGTGATCCTCCTGATTGGCCGAGGACGGAATCGAGTCGACCGAGGCCGGGTGACAGAGCACCTTGTTCTCCGAGACGATCGAGGCGGCGACGTATTGGGTGATCATGAAGCCGGAGTGCAGGCCGCCGTTGGGGGTGAGAAACGCGGGCAGTCCGCTCAGTTGCGGATTGACCAGCCGCTCCGTGCGTCGCTCCGAGATGTTGGCCAACTCGCTCATCGCGATCGCCAGGAAGTCGGCCACCAGGGCCATCGGCTGCCCGTGGAAGTTGCCGCCGGAGATGACGTCCCCGGTCTCGGGAAACAGCACCGGGTTGTCGGTGGCGCTGTTGCACTCACGCGTCACTGCGTTCCAGACGTATTCCAGGGTGTCACGGGTGGCGCCGTGCACCTGCGGGATGCAGCGCAGGCTGTAGGCGTCCTGCACGCGCAACTCGCCCTGCCCGGTGGTGCGTTCGCTGCCCGCGAGATAGGCGAGCAGGCGGCGCGCCGACTCTTGCTGGCCCGGATGCGGACGGACGGCGTGCACCTGGGGATCGTACGCTTTGGGGATGCCGCGCAGGGCCTCAACCGTCATCGCGGCGATCACCTCCGCGCTTTCCATCGCGATGCGCGCGTCGTACAAAGCGAGGCACAGGTTGGCGGTCATCGCCTGTGTCCCGTTGATCAGGGCCAGTCCTTCTTTGGCCGCGAGCCGGACCGGCTGAAGCCCGGCTTTCGCCAGCGCTTCCGCTCCGCTCACCCTTTGCCCCTGAAATTCGGCTTCGCCTTTTCCGAGCATCACCAGCACCAGGTGGGCGAGCGGGGCCAGGTCGCCGCTCGCACCGAGCGAGCCTTGCTGGGGGACGATCGGATGGACGCCTCGGTTGCACATCTCGATCAACAGTTCCAGCGTTTGTGGTCGCACACCCGAGTAGCCTTTGGCCAACGCGTTGACCCGCAGCGCCATCATCGCCCGTACCACTTCGGTCGCGTACGGTTCGCCCATGCCGCAGGCGTGGCTCATGATCAGGTTTTCCTGCAGGCGGCTTACGTCCTCCTGAGAGATCACCACGTCGGAAAACTTGCCGAAACCGGTGGTGATGCCGTACACCACTCGTTGTTCCTTCACCATCTCCTCCACCATCCGGCGGGAGCGTTTGACGTTTTCCCACGCGTCCGGCGAAAGCGAAATGTGGGCGCCATCACGGGCAATCGCCGCCACCTGATCAATCGTCAAGCTTTGGCCGTCCAGAGAGAATCGCGGGTGCGCCTGTGTCTGCATCACTGATTTTCCTCCTTTAGCAGAGTAGAGAACGAAATAAGACAGAGGTTAGGAAACATTCCTAACCTCTTGGTACCCGTATCGAATTGGCGTGATGACCATTCTGACGTGGTATGCGCATCTCGATCCCCTGCTTATGTGTTGTTACTCTCCATTTTAGTGCACACAGCCGAATCGTCAACAGTCAGTTTCCCCACGGCGCGAAAAAATGGGCGTGCTGCCGGTTCGCGGATAGGCGACTGTCGTTACCGGCTGGAGGTGGGTGTCATACCATGTAGGGAGTCATTCAACCAGAAAGGACGTGTGCCAAGATGGAAAAGGAAATCAGACGACCGTCGATACCCAAGGAAGTACCGATACCGCCGCAAATGCCAATGCCGAGCCCGACGCCGCCACCGCCACAGGCGCCGCCGCACCCGATCGGGATCGAAATCCACCTGTACAAATACTATTTCCACCTGGAGAGAATGCAATACTACCGGGACAAGTGCGAACGCCACCGGCACCACCGCAAGGTCTACCGCGAGTATTACCAGAAATACCGCCACCACAAGGAAAGAATGCGACACTACCATAGCAAGTGTTTTCCGGTGCATGGATACTGGGACAGCAGTTCGTACGGGAGTTCCTACGGCAGTTCCTGCGGCGGTTCCTACGGTTCCCACGGCGGTTCCCACGCGTACGGCGGGTGCGGTTGCTGGTCCGGCGACTCTTCATTCGGCCGGGGCGACTCTTCTTCGTCCGGCCGCTAAACAGGATCGGACGACAACAGGATGACAACGGAAACAGACGCTTCGCTGTCCACCGGCGTAGCGTCTGTTTTGCTTTCCGGAAACGCTGCATGAATCGGCCGAAAAAGGGAGGCCGGACATGGCTGAACACATGTTGGCCGAGCAGTGCCGCGAAGGACTGCGGTCGTTTGAACCAGATACCGCCCGGCGTGTTCAACCAGGGGAAGAGGCTTGACGGAACCGCCGTTAAGCTTTTTCCTTTTTGTGCGCAAATTGGCTGGCAGGTTCCGCTTGTTTTCGACTATACTAGGGGGAAGGAACAAACGGACCGCCGTTTGATCGGGCTTTCCTGCGCACGGGAGAGACTTGGAACAGGGGGGGAGAGGAGTGGATAGGGATTTGACGCAGGTCACCTACCAGATAGCCCCGAATGTCTGGGCCATCATCACGTACGAGGAACCGTGGAAAACCCATATCAACAGCTACGTGATCGCCAAAGGAGAGGCGTTCCTGCTGATTGACACCCAGTTGAAAAAGCACCGGGACACATTGCTGGAAGCGCTGAAGTCGCTGGGCGTGACCCATGAGAAGATCGAACAGGTCTACTGCACCCACCGGCACGCGGATCACATCGGCAATGTGGAACTGTTCCCTTCGCGCAACAACTGGATTCATCTGGAAGACTACTTTGAATTGGATGACTTTTCGCAAACCTTGTTCGGACACACGTTTACGGGCGCAAGCGGCGATGTTCCCATGCTGTCGTACCGCCAGCTTCCCGGGCACACGCCGGGATCGGTCGCCTTTTTCGACAGCGAGAGCAAGGTGTGTTTCGTCGGCGATCACCTCTGTTTTTTCGGCGCTCCTTTGGGCTCGGCCGTCGGGTTCGAGGCAGAGCGCCGGGCGGAGTACCTGGCCTACGTCGGCAGGTGGAAAGAGCAGGAACCGGATGACGTAAAGGCGTTTGCCGAAGGCATCGAGGCACTTTTGGACTGGCCGATCGAGATTTTGGCCACCGGCCACGGCCCCATTCTCACCGGCGAGGTGCGCCCGTTTCTCCGCCAGGTGCTGCAGGCGGCGAGCGGATCATGAGGAACAGGATGGTAAAATGGGCTGTTATTGCGGTGGCAATCCTTTTTGTCGTTGCAAAGGCCAAACGAAAGCCTCATCCGGCTCGGGATGAGGCTTTTGTCCATTCTTCCAGGCGTTTTTCGATCTGCGCGGGGTTGAGGTAGAGCGTCAGGGTGTAACGGAGCATCGACAGGCGTTTCATGTAACGGATCGCCCGGTCGTATTCGCCTCGGGCCGCCTCGATCTCGGCCATGCAAAACAGGCGCAACTCCTCGCGCAATTTGCGCTTGGGCAGCAATTGGTACGCTTCGAGCGCCGCCTGCAGATCGCCCAGCCGCGCGTGGGCGCAGACGATCACGCCCAGTGCGTTCATCAGCGAGCGGTCCCGCTGGTAAACCTGAAAGGCGATCTGGATCGCTTCCTCGTATTTGCCCCGGTAGAAATAGATCATAGCGAGATTGTAAAACAGGTAATGAACCATCGCCTGGTTAAACAGCGACGGCGAATCTTTGCATATGGACAGGCCCTCGGCGACGAACGCTTCCGCCAGATCGTAGTTTCCCGCCATGATCTCGCGCGTCGATTTGTCCAGCATCGCCACCGTGCGGGAACGGTTTTTGCGGTAAGAGGTCTCCAGCCAGCGCATCACCCGATCGGGCTTGCGCATGAACAGCGAACCCATGTATTGAAACCGAAACGGCCAGTGAAGCCGGATAAACATGACCAACAGGACAGCCGCCACACCGCTCAGCGTCGAGACAGCGTTCAGATCCAGCAAGTCCATAGCACGCGGGTCACATCCCTTCTGCCTGGTTCATAACAATTGCAAATGCAATGGCCTATCCCTTTCATTCTAGCACACGAAAGATGGGTCCGGTAGCGAAAAATCGGCTCTGTTGCGCTGCGGTCGGCGAGCGGGAGTAAGCGGGCACTCGTCCAAAAGAGCGGGCGGTCATCGCTTGGTCACTGGAACAGCGGACTCGATTCTGATACGATCAGGGTGGAAAAAAACGAAGGGGAGAATGGCGATGAGACAAGATCGGACAAGCGGCTGGAAGCGGGCGGGACGCGCGATTCTGACATGGATGGCGGCATGGGGGATTGTCGTTTTGGCCGGTTGCGGTGCCTCGTCCGACGACTCCGGCAACCATGCAGGCAAGGGGACGCACTTTACGGCCCGGTTGACCCCGGCCATATCGCCGGTGCCGACGGGCAAGGACGTCGTGTTTACTATCGAACTTGCGGCGGAGGGCAAGCCGGTGACAGGGGCCAAGGTGGACGTGTCGCTGGAGATGAAAGAGATGGATCACGGGGCCAACCACTTCGCCGCGAAAGAGAAACAGCCGGGCGTCTATCAGGGGGTGGCCAGCGTGCCGATGTCCGGCGCCTGGGAGGCGTACATCCGCGTCGAGCAGGGAGGCGTGTCGGAAACGCTGATCGCAGGCTTCGAGGCGACGGGCGAAATGAAGCGGTAAGAACCGGCGTGAAGGCGAAGCCCACAGCGAAACCGGGATATGCTATAATAGAATGCGTCTATTGATGGGCTTATCTCATTTTCAAAAGGGGCGACCTTGATGGAAAAATTTAAACAGAGTATTCTCGAACTGATCATTGAAACTTCGACCAACCTGCCGCCGGATGTCCGCCGGGCGATCAACGAGGCGAAGTTGCGGGAGGACGCGGGCACCCGCTCCGCGCTGTCGCTGGCCACGATCGCGCAAAACATCAAGATGGCAGAAGAGAACGTCTCCCCGATCTGTCAGGATACCGGGATGCCGACGTTCGAGATCAAGACGCCGGTCGGCGCCAACCAGATCGTGATGAAAAAAGCGATTTTGGAAGCGGTCGCAGAAGCGACCAAACAGGGCAAACTGCGCCCCAACTCGGTGGACTCGCTCACCGGGGAAAACTCCGGCAACAACCTCGGGCCAGGCACACCGGTCATCCACTTCGAACAGTGGGAAGAAGACGAGATCGAAGTGCGGCTGATCCTCAAGGGGGGCGGCTGTGAAAACAAGAACATTCAATACTCGCTGCCCTGTGAGCTGGAAGGCCTGGGCAAGGCGGGCCGCGATCTGGACGGAATTCGCAAGTGCATCCTGCACGCGGTCTACCAGGCGCAGGGGCAAGGATGCAGCGCCGGATTCATCGGCGTGGGCATCGGCGGCGACCGCACCTCCGGTTATGCGCTGGCCAAACACCAACTGTTCCGCCGCGTCGATGACGTCAACCCCAATTCGGAGTTGGCCAAACTGGAAGCGTACATCATGGAAAAAGCCAATGAACTGGGCATCGGAACCATGGGCTTCGGCGGCAACACTACTCTTTTGGGCTGCAAGATCGGCGTGGAGAACCGGCTTCCCGCCAGCTTCTTCGTCTCCGTCGCGTACAACTGCTGGGCGTTCCGTCGCCAGGGCGTGCGCATCGACGCCAACACGGGCGAGATCAAGCGCTACCTGTACAAGGACGAAAAAGTGGAGATGGACGACCGTCTGCCGGAGGTATCGGGCGAAAAACGGCGTGAAGTGGTGCTGAAGGCGCCGATCACGGAGGAGCAAATCCGCAGCCTGAAAGTGGGCGACGTGGTGATCATCAACGGCCTGATCCACACGGGCCGCGACGCGCTGCACAAGTACCTGATCGACCACGACTGTCCGGTCGACCTCAACGGCGGCGTGATCTACCACTGCGGTCCGGTCATGTTAAAGGACGAGCAGGGCGAATGGCACGTCAAGGCGGCAGGTCCGACGACCAGCATTCGCGAGGAGCCGTACCAAGGAGACATCATCAAGAAATTCGGCATTCGCGCCGTCATCGGAAAGGGCGGCATGGGACCGAAGACGCTCAAAGCGCTGCAGGAACACGGCGCGGTCTACCTCAACGCCATCGGCGGCGCCGCGCAATACTACGCGGAGTGCATCAAGAAGGTGGAGGGCGTCCACTTCATGGAATTCGGCATTCCGGAAGCGATGTGGCACCTGCAAGTGGAAGGCTTTGCCGCGATCGTCACGATGGACGCGCACGGCAACAGCCTGCACGCCGACGTGGACAAGAGTTCGCTGGAAAAACTCTCCCAGTTTGCCGAACCTGTGTTCAAATAAACCGTTTCCATCCGACAGCCTCTGGCTGCGCCGCATGTCGGCCGCAGCCGGGGGCTTTTTTTAACGTCCCAGTCGCGCCGGTGAACCGTGGCCTTCGCAAGGTGGGTAGGTGTCCATTTCGGCCAATTTGGGTACGGGTTTATTCCCTCTTCTTCTGAGCGGGCATAGGTTAATATCGAATCTCAACGAGGAGGGATATATGTGAACCATATCGTTCAGCCAGGCGAGAACCTGTTCTCGATCGCCGCCCGTTACGGGGTGAGCTGGCAGGAGATTGCCCGCGTCAACCGTCTGTCTCCTCCATACGCGCTGTTTGCCGGCCAGACGCTGTTCATTCCCGTACCCGGTCCTGGCCCTGGTCCCGGTCCTGGCCCCGGCCCGTTCCCGCCCACAGGTTCGCTGGAGCGTCGAGTCGACAGCTTGGAACGCCGGGTCAACCGCCTGGATGCGCGTGTCGATGATTTGAACCGCCGCGTCACTCGACTTGAGGGGCGTCGGTAGCAGTAACCGAAAGGGAGCGCCTGCCGCTCTCTTTTTTCCTGTCCGGGGTTGCCAAAACTTGGTCATCACCAGTTACTCTTTACTTGAACTTCGTTTTCTCGCGGGGTACGATAAAACAAACGAAAAGAATGCAACAGGCAGGGGGAGTGCACATGACGCAGACGTGGAACGTCGCGTTGTTACAGATGGACGTCGCCTACGGGCAGCCCGAGGAGAACCGCTGTCGCGTACGGGCGATGCTGGACCGGCTCGCGCAGGGAGAGGCGAAACCCGATGTGGTCGTGTTGCCGGAGCTGTGGGACACCGCCTACGATCTGCACCGGCTCGACGAGATCGCCGACGATCACGGAGAGCGGGCGAAGGCGTTTCTTGGTGAAGCGGCGAGCCGTCTTCATTGTTACATCGTCGGCGGATCGATTGCCGAACGGATTGGCGAGCAGGTGTACAACACCACGTACGTGTTTGACCGAAGCGGCGATGTCATCGGACGGTATGCCAAAGTACACCTGTTTCGGTTGATGAACGAAGACAAGTACCTGTCCGCGGGCGAGGAGGGCGGACGGTATGCCATGGACGGCGAGCCGGTTAGCTCGGTCATTTGCTACGACATCCGCTTCCCCGAGTGGATTCGTTCCCATGCGCTTGCCGGGAGCAAGGTGCTATTTGTCAGCGCCCAGTGGCCCCACCCGCGCCTGAACCATTGGCGGCAACTGTTGATCGCCCGGGCGATCGAAAACCAGATGTACGTCGTCGCCTGCAACCGCGTTGGCACCGGGGGCAAAACGGCGTTCTGCGGCCACTCAATTATCATCGATCCGTGGGGCGAGATCGTCGCCGAGGCGGACGAGCAAGAGGCGATTGTGACGGCCAAGATTGACTTGGCGCTGGTGGATGACGTGCGCCGCCGCATCCCCGTGTTCGCCGACCGCCGGGTGCAACTGTACGATCTGAATTGATCCTGCATCCGCACGAATCGGCCCTCCGCCGATCGTACAAGCACAGCTTTCGCGCTCCGGAAAAAAATGGGCCGGATGCGGGCAGCGAACACTCTCCGCCTCCCTTTGTCCCGCATAAGCTGGTAGCAGAGGAAAAGGGGGAGGTGGACAGTGTGCCTCGCTTGAACGGCAAGGGTATGATGTATCACTTCAACGGGATTCGCGGCAAGGTCGGACAGATGCGCGAACTGGTGGAAGTGATCGACCAGATGTTTGATTCGTTCCACAAGGTGAATCGCATCAGCAAAACGATGTTTCAACCGCGCCAGCCGGTACAGGACGACGAAAAGGACAGGCGACGGTAGGAATGACGCATTCAAAAAGGGAATCGACTCGTTCGTCGATTCCCTTTGTTTATAAGGCGTACGGCGGGTTACGGCTGTGTCCGGCTGGGCAAAGCGAATCATCTCTTTCCCCATGCCGCCGCCCAACCGCCCGCCGATGCGGTCGGGGTCGTGAGCGGTGAGCCTGCCGGGTGTGCCGCTGGATTATACCACGGCTGTTCGCTCTTTGAAGTTGACGTCCGGATAGTAGGTGTTGGCCACCAGCAGGTTGGGACCGGCGCACTTCGCCGCCGGACAGTAACAGTTGATCTCTTGGTTTAAAGGATGCGCCAGCCAGCGGGCGAACACGTCGTTCAGCCGGTCATGGCGCACATTGCCCAGCGGTTCGACGTCGCCGAAGTCGGTGACGATCACGTCGCCGGTGAAGACGTTGACGTTCAGGCGGCAACGGCCGTCGGGATCGTTGCGGACGGTGACGTTTTTCGCTTCGCGCAGCCGCCGGATCAGCTCGCGGTCTTCTGCAAGCGGACTGCAGGCGAAGAACGGGAGCGTGCCGAACAGCATCCACACGCGCTCGTCACGTTCGTCCAACAGCGCGTGAATCGCCTCGCGCAGCTCGTCGAGCGACAGCACCGGCAGATCACGGGCGAAGTCGCTCGCGTACATCGGGTGTACCTCGTGGCGGGAGCAACCGAGGTCGCGGATGATCCGGTTGATCTCCCCCAGCTTTTTGTGCGTGCGCCGATTGATCATCGTTTCCGCGGAGACGAAGACGCCGGCCTTGGCCAGTTTTTCCGCGTTTTCCATCATCGTCCGATACAGGACTTCCGCCTGTTTGAGCGAAACCTGCTGCGGGCTTTTCGCGTAGACAATCTCATGGAGCTCCTCAGGGCTGGTCCAGTTCCAGGAGATGTGCATCACGTCTATGTAGGGCAGGATCGCTTCGTAGCGGGAATACGGCAACGTCAGATTGGAGTTGATCTGCGTGCGCAGCCCGCGCTCGCAGGCGTAGCGCAACAGCGGCAGGATGATCTGCGTCACCGTTCGTTCGCTGTACATCGGTTCGCCGCCTGTTATACTAAGGGTAAGCAAATCCGTGGCTTCGTCCAGACGGCTGAGCAGAAGTTCATGCGGCAGCGGCTCGTCGTCCTTTATCCGTAACGTTTCGCCGACAGCACAGTGTTCGCAACGCAAGTTACACAAATTGGTCACCGTAAACTCGACGCTCGTCAGCCTGTACGCGGGCGGAGTCGCTTGAAACAGCGGCTCCCAGGGGTCGCGATCAGGCGTGATCGGTGTGGTGGGTACAAATCGTGTCAATTGTGTAAACCTCCTCATTTGTTAACCCATTCCCATTGATTATAGCGGGAATGCGGGGAAAGGAAAAGATAAGCGAAATGATAACAGGAATTTCTTTCGGGCGCGGTGTCTTTTTTCACAACCGGGAGGTACTGGCCTGCGCCGAAGTGAAAAACGGCGTGATTCACGTCTGGGCGGAGAACATGACGCTTGCCACCCTGTGGAAAATGTGGTGGCGGATTGTGTTTACGCTGCCGTGGACGTACCATCTGTTTCACCTGGCGTTGGTACTGTACTGCCTGTTTCCGGTGTTTGGCGCGTTTGACCCGTGGTGGCTTGTCGTCTACGCGGCCGGGTTTCACTTCGTCTTTCCGCGCCGCCTCAAGCAGTTTCACGGCGCGGAGCACAAGGTGTTCAGCTACGCGGGTGAAAAACGGCTGGAGGCGCTCGACGAGATCCGCCGGGCGTCGATCGTCAATAGCGGCTGTTCCACCAATGCAATCACCTATTTTTTCGTCGTGTTTCTCGCGGTGGTCTGGTTTCTGCCGCTGATGTGGAGCGTGCTGGCCGCCGGGGCGGGAATAGCGGCCGGTCTGTTGGGGGAACAATACGCTCGACCGTACATGAGACCGCTGTTTTGGTTGTCGGCCTGGCTGCAGCGGCACGTGACCACGCGGGAACCCGACCGACTGCATCTGGAGACCGCGATCCGCTCCTGGCGGATGTTTCAACACTATGCCCGAAGGACGATGTAAGATGCGCAAAAACCTGTACATCTACGGGATGATTGCCTGTGCCGGACTGTTTCTGTTGTTTCAATTTTTCGGAACCATGATTTACTCCGTCTCGCATCAACAGAGCGGCAGAGAATTGTTTGACCTGGCCCTGGTGTCGGCCGGGCTGTTTCTCTTGCTGCAGGGGCTATGGCTGCATCAGGAAAAACGGGACTGGATCGCGCTCGTCTACTTCGGTTTGTGCGCCGTTTCCTTCGTCTATCTGCTGTTGTATCTGGGAGAATGACAAAGGCAGGGATAAAGGTGGTTGTTTTAAAAAACGAATGGTTCCCATTCTTTTTACGGGATTACTTGCTGGAATTGTCCTGTTTCTGCTTTTCCGCTGGAATGAACCTAATGTAGGTGAATTGTCAGGTGACAGGATAAAAACCATTGTGATCGAAGACCTCGGGAATCAGAAAGTCATAAAGATAAGTAAAAAAGAGGATATACAGTATCTTATTTCCATGTTAGAAGTAGGCCAGTGGATGCCGATTTCCGAATGGAAGATACAATATGCGCCGAACCTATTTATAAAAATGGATGAAGATACGTTGATAGGGTTGTATGGGCTTGGAGAGCCTTATGCACAAGTAAAAATAGGGAAAAGGTATAAACATTATTCAGTCCCAACTCATTTATATGATGAAATAAACAGCTTCTTGCTTGGAATGAAATAAGCTGACGCCAGTCGAACAGAGGCGTCAGCTTTCATTTTCGGATTTTTTCATGTATTGTGTGTGCGAATACGGTTATTTGTTTTCCTTGGTGGCGGCGAAGAACGGGTTGGCGGCGACAAAGGTGTTGAACGAGGACTGGACCAGTTGCTGCACGTTCTTTTGGAAATCGGCGTGCAATTCGCGAGTTTCCTTTACGAACGCTTCCAGCTTTTCCAGGTTGGCCTTGCGCGCTTCCTCGGACTGGTCGAGCAGATCTTTTAGCTGCGACTGGGTTTGTTGTTGCAGGTAGCTGACGAAACCGGCGGCGGTCAACGCGGTGTTGAAGATCGCTTCATTGGCCGCCTGAAACACCTGGAATGCCGCTTGCAAAAACTGTTCTTGCGCTTCGAGGGTGGGTTGGCTCATGGGAAGACCTCCTTTTGATCGTCATCTGCTCAGGGGTGAGATGAGCAGATATCATTGAATAATCCCTATGTGTAATTTACACCTATATGGTGTTTGGTGTCAATGGCTTTTTGATGAACATTTTATTCTTGAACGTTCGCTCATTCCTCTGTAGAATGTGAAAGAGACAACCACATGAGGAAATTCGCCTTGGTGACAGCAAACGCTGTTGAAAAGGGAAAGTGGTGCAAATCCACTGCAGCCCCCGCTACTGTAAGCGTGTACGGGTTCCGCACGATGCCACTGGCACACGGCCGGGAAGGCGTGGAATCCGGTTTGATCCGCGAGCCAGGAGACCTGCCAAGCGCGAAATGAGCCTGCTTTTGCGGTGTGGACAAAAGAGGGCGTGTACTCGGGCGTTCGTATCGACGCATCCGGATGGCGATCCGCGCACGAGTGCTGTTCGCAAGACGGCCACCCCTTTTTCCCCGCGAAAAAGGGGTTTTTCTCTTGTGGCACCATCATACATTACATAAAGGAGAGGGGTACTTTGTCACAATCGGCAGCACATCCGTGGAAACAACGGGTCTCATGGGTACTGATCTTCAGTCTGTTCCTTTCTTCGCTAATCGTGCCGCAACAGACACGGGCGGCGAACGACCTGGACGAACAGGTTTCTCTGTCGTTGGAAAAAGCGGTGAAATACTTCTACAAATCGAACAAGGCGTATGCGTTCGACAGTTTCGACTGGGAACTGATCGGCCTGCCCGCTGCCGGAGAGCAGTTGGATGCGAGCAAGTGGCAGGACCAGAGCGGGCACACCGCGTTCGATTATTGGGCGGGCCAGGTAAAAGAGGAGAGCGATCCGGGCAAGCTGGCCAGACTGGCGATCGGCTTGATGAAAAACGGTTATGACCCGACCCGTTTCAACGGCGTCGACCTGCTCAAGAAGATCGCCGACAGCCAGGAAGCGAGCGGGCGCATCGGCGACGACACCTACACGATTTTCAACCACGCCCTGGCGATCATCGCGCTGGAGATGTACGGCTACAGCTACGACCGTGACAAGGCGGCGGCGTACCTGTTAAAACGCTACGCCGACTACCCGACGATTGACGACGAGGCGTTTGCCCTGAATGCGCTTCTGTTCCTGGAAGACATCGACGGGACGGAACAGGCCAAGGAGGCGATCGTGAACGACCTGACGGCCAAACAAAAGGCGAACGGGGCGTTTGAGGCGTGGGGCAGCGACAGCCCCGACTCGACGATTGAAGCGCTGATCGGGCTGACCAGCGCCGGTGTGGACGTGCTGGACGCGCCGTGGGACAAGAGCATAAGCTACGTATTGTCCAACCAGGTGGCCGACGGCGGTTTCCAAAGCCCGTGGTCTGAAGGGCAATCCAGCTCGTTTACCACGGAAAAGGCGCTGATCGCGCTGGCCGCGATCAACCAGGGCACGACGGTGTACGAACGTCTTTCCGACGAGGAGAAACAGGCGCTCAATCCGTACATCCCGCCCGTCGATTTGTCCGATCAGGTGAAGGTGTATGACGGTCTCGCCAACCTGTTGAAAGGCAACGCGGTGAAACAGTCGGGCAACGGTTTTGCCATCTCCGGCAGGCAGTTGGTCGTACGGGCCAACGTGCAGGAGCTCTCCAGGGACGACAAGCCGATCGCCATCCTGGTGAAGGCGATGAAGGGCAATCAAGTGGTGGACGTGGCGGCCGTGGAAGCCTCGTCGAGCGCCACCCGGCAACTGATCGCCGATCTCAGCCTCACGAGCGGCACGTATACGGTGGAGATCAACTACTGGTACGGGCTGTCCAGCAATCCGGAAGTGGCCAAAGACAGTCTGACGTTCAGCGTCACGGTAAAGTAGGTGGCGCGTCATGAACATCAAGCATTGGCTATTGCGATGGATGGTGCTCGTCCTGCTGGTGACGGGCACGGTATGGATACCTCAACCGGGTGCGGCGGCGGAGGCTGGCGCACAGATTCACGCCAATGAGACGGACGGGACGGTGTCGATCAGCGGACAGACATCCCCGGACGACCCGGCGCGCGTGCCTCTGCTGGTGACGGACGCGCTGGGGCAAACCTTGTACTTCCAGGATGTGCCGGGAGGCGGCCAGTCGTTTGCGGTCGCGTTTCGCCCGCCGGCGTGGACGGCTGTCGGGACGGCGGTGGCGACGCTGTACGCGTCGACGCCGGTCAGCGATTCGTTTGCCATCAGCGCTGATTCCGGCACCGTGAAGAAAAAAATCGACGTCACCATTCGCATCGTCGGCTACGACGGAGAGGAGATCGTGCCCCGGCTTCCGCTGAGTATCAAGGCGGGCGGTTCGGTGTTCGATCTGCTGAAGTACGCGGCGGAAGTGAAAGAATTCGACTACGAGTACGACGATCCCGAGGGTGATGGCCACGATATCTACATTAAGAGCATCGACGGACTGGCCGAGTTCGACAAGGGGCCGGGCAGCGGCTGGGTGTACAAGGTGAACGGCAAGGGGCCGCAGATGCCGATCGACCGCTATGAGCTGGAAGACGGCGACGACGTGGAGTTTTTGTACACGACCGACTTCGGCGCGTCTGAAGACGTCGGCCCCGATCCGAGAAACGGCCGCATCCTTACGAGTGGAAGCGACGTGACCGAACTGGATCGGGCCTATGCCCAACTGGCTGACGCGGACAGCGCCGAGAAGATCGCCGATGTGGTCGAGGCGTTGCTTGTGGCACTGTCCGAGTACGAATTGGACAAACAGCGCACGCATCTGCCGCAAGTGGCGGAATTTTTCCAGGCGGCGTACGAACAGGCGGCTCTTGTGCCTGTAAGTGACGCCAAGCGGGAGGGCGACGCCCTCGTGCAGGAGGTGTCGGCTTCTGACGTCCGTGATTTGCTGGCGGAACAGGCGGAGTTGCGCGATCGGCTGACGTCGCTTCTGGCTGACTCGACGTTGTACAAACCGTTGCTTGCGCAGTTGAAGCCGACGCTGCTCGCGGCGTTTGCCAAAAAGGGAGACACCTCGTCGTGGCAGGTGCGGCTGACGCCCGAAGCGTGGAATGTGTTGGCGGACTCGCGGGTGCGACTCGGCGTCGTGCGCGATGACTGGCGGGTCAATCTGGTGCCCGTAGCCCAGGCCAAGGCGGGGGCGGAGCAGGTGAGCTTCTCGTTTGGCGTCTACAGCGACCGCGAGCAGACCGACCAACTGGCGGAGTGGCCGTCGGCAGGGGCTGAGGCACCGGTGCCGCTCAGCGCCACTTACCGGTTTCATGCGTCCCGGCCGGAGCTTGCCCGCGGGCTTGCCGAGTGGCCGTTGACCGGAACGAAAGAGACCCAGATGTGGCCGACGCTCTACACGCGCAAGACCGGGCAGGCGGCATGGGAGGCCGTACCTGTCCTGGTGCGTGTCGACGGCGATCGGCTGACATGTCCAATCCCTCTGGATGGCGACGCGGTGGTGATCGGCGTCACGTCCGAATTTGACGACGTGCGGTCGGCCACGAAAACGAGGGACTGGGTCAAAGAGCCGGTGGCGGCACTGGCGGCGATGGGGATCGTCAAGGGGACGGCCCCAAGGACGTTTGACCTTGACAAACCGATTACCCGTGCCGAATTTCTGGCGATGTTGCTGCGGATGAAAGCTGCGGTAGCGGCAGGGGCCGGGCAGACAGGCGAGGTGCGGTTTGTCGACGTGCCTGCCGACCGTTGGTATACGCCGGTCGTACGCGAGGCTGTGGCCCGAGGGTGGGCGAAAGGCCGGAACGACGGACGCTTTGCTCCGCTTGAGCGGGTCAGTCGGGCGGAGGCGGCAGTGCTCCTGGGGCGCGCGGCCAGCTCGGCGCACGAAACGCTCGCGGCACAGACATCCGCGTTCAGGGACGACAAGGCGATTCCGGCGTGGGCGCGACAGGCCGTCGGCGCGGCTGTCGCCAACGGCTGGCTCGCGGGACGGACGGACGGGCGGTTTGACCCGCTGGCCGGGATGACTCGTGCGGAAGCGGCGGCCGCCTTGTACCGGTATTGGAAACAGGAACAAACACAACAGGACGAGTAGGGCGGGATATTCCGGCCTACTTTTCCCTTTTGCGGAAATGAACACACGACACAGGAAAAAGGGGGAGTATCGATGAATATCAGACGGATCACGGCCGGATGGCTGGCGCTGTGGCTGCTGCTTGTCGCGGCCTTGCCGACTGCGGCGGCGGGCGGGACGGACCCGGGGGAGTCGACAGCCCGGGCGATCGCGGCCCTCAACCAGCAGTACCAGGCGAAAAAAGCGGCCGCTCTGGACGATTGGACACTGATCGGCCTGGCTCTTTCCGGCGAATCGCTCCGATCTGCGAAGTGGGGAAACACCGACTGGCAGAGCGAGCTGGCGACGCGGCTTGGGAAGTTGGACGAGCGGAAGACGACGGATTACGCGCGGTTCACGCTCACTTTGCTGGCGATGGGACTTGACCCGAGCCAGTTTGGCGGCGTCAACCTGATCCAGAAGCTGAAACAGGCGCAACTGCCCAACGGCAAGTTCGCCGACAGCATCGACGGACAAGGGCAAAGCCTGATCAACGCCCATGACTGGAGCATCATCGCGCTGTACGCGGCCGGCGAACAAGTCCCGAAAGCCAAGCTGGCCACTTCCTGGCTCAAGGCGCGGCAATTGCCCGACGGCGGCTTCCAGTACGCCACCGACGGAAAAGAGGGCGGTGTCGATATGACGGCGATGAGCTTGCTGGCGATGAAAGCCCTGGGGCTGGAGAAGACGGATGAATCGGTCGCCAAGGCGTTTGCCTTTTTGCGTCAGGCCCAGACGGCAAGCGGCGGCTTCGCCGAGGGCGGGGTGGACAACGCCGAGTCGGCGGCCAACGTGATTTGTGCCCTGATCGCCTGGGGCGAAGACCCGCGGACCTGGGGCGCGGCCCAGGTGCCGCTTGTCGATCATCTGCTGTCCTTTCAAAAAGCGGACGGGATGTTCAGTCACACCAGAGGGGGGAGCGGCAATCGGATCGCTACGGCGCAGTCGCTGCTGGCGCTGGCGGATCTTTCGAGCGGCTCGTCCTACCTGACGCGGCTTCGGGAGGCGGCGGGTGTGCGCAAACTGGCAAGGTTACATGACCTCTCCCCGGCGTACTGGGCGTATCCGGAGTTTTCATATTTGGTAAAAAATGGTTATCTACAAGGGGTGAGCGCCGACTCGATGCAGCCGGAGGCGCCGGTGACCCGTGCGCAGTTCGCTGCCTTGTTGCTGCGCGCCATCGGGGAAGAGCCCAACGCCCGCGCGCAAGGCGTGTTTGCCGACGTGCCCGCGCGTGACTGGAGCGCGCCGGTGGCGGAAAAAGCGGCGGCACTCAGGCTGATGCAAGGCAGCGGCAAACAGTTCCGGCCGAACGACCGGATCACGCAGGAAGAGGCGGCCACCATCGCTTTTCGCGTCGCCCAACGGTACGGCTGGACGAAAACGTATGCGGCCGAAGGGGTCGACGTGGCGTGGGATACCGTCAGCACGTGGGCCAAGGACGGGGTGAAGGACCTTCAAGCCCGCCATCTGCTGGGGGGCACGGCGGACAAAACGTTCCGGCCGAAAGCGGCGATGACCCGTGCGGAAGCGGCGGTATTGTTATACCGGTTGTTGCAGACGCGATAAGGAGGAAAGCGGATGAAGCGAAAGGAATGGATTTGGCTGGCGCTGGCACTGGTGTTGATAATCGGCGGCGCCGTCGGCTTGTACCAGTACCGGTTGGCGGTGACCGACGCCAACCGGCCGCTGGCGTCAGCCGATGTCCAGCCGCAAACGGAAGCGTCGGCTGTTGCGACCGGCCAGGCGCAACCGGCGGCTGACGCGACGCCTCAGGCTCGCGAGGCGCAGACGGCGGCAGGGGCCGCGCCATCGGCGGGAGCGGGGCAAGCGACAGCGCAAGGGACAACGGCGGCAAGCCCCGCCGCTTCGCCGTCTTCGGCCGCTGGCGGTGCGACAGCGGCCACGCCTGCGGCGGCGGGAACGACCCGTCCGGCAAGCGGCGTGTCGCCCCAGGCGGCTCCCGCTCATGGGGACACGGTGCAACTGTGGGTGACCCGCGATTTCGGCGCGCGCACGCTGATCGCCAAATCCGTGCCCGTCGAGGCGGACGACACGGTGATGGATGTGCTCAAACGCTACGGCGGCGACGTGAAAACGGCGTACAATGGCGGGTTCGTCGAAGCGATCGGAGGACTGGCTTCCGCTTACCGTCCCGGCGACGGCGCGAGCAGGAAACTGGACTGGTTTTACTATGTAAACGGCGTGATTGGCGATGTCGGGGCGGGCGAGTATCAGGTGCACCAGGGAGACGTGATCTGGTGGGATTACCACGACTGGAGCTTCGCGATCAACACGCCGGCACAGGTGGGGGCGTATCCGCAGCCGTTCGCCAAAGGCAAGAGCGGCGAGACCGGGCCGCTGGTGATCATGTACGCGGCCGGGTACGACAAACAGGCGGAGCGGATCGCCCGCGACCTGGCGCGGGTGCGCGGGGAAGAGGTGCGGCCCGTCCGCTGGGACGAGCGGCAGTTCGGGCAGGACGCGGCTGTGATCGTCGTCGGCGACGCGGCGGCCGTGCAGGCGTCGCCGTTTCTGGCGCAGCAGATGAAGGAGCGCTCGTCCAGCGGACTGTTCGTCCAGATCGGTGACGGGGCGATCCAGGCGTACGACTGGCACGGCAAACCGGGCGAGCGCTTCACCCAGGCGGGCACCGGGGTCATCGCCGCCACTCTCTTGCCCGACAGCCGCAAGCCGTTGTGGATCGTCTCCGGCATCGGCGCGGCCGGTGTGGACAAAGCGGTCGCGGCATTGGAGGCGGCCCGATCAGGCACAGCGGGTTTGCGCGGGTATTTCGGCGCGGTGCTGACCGACAAGGGCACGGTTCGCCTTCCGATTGCGGGCGGAGAGTGAGGCCGCGTGAACATCGCCTTGTTGATCCTCTTGTTGCTGGTCGCGGTATTTCTTTTGCTGTGGCTGTTGTTTGAAAAAGGCAAGACGGATGAAAAAGTGGTTGCCGTGATCGCCACGCTGGGCGCGTTTGCCGCCGTGGCGAGGGTTCCGTTCGCCGCGATTCCCAACGTCCAGCCGACCACGTTTCTCGTCATGCTGAGCGGCTATGTCTTCGGGGTGCGCGTCGGCTTTCTCGTCGGGGCCATCGCGGCGGTCTTGTCCAACCTGTTTTTCGGGCAAGGGCCGTGGACGATTTGGCAGATGCTGAGTTGGGGCCTCGCGGGGGCGTCGGGCGGCGCGCTGGGGGCGGCGCTTGAGGGCAGGCGAAACGGGCCGCTGCTCGCCTCGCCCGCCAAACGGTGGACGTTTACCGCCGTTTGTGCGCTGTGGGGCTACCTGTTTGGCTGGATCATGAACCTGTGGGTGTTTCTCGGGCTCGGATCGGCCTTGACGTGGAAAAGTTTCGTCGCCGTCTACCTGGCCAGCGTGGCGTTTGACACGGCGCACGCGCTGGGCAACGCGTTTTTCGCCGCCCTGTTTGCCCACGGCTTCGCCGCCATCCTCGTCCGCTATCACCGCAAGCTGGTCGTTGCCCGCGTGCCCGCCGAGTACGTTCACAGTGGGGAGGAAGCGAGATGATGAGCGCACACAGAGAGTCCCGCTGGCGACGGACGCACCCGCTGGTGATCGTCGCCATCCTGACGACGCACGCCGCACTGGCACTCGTCTGGGAAAACCCGCTGTTGCTTCTGGGTCAACTGTTGTTTTTGCTCGGTTGGCTGGCAGTGGAACACCGGCTTAGGCAGATGGTGCCCTACGTCCGGTTCGGGGTCTGGTTCGCCGTGTTTCTCCTTGTCATTAACCCGCTGTTTTCTAGCAACGGCGTGATTTTCTGGTGGAAGGGGCCGATCGTGCCGGTGCTTGGCCGCCTCGACATCACCGCCGAAGAGGCAGCCTACGCGGCCATATCAGTGATACGGACGGCGGTGCTCGTCGTAACGGTGGCGATGTACCAATGGTTCGTCGATCACGACCGGTTTTTGTTCGCGTTTGCCAGATGGTCTCCGCGATTCGTGATGACCGCCGTGATCGCGATCCGGCTGTTTCCGTTTCTCGCCCGGGAATGGGGGCGCATCCGCGAAGTGGCGCAAGCAAGGGGACTGTTGGCAAAGCACGGTGACTGGCGCAGCCGGGCACGGTCGTATCTGTTCGTGCTCAGGCCGCTGTTGTTTTCCGCCATGGAAGGGTCGTGGCTGACCGCCGAAACGTTGTATGCGCGCGGCTTTGGCAGCGGACCGCGCCGTTTTTACAATCCGCCGGTGCTGACTGCTGCGGAGAGAGCGGCCCTCGGGCTGATCGTCGCAGGTCTGTTGGTGGCCGCGTTCGGCCGCGGGCTCGGCTTTGCCGACATCGCCTACTATCCTCGCATCGTCTGGCCCGATCCGTTGGGCGATGCGCTGTTTCTCTGTCTGTTGGCGCTCGTCTGGGCGCTGCCGTTGATCTGGTTGGCCGGGAGGTCGTCATCGTGAACGCAATCATTCAACTGCAACAAGTTTCCTATTGGTATCCGCAGGCGGAACAGCCGGCCTTGCGCCGGATCGATCTCGCAATCGAGCCCGGCGAATTCGTGCTGGTGCTGGGAGCGAGCGGCAGCGGCAAGTCGACGTTTTTGCGCGCGCTCAACGGGCTCGTGCCGCGTTTTTACGGCGGACGGATCAGCGGAAGTGTCCTGCTTGCGGGCAAACCGCTCGATGCGCTCAGCCAGCGGAAGATCGTCTCGGCGGTGGGCTTTTTGCATCAGGACCCGGAGCGGCAGCTTTTGCTCGACACGGTGGAGCGGGAATTGGTGTTCGGGATGGAGAATCTCGGGATTGACCCCGCTGTGATGAAAAGCCGTCTCGCGGAAGTGAGCCATCTGTTCGGCTTGGGACCGCTGCTTGCGCGCAAGGTGGCAACCTTAAGCGGCGGGGAAAAGCAGCGGGTGGCCCTGGCCGGTGTGCTGACCACGTATCCGCAGGTGTTGCTGTTGGACGAACCGACCTCCCAGCTTGATCCGGTGCACGCCGAAGAAGTGCTGCAGGCCGTGCGCCGGTTAAACGAGGACTGGGGGATCACCGTTGTGTTGAGCGAACACCGGTTGGAGCGGTGTTTTCACCTGGCGGATCGGGTGCTGCTGTTTGAGCAGGGAGCGGTGGCCTTCGACGGCACGCCGTCTGCGTTTGCCCGCGCCGCGCGGACGCGCGGGGAGTGGGCCGGGTTTTTGCCGGCCGTCGCCCGCCATCTGCTGCACGCGACAGACGAGGGAGAGGTGCCGTTCACGATCAAGCAAGCGCGATCGATGGTGCGGCCGACGGCAGTTCCCGTCGCTTTAGCCGGATCGGGCGAGGAGCGGAAGGAACAGAAGGAGCGAACGCTTGGCAGCCTGTTGTCCGGCTGGTGGGGCAAGAAGGAACGGGTAGCAGGGGAGAAGCGGCCGCCGCTTCTCGCCCTGGAACGCGGGCGGGTCAGCTATGACGGCCAGGCGGACGTTCTGCGCGATGTGAC
This sequence comes from Paenibacillaceae bacterium, assembly GCA_041920505.1. Taxonomy (GTDB): domain Bacteria; phylum Bacillota; class Bacilli; order Brevibacillales; family Brevibacillaceae; genus JBHGXV01. Next base: position 47,193 of record JBHGXV010000060.1, read on the forward strand.
GTATGTTATTAGCGAGGGAGATCGGATCGCCCTGTTGGGAGAAAACGGAGCGGGGAAAAGCACCCTGGTCAAGGCGCTGGCTGGAGTGATTCCCCTTGCCGCCGGAGAGGTGCGCTGGCGCGGCGAGACGGTGGCGGCGACGTTTTGGGAGACGGCGTGGCGGCAGATCGGCTACCTGTCGCAAAATCCCAACGACTATTTGCTGCACGATACGGTGGAGGCGGAGCTGGCCTTCGCTGTCCGCCGCCATGCCGGTTCAGACGCGGAAGCGAAAGCAGAGGTGCGGCGCCTCTTGGAACAGGTCGGCCTGGCCGACTATAGCCAGCGCCATCCGTACGACCTGAGCGGCGGTCAGCGGCAGCGGCTGACCGTGGCCGCACTGTTGGCCAACCGTCCCTCCGTGTTGCTCTTAGACGAGCCGACGCGCGGCCTGGACACGGCGGAAAAGGAGCGGCTGTGCCAATGGCTGCACAGCCTGCCGGTGGAGGCCGTGCTGGTGATTACCCACGATGTGGAGTTTGCCGCCGCCTTCGCCAACCGGGTGTCGGTGCTGTACCAGGGCCAACTGGCCGCAGACGGTGCGCCGGACGACGTGTTTCGCCAGTCGTTTTACTACATGCCGCAGGTATACAAGCTATATCGGTAGAAGCCAACAGACCAGAGGCTTGTGCATGGATCAAAGATTTGGTAGAAAAAGTACAATGCATGGAGTGATGGGGCCAACGCGAGCTCCTTTGACGACCTACTCAGCGAAGAAACGCAGACGCGGGGAAAACAGGGGGCACAAGTCTCACTTCTTTGAGATACCTAGGTGTTTGGCCCCTGCCCGCGTCGCGTTTCGTAGCGGACACTGCCGACTTCTTCGCTGGTCGTCAAGAGAGCGAGCAGGACCCATCACCCGTGATATGACGTTTATAATTCGACGGAAGAACACCCGTCGCACGGCATCAACCTGGTTTCGCTGCCAAAGGAGCCGCCCTGGCCAATGGAAGCACCTGATCGACGTAGCCCGCTTGCCCGGCGGCTTCGCCGTTGCGCAGCATCGCGCGCACTTCCATCAGGAGTTCGCCCAGCCGGTCGCGGCCGTTCGAGCCCCAGTAGGAATCTTTCGGATTGCACAGGTGCAGCCGGTCGTCGCCGGTGGCGAGCAGTCGCTCCCGCAGGGGAGGATGTTGCGTGAACTTGGCGATCAGCGCCGTTTTCATCACCTGGTCGCGCACCGACAGCCAGTCCGGGCGCAGTCTCGTTCGCTGCCCTGCCGCTTTGGCCTGCCACGCGGTCGGCCGAAGGCGGATGTATTCCCGCTCGTACGGGTCAAGGGTTTTCATCGCCTGGTAGTAGTGCTCCACGGTCGGCCAGAGTTGTCCGTCGATCAACGTAGGCGCGGGGTAAAAACTGGAGAACTCCTTGTACTGATTACATTCGAACGAAAACAGGATGCCCTTCATGCTGTGATCACGCCCTCGAAAAAAATATCTGTACGATTATTAACATGTTTTTTATCTCAAAAAAAGTGAGATTAGTACGAAAAACCACGAGAAAAGGCGAAAGAAGCAAACGCCGTTCGCTCGCGGACGGGTGAAATCACAATCAGGGCTTGTCTGGCACGACCGTTATCGGGAAGCGTGTTTTTGTTCCAGTTGTTTGTACAGTTTCCCTTTTTCCACGTAGGACTGGCGAATCCGGCGAAATTCCTTGAAATCCTCCTCGGTCAGCTCCCGTTTAGGCTTGGCTGGTGAACCTACGACCAGTGTGCGCGGCGGCACTTTCATCCCCGGCGGGATCAGCGCGCCCGCCCCGACCATCGCTTCTTCGCCGATCTCGGCCCCATCCATGACGATGGCGCCCATGCCGATTAGCGCCCCCCGCCGGACGATGCAACTGTGCAGGATTACGTTGTGACCGATCGTCACATCATCCTCAATGATCAACGGATTTCCCGGACTTTGGTGCAGCGTGCTGTTGTCCTGTACGCTGACGCGTTGGCCGATCACCGTCGGGGCGATGTCGCCGCGGATCACGGTATTGTACCAGATTGACGTGTCCGCCCCGATGGTAACGTCGCCAGTGACGACGACGCCGCGCGCCAGAAAGACTGACTCGTCAATCTGCGGAGTTTTGTCCTGAAACGGTAAAATCAACATGCTGTCTCCTCCTTTGGTCAGGTCGTGATGGCCCGAGCGAACAGTCCGTCACACCCCGTATTCCCCTTTCGTCATCAACCAATATTTGTTTTATTGTACTACACCCCGGTTTACCATCGCCAGCGGCAGCCGTTTGTATCGTTCGGCGGTGATCGCGTACAAGTAGTGATCCTCCCATACATCGTTGATTTTCAGGTAGCGCTCACTGTATCCTTCGCGGATGTATCCCGCCTTCTCGACGACGCGCTGGGAGGCGAGGTTGCGCGGCATGATCGACGCCTGTACCCGGTGCAGGTGCAAGGCATCGAGCGCGTACGCGGTGAGCATTTGCACCGCCTCTGTCGCGTACCCGCGTCCGGTGACCGATTCGTCCACGTCGTAACTGAGAAACGCGTTTTGAAACACCCCGCGCACCACCCCGGACAGGGTGATTTTGCCGACGAGCCGCTCGGTTATACACTCAAAGATGCCAAAGTTGTACTGCGTGTCGGCCTCCACCTTTTGCCGCTGGTCCGTGACGGCGAGAGCGATGGGGAGCGTATAGTAGTTTTGGTCCCTTAACGGCACGAATGGTTCGTGAAACGTCCGGTTGCCAATGAGATAATCCAGGTAGGCGGGCGCGTCGTCAGCGGTAAACAGCCGCAGGTACACCCGCTCGCCGGTGATGCGAAGCTGAAACAGGTCCATGTGTGTCTCCTCCCATCTATATCCTTTGCCACGTGTGAGTCGGAGATTTTATTATAAGTGGGGCAGAAGCGTACCGCAAGCAGGTTTTTCCATACGTTCCAGCAAAACATGGTTGACCCTCGCTAGCCGGATGTGATACATTATTTCTTGCTGATTACACTAGCTAGCAAGGAATGTGGGTAGTCGCTGTCGCCACCGTTTCACCGGTGGGCGGCAGAGGAAAGTCCAGGCTCGCCCAGGCTGAGATGCCTGGAGTGTTCGTACCTAGCGCAAGCTAGGGCAGCGAGGTTTCGACTTCGCTGACGGCGCGGAAAGGGTTCTCCCTGAGACCCGAGTACGCTGAAAGTGCCACAGAAACGGAGCTTCCCTGGCGACAGGGAGGATGGAACGCGGTAAACCCTGCGAGCGAGAAACCCAAATTTTGGTAGGGGAACTGTCCTGAAGGAAATGAACGGAGGGACAGATGGCGGCTCTGGCCGCCATAGATAGATGACTACCGCTCTTGGTGCGAGGGGCGACCCGATTGCAGCACGGGAGACACAGAACCTGGCTTACAGCATTCCTTGCTACGATACATACCCGTCGGTGCCGCAGACTAGCGCGGCACTGATTTTTTTAGATAACAAAACAGCCTTGGCCTTCTCCCTCTTCTGTGAACCTGTGACACACTGGTATTTTCATACAATTTTGTTGGTATATGAAGCTTGGGAGTGTATCAAACACAAGGTTTATTCCTTTCTCTCAAGTGTTTTGTTTCTGTCTGGCGTCATCAACGCTCTTTTTTTGTTCTATCAATCCGATCTTTATACCTTTTTTGCCATCCTGGCACCGCCAATTGGCATGTCATTGGCATTATTCGGGCGGTTTAAAGGGGAAAAAGGGATTCTCAACCATCTGGGAGTGTGGGGGAATCTCCTGCTTCTCTTCTTTTCCTTTTTTTGTTGATTGTCTATAGTGTGTATCGCCTTTTTTGGGGCCAGGAAACGTGACCCAATCTACGCCCCGGCACATAACGCGTCTTACGCAACCAGTTAGGGATTTACATGGAGTCCTGGGTGCAGGAAGGAGCAATAGCGAAGCCCCTTGCA
>JBHGXV010000038.1:0-15377 GCA_041920505.1 Paenibacillaceae bacterium
CGTCTCCATGTTCCTGTTCGCCCCATCCCCTTGTGACCTCTACTTTGACCACCTGGCGAAAATCGTCTGCCGCCTGCCCATCGCCGCGTGCGTAGAAGAACTGAAAGCAATCGGAAAATGACGGAGGGACGGTATGCAAAACGAGACGCGTTACGATTTGACCATAACGGGAAACGGAGAGTCGGGCGGCGGACGTTTCCGAAACGTCAAAGTGTTGGGGGATGCTAAAATCGCGGGCGATCTCGACTGTTTGGCGTTCCATTGTACCGGAACAGCAAACATCGCGGGCAGCGTCAAAAGCGGTTCGTGCCGCATCACCGGCACAGTCGATCTTCAAGGGGATCTGGAAACCGGTAAAGCGCGGGTCATTGGCACACTGGACATCGGCGGCAACGTCAAAACAACCGAGATGACCTCTACCGGAGAAACGCGCATTCGCGGCGGCCTGGCAGGCGAACATGTCGAGCTCAACGGTCTGTTCGCCATTCGTGGTGACTGCGAAGCGGAAACGCTGCGAATGAAGGGGGTGTTTACCATCGAGGGATTGGTGAACGCCGGAACGGTCAGCCTCCACATCCACAGCCAGTGCCGGGTGAAAGAAATCGGCGGGGAAAAGATCGAGATTCGCCGTGGGACGGACTCTCTGTGGAAACGATGGATCGGGGCGTTTTACCTTCCATCCGATTTTTACGCCGGCGTATTGCAGGCGGAGACGATTGAAGGGGACGACATTTATGTGGAGCATACGTCGGCCCGCGTCATTCGGGGAACGAACGTCGTGATCGGTCCGGGGTGCCGCGTCGGTCACGTCGAATACGCCGACCGCTTTGAGCAGGCGGACGACTCGATTGTCGAGTTCCACGCAAAGGTATGACCCGCGTTCCAAGGGAACATTAACGATGGGGGGAAGAACGATGATGGAAGTCGGTGCGAGACGCGATCTGTGTATTTCCGGCATGATGAGCGGCCAGGGAGGAACGTATCACTCTGTACGGATCGATGGGGTGGGCAAAGTGAACGGCGATCTGGACTGCGTCGAATTTTTGTGCAACGGCACGGCGAGGGTCAAGGGCGGACTGAAGGTACAGACGGCGCGGTTGAACGGGATGGTCCGGGTCGGCGGCAGCCTGTCCGCCGAGCGGCTGCAATTGAACGGTCAGGCGACTATTGGCGGGGACATGGCCGGGGATGAGATGGACGTGGAGGGGTTTCTCAGGGTAAACGGAAATTGCGCCGCAGAATCGTTTCGATCAAGAGGCGGGTTTCGCGTCGGCGGGCTGCTGAACGCGGGGAGTGTTGAAATCCTGTTGAATGCCCGCTCAAAAGCCAGAGAAATCGGCGGAGGGACGATTCGCGTCCAACGGCCCGGCCTGGTCAACCCCGTCGGCAAGCTGATCCGCGCCATCCTGCCCGCGTACAGCATGCTGAAGGCGGATACGATTGAAGGCGACGACATTTATCTGGAAAACACCAAGGCAGGCGTCGTTCGCGGAACCCGAGTCACGATTGGCCCCGGATGCAAAATTGAGCTGGTGGAATACCAGGAGCACTTCCATCAGGAGCAGGGGGCACACGTGACGGAAAAACGCCTCGTATAGGCGGTGCGGGGCTTCGTCATCGCCGGGTTGTTGCATTGGCAAACGCGGCAGAACGAGTAGAGAAAATGCAGAGAAAATTTGATAGGTTGATGAAGAACAAGGACCCGGTCACGGGTCCCTGTTTATGTTTGCAGGAGGTTGAGAATCTGTCGTGAGGCGGAATTTGCTTGGGCTAACACGGCTTGCCCCGCCTGAGCAATAATCAATGACTTGGTGTATCCGACCATTTCTTTCGCCATATCCGCATCCCGTATCCGCGATTCGGATGCGGATAGATTGACTTTAGCGGTGTTTACATTTTCAATCGAATGTTCCAGCCGATTCTGAAATGCGCCTAATTTTGAACGCCCATCCGAAATTTTTGCGATAGCGTCATCGATCGTTGCAATTGCTGCAGAAGCGTCGGTGGCGGTACTTACATTGAGATTGTAAATCCCAAGCGCATTGGCAGTAGCATCAGGAAAGAATACCTCCATTTGTTGCCCTGCATTCGCTCCAATTTGCAGTGTGGCGCCAGAAACGTATTCCTGGATCGACAATGAATACGTAGCAGGCGACCCGCTTACTAAAGTTCCGTTAATTCCACTGGAAGTAGACGCGCTTATTACGTTAGAAGTCGTAAGAACGACTGTGTTCCCGTAAACAAACATGTCTGTGTTTTGAACCGTATTGACCTCTGTAGGAAAGCGAATGGTTCCCATTTTCAGGCGATCATAGGTGTCCTTTAAGTTAGCCAATGTTGATGCTAAGTCATTCCCAATAGGCGTATCAATCCACGGATGGGCTGCGTAATCGATATCATTCGGCGCACGGAACTCGAAATTTGCGTGAGTCATCGAAGTCATATCGTCGATTCCAATTCTTTTTCCCGGACTGGGATTGCTTGAAAACTGCCATACGCAAATGTAATTTGCGGTGAATTGGACGGTACGACTAACCCAGCCCGCTTTGGAACCATCAATCAATTTTTGGTTGTTGAATTCTGTTTGTTTCGCAATCCTGTCAATTTCTTCAACCAAGGAGTCGATCTCGTCTTGTATATGTCCACGGTCAGAAACGGAAAGAGTATCATTGGCTCCTTGTACGGCAAGTTCCCTCATTCTTTGGAGAATGCTGTGAATATCACCTAATGCTCCCTCAGCGGTTTGAATCATAGAAATACCATCTTGTGCATTACGGGCGGCCTGATCTAGCCCCCGAATTTGCGAACGCATCTTTTCCGAAATAGCTAAACCTGCCGCGTCATCAGCCGCTTTGTTGATTCTTAAACCAGATGACAGCTTCTCAAGCCGCTTATCAATCAGCCTGTTTGTTTTGTTGAGGTTGCCGAGGGCGATTCTAGCCGCTGAGTTGTTCCTGACAAGCATCTCATTCCCCCCTACCTCATAGTATCGGTACCTCCTTTACACTTTTTTAGTAAAAAGACCGTTTTCCATCAACTTGCTGCCCGGGATCGTTTTCTACGCACTGATGGCTGGATTTTACCAAATCGTCCGTTCATCAAGAGCAGAAAATCGATTGGTGGAGTGCGCTTGCGGCCACTGGCGGAAAGCGGCCAGAATCAACGCAAATCGGGAGAAACAACGGATTCTCACTCTCGGGAATCCGTTCTCATTTTTGGCTCGTAACCTACAGACGACATCCCGCAAACCACTGGTCAGGTCCAGAAAAACGTCCGTTCCGATTGGCATTCGAATTGCAACACCTGTCGTTCGAAGCCATATGGAAAGGGTGAGAAGCATGGAGCGCAAATCAAGAGAAGAGGCGTTGCGACTGGCCAAAGAGATACTCGGCTTGATCGAGAGCGAGACGCTTACCGTCGAGCAGAAAAAGCAGATCGTCTCCGACTCGGTCGACAACTTCGAAAACTTCGTCACCAAGGCGATTTTGCGGCACCGCAAGTCGGTTTCCAACGATTTTTCCGTCGTCGAGTGGGAAGATGAGGGAGCTGTGTTTCGCGACACGATGGGGGACGAGTATATCGACTGTCTCGGCGGTTACGGCGTCTATCTGCTCGGCCATCGCCACCCCAAGGTGGTCAAGGCTGTGCAGGCCCAGTTGAAGCGCTACGCCCTGCACAGCCAGGAGATGGTCGATCCGTTGCGCGGGTATCTCTCCAAACTGATCGCCTACATCACCCCAGGCGACTTGCAGCACTCGTATCTGGTCAACTGCGGTACGGAAGCCAACGAGATGGCGCTCAAACTGGCCCGTCTCGCCACTGGGAAAAAGTGCTTTATCACATTTGAGAAAGGGTTCCACGGCAAGACGATGGGTTCCCTCTCCGCCTCCGGCAAGGCGGTGTTCCGGGAACCGTACCTGCCGCTCGTCCCCGGTTTCCAGCACGTGCCCTACGGCGACGCCGACGCGGTCGAACAGGCGATCCGCCTGTTGATTGCCACCGGAGAGACCGTCGCCGGCGTGATCGTCGAACCCATCCAGGGGGAGGGCGGCGTCAATATTCCTCCCGACGACTTTCTGCCGCGTCTGCGCGACATTTGCGACACGTACGAGTGCCTGCTGATCGTCGACGAGGTGCAGACCGGGATGGGGCGCACCGGAAAGCTGTTTGGCGTGGATCACTGGAACGTGGTGCCTGACATCATGACGCTGGGCAAGGCGTTCGGCGGAGGTGTCATGCCGATCGCGGCGATGGTGGCCAAGCGCAAATGGTGGGGGAAAATGGAAGACAATCCGTTCCTGCTCGGCTCGTCCACGTTTGGCGGCAATCCGCTCTGCTGCGCCGGGGCGATCGCCGGCATTCACACCATCCTCGAAGACGACATTCCTGGCCTGGCCGAAGCCAAGGGAACGTATATTCTCAACCATCTCCGGGAGATTCAGAAGCAGTATCCGGCAGTGCTGGTCGACGTACGAGGAAAGGGATTGTTGATCGGGATGGAGTTTGCCAGCAACCAACTGGGCTACACGCTGGCGAAACACCTGTTCGGCAAGAAAATCCTCGTCGGCGGCACCCTGAACAACGCGACTGTCATCCGGCTGGAACCGCCGGCGATCATCAGTTACGAGCAGATCGACTACGTGCTGGCCTGCATCGAAGAAGGCATCGCCCATCTCGCCAAAGAACAGAAGGTGGGCAGCCCGTCATAACCCATCTAAAAAAGTGGAGCAGGGGATTCCCCTGCTTCCTTTTATTGCGAGCTTTTCACTTCGTTCCAAATGCGGTCATACAAAGTGGCGGCGGCTCCGATGTCCTTGATTCCTTCGGTGCGAGCCAGTTCTTCGGCGGGCGGTTAAATGGCTATGTTGTCCAGAATCGACTTGTCGATCAGTTTGCGCGCTTCCTTGTTCGGATTGATGTAGGGGAACGACCTGGAAATCTCGGCGCTGATCTCGGGCTCCAACAGGAAGTTGATGAACGCTTCCGCCGTCTTTTTGTGCTTGGCGCCTTTGGGGATGAGGAAATTGTCAAACGCGATCATCAATCCTTCCTTGGGCAGGATCGTCTTGATCTGTGGTACCTCCCGCTGCGCCAGGGCGATCTCCGCTCCCCAGACGAACGCGACCGAAGCCTCGCCGCTGATCATCAATGTTTTCGGACTGTCACTGTCAAACGCCTTGATGTTGGGCATCAGCTTGATCATGGTTTGCTTTGCCTGTTCCAGGTGGGTCGGATCCGTGTCGTTGGCGGAGTAGCCCAGCGATTTGAGCACCATGCCGAGAATGAAACGCTGGTCGTCTACCATGACGATTTGCGATTTCAACTCCGGTTTCCACAGATCGGCGTAGCTGGTGATTTCCGTTTTCACCTTTTCCGGATTGACGGCAAGCGACACCGTGTTGCCCATGTAAGGAACCGAATAGCGGTTGCCTGGATCGTACTCCCTGTTGACAAATTCCGGCAACAGGTTTTTGAAGTTAGGAATGTTGTTGAGATCGATCGGCTCAATCATTCCCTGTTTGATCATCGGCTGGATGTAATAATCACTTGCCACCGACAGGTCGTACATGCCGCCGCCTGCCGACAGTTTCGCCAGCATCTCCTCGTTGGAGGAGAAGGTGCTGTAGTTGACCTTTACCCCGTATTTTTGCTCGAACGCCTTGATCACTGAATCCGGCAGGTACTCGGACCAGTTGAAGACGTTGAGCTCTTTGTCCAGTCCGGCCGAACCGTCCGACGCAGAGCCTGCACCCGGGTTGGCTGTGGGCGAAGACGACCCGCACCCGGCCAGCGCAAAACAGGCACCCAGTACGGCGAAACACGCCGATTTCCATCGTAATCCTCTCATCGAATCCCTCCTCATTTTACTGTTTTTTCAGACGAATCCGTTCGGCGATGACAACCAGGAGCAGCGTGCCCGTCAGCATCAAGGTGGACAGCGCGTTAATTTCCGGCGTGACGCCGAACTTGACCATGGAAAAAATCTTCAACGGCAGCGTCGAACTGCTCGGCCCGGCGACAAAAAAACTGATGATCACGTCGTCGATGGAGAGCGTGAAGGCCAACAAGGCACTGGCGATCACGCCGGGCGAGATGATTGGCAGCGTCACCTTCACAAACGTTTGCCATGGCGTCGCCCCCAAATCCATCGCCGCTTCTTCGAGGCTCTTGTCAAATCCGTCGAAACGGGCTTTCATCACCACCACCACGAACGGTACGGAGAAGGTGATGTGGGCGATGATCAAGGTTGTGTAGCCGAGCGGGACGTGCAACTGGGTGAACAGGGCGAGAAGCGAAATCCCCATGACAATCTCGGGAATGACGATCGGCAAATACATCAACGAGTCGAGGGCCAGTTGGCCGCGAAAGTGGCGGCGGTACATCCCGACGGCGGCCAGTGTGCCGATCATCGTCGCCACGATCGTGCTGATCAGGGCGACGATCAGACTGGTCCTGAACGCCTCCAGCACGTCGGCGTTGTGCATCAGGGCGGCGTACCAGTCAAGCGTAAAGCCGGTCCACTTCGCGTTCAGTCGGGACTGGTTGAACGAATAAAGGATCAATAACCCGATCGGCAGGTAGAGAAACAAAAAGACGACGAGCGCGTAGCCGATGCGGACTTTTGGCGAGAGCAGGATGCGCACCTAGATCAGCTCCTTTCCGTTATTGTTTTGGGAAAAGCGCATGTACAGATAGATGCACACCAGCGTCAAAACCATGAGAATGATCGACACGGCGGAACCAAACGGCCAGTCGCGGGCGGTGAGGAACTGGTTTTTGATCAGATTGCCGATCAGCACCGCCTTGCTGCCGCCCATCAGGTCGGGAATGAAAAACAGGCCAAGCGACGGGACGAACACCAACAGGGACCCGGCGAGAATCCCCGGCGCGGTGAGCGGCACGGTCACGCGCCAAAAAGTTGTGAGCGGTGTCGCGCCCAGGTCGGCAGCCGCTTCCAAATAGGTGCGATCCACCTTTTCGATTGACGCGTACAACGGCAGCACCATGAACGGCAGCATCGTGTAGACCAGACCGACCAGTACCGCCCATTCGTTGTAGAGCAAGGGCAGCGGTTCCCGGATCAGCCCGATCTGCTGCAAGAAGGTGTTGATGACGCCCTCCGTCCGCAAGAGCACGATCCAGGCGTAGGTGCGGATCAACGAATTGGTCCAAAACGGCACGATGATCAACAGCAGCAACAGGTTCCGGTACCGGCGGGGCGAGCGCGAGATGATATAGGCGAACGGATAGCCGACGATAAGGCACATCACGGTCGTCAGAGCGGCCAGCCAGACGGAAACCCACAGGATTTTGCCGTAGAGCGGATCGAAGAAGCGCACGTAATTATTGAGTTGCAAAGGCAGTTGAATGCCGCCGAACGGACTGCGGGTAAAGAATGAGACGATCAGCACGAGAAACAGCGGGACGACGAAAAACAGGATCATCCAGACGGCGAACGGGGACAATGTCCACCAGGCGGCGTACAATTTCGGCGGTTTCGACTGCGGCGCAGGCGCGGCCTCATGTGGGGCGGCGGCAGAAGGAAGCATCTCGGTATTCACTGGGTCAACACCACCGTGTGTTCAGGCTCCCACGAGACAAACAACTCGTCGCCAGGCTGCACCGGCAAGAGGCGATCTGTCTTCTCGTGGGCGACAAACAGCTTTCCGTCCGGCAAGGTGAGCGTCGTCTTGGTCAGAAGGCCGCAATAGGTACGTTCTGCCAGCCGGGCGGGCAGCCGAATCACGCGCGGGTCGTCGGCGGGATGAAGCGAGAGAGTGATCCGTTCCGGTCGGATCGACAGGGAGATGATATCGCCCTCTGCGGCTGACAGCCGCTGGTCGATGGTCAGCAAGCCGCCCGCCACTTCCAGCCGTGTGCCACGGGGACCGGATTGTTTCACTTTGGCGGAAAGCAGGTTGGTCTCCCCGATGAATTCGGCGACGAACCGGGTCCGGGGCCGTTCGTAAATCTCGTCGGGTGTGCCGATTTGTTCCATCCGTCCCTTGTTGACCACCGCGATCCGGTCCGACATGGTCAACGCTTCTTCCTGGTCGTGGGTGACGAATACAAACGTGACGCCCAACTGTTTTTGCAAATGTTTTAATTCTGTCTGCATCTGTTTGCGCAATTTCTGGTCCAAGGCGCCAAGCGGTTCGTCGAGCAGAAGAACCTTCGGGTTGTTGATCAGGGCCCGCGCAATCGCCACGCGCTGCTTCTGTCCGCCGCTCAGTTCGTCCGGCCGGCGCCGCTCGAAGGCGTCCAACTGCACCAGTTTCAGCGCTTCTTTCACTCGTTGCGCCACATCCGCCTTGGGCGTTTTTTTGATCTGCAAGCCGAACGCCACGTTTTCGAACACGTTGAGATGGGGAAACAGAGCGTAGTTCTGGAACACCGTGTTGACGTTGCGGCGATACGCGGGCAGACCCTGCACGGATTCACCGTCCAGGTAAATGTCACCGGAAGTGGGGTGTTCAAATCCGGCAATCATGCGCAGAGTCGTCGTTTTGCCGCAACCGCTCGGTCCGAGCAAGGTGATGAATTCCCCGCGCCGGATGGACAGCGAAAGTTGTTCCACTACTGTTTGGCTGCCGAACTGTTTGGAAACGTTGCGCAGTTCCACCATGCTGTCAGGCACGATCAATCCCCCTCCTGTTGTTTTGGTAAACAGGGTGTGCAAGTTCGATGCCAGTCTGATTAGTCCTTGAAAAACGGGTGAGTTGGACGAAAGGTTCCCAATTGTTAGAATATATTCTCGCTGTTGAGAATCCGGTGGCTCTCCAGCTTGCGGTACAGCGTGGCCAGTCCGATGTCCAGTTTCTCGGCGATCTGTTTTTTCGCTTCCAGCGAATGGCCGTAGCGATCCAGCATCTCCCGGATAATCCGCTTCTCGTACTCGCGCAACTGGTCTTTGAGCGTTAGCTCCTCCCTTGTCTGTACCGGTTCCTCCGCGTGCGGCATCACACTGTTGCGGATGCGCGGCGGAACACAGTCAATGTCGATAAAGGGGGAGGTAGTCATGTTGACGGCGTATTCGATCGCATTTTCCAGTTCTCGCACATTGCCCGGCCAGGAATAGCGCGTAAACAGGTCGCGCACCCTCGGGGTGAAGTCCAGTTTGACCAGCCCCATCCGTTGGCAGTATTTGGCCAAAAATGAGTCCATCAACAACGGAATGTCCTCCTTACGCTCGCGCAGCGGCGGCATGTGCAGGGGAATCACGTTCAGCCGAAAATACAGGTCTTCGCGAAACTCCTTTGTCTTGATCATCTCTTCCAGATTTTTGTTGGTGGCGGAGATGACGCGGATGTTTACCGGGATTACCCGGTTGGAACCGACGCGCTCCACCTGTTTGGTCTGCAACACGTGCAAAAGTTTCACTTGCAGGTGCAAGGGCAGATCGCCGATCTCGTCGAGAAAAATCGTGCCTCCGTCGGCCAGTTCGAACTTGCCCGGCTTGCCTTCCCGCCTCGCCCCGGTGAACGCGCCGCCGGCGTAGCCGAACAGTTCGCTCTCCAGGAGGGTTTCCGGAATGGCGCCGCAGTTGACCGTGATGAACGGACCGTCGCGCCGGTTGCTGGCGAAGTGGATCGCCGCCGCCATCATGCCTTTGCCGGTGCCGCTCTCGCCGGTGATCAGGATGTTGGAGGTGCCGCGGGCCACTTGTTCCGCCTGTTTTTTGATGAGGGCAATCGCCCGGCTTTGACCGTAGATTTCGCTGAACACCAAATCTTTGGTCTCGCCGGTCAGTTCGTAGGCCAGCCGCCTGGCGTCGGCCATCGGGCGAAAACTGGCGACCACGCCGGTCACTTTTTCTTCCATCAGGATGGGCCGGGCGGTGACAATCACGTGCATCTCGTGTCCGTCCCGGATGTACCGCTCTTCTTTTTCGATGTAGCCTTTGCCAGTACGCAATACTTCCAGCATCGGCGAGCCGGGCCAGACATCGTTCAGCGGGGTGCCGATCAACTGCGTTCGGTCCCGCTGGATCATCTGTTGCGCCGATTGGTTCAACGTGGTGATCAAACCGTCTTCGTCGATGGCGAGAATCCCTTCGTGGATCGATCCGATCAGCACGTCAAGCTGATGGCTGGTTTTTTTCCACTTCTCAAGGGCCTGCTGTTCGGCCACCTTGCTCGTCACGAGGTCGGACATCCGCTGCAAAAAGTTGAGCATGGGCAGTCGGTTGGCCAACAGCAGGCGGTGTTGCTGTTCGGTAAAGGCGACCAGGCCGATCACGCCGATGACCGCGCCCTTGTAGTGAATCGGGCAGCACAACTCGGCCAGTTCTTCCGTCTGTCCGGTCAGCACGGACGGGTCGTAGGTGAGGTCGTTGCGGGCGTCTTCGACGAAGTAGGGTTGCTTGGTGGACAGCACCCGACCGTACAGGTACCCCAGTTCCACCTGTCCGTACTCTTCTTTCTGGTTGATCCGCTCCTTGTACTTTCCGGTGCCGGCGATGATGGTCATCGTGTCATCGACGATTTCCGTCTCGATCTGCAGCACGGCGGAAATCGCTTCGGCCACCTGCTGGGCCGTCTCCTGGATTGCTTGCAGCAAACTCAATGCGACCACCTCATTTCCACTTCCGTTTCTCCTGATTCCAGAAGGATACGTGACGACTGTCCGCTTCTTCCTTAGTTCGTCCCGTGGGCAGATGTTCCTTCTTCGTTTTTACAAAATTCTATCAATTGAGAATTTTCACTGGCACACTCCTGGCCCGGCGGGTGGCACTTTTGTTGCAAGGTGTTGTCAGCGACGACTGTCCCGCCTTATGCGGGGTCACGCAGGAAAGGGGGAGAGGCCGCGATTGCTTGTGTTGACGGACACGGGAGAATGGACCAAACCATGCGAGGGGGATGAGGATAGTGACGACCCAAACCAAGAACAGGTGGAAAATGTACATCGGCGGCCAGTGGGTGGACGCCGCAGACGGCAATGTCCGCGAGGTGTTGAATCCCGCTACGGGCGAAGTGCTGGCGCTTGTGCCCGAGGCGACGCTGGAGGACGTACGCCGGGCGATCAACACAGCGCGGGTCACATTTGACGAAACTGATTGGCCCGCGACGCCGCCGGTGGAGCGTGCCCGACTGCTGAACGCCCTGGCCGACAAGATCGAACAGCACTATGACGAGTTCGCCGAACTGGACACCCAAAACAACGGCAAGCCGCTGCGCGAGAGCCGGTTTGACGTGACTGACGCGATCAACTGTTTTCGCTACTATGCCGGTCTGATCAACAAGCCGCTTGGCCAGACATACCAGGTGGGCGACCCGATGTTGACCATGGTGGTGCGCGAGCCGATCGGGGTCTGCGGCCAGATCGTGCCCTGGAACTATCCGTTGCTGATGGCGGCATGGAAGCTGGCGCCGTGTCTGGCGGCGGGCAACACCACTGTGTTCAAGCCGTCCGAGTTGACGCCGCTGTCAGCCATCCGGCTGTTTGAACTCATCGACGAGGTCGGCTTCCCGCCCGGCGTGGCCAACCTCGTTCTCGGGGCGGGACCGGTGGTCGGTCACGAGTTGGCGGCCAGCCCGCTGATCGACAAGGTGGCGTTTACCGGCGGAACGGTGACCGGGCGCAGTATCATGCAGGCCGCATCCGGCAACCTGAAAAAAATCTCGCTGGAGCTGGGCGGCAAGTCGCCCAATATCGTCTTTGCCGACGCCGATTTTGACCTGGCTGTCGAGTACGCGATGTTCGGGATTTTCGCGAACCAGGGAGAAGTCTGCTCGGCCGGTTCGCGCCTCTTGGTGGAAGAGTCGATCTACGACCGGTTCGTCGAGGCGCTGGTGGAGAAGAGCAGGCACATCCGCGTCGGCAACGGGATGGACGAGGAGACGGAGATGGGCCCCTTGATCTCGGCTGCCCACATGCAGCGCGTGCTTGGCTACATCGAGACTGGCCTGGCGGAAGGAGCGACGCTCGCTCTTGGCGGCAAGCGGATGACCGGGCCCAAGTACGTCAACGGCAACTTCGTCGAACCGACGATTTTTGTCGATGTCACCAGCGACATGCGAATCGCGCGGGAGGAAATCTTCGGGCCGGTGCTGGTCGTGCAGCGGTTCCGCGACGAAGCGGAAGCGATCCGCATGGCCAACGACACCGTGTACGGGCTGGCCGGAGGGGTGTTTACCCGCGACGGCGCCAAAGGGCTGCGCGTCGTCCGTCAACTGCGGGCCGGGATCACCTGGGTCAACACGTATCACCCCACCTACAACGAAGCGCCGTGGGGCGGATACAAGCAGAGCGGTATCGGGCGCGAACTTGGCACATACGGCTACGAAGCCTACACGGAAGTGAAACAGATCAACGTCAATCTCATGCCTGGACCGCTCGGCTGGTTTTCCGGACGCAAAGATTGACCAACGAGAAAGGGGGAAGCGGGCGTGAAAAAACAGCGATGGCTTTCAGCATGTTCCACGGTGGTCCTCGCCATTTTGCTTTTGACCGCTTGCGCGACAGGCGGACAGGGATCATCCCCGTCCGCTCCGGCGTCAGGGACGGGCAGTACGTCCGCCGCGCCGGGCGACGTGAAAGAACGGGTGAAAGGTCAGACGCTCAATCTGCTGACCTGGGAGGGGTATGCGGATCCTTTGTTCACCAAAGGGTTTGAGGAGATGTATGGCGTAAAGGTAAACCCGACCTATTTCGGTTCCAGTGACGAGCTGGTCGCCAAGCTGAAAGCAGGCGGCGGCAGCACCTACGACATCATTTCTCCTTCGTCCGACGTCGCCTGGATGCTGATTCAGTCGGGTGTGGTGGAACCGATCGACCCGGCGAAGATTTCACACTACAACGAACTGAATGAACGCCTGCGTTCGCTGCCCGACGTGCAAAAGGACGGCCAGGTGTACGGATTACCGTTCACCTGGGGACCCGACTATCTGATTTACGACGCCGATGTGATCAAGGAGCCGCCGAAATCGTGGAGTGTGTTCTGGGACCCGGCCTACAAAGGCAAGGTATCGGTCTGGGACGACATCTCCAACATCTATCTGGTGGGCCAGATGATGGGGCTGGACAAAAACGACCAGTCGGCGATCTACAACATGACCGAAGACCAATTGCAGGCAGCCAAGCAAAAACTGCTGGAGCTGAAGCCGCAGGTGCGGAAATACTGGGCCACGGCGGGCGAACTGAACGATCTGTTTGCCAACAAGGAAGTGGTGCTGGCGGTGGGCTGGCCCTTGACGGTCAAGGAAGTGAACAGCAAGGGACGGAACCTGAAAGCAACGATCCCCGATGAAGGGGCCACCGGGTGGATTGACCGGCTGATGATCGTCAAAGGGTCGCAACACCGCGAACTGGCTGACCTGTATCTGGATTACATTTCCAGCCCCAAAGCGCAGGCGTTGGTGGCGGAGGCGACACATTATTGCATCGCCAATCCGAAAGCGGCCCCGTTCATGTCCAAAGAGCTGCAAGAGATGACGTACATCAACGACATGGACGCCCTGTTCGCCAAGCTCAACTTCTGGCAGTACGTGAAAGACCGCGCGCGCTACAACGAGATCTGGACGGAAGTGAAGACCAACTGACGCGCGGTATAACCGGCTCTGTCTGCATTCGGGAGGGGAGAGGAAAGGATGACCTTGCGACTGTTGGCCTTGTTGCTTCCGCCGGGCCTCTGGCTTGCCTGCTTCTTGGTGTTGCCGTACGCCAATCTGTTCGCCTACAGCTTCTGGAAGGCAGGGCCGTTTGACGTCATCAAGGAGTGGAATTTGGATAATTACCACAAGTTTTTCGCGGGAGTGAGCGGAGGAAGACCGCCCGTCGCCGTGCTGGCGGATACGCTGACGCTGGCTTTGATGGTCACGGTGTTCTCTGTGCTGATCAGCTTCCCGCTGGCTTATGCGATCCGCTTCAAGGTTCAGCGCTTCCGCCAAACGCTCTACATGCTGGTCATCATTCCGCTGTGGGTAAGCTACATCGTCCGCGCGTATTCGTGGAAAATCATCCTAGGCACGAACGGGATTCTGAATTCGGCGATCATCTGGCTGGGTCTGTCCGATCATCCGCTCTCCTTCTTCCTGTACAGCAAAGTATCGGTCGTCATCGGCATGGTGCACATCTACACGCCGTTCGTGCTGATGCCGATTTACACCGCCCTGGAACAGATCCCTCAGTCTTTGCGGGAAGCGTCCAGGGACCTGGGAGCCGGTCGGTGGCAGACGTTTCGACACGTCGTCTTCCCGCTGGCGCTGCCTGGGGTGATCGCCGGGGCGACGTTTTCGTTTGTCCTGTCGATGGGCGACTTTTTGGCGCCGTCCCTGCTGGGTGGACCGGACAGTTCCACGATGATCGCCAACATCGTGCAGCAACAGTTCGGCACGTCCAACAACTGGCCGTACGGCGCAGCGATCGGGATCGTGATGCTGGTGATGGTCGTGGCCTTGCTGGAGTGGACCGGACGGGCGGAAAAGCGGTACGCGGCGTTTGACAGTCCGCGTGCCGGGCGATAGGGGGGAGTGTATGAAGAGATGGGAACAACAGGCAGTCGATCGGCTCTTGATCGGGATCGCCGGTGCGGTGCTTTCGTTTCTCTACCTGCCGTTGCTCGTCGTTGTGATCTACTCGTTTAACAGCGAGAGCGTCAACAGCTTCCCGATGGCCGGTTTTTCGCTCAAGTGGTACGGCGTCATGGCCCGAGACAAATTGTTGATCGAGTCGCTGGCCCACTCCGTCAC
Organism: Paenibacillaceae bacterium; assembly: GCA_041920505.1. Classification (GTDB taxonomy): domain Bacteria; phylum Bacillota; class Bacilli; order Brevibacillales; family Brevibacillaceae; genus JBHGXV01. The sequence goes on from JBHGXV010000038.1 coordinate 14,691, forward strand.
CGTGGGCGTGATCAGCACGGGAATCGCGTTGGTGCTGGGAGTGCCGGGCGCATTCGCGTTGGACCGGTTTTCGTTTCCGGGGAAGCGGGTGTTCGAGCGGATCGTGCTCCTGCCGCTGATCCTGCCGGGCATCCTTACCGGGGTGGCGATGCTCAGCCTGTTTCAGCAGATCGGGCTCACACCGTCGATGCCTGCCGTCGTGATCGGCCACGCCACGTTTCTGATCGCCATCGTGATGACACAGGTATACGCAAGGCTGAAGCGGCTGGACCGAGGGATAGAGGAAGCCTCGCTCGATTTGGGAGCGACGCGCTGGCAAACGTTCTGGCACGTGATTCTGCCGAACATTCGCACCTCGCTGATCGGCTCCGCCCTGTTGTCGTTTACGCTCTCCCTCGACGAAATTCCGGTGACGTTTTTTCTCAACGGCGTCTACAACACGCTTCCCATCCACATCTGGGGGATGACGCGCAACGGCCTCACTCCCGAAGTGAACGCGATCTCCACGCTGGTGTTTGTCTGCTCGCTCATCTTCATCGTGTTGTCCGCGAGATTAAACAGGGGGGAGTAACGGATGAAAGAGGCCATCATTCGCTTCATTGGCGTCACCAAAACATTCGGCAACCATTCGATTATAAGCGACTTGCACCTGGACGTGGATCAGGGCGAATTCCTCACCCTGCTCGG
>JBHGXV010000018.1:0-18320 GCA_041920505.1 Paenibacillaceae bacterium
AGATTCTATCGTTGTCGAGGTTGGCAACCAGACGGTATACTTAATAGACGGCGGTGGAACGGTCACGTTCCCGAAACAGCCGTGGCAGGCGAAAAGAGACCCGTTTGACGTGGGGGACGACATCCTGCTTCCGTTTTTGCGCTCGCGCGGTATCGAGCGAATCGACCGGCTGGTGATGACCCACGGCGATTATGATCACATCGGCGGCTTTGTTGCGCTTTTGCCCCACGTTTGTGTCGGGGCCGCTCTGGTGAACGGCGCCAGTCCTGAGGGCACCGAACGCGAGCTTGTCACCAGCCTAAAAGCGAGAGGAATTCCGATTGTCAGCGGCCGGCCCGGCGCTTCCTGGTCGGACAATGACCACGTGCGCTGGACGTGGCTTCATCCGGGCGGAGCCGGAGAGTGGACGGGAAACGACGCGTCGGTGGTGCTTTTGTTGTCGGCATACGGCGTAAACGTCCTGTTTACCGGCGATCTGGAAACACCCGGTGAAACGCATCTGCTCGCCTCCGGTATGCTGCCGCGCGTCGACGTGCTGAAAGTGGGCCACCACGGCAGCGGCACGTCCACGTCCGAAGCGTTTTTACGCGAGACCAAGCCTCGGGCCGCAGTCATTTCCGTAGGCAGACGCAACCGCTACGGACATCCGGCAGAGGAGGTGCTGGAGAGGTTGAAGCGAGCAGGGGCGGCAGTTTATCGCACAGATGAGCAAGGGGCGATCACGCTGACGATTTCGCCCCGAGGAATGGTCTGGCAGACCCAAGTGACGGATGAAGCCGGGCGCGATGGGCCTGTCGGGGAAACCGAATAAAAAAAGGCATATACGGTTGCAACTTTCCCGAACAGCGCTACGTTAGAAGGGAAGGAGAGGAGTACGGATGAGTGAAGCAGAGCTGATCAGGCGGGCCCAAGCCGGCGACCGCGACGCGTTGGTCGAACTGCTGCGGTCCATCGAACACTCTGTGTATCGAAATGCCTACTACATACTGGGAAACGAACAAGACGCGCTGGACGCCTCTCAAGAAGCGCTGATTCGGATTTACCAAAAGATCCATCTGTTTCAGGAAAAATCGAAATTCTCAACATGGGTGCAGCGAATTGTCAGCAACATTTGCATGGATAAATTTCGCGCCAAAAAGGAGACGGTCTCGATTGACGAACACGAGTTGACGCTTCCCGACAAAACCAATGTGGAAGAAGCGATTCTGTTGCAAAGTATGGCAAGCGACATTCACCGGGCGATCGCCAAGTTGCCGCAACAGTATCGCATCGTGGTGGTACTCAGATACCTCGAAGATTTTTCCTACCAGGAGATTGCGGATACGCTGGAGGTGCCGCTCAATACCGTCAAGTCTTATCTGTTCCGCGCCCGGCAGCAACTGCAGGATCTATTGTACGACTACCAGAAGGGAGGGGTTGGAGGATGATGCGGGAAGAAGCGATCGAGTTCATACAGCGTGATCTGGACGGTGATTTGTCGATAGCGGAAAAACAGAGACTGCGCGAATGGCTGAGGGCCGACCCGGAGTTGCAGTTGGTGTACGAACGGTTGCAACGGGTCTCCGACCGATTGTCCAATCTGCCGCCCGTCGCTTTGCCGTATAGTCTGGTTGACGCCATTTTACCCAAACTTGACGGTGTGCCGATAGAGCCGGTGAGCCAGGCGGTGCGGACGACGGATGTGACGCCGACGGAGCCGGCCGCCGCGCTGGAGGCGATCCCGCGTCTGAAAGAGAAGCAGGAGCAGGAGCCAAACGGCAAACGGCCACGGTGGCCCGCATGGACGGTTCGGGCTGCGAGCGGAGTGGCTGCCGCGTGCCTGTTGCTCGGCGTGGTCGTCATGGCGAACAGCGGTCATCCCAAAGAGGAGCCGGGTGCCTCTCAAGGCGTCACCCCGCAGGCGCAGTCCGTCACCGCCGGGTCGTCTTCTCCAGTGGTAGAGACCGTTACGCCAGCGCCAAAACCAAAGGAGTCTTCCCAAAGCGAGACCGCATCGCCTCCGCCGAAACAAAAGAACACCCCCGTCCAGGACAACGTCCCTCAGAAGCAGCAACCAGAAAAGCCAACCAAGCCTGAAGGCGGCAGTGGCGGGACCAAGCCGAAATCCTCCCAGGACGGCCGCAACGACAGGGCGACGGTCGCGAAGAGCGGTTTTGGACGTGAGGATACGCCGCGCGACCGCCAGGAGGCGATCAAACGCGCGAGAGTGCCTGCCGCCAAATCGGACGACCAAACCCGTGAGCGTTTCCGCGAGTCGGGCAAACAGGAAAAGAACGACAGGCAAAAGGGAGCGGATGACAAGGAAAACAAGGAAAAAGAGAAGAAACAGGATCAGGAAGACAAGAAACAGAAAATGGAAAATACGGCTGAAGAAAGATGGGTTGACCGCCGCTTCGATCTGGATGTGAATCGCCTGTTTCCTCTACGCGACAAGCCTTGAGCGGCGCAAAAACAAGTCGGCAGGGGACAGATGGACCGGCACCGGCCGCAACCGGCTTGCGTATGATACAGTACCAAGCACCCCCTGCTTATCGTTTCGGGAGAAGAAGTCCCGGGGCTTCTCCCGAAACGTTTACATAGAGGTGCCGCCAACAAGCCGCGAGGCAAAAAACCGCAACCACGACAGGTTGCGGTTTTTTGCCTGTACGGGACGTGGTATAATAGCCGGGACAATCCGGACGGAAGGGGGGCGTGCCGATGCCGTTGCGCACGGCGATACAGGGGATTAAAGAGAAGCAGTTTTCCCCGGTGTACGTGCTGGTAGGCACGGAAACGTTTTTAATCGAAGAATTTTTGGCGTTTGCCCGCAAGGAAATGATCGACCCTGCCTACGCCGATTTGAATACGAGCCAGTACGACTGTACGGAGACGCCGCTTTCCGCCATTCTCCAGGACGCCGAAACGCTGCCGTTTTTCGCCGAACACCGGCTGGTGGTGGCCCGGCAGGCGTATTTTTTGACCGGCGCGAAGCCACCGGGCAAAGCGGAGGCGGACACCGACGCGCTCAGCGCCTATCTGGATCAGCCGCCGCCGTACACGACGCTTATGTTCGTGGTGGAAGCCGAGAAACTGGACGAACGCAAAAAACTGGTGAAACAACTTCAGCAAAAAGGGATGGTGATCCCGTTTCAGCCGCTGCGCGACGCCGAACTGTACGCCTGGATCGAACGGCGGGCGAAAAAACACGGGGCCGCAATCGAGCGGCCGCAGGCGGTCGCGTTGGCGGAGCGGGTCGGCCACGACCTGAGGACGCTGGACAACGAACTGGAAAAAATGGCGCTCTACCTCGGGCGCGAGGGAGGGCTGATCACCGACGAGGTGATTCAACGGCTGGCTGCCCGCACGCTGGAGCAGGACGTGTTCGCCCTGGTGGAATCGATTGTCGCCGGGCGGTTGCCGCAGGCGTTTCGCACGTTGTACGACTGTCTGAAGACAGGGGAAGAACCGATCCGGCTTTTGGCGCTTCTGGCCCGCCAGTTCCGGCTGCTTTTGCACGTCAAGGCGTGGGCGCCGCGCGGGTACACCCAGCAGCAACTGGCCGGGATGCTGAAGGTTCACCCGTTTGCCGTGAAAAAGGCGATGGAGCAGGCGCGCCATTTTGACGAAGCGGCCTTGCGCCGCCTGTTGAACGTGTTGGCCGAGGAAGACTACCGGATGAAATCGGGCCAGGTGGACAAGCAGGTGGCGATCGAATTGTTCATCACCCGCGTGGCCGACGAACTGGCTGCGCTTAGGCGGCGAGGCACGGCGGCACGCTGAGCCATGACACATCTGTTGACACGAAAAAAACCCCCGCGAACCAAATGCGGGGGTTTTCATCTGGTGCCGTCCGGCTTAGGCCACCGGAGCGGACAGAGCGTTGAATTTCTTCATCAAGCGGGATTTTTGACGGTTTGCTGCGTTTTTATGGATAAGTCCTTTGGTAGCGGCCTTGTCCAGCTTTTTAACAGCCACCAGAAGGGCAGATTTTGCCAATTCCAGATTGGATGCAGCAACAGCCTTTTCAAAGTTCTTCACTGCGGTGCGCAGATCGGACTTTTGCGAAGCGCGTTGTGCACGGCGTTTTTCGATTTGCTTGGTGCGCTTGATTGCGGATTTGATATTTGGCATGTGTGTCACCTCCTTAAAGCGATCAACAAACAACTAGAGCACATACAACAAAACATATTCTAGCATGTGGCAATACCGATTGCAAGAAAGGATTCGGAATAAAATTCCCACCTTCATGCAAGCTAAAGGTACGAGACTGGAAACAGGAGGAGATGGGATGAAGACACACAATGTGGATTTGTCCGCGTATTCGGTGCGCACCGACCTGGCGGTGGAAGCGCACGAGCTGGCGACCCAGTCTGTCGGCGCAAGCGATATTCCCGGCGTGACGCTGGAGACGGACGACAGCGAGCCGGGGATTCGCGTCACCCGCGTCCGTGTCGAAACCGAGGAAGGCGGCCGGCAGATCGGCAAATGGCCGGGGCGCTACATCACGCTGGAAGTGCCCAAACTGCGCGACAACGACAGCAAGCTGGAAGAGGCCGTGATGAAGCGCTTCGCCCAGGAGTTCAAACGCCTCCTGGAAGAGTTGGGCCTGACCGAGGACAAAAAGGCGTTGGTCGTCGGGCTTGGCAACTGGAACGTCACCCCTGACGCGCTCGGACCGATGGTGGTGGAAAACCTGCTGGTCACTCGGCATTTGTTCCAGTTGGCGCCGGAAACGGTCGAAGACGGCTACCGCGAAGTGAGCGCGCTCTCGCCCGGGGTGCTCGGCATCACCGGGATCGAGACCAGCGAGATCGTCTTCGGCGTGGTGGAGAAAAGCAAACCGGACTTCGTCATCGCCGTGGACGCGCTGGCCTCCCGCGCGCTGCACCGGGTGAATACGACCATCCAGATTTCTGATGTCGGGATTCATCCCGGCTCCGGCGTGGGCAACAAACGCAAGTCGATTGATCAGGCAACGTTGGGCATCCCCGTGATTGCCGTCGGCGTGCCCACCGTCGTGTTTGCCGCCACCATCGTTAACGACGCGATCACCTACATCCTCGGCCACTTCGGCCAGTCGATAAGCGAGAGCAAGCGGGCGTTTGCCCGGCTGGTTCCCGAAGGCGCCGGACTGGAGCGGCGCGAACCGTACACGGAAGAAGATTTGCCGCCGATGGAGACGCGCAAGACGTTCATGGGCATCGTCGGCCAGCTCTCTGAGACAGAGAAGCAACAGCTCATCGCCGAGGTGTTGCAGCCGCTGGGACAAAACCTGGTGGTGACGCCAAAGGAGATCGACGAGTTCATGGAGGGCATCGCCAACATTATCGCCGGTGGGCTGAACAACGCCCTGCACCGCGCCGTCGAACAGGAAAACGTCGCCGTCTACACGCACTAGAAACATCGCGGCGGCAACGATAAGCGAACCTGTGTGGAATCATGGCAAGAGTTCTATTCTCTCTCTTTCGGGCATAGTCATTAGACAAGCATAGCCCAAGCGAACGAGGGGGGATGAGATGACTGCCTTGATTCAACGCCACTTTGTCGTACTGTCGCTCGCAACCGCCTTCCTGTTTATCCTGACCGGGATGTTGGCGATGAAGCAAAATCGTGCCGTACTGTCTTCGCCCGCCGTTCAACAGGCGGCGTCCAATATTTCCGGTTACACGCTGATCAAGCTGATGAGCTGGGAGATTCCCGCGCTGGCCGAGACGGTGCAAGCCGGAGCGGAGCGGGAGAGCACCAGCTTTTCCAGCTTTTTGTTCCAGTTGACGACAGGGATTTACCCCAACGATTTGCGCAGCCTGCTCGGCAGGGAACTGCCCGGCCTGCTTACGCTGGAAGACGCGCGCATACTCGTCGCCGGCAAGGGCACCGGACCGGCCGACCTGTACGTGGAGTCACCGGCGCCGCCGGGAACGGTGATCGACGTCTCCCAGCCGCCCGCTATAGCGGGGGACAAGCCCAAACAGGGAGAAACGGCTCTGGATGAGGCACCGACGCCCCAGCCGCCGGCCGCCGGCAAAAAAACCGTCTTCATTTATCACACCCACAACCGCGAATCGTGGCTGACCGTAAGCCAGCCCAACCCTGTGACCACCGCCGTCGAGGATCCGAAGAAAAACATCACGCTGGTGGGCCGCCGCCTCGCCCAGGCGCTCAACGAGAAAGGGGTGGGCGCGCAAGTCAACACCGACGACTTTTACCAGAAACTGCTGGAAGAGGGCAAGACCTACGCGCTTTCCTACGCCGAGTCGCTCAAGGCGATACAGGCCGCCACCCAGCGCAACCGGGATTTGCGGTACTTTTTCGACCTGCACCGCGACTCCAAGCCGCGCAAGGTGACGACGACAGAGATCGGCGGCAAGACCTACGCCCGCGTGTTGTTTATCATCGGCATGCGCAACAAGAACCACGACAAAAACGCCCAGTTCGCCACCGAACTGCACCAGTTGCTGGAGAAAAAGTACCCCGGTCTGTCGCGCGGCGTCGTGGCCAAAAGCGAAAACGAGGGCAACGGCGAGTACAACCAGTCGGTCTCCCCGAACAGTCTGTTGATTGAGATCGGCGGCATCGGCAACACGATCGAGGAGTGCTACAACACGGCCGACGCCATCGCCGACGTCTTCGCCGACTACTACTGGCAGGCAGAGAGGGCTTCGACCTCAACTCCTGCCAAACCGGAGAAGAGGTGAAGGCGGGGTGAACTGGACGCTGAAGTTCGTCGGTCTGCTTTCGGTTCTGTTGATCGGAGTGGCGCTCGGCCTCAACACGGCCGAGCGCGGGATCGCCCAGGTCAACGGTTCGCCGGAGCAGAAGCCGCAGGCGTTTTACATCAAGAAACTGGACAAGGGGAAGATGGAGATTGCCGCCGTGGGCAAACCGGCACAGACGATTAAGTCCCAGGGAGTCAACTACATGAGCCGTCTGGGAGACATTGTCGGCGGCTGGGTGAAAAGCGGGGCCAGGTCAATGATCGACTGGCTGTCGACGTTGTTTCAACCGTAAACGACCGTCGCGACAAAACTCGGCTCGCGTCAGCACGGCGCAACGTCAGTGTGTGAATAGAGCAAAGCATACTCCGCAGCGCATGCGGGGTATCTTTTTGTATTCTCCTGCAAGCGTAAATTTTTTGAATAGAATATGTTGCCAAACAATTAGTTGAAATGGCATAATGATCACAGTTCCTTTTCTGGACAAATTTACTTTTACCGATAAGGTGAGGTGCGCCACGTGACATCGTCTCTGCTCGAAATCGAAAACCTGCAAACCCACTTTTTTACGGAACGCGGCCAAATCCCCGCCGTTGACGGAATCGACCTGTCCATCAGAAAAGGAGAAGTGCTGGGGGTCGTGGGGGAATCCGGCTGCGGGAAAAGTGTCACCTCGCTCTCCGTGATGCGTCTTGTGCCCAATCCGCCCGGCAGGATCGTCGGCGGACAGATTCGCTTCAAGGGAGAGGATCTGGTCACCGCAAGCGAGAAGCGGATGCGCCAGATCCGCGGCAATGAAATCGCGATGATCTTTCAGGAGCCGATGACCTCGCTCAACCCGGTGTACACGATCGGCGACCAGATCGGCGAAACGATCCGCATACATATGAAGGCAAGCAAAAAAGCGGCCCGGCAACAGGCGATCGAGATGTTGCGCAAGGTGGGCATCCCCCGGGCGGAGGAAATCGTGGACGAATACCCGCACCAGCTCTCGGGCGGCATGCGCCAGCGGGTGATGATCGCGATGGCGATGGCGTGCAATCCGGAGTTGTTGATCGCAGACGAGCCCACCACCGCGCTGGACGTGACAATCCAGGCGCAAATCCTCGACCTGATGCGCACGCTCAACCGCGAGTCGAAAACGGCGATCCTCTTGATCACGCACGATCTGGGGGTTGTCGCCGAGATGTGCCATCGGGTGGTGGTGATGTACGCGGGCAATGTCGTCGAGGAGGGGGATGTGCGGACGATTCTGAAAAACCCGAAGCATCCGTACACGATCGGCCTGCTCAACTCCATTCCCAAACTGGACGGGAAAAAGGAGCGGCTGTATTCGATTCCCGGCAATGTGCCGATTCCCGGCTCACTCACCGTCGGCTGCCGGTTCGCTCCGCGCTGCGAACACGCCACGGACAAGTGCCGGGCCGAAATGCCGGCGCTTATCCCGGTCGGAGATGGCCACAAGTCCCGTTGCTGGCTGAACCAATAAATCCACCGAAAGGAGCATGCTGGTGACTGCAGAACTACTCACCGTCAAACACCTGAAAAAGTATTACCCGATCACGAGCGGCGTCTTCGCGCGTGAAACCGGCGTGGTCAAGGCCGTCGACGACGTCTCGTTCAGCGTGCAGAAAGGGGAGACACTGGGCCTGGTGGGCGAAAGCGGCTGCGGCAAATCGACGACGGGCCGATCCGTCCTGCGGCTGATCGAACCGACCGCTGGCGAGGTGCTGTTCGAAGGCAAATCGGTCACCGGGATGAACAAGGCGGAGTTGCGCAAGCTGCGTCGGGATATGCAGATCGTCTTCCAGGACCCGTTCGCGTCGCTCAACCCGCGCCACAATGTGGAAAAAATCCTCGAAGAGCCGTTGATCGTGCACAACATCGGCACGCCGGCCGAACGGAAAAAACGGGTGCACGAGATGCTGGAGGTGGTGGGACTCTCCGCTTACCACGCCCGGCGCTACCCGCACCAGTTCAGCGGCGGACAGCGGCAGCGCATTGGCATTGCCCGGGCGCTGATGCTCAATCCCAAGCTGATCGTCGCCGACGAACCGGTCTCCGCGCTCGACGTCTCCATTCAGTCGCAGGTGCTGAACCTGATGCAGGATTTGCAGCGGGAGTTTGGCCTCACCTACCTGTTTATCGCTCACGATCTCAGCGTGGTGCGCCACATCAGCGACCGCGTCGGCGTGATGTACCTCGGCCGCCTCGTGGAGCTGGCGGACAAGGACGCGCTCTACGATCGCCCGCTGCATCCGTACACGCAAGCGCTCTTGTCCGCGGTGCCCAACCCGGATCCGGACGCGAAGCGGGAGCGCATCATCCTGCAAGGCGACGTGCCCAGCCCGGCTAATCCGCCCGGTGGTTGCAGCTTCCACACGCGTTGTCCGCACGTGACGGACATGTGCCGAAACGTACGTCCGGACTTTCGCGACACAGGCGGCGGCCATTTCGTCGCTTGCCACCTGTACAGCCATTAAAGCCCTAAGCTCACGGAAAAGGGGGGATGCGCGTCTCGTTGGAACGTCCGTATTGCCAAAAAAAGAGAACAGAAGAGACATATCACGGAAGAGGGGGATTTGATTGATGAAAAAACGGTTGTTAGGAGCGGCATTTTCCGGCTTCCTGGCGCTGGCCCTGACGCTTGCCGGCTGCGGCGGCCAACAGGCGGGAAAACCGGGAGACAACAATCAACAGGCGCAAACCCAGACCCAGGCGCCGACTTCGGACGGGAAGAAAGGCAAGACGCTGATCGTCGGCCGGGGAGGCGACTCCGTCGGGCTGGACCCGATCCGCGTGACCGACGGGGAATCGTTTAAGGTAACGGAAAACATCATGGAGACGCTGGTCTTCTACAAAAAGGACAGCACCGAGGTGGTTCCGGGCCTGGCCGAAAGCTGGGAGGTGTCCAAGGACGGCAAAACCTACACCTTCAAGCTGCGCAAGGGCGTGAAGTTCCACGACGGAACCGATTTCAACGCCGACGCCGTCGTGTTCAACTTCGAACGCTGGATGGACAAGAACAACCCGCTGCACGACAAGGAAGGCTACGAATACTACAACGACATGTTCGGCGGGTACAAGGGCGACAAGGACCACGTCATCGCCTCCGTCAAGGCGCTCGATCCGTACACGGTCGAGTTCAAGCTGAACAAGCCGCAGGCGCCGTTTTTGGCCAACCTGGGCATGTCGCCGTTCGCTATCGCTTCCCCGGAAGCGCTGAAAAAGTACAAGGACAAGTTCAACGAAAATCCGGTCGGCACCGGTCCGTTCATCTTCAAGGAATGGAAGCGCAACGACACGATCACGCTGGTGAAAAACCCGAACTACTGGCGCCCGGGCCTGCCGAAACTGGACGAACTCATCTTCAAGGTGATTCCGGACAACTCGGCTCGTCTGACCGCGCTCACCAACGGCGAAATCGACCTGATGGACGGTCTCAATCCGGACGACGTGCAAACGGTCAAGGACAACAAGGACCTGCAACTCATTCTGCGTCCGTCGATGAACGTCGGGTATCTGGGCTTCAATGTGGAGAAAAAGCCGTTTGACAACCCGAAAGTGCGTCAGGCCATCGGGTACGCGATCAACAAGAAAGGGCTGATCGACGCCTTCTACGCAGGGCTCGCCGAACCGGCGAAGAACCCGATGCCGCCGTCGCTCTGGGGCTACAACGACAACATCCAGGACCGCGAGTACAACCTGGACAAAGCGAAACAACTGCTGGCCGAAGCCGGTTATCCAAGCGGATTCAAGACGGAATTCTGGGCGATGCCGGTGCCCCGTCCGTACATGCCGAACGGCCAGAAGATCGCCGAAGCGATGCAGCAAGACTTCAAGAAAATCGGCATCGACACCAAAATCGTCACCTACGAGTGGGCTACCTACCTCGACAAGACGAAGAAGGGCGAGCAGACCATGTTCCTGCTCGGCTGGACCGGCGACAACGGCGACCCGGACAACTTCCTCGCTACCTTGCTTGACAAGAACAACATCGGCGGCAACAACCGTTCCCGCTACGCCAGCGAGGAAGCGCACAAAATCCTCATGCAGGCCCAGGCCGAACCGGATCAGGCGAAACGCACCGAATTGTACAAGAAAGCGCAGGAGATCATTTTCAATGACGCGCCGATGATCCCGTTGGTGCACTCCACGCCGCCGCTCGCCGCCAAAGCGACCGTCACTGGCTACGTTCCGCATCCGAAAGGCTCGGAAAGCCTGGCGGAAGTGGACATCCAACAGTAATTCTGACAAACGCACACGACAGGGCCAAAGGGTAAGAGGAGTTCCTCTTCTTACCCTTTCCCCATGTGTGTAAGCTCGACAAGCAATGGAAAGCGAGGAGATGGCATTGCTGGCCTACACGATTCGCCGTATACTCATGCTCATTCCCGTCCTGTTCGGAATGTCCATCGTCGTATTCTCGATCATTCATGCCATCCCGGGCGATCCGGCGCAAATGATTCTGGGCGAGAAGGCGAGCCCGGAGGCGATCAAGGAGCTTAGGCTGCAGCTTGGGTTGGACAACCCGTGGTACGTCCAGTATTTTTCCTACGTCAAAGGGGTACTTTCCGGCGACCTTGGCGTCTCGTTGCTGACCAAGGCGTCGATTTCCCAGGAGATCGGCCGCTATCTGGCGGCGACCGCCGAATTGACCCTGGTCAGCATGCTGTTTGCCGTGTTTATCGGGGTGAATGCGGGGATCATCTCCGCCTGGAAACAAAACTCGTGGTTTGACTTTATCTGTATGCTGGTTGCGCTGATTGGCGTCTCGATGCCGATCTTCTGGCTCGGCTTGATGGAGCAGTGGTACTTCGCCCAGGAGCTGAAGTGGCTGCCCTCGGTCGGCCGCGACAATCCGCGCGATCCGGTGGAGGCGATTACGCACCTCTACATCATTGACACGATGCTCGCCGGACGGTGGGACCAACTGAAAGACGTGCTGCAACACCTGATCCTGCCGGGGATTGCGCTCGGCACGATTCCGATGGCGATTATCGCCCGCATCACCCGCTCCAGCATGCTGGAAGTGATGCGCTCCGACTACATCCGCACCGCACGGGCCAAGGGCCTTGGCCAATTCTGGGTGATTTACAAGCACGCGCTGAAAAACGCGCTCATCCCCGTGTTGACCGTCATCGGCCTGCAGAGCGGCCTGCTTCTGGGCGGCGCCGTCCTGACCGAGACGATCTTCGGCTGGCCGGGGATTGGCCGCTACATCTACACGGCGATCGGCAACCGCGACTATCCGGTGATCCAGTCCGGCATCCTCGTCGTCGCCACCATTTTCGTCTTTATCAACCTGCTGGTCGACCTTTTGTACGCCTATGTCGATCCGCGCATCAAGTACCGCTAGGAGGGTTGTATCATGGCTGAGATGACGACACAAACAAACCCTGTGCCTGCCCAATCGTCCGCGCAACCGGACGAGGCGGTCTACTCTCCCTGGCGAGACGCCTGGCGGATTTTGCGCAAAAACAAGCTGGCGATGGTCGGCCTGGGCATCATTGTGTTCTTTATCCTGGTGGCGATCTTCGCCCCCGTTTTGACCAAATACGCGTATGACGACGGCAACCTGATGCTGAAAAACAAACCGCCGTCGTCCGAGCACTGGTTCGGCACTGACTACAATGGCCGCGATCTGTACACCCGCGTCGTGTACGGCGCGCGGATTTCGCTGTGGGTGGGCACGTTTTCCGTATTGGGATCGATCGTTGCCGGAACGCTGCTCGGCCTGTTGTCCGGGTATTACGGCCGCTGGGTCGACATGCTGATCTCCCGCATCTTTGACGTGATGCTGGCGTTTCCCAGCATTCTGCTGGCGATTGCCATCGTCTCCATCCTCGGGCCGTCCTTGCAAAACGCCCTGTTGGCGATCGCGATCATCAACATCCCGACGTTCGGGCGGCTGGTTCGTTCACGGGTGCTGAGTCTGAAGGAAGAAGAGTTCGTCATGGCGGCAAAAGCGATCGGGATGTCGGATGCGCGCATCCTGCTCCACCATATCCTGCCCAACAGCCTGGCGCCGGTGATTGTCGCCGGGACACTGGGGATCGCCACCGCGATCATCGAGGCGGCCGCGCTCGGGTTTCTCGGCCTTGGGGCGCAGGCGCCGGAGCCGGAGTGGGGCAAGATGCTGGCTGACTCCCGCGAATATATCCAGAAAGCGCCGTGGACCGTGATATTCCCCGGCTTGTCGATCATGCTGACCGTGCTTGGCTTCAACCTGATCGGCGACGGGTTGCGCGACGCGCTCGACCCGCGGATGAAACACTGACACGCCCGGATCACGCGGGCGGCACATTCGCGGCCCAACCGGTTGAACGGCTCGGCCGCCTTTGTTACCGCCGGGTGCTTGACGCCGGGGATCAAGGCGCAGATCGGCGGTGGTGATCCCTCCTGCGACAGACGGTGCTTCTTTTTTTCGCCGCCGCGTGGTATGCTTTCGGTATTGGCCAGATCTAGCAGAAAGACAGGTGTGAACATGAGTCAATCCCGTTATCAAACGCTTTTTGCCTATATGGAAGCAAACCGTCTGGACGCCGTCGTGGTGACGCTGCCCAAACACGTCGCCTATCTGAGCGGCTTTTACACCGAGCCGCACGAACGGTTTCTCGGTCTGGTGATTCCGCTGGAGGGCGAGCCCGCGCTGATCGTGCCCGCGCTGGATCGGGAGGCGGCGGAAGCGGCGGCGAACGTCAACCGCATCTTCACCCATACCGACACGCAAAATCCCTATGATGTGCTGAAACAGGCGCTGCCGCAAAACCTGCGCCGCCTCGGCCTGGAAAAAAGCCATCTGACCGTCAACCGCTACGAAGCCCTGGCTACGGCGGTAGGGGCGCAGGCGTATGTCGATATTGACGAACCGCTGCGTCAGATGCGGCTGATCAAGACGCCGGACGAGATCGAACGGATGAAGCGGGCCGTGAAAGTGGTGGAGGACGTGCTGGCCGAGGGGCTGAAGCGCGTCGCCGTCGGGGTAAGCGAGCTGGAGATCGTCGCCGAGCTGGAGTACCAGATGAAGAAGCTGGGAGCGGAAGGGCCGGCGTTTGCCACGATGGTGCTGGCCGGCGAGAAGTCGGCGCTGCCCCACGGCAAGCCGGGTGAGAGGAAGATCCAGCGTGGCGAACTGTTGCTGTTCGACCTTGGCGTCTACGTCAACGGGTACGCGTCCGATATCACCCGCACGTTTGCGGTGGGCGAGGTGACCGGACAGGCGCGGGAGATTTACGACACCGTGCTGTCCGCCAACCTCGCCGCCATTGAGGCCACCCGCCCCGGCGCAACGTTGGCCAGTCTGGACCGGGCCGCCCGCGAGTTGATCACCGCCAACGGGTACGGCGAGTATTTCATGCACCGCCTCGGCCACGGGTTGGGCATGGATGTGCACGAGTATCCGTCGGTCCACGGGGAAAATCAGGAAGTGCTCCGCCCGGGCATGGTGTTCACCATCGAACCGGGGATTTACGTTCCCGGTCTGGCAGGGGTGCGGATCGAAGACGACGTGCTGGTGACCGACGAGGGCGTCGAGGTGCTGACCCGTTTCCCCAAAGAGTGGACGGTCATCGGCTGAATCTGACGTTCACCGACGAAACAACTAGCGAACCCAGGCAAGACGGTCCGGGTTCGCTTTCTCTTTGCCAATCTCAAGCGAGCCTGCCCTGACAGGCGCTGGTTGCCCGTGGAGAGAGGCTTTGTTATAATAACCGTTAGTGCATTTTTGCGGGATATTCATCGTCCACAATGCGTGGGAGGGAACGAATCAAATGGATCGTCGTGAAAGACAGAAAAAAATTCGCAACTTCTCTATTATTGCCCATATTGACCACGGGAAGTCGACGCTTGCCGACCGCATCCTGGAGTTGACAGGGGCGCTCTCCGCACGCGAGATGGAAGCCCAGTTTCTCGACACCATGGAGTTGGAAAAAGAGCGCGGCATCACGATCAAGCTGAATGCCGTCCGCCTGAACTATAAAGCCAAAGACGGGGAAGAGTACATTCTTCACCTGATCGACACCCCGGGACACGTCGACTTTACCTACGAGGTGTCGCGCAGCCTGGCCGCGTGCGAAGGCGCCTTGCTGGTCGTCGACGCGGCGCAGGGCATCGAGGCGCAAACCCTGGCCAACGTTTACCTGGCCCTGGACAACAACCTGGAGATTATTCCGGTCATCAACAAGATTGACTTGCCGAGCGCCGAGCCGGAGCGCGTCATGCAGGAAGTGGAAGACGTGATCGGACTGGACTGCAGCGAGGCGTGCCTCACCTCCGCCAAGGCGGGCATCGGGATCGAGGACGTGCTGGAAGCGGTGGTGAAGAAAGTTCCGGCACCGTCTGGCGACCCGGATGCGCCGCTGCAGGCCCTGATTTTCGACTCGTACTTCGACCCGTACCGAGGCGTCATAGCTTCCGTGCGGGTGGTGAACGGCACCCTGCGCAAAGGCATGAAGATCAAGATGATGGCGACCAACAAGACGTTCGAGGTGACCGAAGTGGGCACCTCCACGCCGCATCAGACGCCGGTGGAGGAGTTGACGGTGGGCGATGTCGGCTACGTGGCCGCCTCGATCAAAACCGTCGGCGACACCCGCGTCGGGGACACGATAACCGACGCCAACCGTCCGGCCGCCGAACCGCTACCGGGGTATCGCCGGATCAACCCGATGGTTTTCTGCGGGATGTACCCGATCGACAGTAGCGAGTTCAACGACTTGCGCGATGCGCTGGAAAAACTGCAGTTGAACGACGCGTCGCTGCAGTTCGAGCCGGAGACCTCGCAGGCTTTGGGCTTCGGATTCCGTTGCGGCTTTTTGGGCCTGTTGCACATGGAAATCATCCAGGAGCGGATCGAGCGGGAGTTTAACATCGACCTGATCACCACCGCGCCGAGCGTCATTTACCGCGTGACCAAGACCAACGGCGAAGTGATCGAGATCGACAACCCGTCGAAGATGCCGGAACCGCAAAAAATCGAACAGATCGAGGAGCCGTACGTCACCGCGACGATCATGGTGCCGAAAGACTACGTCGGCGACGTGATGCAGTTGTGCCAGGGCAAACGCGGCGACTTCCTCGACATGCAGTACCTGGGCGAAAACCGCGTGCAGCTCAAGTACGACATGCCGTTGTCGGAGATCGTCTACGATTTCTTCGACCTCTTGAAGTCGGGCACCAAGGGGTATGCCTCCTTCGACTACGAGATGGCCGGGTACAAGCCGTCCAAGCTGGTGAAGATGGACATTCTCTTAAACGGCGAAGTGGTGGACGCGCTCTCCTTTATCGTCCACAAGGACAGCGCCTACGCCCGCGGCAAGGTGATTTGCGAAAAGCTGAAAGAACTAATTCCGCGCCAGCAGTTTGAGGTGCCGATTCAGGCCGCGATCGGCCACAAGATCATCGCCCGCGAGACGATCAGCGCGATGCGCAAAAACGTGCTCGCCAAGTGTTACGGCGGTGACGTGAGCCGGAAGCGCAAACTTTTGGAGAAGCAAAAAGAGGGGAAAAAGCGCATGAAGGCCGTCGGCTCCGTCGAGGTGCCGCAAGAGGCGTTCATGGCCGTTCTCCGCATGGACGACAAGAAGTAAACGACGCAGGCGACCTGACGACACTTTCGTTGTCAGGTCCTTTTCGCATGAAGGAGGACAAACACGTGCCCCCGAGATCGGTCTACATCCACATCCCGTTTTGCACCAACAAGTGCTACTACTGCGATTTCAACTCGTTTGTGACCCGCAACCCGCAGATCGTCTGGGACTATCTGGAAGCGCTCAAGCGGGAGATGGCCCTGACATTTGCTGAGGTGCCGCCTGAGCGGATCGAGACGATCTTTGTCGGCGGGGGAACACCGACGTTTCTCGATCAGGAGCAGATGGGCTTTTTCCTGAAAAGCGTGGAAGATCAGCTCGGCCCGTATCTGACGGATGACTGCGAGTTTACGATGGAGGCCAACCCCGGGACGGTTGACCGGGAGAAACTTGCGCTGATGCGCGCGGGCGGGGTGAATCGGCTCAGCTTCGGCGTCCAGTCGTTCGACAATCGCTTGCTTGAGCGCCTGGGCCGGATTCACAACGTCGATGACGTCTATCAGGGGATCGAGCATGCGCTTGCGGTCGGACTTGCCAACCTGTCGATCGATCTGATGTTCGGCCTGCCCGAGCAGACGGAGGCCGACTTCGCCGACTCGCTGGCCAAAGCGCTGCAATTGCCGATCCAGCACCTCTCCGCCTACAGCCTGAAGGTAGAAGAAAACACGCTGTTTCACACCCTGTACCAGAAAGACCAGTTGCCGCTGCCAAGCGAAGAGGCGGAACTCGCCATGTACCTTACGCTGATCGACACGCTGGAGGCGCACGGCTTTCGCATGTACGAGATCAGCAATTTCGCTCGGCCGGGCAAGGAGAGCCGGCACAACAAAACCTACTGGCTCAACAACGAATACTACGGCATCGGCGCCGGAGCGCACGGCTACGTGAACGGCAGGCGTCACGTCAACGCCGGGCCGCTCGCCGTCTATCTGCAGATGACCAAGGAAGGCTTGCCGCGCGTCGAAGCGTTCGACGTGCCGCGCACAGAAGCGATGGAAGACGAGATGATCCTCGGCCTCAGGCTGCGCGAAGGCGTGGATCTGGCCCGTTTTGAGCGCCGCTTTGGCACGACGGTGGAGCGGGAGTTCGGGGATGTGGTCGCCGAGGAAAAAGCGAAGGGGATGCTGGAGGAAGCGGACGGACATCTGCGCCTCACCCGCCGCGCCCTGCCGCTCGGCAACGAAGTGTTTGCCCGTTTTTTGCGGGACTGACGCGGCGGACATCGGCAGTGCGGCTGTCTCGGACGCGGCTTCGGCCGGACACGGAGCGTGTCGAAGAATATTCACCCGCGACACGTCGTCACAGGTAGGAATCGTTTTCCGGTCTGGCGAAATCATACTCATCCATGATCAAGGAGGCGGTTGCCGTGTTTTTGACAGTGGACAATTTTTTGAAAGCGTGGGAGTATGAATCCGGCGCGACAGAGCGCATGCTCGGCATGTTGACCGACGAGTCGCTGAAGCAGGAAGTCACTCCACAGGACCGCACTCTCGGCCGGTTGGCGTGGCACATCGTCTGTACGATTCACGAGATGATGACGCGGGCCGGGCTTCAATTCGACGCGCCGACCGAGGAACTCCCCGTGCCAGCCACGGCCAGGGAGATCGCCGACGGCTACCGGCAGGCGAGCGCCGCGTTCGTCGAGGCGCTGAAACGCCAGTGGACCGACGAGACGCTCAAGGAAGTGCGCAATATGTACGGCGAAGAGTGGCCCAACGGCCTTACCCTGTCCATTCTCATCCAGCACCAGATTCACCATCGCGGCCAGATGACGGTTCTCATGCGCCAGGCCGGGCTGAAGGTTCCCGGCGTCTACGGCCCGTCGCGCGAAGAGTGGAGCCAATACGGCCTGGAAGCGCCGCGCGTGTGACAGCATACGTGAGCAGCGAAAAAACATCCCACGGCTTTCAGTGGTCAAGACCCCATTTTGTAGACACTGAAAAAAACCCTAAGCGGCAAGCTGACGTCGGTACTCAACTGGCGTCAGCTTCTTAAGTTTTCGTTGTGGTCGACTTTGATTGTAAAATTGGATATATTC